>CAVQUR010000012.1:0-87552 GCA_963716875.1 uncultured Gammaproteobacteria bacterium
AGCCATTGGACCAGTCCTCCAGATAGAGATTGACCTTCAAGCCCTTTTTCTGGGCGTAGTGGATGGTCTTCTTGATGTCTGCTGCGTGTTGCGCGAGGGTTCGGTTCAGCTGGTTGTGGCAGTGCTTTTCGCTGCCCTTGGCCAACAGATTGATCACCTTGCCGCCGGCTTCGCTGATCCAGTCTACGCTGCGCTTGAAATCCACGAAGCCGAGCACCTCGACCCGCTCGGCGAGGCCGACCGCTGCGGCCAATTCGATGATATTGGCGACCGCCTCCTGCTCGCCTTCGGAGACCCGCGCGGAGGCCACTTCGATACGGTCCACCTTGAGCTGTTCGAGCAGGGCCTTGGCGATGTTCAGCTTCTCGCCGGGTCGAAGGAAACCCCCTGGGTCTGTTCGCCGTCCCGCAGGGTGGTGTCGAGGATGTTGATATGGGGTTTCTGCTTTTTCATCGGATTTTGCTTCAATCTCGTGCGCCTGCCAGGGTATCCTGCATGAAGCGTTTCACCACCAGAGTGTCCACCTCCAGGAGGGCGCAGCGGGTCTCCTTTTCCATCAAACCCTGCAGGGATGAGGACGGGCACCTCCAGCCCGATGGCCTGCTTGACCGCCTCACCGAACTTGGCCGGATTGGCGGTGGCCAGGCAGACGGCACCGGGGAACTCCCGCGCCGCCCTGACTCCGACTGCGGTGTGCGGGTCCAGATGTGGCCATTCATCTGATAGGTGTGTTTGATCTGTTCCAGGGTCTCCACTTCGCTCACCGCCTGGGGCATCGACGCCCGGGCCGCCTGCTGCTGTTTATCGGTCGCTACCTCGATCCGGCCCGCTTGGGCCGTGCTGCCCATCAGCTCGCGCACCTGGGCCGGGTCCTGGTCCAGCAGGTAGTACAGGTAGCGTTCGAAGTTGGAGGAGATCTGGATGTCCATGGAAGGGCTGATGGTGTGGTGCACCGACCGGGCTGCGTAGACCCCGGTGTTGACGAAGCGGCTCAAGATATCATTGCGGTTGGTGGCGAGGATCAACCGCTCCACCGGCAGCCCCATGCGCAGGGCCACATAACCGGCGAAGATGTCGCCGAAGTTCAGGTCGGCAACTGACCTTGTAGGCCGGATCGCCGCCGGCTGCAGCAGCCCCAGTTCGTAGAAATAGTAAACCACCTGGGCCAGGATACGCATCCAGTTGATGGAGTTGACCGCGCCCAGACGGTATGCCTGTTTGAACTCCAGGTCGTTGAACAGGGCCTTGACGATGCGCTGACCGTCGTCGAAGTTGCCCTGGATGGCGATATTGTGCACGTTCGCATCCAGCACCGTGGTCATCTGCCGTTCCTGAATCGGCGAGACCCGGTTGTGCGGATGCAGGATAAAGATATGGATGCCCGCCTTGCCACGCACCCCGTAGATGGCGGCGGAACCGGTATCGCCGGAGGTGGCGCCGAGGATGTTCAACTGTCCGCCGTCGCGCTGCAGCAGAAACTCGAACAGATTGCCGAGGAACTGCAGGGCTACATCTTTGAAGGCGGCGGTGGGACCATGGAACAGCTCCAGAATCTGCCGATCGCCGACCTTCACCAGCGGGGTGACCTCCGGTGGGTGGAGCCGTAGGGAGCGTTCGACCAGTCCCTGCAGCGCATCCCGACCGATGTCGTCTCCCCCATAGGGCAGCATCACCTCCACCGCCAGTTCGCCAAGGACAGGTCCGCCCAGCGCTTGAGGGTAGCGGCATCGATTTGCCGGAAGGACGCCCGGCAACAGCAGCCCGCCGTCGGTGGCCAGGCCCATCATCACCGCCTGGGAAAAGCTCACGGGCTCTATGCCACCCCGGGTGCTACAATATCGCATTCGTTGGTCCTCGATAGGATTCGGCTGATGGGAAAATTATATCAACCAAGATGCAACAACAGTAGCGGATAACTGTCTCTGACTTCCGCACTGAAAGCAACACCCACGCTGAGAAACTTTGACCAGGCTGCAGGGTCGATGAATCGTAGCGCCAGTCACTTTTGCAAGGCTTCGCTGGATTGCATGGGATGAAAAAGCCAACACCCTTTAGATGTTGGCCTGGCTTTTTGCAGGTCCTGTTATCAGGCCTCAGATAACAACTTATTGAGGGTCGTGCTGGGGCGCATGGCCTGGACGGTCAGTTCCTTGTCCGGTCGATAATAACCACCGATATCGACTGCGTGGCCCTGAGCCGTATTGAGTTCATCGACGATCTTCTGTGCATTTTCCGACAGTTGCTTGGCGAGCGGCGTGAATCTGGCCTGCAACTCCTTATCCTGGTTCTGCTCGGCCAGCGCCTGCGCCCAGTACAGGGCCAGGTAGAAGTGGCTGCCCCGGGTGTCCAGCTCGCCGACCTTGCGGGAAGGGGACTTGTTGCTGTTGAGGAACCGGCCGTTGGCCTGGTCCAGGGCCTCGGCCAGCACCTTGGCCTTGGCGTTGCCGCTCTTGCGGCCAGGTCCTCCAGGGAGACGGCCAGGGCCAGAAATTCACCGAGGGAATCCCAGCGCAGATGGCCTTCTCTGAGGAACTGCTGCACATGCTTGGGTGCCGAACCGCCGGCACCGGTCTCGAACAGGCCGCCGCCCGCCAGCAGCGGCACGATCGAGAGCATCTTGGCGCTGGTGCCCAGCTCCAGGATCGGGAACAGGTCGGTGAGATAGTCACGCAACACGTTGCCGGTGACCGAGATGGTATCCTGGCCGTCCTTGACCCGTTGCAGGGTGTAGCGGATCGCCTCCACCGGCGCCAGGATCCGGATCTCCAGACCGCTGGTGTCGTGGTCCTGCAGATAGCGCTCGACCTTGCGCGATCAGGTTGGCGTCGTGGGCCCGGTTTCGGTCGAGCCAGAAGATCGCCGGGTTGCCGGTCAGGCGGGCCCGGGTCACCGCCAGCTTGACCCAGTCCTGGATCGGCAGGTCCTTGGTCTGACAGATGCGCCAGATGTCGCCTTGCTCGACCTTGTGTTCCAGCAGGACGTTGCCCGAGGCGTCGACCACGCGCACCGTGCCGTCCGCCGGGATCTCGAAGGTCTTGTCGTGAGAGCCGTACTCCTCGGCCTTCTGCGCCATCAGGCCGACGTTGCTCACGTTGCCCATGGTGGTCACGTCGAAGGCGCCGTGGTTCCTGCAGAAGTCGATCACCGCCTGATAGATGCCGGCATAGCAGCGGTCCGGAATCATCGCCTTCATGTCGTGCAGCTTGCCGTCCGGACCCCACATCTGGCCGGAGGAGCGCAGCGCCGCCGGCATGGAGGCGTCGATGATCACGTCGCTCGGTACGTGCAGATTGGTGATGCCCTTGTCGGAATCCACCATGGCCAGTTCCGGCGGTGTCTGATAGACCGCCTGGATGTCCGCTTCGATCTCCGCCCGCTGGGCCTCGGGCAGCCTGGCGATCTTGGCGTAGACATCGCCCAGACCGTTGTTGGGATCGACGCCGAACTCGGCGAACAGCTCGGCGTGTTTGTCGAACACAGCCTGGTAATAGACGGTCACCGCATGGCCGAACATGATCGGGTCGGAGACCTTCATCATGGTGGCCTTCAGGTGCAGGGACAGCAGTACGCCCTTGGCCTTGGCGTCCGCGGTCTGTTGCTCGAAGAAGGCGCGCAGGGCCTTGCGGTTCATCGTAGCGGCATCCATCACTTCGCCGGCCGAGCAGCGAAACCTTTTCCTTCAACACCCGTGTCTGGCCGTTTTGATCGGTGAACTCAATGCGCACATCTGCGGGCTGTTCAGCGACCACGGATTTTTCGCTTGAGTAGAAGTCACCATCCGACATGCTAGCCACATGGGACCTGGAGTCCGCGCTCCAGGCACCCATAGATGCGGATGTTGTTTGGCATACTCCTTCACGGCTGCGCGCCACCCGGCGATCCGAGTTGCCCTCCCGCAAGACCGGATTGACCGCGCTGCCCAGCACCTTGGCATAACGGGCCTTGATGGCTTGTTCCGCTGCGTCTTTGGGTTCTTCCGGATAGTCGGGAATGTCATAGCCCTGCTCCTGCAGCTCCTTGATCGCAGCCTGCAGCTGGGGGATCGAGGCGCTGATGTTGGGCAGCTTGATGATGTTGGCCTGCGGGGTCTTGGCCAGCTCGCCCAGTTCCGCCAGGGCGTCGCCTGCTCTGTGCTCCGGTCAGATGGTCCGGAAAATTGGCGATGATGCGCCCGGCCAGGGAGATGTCCCGGGTCTCGACCGCCACACCGGCGGCGTCCGTGAAGGTCTTGATAATCGGCAGCAGGGAATAGGTCGCCAGCATCGGCGCTTCGTCGGTCTCGGTGTAGATGATCTTGGATGTGGTCATGTGCGTCTCTGGATTTTATTCGTACAGATACACAGCCGTGTAGGGATTTTTCCGCTAGGCTTGTCAAAAGCCCCCAAATATGTAGGCGGATTACCGCAGTCGTGTTCCGTGGTTAAATTGATATGAAATTGTTGGGTTACGCTCTCGCAACCCAACCTACATTTCCTTGAGTTGAATCCAGGACAATACCATTCAGCTCCTTGGAGATCAGGTTCAGCGCACCGCCGGCCTTGAACCATTCGATCTGCAGGGCGTTGTAGGTGTGGTTGACCTGGAACTCGTCGCTGCCGCCGTCCTGATGGTGGACCTTCACCGTGAACGGCTTGCCGGGGGCGAACCCGCTCAGGCCGATGATGTCGAGGCGGTCGTCCTCCCGGATCCGGTCGTAGTCCGCCGGGTCCGCGAAGGTCAGCGCCAGCATGCCCTGTTTCTTCAGGTTGGTCTCGTGGATGCGGGCAAAAGACTTGACGATCACCGCGCCCACGTTGAGATGGCGCGGCTCCATCGCCGCATGTTCGCGGGACGAGCCCTCGCCGTAGTTGTCCTCGGCGATCACGATGGACTTCAGGCCCTCGGCCTTGTAGGCCCGCGCCACGCTGGAGACCTTGTCGTACTCGCCGGTCAGCAGGTTCTTCACCGCGTTGGTCTCGCCGTTGAAACTGTTGACCGCCCCCATCAGCAGGTTGTCGGAGATGTTGTCCAGGTGGCCGCGGAACTTGAGCCAGGGACCGGCCATGGAGATGTGGTCGGTGGTGCATTTGCCCTGGGCCTTGATCAGCAGCGGCATACCGGTGTAGTCCCGGCCGTCCCAGGGGGCGAAGGGGGTGAGCAGCTGCAGACGTTTGGAGTCGGGAGCGACTACCACCTCCACGGCCTCGCCGTTCTCGGACGGGGCCAGATAGCCGGCGTCCGCCACCGCGAAGCCCTTGACCGGCAGCTCCATGCCCTGGGGCTCGTCCAACCGGACCGCCTCGCCGTCCTTGTTGATCAGGCTGTCGGTGAGCGGGTTGAAGGTCAGGTCCCCCGCGATGGAAAGCGCAGTGACGATCTCCGGCGACGCGACGAAGCCGTGGGTGTTGGGGTTGCCGTCGTTGCGTTTCGCGAAGTTGCGGTTGAAGGAGGTGATGATGGAGTTCCTGCGCTGCGGATCGTCGGTGTGACGCTTCCACTGACCGATGCAGGCGCCGCAGGCGTTCGCCATCACCACGCCGCCGATGGCGCTGAACTTGTCCAGGATGCCGTCCCGTTCGGTGGTGTAACGGATCATCTCGGAACCGGGGGTGACGATATACTCCGCCTTCACCTCGAGCTTCTTGTCGATGGCCTGCTGGGCCAGGGAGGCGGCGCGGGTGATGTCCTCGTAGGAGGAGTTGGTGCAGGAACCGATCAGGCCCACCTCCAGCTTCTGCGGATAGCCCTTTTCTTTGACCACTTGAGCGAACTCGGAGATCGGGTGGGCCGCGTCCGGGGTGAAGGGACCGTTGACGTAGGGCTCCAGGGTGCTCAGATCGATCTCGATCAGCTGGTCATAATATTTGTCCGGCTCGTCCAGCACTTCGGCGTCCGCCTGCAGGTGCTGTTTGATCCGATCCGCGGCCTGTGCCACTTCCGCACGGTCGGTCTCGTTCAGATAGGCCGCCATCTTTGCGTCGTAGGCGAACACCGAGGTGGTGGCGCCGATCTCCGCGCCCATGTTGCAGATGGTGCCCTTGCCGGTGCAGGAGAGACTTTCGGCGCCGTCGCCGAAATACTCGACGATGGCATTGGTGCCGCCCTTGGTGGTGAGGATGCCCGCCAGCTTGAGGATCACGTCCTTGGCGGAGGTCCAGCCGCTCATCCGGCCGGTGAGCTTGACCCCGATCAGCTTGGGCATCTTCAGCTCCCAGGGCATGCCGGCCATCACGTCCACCGCGTCGGCACCGCCCACGCCGATGGCGATCATGCCGAGACCGCCGGCGTTCACGGTGTGCGAGTCGGTGCCGATGATCATGCCGCCGGGGAAGGCGTAGTTCTCCAGCACCACCTGATGGATGATGCCGGCGCCGGGCTTCCAGAAACCGATGCCGAATTTGTCGGAGACCGATTGCAGAAAGTCGTAGACCTCCTTGTTCTGCTCCAGGGCCACCGGCAGGTCGGACCCGGCCCCCTGATCCGACTGGATCAGATGATCGCAGTGCACGGTGGAGGGCACCGCCACCTGCTTGCGACCGGAGTTGATCAACTGCAGCAGCGCCATCTGGGCGGTGGCGTCCTGCATCGCCACCCGGTCCGGGCGCGAAGTTGACATAGTCCTCACCGCGACGATAGGCCTGGATGCCGGCCGGGTTCGACAGATGGGCGTAGAGGATCTTCTCCGCCAGGGTCAGGGGCCGGTCGAGCTTGGCCCTGGCGGCGTTGACGCGGCTTTCGAAATGGGCGTAGACGTCTTTGATCAGGTCGATGTCGAAGGTCATGTTTCTGTCTCTGCTGAGTGGATTCTGGGGCTTGTTTGTTGGGCTTTCTGCGTCAGCCCAACCGACGAAGTATGGATCCCTTCCCTCTCGAGGGGGAAGGTCAGGATGGGGTTGTGGCCAGCATGCGTTCCAGGTTCTCCCGCGAGGCGCGCACATGTCGACGCATCATCAACTCCGCCATCTCGGCGTCGTGGGCGGCGATTACGTCCACGATATAGCGATGCTCCGCCAGCGCCGGTCGGGTGCGCTGACTGGTGAGGCCGAACTGGTGGCGATACAGCGTACCAGATGATAGAGATGGTTGTAGAACAGGTTGATCAGCCGGCTGTTGTGACTGCCCTGCACGATCAACAGGTGAAAGTCGAGATCGCCCACATGTTGAAAGTGGCATCAGCCCGCGTCCTCCTCGACCTGTTGCAGATGTTCGTCGAACAGGGTCCGCAGCACCCTGATCTCCGGTTCAGTCATGTGCTGGGCGGCAAGACGGGCCGCCATGCCCTCCAGGGCCTCGCGCACATGGTAGATCTCCAGGAGTTGAGCGCTGTGCAGTTCCACCACCCGCGACCCGATATTGGCCTTACGGGTCACCAGGCTGCAGGCTTCCAGACGGCCGATGGCCTCGCGCAGGGAGGCGCGACTCACCTGCAGGCGGCTCGCCAGATCCGGTTCACTGATCTTGCTGCCGGGCGCGATTGTGCCCTCAACAATGGCGGAACATAGGGTTTCGAATACCCGATCGGCCAGGGTGGAGACGTCGGTTTGAACGGCAAGCATCATCGATTCGGAGACTGTGTCGACATAATATGGGATGAAACTGGGAATTATTCGGAATAAATCCCAGTTGTCAAGGCATATTGTCGACAATATTCACGTTGAACCTCTTTTGGATTGGCACCCGGCAAACACCTGGAGAGTTGCGCTGAGATTAACCGCGGCAGCCGTTGGTGCAGTATCATAGGCGGCTGTGAGATTTCGCTTTGCGCTCATCTGAATTCACTGGTAGGCCCCTAAAATGTCCGAAGAACTGCGTCGCGCCGCCCTCGACTATCACCGTTACCCCAAACCCGGCAAGCTGGAGATCAAGGCCACCAAACCCCTGGCCAACCAACAGGATCTGGCCCTGGCCTATACCCCGGGAGTGGCGGATGCCTGTCGGGAGATCGCCCGGGACCCGTTGACCGCTGCCGACTACACCGGCCGCAGCAACCTGGTGGCGGTGGTGACCAACGGCACCGCGGTGCTCGGACTGGGGGCCATCGGGGCGCTGGCCGCCAAGCCGGTGATGGAAGGCAAGGCGGTGCTGTTCAAGGAGTTCGCCGATATCGATGTGTTCGACATCGAGGTGGACGAGACCGATCCAGACAAGTTTATCGACACCGTGGCCCGCCTGGAGCCCAGTTTCGGCGGCATCAATCTGGAAGACATCAAGGCCCCGGAATGCTTCATTATCGAGCAGGGACTCAAGGAGCGAATGAACATCCCGGTATTCCACGATGACCAGCATGGCACCGCCATCGTGGTCTGCGCCGCGATCCTCAATGGCCTGAGGGTGGTGGGCAAAGCGATCGATCAGATCCATGTGGTGACCGCCGGGGCGGGCGCTGCGGCCCTGGCCTGTCTCGGCCTGTTGGAGGATCTGGGATTGAAGAAGGAGAACATCCTGGTGACCGACATCGCCGGGGTGGTCTATGAAGGCCGTACCGAGATGATGGATCCCTACAAGGCCCGCTATGCCCAGGCGACCGACCATCGCACCCTGGAACAGGCCCTGGAGGGTGCGGATCTGTTCCTCGGGCTGTCGGCAGGCGGCATCCTGAAACCCGAATGGCTGGCGAAGATGGCCCCGAACCCCCTGATCCTGGCGTTGGCCAATCCCGTTCCCGAGATCCTGCCGGACGTGGCGAAGACGGTGCGTCCGGATGCGGTGATCGCCACCGGTCGCTCCGATTATCCGAATCAGGTGAATAACGTGCTGTGTTTCCCCTTCCTGTTTCGCGGCGCCCTGGATGTGGGCGCGGTGCAGATCAATCTGCAGATGAAACTGGCCTGTGTGCGGGCGATCGCCGAGTTGGCCCGGGCCGAGGCCTCGGATATCGTGCTGTCCGCCTATGGCGGGCAACAGATGCAGTTCGGCCCCGACTACCTGATCCCCAGGCCCTTCGATCCGCGCCTGATGGAGACCGTACCCCTGGCGGTGGCCAGGGCGGCCATGGAGTCCGGGGTGGCCCTCAGGCCGCTGGCGGATCTGGAGGTCTATCGGCAGCGTCTGCAGCACCTGGTGTTCCGCACCAGCATGACCATGAAACCGGTGTTCGACAAGGCCCGTCAGAAGCTGCAGCGGGTGGTCTATGCGGAAGGGGAGGAGGACAAAGTGCTGCGAGTCTGCCAGCAGGTGGTGGAGCAGGGGATTGCCCGCCCTGTTCTGATCGGGCGGCGCGCGGTGATCGATCAGCGTCTGAGCCAACTGAGCCTGAGCGTGCGCTGTGGACAGGATTTCGACCTGCTCGATCCGCAGGAGAATCCCCACTACGACTTCTATTGCCAGTTGTTATTCGAACGCATGCAACGCAAGGGCTACTCACCCAAAGAGGCGGCCCACAACGTGCGGCACAACCTCACCGCGCTGGCCGCGGTGATGCTGGCCAACAAGGACGCGGACGCCATGATCTGCGGCACCATGGGGCGCTACAGTAATCATCTGAAGATCGTCGAACAGGTCATCGGCTGCCGTCCTGGGGTGCGCAAGCTGACCTCCATGAACGCCCTGGTGCTGCATACGGGCACCCTGTTTCTGACCGATGCCTATGTACAACAGGAGCCCGGCGTGCAAGATCTGGCGGAGAACGTGGAACATTGCGCCCGGGAGGTGCGATGGTTCGGTATCGAACCCAGGATCGCGCTGCTTTCCCACTCCAATTTCGGCAGTCACAACAGCGCTTCGGCCTGTCGCATGCGGGCCGCGGTGGAACTGCTCAATCAAAGGTCGCCGGAGCTGGAGGTCGAGGGGGAGATGCATGCCGATCTAGCCCTCTCCGAGGGCATCCGTAACGGACGCTTTCCTGGCTCCCGCCTGCAGGGCAAGGCCAACCTGCTGGTGATGCCCAACCAGGATGCGGCCAACATCGCCTTCAATATGCTCAAGCTGCTGGCCGACGGCATCTCCATCGGGCCGATCCTGGTGGGCACCGCCAAGCCGGCGCATATCGCCACCCCCAGCGTTTCCGTGCGGGGGCTGCTCAACCTGACCGCGCTGGCGGCAGTGCGCGCGGCCTGCCCCGCGTGCTGGACTCCGGCTGAACAGGCAGATGCCAAGAGTTGAACCCCGCTGGCTGCTGCTGCTCGGCGGCCTGTGTCTGTTGGCAGCCGTCTGGTTGCGTTTCCATGACCTGGACCGCATGCTGGTGTGGCACGATGAGGTATACAGCATCGCCCGGGTGTTCGGTATTCAGCACAAGGAACTGGTCAAGTCGCTCTACGACGGTCAGGTGCATAGCCCGCAAGAGCTGCTGCGGCTGCAGCGGCCCCAAGCGGGTTTCGGACTGGCCGAGACCTGGCGCTCCTTGACAGGAGCACCCGGAACACGGACCGCTCTACTACCTGGCGGGTTGGGTCGTCAGCTCACTGGGTCGAGGATCCCGCGCGTTGCCCTGCGCGGCACCTCGGTGGCCCTGGGACTGCTGTTGTTTCCGGCCCTGTTCTGGCTTGCCAGGGAACTGTTCGACCGACGCACTGCCTGGCTGGCCATCAGCCTCGCGGCGGCTTCTCCCCTGTTTCTGTTGTACGCCCGGGAGGCGCGGCAATATGCCTTCTGGATCGCCCTGGTGATCGCCGCCAGCGCCGCCCTGTTGCGAGCCCTGCGGCATGCAAAACCTTGCCGCTTGGGGGGTGTATGCCGCGCTGTTGATCGTCGCCTTCTATACCCACCTGTTGACCGCGCAGGTGATCCTGGCCCATGGCCTGTTTCTGATCCTGTTTTACTACCGCCAGCGCGACGAACTGATCCGGGCAGGCTGGCGCGCCGGGGCTGCCTGGGCGGTGACCGGTCTCGCCTGCATTCCCTGGGGTCTGGTGATCCTGGAACGGTTGGACGCCATGCGCCGGTATACCGGTTGGATGAACAACGAGGTCAGCTTGGACAGTCTGGTCGATGGCTGGCTGAGCCACCTGAACCGTCTGTATGTGGATCTGCCCGGCTTCGAGGCCTGGTGGCCGATCGGGGCTGTATTGCTGCTGTTGGTGTTGCTCGGGTTTCTGCGTCAGGCGCCCCGTCAGGCCAGGCTGCTGTTGGGGTCCATCATGCTGCTGACAGTCGCCGTGACCTTGCTGCCCGACCTGCTGCTGGATGGACACCGCTCCCTGCAGGTGCGCTATCTGCTGCCGCTGTTGGTGGCGGTGCAACTGGTGACGGCCTGGGGTTTTGCCCAAGGTCTGGCCAGCAAGCGGGCGATCCTGCGCGGCACCTCACTCGGTCTGCTGCTGTTGCTGCTGGGGGCCGGATTCGCCTCCGATGTTCGGATCGTCGATTCCGATACCTGGTGGACCAAGGCTTTCAGTGCCGAGAACGCCAGCTTTGCTGAACTGGTCAACCGCACCGAACGGCCCCTGCTGGTGGGCAGCTTTCATGGTGTGGGTGCCGGCGAGTTGCTCTCCCTGGCCTATCGGCTTGAGCCCAAGGTGCGGATCTGGATCGAAAAGTACGACGCGCCCCTGGATATCCCCAGCGACTTCACCCGATTGTTCGCCTTCCTGCCCTCGGAACGCATACGGGCGAAATTCGCACAGACCTATCGCTTCGAACGGTTTCAAGACTCCTGGAAGTGGTACGTCGCGGTGCCGCTGACCGGCTCGGAAGCGCCTTAGAAAACGCGGAATGAACAAGCACTGGCAGTTCCAACCTGTTCATTGCCTGCTTTCAGGTTATAATCACTCGCCTTCGAGTTCTATGGCGGACGACATCGGTCCCCCCGCAACGTGAAGCTGTGAACCCCGTCAGGCCCGGAAGGGAGCAGCGGCAGCAGTGGATTCGTGTGCCGGGGTGTGGCTGGTGTCGAACGCCACCCATTGCTAATCGCATTCGTTCCCGGCGAGATTTTCGCGGGCATGGCCCGCTCCTACATTCTTTCCCCATTTTGTAGGAGCGGGCCATGCCCGCGAACACAATCTACGGCGTTTCTTCCAACGAGGTCAGATCCTCCACCCCCGCCATATCCGCCAGCATGCGGGTGTACTCCCGCAACTGCTGCTGCTTGAGTTCGAGTTCCTGGCGAAACGCGGTGCATTGCACCGGATCATCGAACGCCCCCGCCAAAGACAGCCGATGCCACTTGACGGTGAAAGGCCTGACGATCTGATTCAACACCACGATGGCGATCTTGGTGAAGTTGCTGCAATCCCGCCCATGCCGACGGATGATGTCCCGGGTCAGCGGAAACAGCTGGTAGACGCTCGCAAGCGCGGTCTTCTCATCCCCGTGGGTCTGCGGCAGCGGCTGGGTGGTGATGCGGGTCAAAAGCTCGATATACAGATCCCAGGCGGCATCCTGATCGGCCGTCTGCGGCTTCCACTCCATCTCCAGGAACTTGGCATTGATCTTCAACGAGATCATATCCCAGTTGTCCAGCCATTTGCGTAGTTTCACAGAAAGCCTCCTGTTTCGTTGACGGTTATATCCGGATTGATTTATGTGGGTTACGGCTGGCGGTTTTTCGCAGGCATGGCCCGCTCCTACAATTTGGTAATACGCTGTAGGAGCGGGCCATGCCCGCGATACCATGTCCGGTCCGGAATTGCCTTTGCCTGACTGAAGATCCTATCATTCAAGGCAAGAATTGAAAGCATATCCCTGTAAGCAGCGGACAATACCCCTCGAATAAAAACGACAGGCACCACCACCGATCTGACCGGCCTGCGGGTCTTCATCAGCTATCCCCGGGGCGGGCTGGCCCACACCTGGGCGAAGCTGATCCAGCGGGGTCTCGAGGCCCGTGGCGCGGCAGTCGCCTGGCGGGACGAAACGGCCATCGAGGAGGGCGATCAGAACTGGTTGCAGCGTATTGAGGAAGGGCTGGCCCGTTGCGACATCCTCGCCTATGTACTGACGGATGAGCGAGAAGACAGTGACTGGGTCACCCGGGAACTGCTGACCGCCCAGGCGCAGCGCAAACCCATCGTGCCCCTGCGAGCCGAGCCGAGCCGGTGCCCGTGCCCCACCTGATCAAGGAGAAACAACCGGTCGAACACCGGGGCGATCAGACCGATACCCTGCAGCCCCCGATCCCGAGCAAGATCCGTGAGTTCCTGCAGCGGGTGCTGAGCCTGCACCTCAGCCGGGACGCGACAACGGAGGCGGATGCACGTTTCTGGCAGATCGCAGGTGGAGATGACATCAAGAGTGCATGGCTGGCCTGGGAGCAAGCGGGTGGCGGCTTCGATGCCTTCCTGACCGATGCAGAGGATCCCAAGGCCTTTGCCGAAGCTTGGGAGCACAGCTGGTATAGGGAAAGACTGCTCTCTGCTCAACGCAATCTCATCCACCTGGCCAGCAACCCTATCTGCTGCAGATCATGGCGATCCTGCCGGAGCTGTCCGCCAACCGGGCGCAACTCTTCCGCGGCTTCCTGCAGGTGCTCCATCAACGGGAGAAAGATGCTAGGGAACGCCGCCAGGGATACCGCCACGGTGCCCGATCTAGCACATTGGCTGGAGGTGCTGGGAGAACTGGCAGAGGCCATGCAATTCGCCAGCGGCGCCCGGTGCGATGCGGGAGCCCAGACCGTGCTGCGGCTCGCTGCCTGGCCAACCACTTTGACCCCGCCGCTGCTCGACTTCTCCCGGGACGCCAGCGTACTTCAGCTCACCGGTGACGACCTGCGGTTCACTCACCAACTGTTGCAGGAATATCTGGCCAGCCGGGTGCTGCTGGTCGCCAGTCAGGCCGATCCCGCCTCCGCCAGCCGCTATTGGCCGAAGGAAAGCTGGTGGGAGGGCGGCGGCTGGGAGGTGGTGGCGGAGATCGCCGCCGAATCCCTGGCTGCGGTTGCGATCGAGCCTTTTATCGCCTGGCTGGCGCGGGTCAACCCGGCCCTGGCCGTCGAGGTCTGGCAGGCGCAGGATCGGCCGACGCTGACTGAGACCACCCGCCGGGCCATCCATGTGCAATGGTTCAACCTCATGACCGACATCCATCAGCTACCCCAGCCCCGCGCCCGCGCCGCGATCGGCACTGCCCTGGGCCGTTTCAGCCTGGATGCTCGCCACGGGATAGGTCTGGACGACGCAGGGACTGCCGGCCATCGACTGGGTGGAGATCCCGGCCGGTCCCTTCCTCTATGGCGAGAGGGGCGAGCAGCGGCAAATCGAACTCGAGCATTTTTACATCAGCCGCTACCCCATCACCAACGCCCAGTTCCAGACCTTTATCGATACTGCAGGTTACCAAGACGAGCGCTGGTGGCAGGGCCTGCAAAGGCCGGAACCACAGCAATCCGCCTGGGACCCGTCCAACCGGCCCAGGACCGACGTGGACTGGTACGAGGCGGTGGCCTTCACCCGTTGGTTGTCTGCTCAACTGAAGCAGTCAATCCGGCTGCCCACCGAACCGGAGTGGGAGAAGGCGGCGCGGGGCATCGATGGCTGGGAATATCCCTGGGGTAATGGCTATATCAACGGTTATGCCAATGTGCGTTAAAGCGGTGATGCGGGTGAATATCTGGCTGAAACCAACGCCGTGGGGCTCTACCCCCAGGGCGCATCGCCCTATGAGGTACTGAACCTGGCCGGCAATATCTGGGAGTGGTGTCTGAACAAGTACGATCATCCGGAGCAGATTGAGCCCGACACCAGTGACAGGCGTGTGCTGCGTGGCGGCTCCTGGTTCAACTATCCAGACGGCGCGCGCGCGGCCTACCGCTTCAGGAGCAACCCGTTCTACCGCTACTTCGACAGGGGTTTTCGGGTGGTGTTGTCTGCCCCCATTTTCTGATCTCCTGTCCCCTGTTGACCGCCGCTCAAGCGGAGGTCGCGATTTTTTTTCACGATCCCCTGTAGGAGCGGGCCATGCCCGCGATATCGGCCTCGCTCCGGGATTGCGCTTGCCTAACCAGAGAACCTGGCGTTCAATACAAGAATCGGAAGCGTATTGAACGAATCACGAAGATCTCCAGATCCCGCACAGAATCAAGAAAACGGATGTCAATGATCAGGCTTTTCGTCAGTCACAGCTCAAAGAGCTCTGCCTCCTTGCAGCTCCTCTGCGACATCTGCAACAAGCTGCAATCCCATGACAACGGTTGCCATGTGCTGGTCGACAAGAGTGGCGACATCTATCCCTCCGACGATTGGGAAAAACGCCTGGACGAGTGGCTGGCGGAGTGTCATGCAGCCGTCATCCTGGTGACGGAGGCGGCGCTGAAATCCTGGTGGGTGCAGAAGGAGGCGACCATTCTGAAATGGCGCTGGGGGCTCGATCCCAACTTCAAGCATCTGTTTATCGTACTGTTGGATGGTCTGAAGCAAACGGTTTTTAAAACAGGCCGCTTCAAGATACTCAATCTGGATCAGATTCAGTTCCTTACCGAGCATGACAATGATCCCGACAAGATCGTGGCAGCGATCGAAGGGCAATTGGCGAAACTCCAAGCCGCCGACACCGCCTTCGATGAGATGCGTGATGCCATTGCTGATTGCCTCGCCGATGTCAAACAAAAGACGATGGAGCGCGTCTGTCACAAAATCAGAGTCGAACAACGGCTGGGTGAGACGATCAAGTCTACCGGTTCCGACAATATCCCACAGGCAACGGCATTGGCACGTTTGATCCTGCGGGAAAATGAGTCAAGCCTGCAGACCTTCAATGAGCTGCTGAACGCCATCAAACCGCCATTACACCATGACTGGGCGACTTGGCTGTATGAAACCGTGTTTCCTCTCTGGGTACGCCCGGAAGCGGCGGCACTTTTACCCCTGAGCTTGCTTGATGAAGCCGGCAAGAACAGGCGTATCGCCATCAATGGTAACAAGTTATATCGCTTTACCGCAGAGTCCTTCGTGCGCCGGGCCCATCCCCTCGATGATGACTGGGCCTTGATCCCGATCGACAATACGCAAACCCAGACCGATGCGATTGCCAATCAAATAAGGCACTATTTCCGTGAGCACATCAGCACGGATTTCCATGCGACTGATGCAGAGACAGATAAGAAAATCCGCGCATTTTCGCCTCGAATCTATATTCTGTTACCTGAAAACATTAAGGATGAGTACATCTTGGGTGAACTGCAGTTCCTTTACCCGAACGCTGAATTTTTGATTTCGGTGGGTGCTGAAATGCCGGTTGATACGGCATTGCCTGCGATGACAATACCAATCAAACCTTGCGTGGATATTCAACTGGAGGACCGGCAGGATAACGAGATAAACCGAACCCACAATCTATTGAACAAACTACCGGGTGGACTGTATCGATGAGCTACAAGCCAAGACTCTTTTCACTACCCGAGGTCGATACCTCGCAGATCGCGTTCGATACGGATTTTCAAGCGGCAGGTAAGACCTTCCCTTATGTATTCGACGACGATATCCTGATCGCCCTGGATGTCGCCATGGCCACCCAGCGGCCGTTGCTCGTCTCCGGCGATCCGGGTACAGGTAAATCCACCCTGGCCCGGGTGATGGCGGATATTCTGGATCGACGCTATCTGTCGATGGTGATCACCTCGCGAACCCGCCTGGAGCACCTGACCGGGGACGTGGATGCGCTGAAACGCCTGCACCATGCCCAATCCGCCCAGGCCGGAGAGGAGCCCTTGCCCGACTGGGCCTACCGCATCCCCGGCATCCTCTGGTGGGCCTACAATCCCGAGAGTGCGGCCAGACAAGGCGTAGACTCTGATGAGTATAAAGAAGTACTCAAAGATCATCGGTATGTGCCCCCACAAAACCCGGGTCTAGTTGGGGGTGAAACCAATGTAGTGCTCTTACTTGACGAGATCGACAAGGCGGATCCGGACGTGCCCAATGACCTGCTCGAACCCATGGATCAGCGCCGCTTCCATCTGTTCGGGGAAGAGATCAGCGCACCGGACACCCTCGACATGCTGACCCTGATCACCACCAATGGTGAAAGGGAGCTACCACCAGCTTTTTTACGCCGCTGCGTAACCTTGCGACTGAAAGACGTGAAACTGGACCATCTGATCAAGGTGGCCAGATATCATCATGGCGATGCGGACGAAGCCCTCTACCAGGCCATTGCTGAAAAGGTAATGGAACTGCGGGAGCAAGCCAGGTCCAGAAACGTCCGACCGCCCAGCACCGGTGAGTTTCTTGATTCGGTTAAAGCCTGCAAAAAACTCGGTTTGACGCCGAAGTCCAAGATCTGGCAACGGGTTGCGGAAAGTACCCTGATCAAGCATCAGCTGGCCTGATACCCATGTCATATCGCACCAGGCATGAAATCAGTCTTGGCGACCTGGCGATCGCGATGAAACGGCTGCCCACGCAGGATCGGAATGTGCTGGCAAAGATCGCCGCCTGCCTGGGGTTTGGCCTGGAGGTGCCGGAACCCCCGAAACCTCGACCCAAAGGGGTCTGGGACCAGCGCCAGAGCCCGCAACGGGACGAATCCCGGGAGGCTCCGGAAGCGAGGGCGCCGGTTCAGCCAACGTCCAAGAAAACCCAGGAGAGGGTCTCCCTGCCCAAACCGCCTTTGCCCAAGGCGGGCTATGTCAGCCGCATAGAACCCTTGCCGAGGCAAGATGCCGCCATCCCCACAGCCATCGCAAATGCCCAACCGATCAGTCTGGATGCCGCACCCTCGATCCAGGCTCATCGCATCCCGATCTTTGTGCAACGCTCGGAAAGGGCGATTCTGTCCGCGGCGATTGCCGTGCAGAGTCAGACAGGTCAGGTGGATCTGGACAGCATCATAGATCACTTGGTCTATCTGAAATTCATCCACCGGCTCCCCCGGCGACCCGTGCCGACCCTGAAATATGGGGTGCAGCTGCTGCTGGACCGCTCAGAATCCATGCTGCCCTATTTCGATGACCTGCAGGCCCTGGAAGTGAGTCTCAAGCAGATCGCCGGCCGTTCGCGCTGTTGGAGTCGTAGTTTCAAGGGCACACCGCTCTCACCCCAGAGATTTCAGAAAAACCCGCAGCCGCTCAAACTGATCAACCGGGTGCCGATTCTGATCGCCAGCGATTTCGGCATCGGCGCGCCCCTGCTCAGCCGCGATCGAGCCAGGCCAGGGGAGTGGAAAAGATTTGCCCAACTGGCCAGAAATAAGCGATGTCCCTTGGTCGCCCTGATCCCCCATAAACCCAGGCTGTGGCCTGAACAGGCCCTGGCGAATTTTCTCTGTATCCATTGGGACTGCACCACCACGGCGGGGGACCTGCGTAAGGTCATCGGGGTCGGCCATGCGCTGGGCGGATAACAATCATGCCTAATGCATCGGCACAGCAGGAGCGGGATCTGCCAGCGGAGGATATCCGCGAACTCGCCGCGCTGCTGGCGCCTGCGGTGCATATCGATGCCGCTTTCCTGCGCAATTTCAGAAACAGCCGATTGCCCTCTACCGATACCGGTCTGGAGGCGCGATTCTGGTACAGCGACCTGGTGGCCAGTCGCAGCAGTTCCGTGATCACATTGGACTGGGAGCAGGTCGAGGGTCTGGGTAAAGCGGCCTTCATGGCGTCACCCGAGCGATTCCGGCAGGGCTGGTCGGTTATTGATGAGCTACATCGCAACCTACCCGGCAATCTGCGGCTGCAGGAGGCCTTGCGCTACGCCGCGATCACGGATGAGCCCATCGGCGAGTTGGTGGCGTGTATCCACCACACCCTGTCCGATCTGACCGACGTGGAACAGCGGCGCTCCCTGGGCAGATGGCTGAAAGCGGCCCTGCCCGAGCTGCCGGACGCCGAGCAGGAAACACTCCAAGTGCAGTGGCTGGCGGCGGTGGCCAGGGCGGAACTGGGTGATGCCCCGACGCTGTTCTATCCCCAGGAGTACGCACGCGCCGCCGACATCCCGGACTGGTTGTTTCCCGAGCGTGAAATCCGCTCCGAACACACCATCGGCCTGCAATTGACCCCTGGTGTCCTGTCGATCTTGGGGGCCGACCAGAACGCGGCCCTGTTGCCGCTCGATTCCGATAAGCCCACCTTGTTGCGAGTCACCTGGGAGGTGGAAGGGAGCAAGACAGGCGGTTGGCTCAAGACGGCGCCCGGCAACCAACTGGCAATAGATCCGAGATGCCGCCATGTCGAAATCTTCGTGCCGGACGGCCGGCGTTTTCGATTGTGGTATGAACGTCAGCAAGACCACCAGGCCTTTCAGCGGGAATATGTCCTGCTCTACCTGCCGGAGGACAGGCATCTGGCCGAGACATTGCAGGACCTGTTGCAAGACCACAATATCGGTATCGAATTGAGAGAAGAAACTTCAGCGGGGGCAGGGCGGGATTTTCCGGACCGCCCCGTCATCTGCCTCTGGACCCGCCACGCCGTGGGTCATTGGCAGGAGCTGTCCAAAGAAAAGGGGGTACCTCTGCCCGGCGTCCTGTTGCGCACCGATGCATCGGTCTCGCTACCCAGGGGTGCAGGAGCGGCGGACGCGATTGATCTGTTGGATCTGCAGGATGCGGACGGCCTGGAACGGGCAATCAACAAGTTACACGATATCGAACAGGCTCGGCTGGAGGAGAAACGAAACAGCCTGGATTCCGCTCAAATGGCAGCGCCAATCGAGGTTGATCGGCCCTATTCCGCAGAAGTCAGACGCTTGCTGGACGAAATCGAAGACCCAAAGACATCGCCCCGCCGCCGCTTGGTGATCGGCGACCGGCTGGCGGAGTTGGGCGATCCCCGGCCGGGGGTTGGGGTCTATGCGGCCGAGGTGGCTGAAACACAAGCGGAATCGCCAACCGAGACCGAGGCTGCGACCGTTTATCCTCCGAAAGTGCAAGACCTGCTGGACAAGATCAACAATAGCGAAACCACGCCCAAACGCCGCCTGGCCATCGGTGACGAGCTGGCCAGGCTGGGTGATCCCCGTCCTGGAGTGGGACTGGATGCGCGGGGCCTGCCGGACATCGATTGGGTAGAGATCCCGGCCGGGCCTTTCATCTACGGCGAGGGTAAGTCACAAAAAGAGATCGAACTTGAGCGCTTCCAGGTCAGCCGCTACCCCATCACCAATGCCCAATATCAGGCCTTTATCGATGCCGGCGGCTATGAAAAGCAGGGCTGGTTGAAGAAATTGACCGGAGTGGGTCGCACAGATGTCGATTGGTGGCAGGACCTGAAACAGCCGGAACCGGAAAAATCTCGCTGGGACCTGCCCAACCGCCCCAGGACCAATGTGGACTGGTACGAGGCGGTGGCCTTCACCCGCTGGTTGTCCGACCAACTGAATCAGCCTATCCGGCTGCCTACTGAACAAGAGTGGGAGAAGGCGGCGCGGGGGACGGATGGGCGGCGATATCCCTGGGGTAATGAGTACATCAACGGCTATGCCAATGTGAATGAAAGCGGATCAAAAGGCGAATACCTGCAGCAGACCACGGCGGTGGGTCTTTATCCCATGGATAACTCACCCTATGGGGTGAGGGACCTGGCGGGCAATGTCTGGGAGTGGTGTCTGAACAAATACGAACATCCGGAGCAGATTGGGCCTGACGCCAGTGGCGACGGGCGTGTGCTGCGTGGCGGCTCCTGGATCGTCGATCCAGACGACGCGCGCGCGGCCGACCGCCTCAGGGACGCTCCCGAACTACCGCTACTACTACAGGGGTTTTCGGGTGGTGTTGTCTGCCCCCATTTTATGATTTCCTGTCCCCTGTTGACCACCGCGCAGCGGTGGTCTCGATTTTTTCGCGCCCCCTGTAGGAGCGGGCCATGCCCGCGATCATTGGTCGGCGCAGGGTCGCCAGGTGGTTTCGCTGGTCCGTCGATCGCGCCCATGGGGCGCTCCTACAAGGGTTGTGAACCAGCGGAAGTCGCAAGTTCTTTACGTTACCTTGTAGGGCGGGCCACGCCCGCTAAACCGGGCTGGCGATGGCCATGATTTTTTATGATTGATCCAACCGCCGCCATCCATGGCGCAACATCATTGACATTACGTACCCCCGGCCCGCACATCCTGGGCTTGCGCTCGATGCGCTGCGAATGTCCACTGGACATTCGGTCACATCTCGTCCCATGGGGCGCTCCTACAGGGGTCACCAAACGAAATCCTGCAACACCTGCCGCCGCAGCCCCCAACTGTCCGCGTAGCGCACATGGTTGATCCATCCCTGCACACTGGCATCGAACACGGCAAAGCTGATCTCCCCGCGCTGCCACTGGTCGAAACGGGTGGCCAACCGTCTATCCGCCTCCACCACCTTGCGTTGTTTCACCCGGCGATGCTGTGGATAGATCACAAAACCCAACCAGGGTATGCCGTGTTTTGTGGGGATGACCTGGGCACTGTTTTCATGAAAGCTGAGCCTCAGATTCGTCAAGCGTTCACGAATGGCCTGCTTCCACTCCCAGAGTTGCGCTTTGCAATGAGAAAATAGCGCGAAGTCATCCACATACCTCAGATAAGGCTGGCAACCCAATTCCCGCTTGATATACAGGTCCAGGGGGTGCAAATAGCAATTGCTCCAATATGAAGTGCACTTCATATTGGTCGGTATGTAGTGTTTGTGAATATGTAGTTTATGCTGCCAATGTACGGCAGTATTTATTGGAAGATCAAACCGTTTCACTGCCGAAGCTGACTGATTGACTCAACATATTGCTGCCGTCCTTTAAACGTTCAACACGAAGGAGGGTAGTATGCCAAAGACGTACTTGAAGACCGCCCGAAAAGGGGCAGATTGTAACACTGAAGCCACTGGCCCCTATCTGGGCGCTTTCCGTCAGTGGCTTGAGCAAAGTGGCTACCGGCCGGAAACGATACGCGGCCGCTTTCGAGGGGCGATTCAGTTTGTCGCCTGGGCCGAGGCGAGGGGCAAAGCTCTCGCGCAGTGTGACGAAGATGTACTCAGCGCGTTCGGACGATACTTGGCCCGCCGCGGCCAGTTTCGGTACCCTAATGGTGTCCTAACGGTTCGCTTCCTGGGGGCTCAACTCTTTGTCACGTTCTTGGCCGCTCAAGGTATTAGGCCATCGCCGAGCGAGGTTTCGACCACCTCCCCAATGCCAGAACTTCTGGTCGAATTTCACCATTGGATGCGAACGCAGCGTGGTGTGAGTGAGCTGACGCTCAGCAACTACACCTCCATCCTGTTGGACTTGCTGGAGACACTCGGTGAGCAGGCCGAGCAGTTCACGGCAAAGCGACTACGCGAGTTTGTCCTGAATCGTGTGCGTCGCCATGGCAAAGGCCGAGCGCAGGCGGTAGTCACAGCGGTGCGCATGTTTCTGCGTTTTCTGAGTGTCATTGGTCAGTGCGAACCAGGATTGGATAACGCGATTCCTACCATAGCGGGATGGCGTCTGCGGTCATTGCCACGTTATCTGCCTGCCGCGGCGGTCGAGCGCATCATTGCTGCTTGTGACGACACAACGCCGGGAGGTTCCCGCGACAAGGCGATGATCCTGCTAATGGCACGGCTTGGTTTACGGGCCAGTGATGTGGCGGGGCTGCGCACTACCGATCTCGACTGGCAAGTCGGCACGCTAATGGTCATGGGCAAGAATCGCCGTCAGACACGATTGCCGCTGCCGCAGGAGGTCGGCGATGCGCTGCTGCACTATCTGGGATCGGCACGGCCGGCAATAGCGAGCGACCACGTGTTCATCACTACCCGGGCCCCGCTGAGGCCTGTCTCCCGACAGGCTGTTGGTCGGACGGCTGCCCGGGCGATCCAGCGTGCGGGCGTCAACGCCCCGTCGCTCGGCTCTCATGTCTTACGCCATTCGGCTGCCACCATCATGCTGCGCCAGGGCGCTTCCCTGCAAGCGATTGGTGCAGTGTTGCGCCATACCTCGCTGGAGACGACTGCCCACTACGCCAAAGTCGACCAGGCGCTGCTCAGGCAAGTCGTTGTCACCTGGCCGGAGGTGAGGTCATGTTAATGCAGGCAGTAGAGATATATCTCGCGGTGCGCCGTGCCGCTGAGTTCAAACTTGAAGCGGCGGAGCGGTATCTGCGGGACTTTGCCCGCTTTGCCAGCACCCAAGGGGACCACTACGTTGTCGGGAGTACGGCTATTGCCTGGGCGGCGCTGGGCTCCTCGGAGATGCAGCGCGGCAACCGCTTACAGATGGTCATTCGCTTTGCGCGTTTTGCTCATGCTGATGATTCTCGCCACGAGATTCCGCCTGCGGGCGTTTTCTGTCGCCGTTACCATCGACCGACACCTTATATCTTCAGCAGGTCGGAAATCGAGGCTTTGCTGGCCCACGCCGCTCGCTTAGGCTCACCCGGCTCTTTGTGCTCGCATACATATACGACTCTTTTTGGTCTGCTAGTCGTCACCGGATTGCGGATCTCCGAGGCCTTGGCTTTGCGCTTCCAGGATGTGACCGAAGATGGTTTGGTGATTCGGCAAACCAAGTTCCGCAAGAGCCGGCTGGTGCCGGTGCATGAGACCACCGCTGCCGTGCTTCAGCGCTACTTGGTGAAACGAAGCAAACTGGCGCTTGATGACGACCACCTGTTCATCTCTCGGCAGCGCCGCCCATTGAGTCATCACACGGTCCGAAAGACCTTCTATCACCTGTTAGCGCTTGCTGGCATTCCCTGCCTGCCAGGGAGTCCACGCCCGCGGCTAATGGATCTCCGTCATACGTTTGCCACGAATGCGCTGATGAACTGTCCCGATGACCGTGACGCTATTCGCTCTCACATGCTGGCACTAAGTACTTACATGGGGCATGCCCGCGTCAAGAATACTTACTGGTATCTGCAGAGTACGCCACAGCTGCTGGGCGACATTGCTAGCGCCTGCGAGGACTACTTCGAGAGGACCAACCTATGACACCTATGACACCGATTGCACCCCACATTACCGCATTTCTGCGCGAGTACCTTCCCTTGCAAAAGGGGGCAAGCGCACACACCTGTGACAGCTACGCCTATGCGTTTCAGCTGCTTTTTGAGTTTACCAGCCAGCGGTATCGGGTCACGCCCTCAGCGTTGTATCTCGAGCAAATCGACGGGCCGCTGGTGATGGATTTTCTGCAGTACCTCGAAACTGAGCGACACAACAGCCCCCAGACCCGCAATGCCCGCTTGGTGGCGATTAAATCCTTCATGCGCTTTATCGAGCATCGGGTGCCTGCATTGCTGGAGCACAGCCGGCGTGTGCTTGCCATTCCTATGAAACGGAACGATACACGCTTGGTGAATTACCTGTTGCCGGAGGAAGTGCAGGCAATTCTGAACGCGCCCGATCTCCGTAGACGGGACGGTATCCGCGACCGCGCCATGCTACATCTCTGCTTTGCCGCCGCTCTGCGCGTGTCAGAGTTAGTCAGTTTGCCGCTGACCGCGGTAGAGCTCCACCCAATACCCATCGTCCGGGTGCAGGGGAAAGGCCGAAGAGAGCGTGCCCTGCCATTATGGAAACAAACGGCGCTCGATCTACGGGCCTGGCTGTCGGTGCGCGGCGATGCACTTACGCCCGAGCTATTTCTCAATGCACGTGGTTTGGCGATCAGCCGGTTCGGCTTCGAGTACATCCTGCGTAAACACGTCCGGCTAGCCGCAAAGGACTGCCCGGCACTCAAGAACAAGCGTATATCGCCGCATGTGTTGAGGCACTCGAGCGCCATGCTGGTGCTTCAGAGCACAGGAGATCTCCGTAAGGTTTCGCTCTGGTTGGGACATGCAAGTATGCAAACCACTGAGGTCTACTTGCGTGCAGATCCCACAGAAAAGCTCGACGCCATTGAAGCGGTGGTACCACCGACTCTCAGACGTGGTCAGTTCCGTGCACCAGATAAGCTTATCGCCAGCCTACGGGGTGACACATGAATATGTTGAGTCATTGTAGCCAAAATGCCGCCGGAACGGGCTCAAACCGCAATTGCACCACATATTCATAAACACTACATACGCTCCAGAATTGCGAGGTCAGATTGCCGATCGGCAAGCCACGGGGACGGCACAGGTCGAGCAGATCATCGCCAGGGAACAGAGGCGGTTGGTATTCCTGATCCAGTACACCATTGCCGCTGGCGATGATTTTTTCGCACAGTACACAGGTCTTCTCATCGGTCAGATAACCCCGCAAGATCCGCAATAATACTTGGTGATCGATGGCCGGGAAGTGTTTCACTATGTCCAGCCGCAGTACATAGGAATAACGGCGGGTAAATTGTTGACAGCGGTCGCAGGCCCGATGAGTGCCTTTACCCGGGCGATTGGCGTAGCTGTCCCGAATGAAGCGCCGTTCAAAGATCGGTTCGATGATATTGCACAACGCATGGTGGACAACACGATCCTTGAACGGGGCCGCACTAATGCGACGTCTTTTGGGTTCCTGGATATAAAAATGGGTGTAGCTACCGGGTCGATATTTGCCTGTCAGCAGTTCTCCCTGAATCTGCAGCAGCCGGTCTGCCAATCCATACTCGAATCCGGCGGCGGCACAGCCCCCTCTTTTCCCCTTTGCCGCTTTACGCCAGGCCAGCAGCAGGTTAGGAAAGGCGCAGATCTTGTTGAAATCATCTTCTGGAGGATTCGTCATGGCTGAAGAGATGATCATTTTTTCAAAGACTTTCGATCTGCTTGCCTGGTTGCTGCCAAGAGTGGAAAAGTTTCCAGTCATCTATCGCTTCAGCGTCACCCAGCGTTTGACCGGTGCGGCGCTGGATTTTCAGGAACGGCTCTTTCTGGCGATGAAACAGAAAGGGGCGGTCCGTAAACGGCTGCTGCTGGAATGCGATGCGGATCTGGACAAGGTGCGACTCTACCTGCGCCTGGTACATCATTGGGCCTGGTTGAGCGATGGCCAGTATGAGCATGTCAGCCGCATGGTGGCCGAGCTGGGCAAGCTGCTGGGGAGTTGGATCAAAAAGTTGTGACCATAATGTAGGAGCGCCCCATGGACGTGATTGATGGGTTCGGGAGGGGACGCCACTGATTTTCGCGGGCATGGCCCGCTCCTACCGGTGTAGTGTTCCGATCCGAGGGTATTGGCGGGAAAGGGTACCCGCCCTGCGAAATCTGCGAGAAATAAGGTGAGAGTGCTCCGGACCCGAAGTCAGGGAGCACTCTCGTTTTGTATATGCCCGACGCCGAAGCGTGCGGACCGGACGCACCCGCGCCATTTTTCCGGCCATCCCTGCGTGCTGTAAACCTTGGTCGACAAGCCCCTGCAATTTGGATAGCCAGTAAAGTGTGGGCAGACAACACCACCCGAAAACCCCTGTTGTTGTTGCGGTTGTTCGGGTTGTTCCTGTTGCGGTTGGCCGCGCGCGCGTTGTCTGGATTGTTGATCCAGGAGCCGCCACGCAGCACACGCCTGTCATGATCGGGGCGCCCGACTGGAAGAACCAGCAGCGCCATTATGGCAAGAAAATCGCCATAGACGCTAGCCCACCACCCCTGTAGGAGCGCCCCATGGGGCGAGATGTGACCGAATGTCCAGTGGACATTCGCAGCGCATCGAGCGCACGCCCAGGATGTGCGGGCCGGGGGTACGTAATGTCAATGATGTTGCGCCATGGATGGCGGCGGTTGGATCAATCATAAAAAATCATGGCCATCGCCAGCCCGGTTTAGCGGGCGTGGCCCGCCCTACAAGGTAACCTAAAGAACTTGCGACTTCCGCTGGTTCACAACCCTTGTAGGAGCGCCCCATGGGCGCGATCGACGGAGCAGCGAAACCACCTGGCGACCCTGCGCCGACCAATGATCGCGGGCATGGCCCGCTCCTACAGGGGGCGCGAAAAAATCGAGACCACCGCTGCGCGGTGGTCAACAGGGGACAGGAAATCATAAAATGGGGGCAGACAACACCACCCGAAAACCCCCGCCGTCGCTGCGGTCGTCCGGGCCGCTCCTGTCGCGGACGGCCGCGCGCGCGACGTCTGGATCGAAGATCCAGGAGCCGCCACGCAGCACACGCCCGTCGCCACTGGCGTCAGGCCCAATCTGCTCCGGATGTTCGTATTTGTTCAGACACCACTCCCAGACATTGCCCGCCAGGTCCCTCACCCCATAGGGTGAGTTATCCATGGGATAAAGACCCACCGCCGTGGTCTGCTGCAGGTATTCGCCTTTTGATCCGCTTTCATTCACATTGGCATAGCCGTTGATGTACTCATTACCCCAGGGATATCGCCGCCCATCCGTCCCCCGCGCCGCCTTCTCCCACTCTTGTTCAGTAGGCAGCCGGATAGGCTGATTCAGTTGGTCGGACAACCAGCGGGTGAAGGCCACCGCCTCGTACCAGTCCACATTGGTCCTGGGGCGGTTGGGCAGGTCCCAGCGGGATTCTTCCGGTTCCGGCTTGCTCAGATCCTGCCACCAGCGTTCCTCCTCGTAACCGCCGGCATCGATAAAACACTGGTACTGGCGGTTGGTGATGGGGTAGCGGCTGATCTGGAAACGCTCGAGGTGGAGTTCTTGTTGTGTTGAGTCCTCGCCATAGGTGAAGGGACCGGCCGGGATTTCCACCCAGTCGATGTCGGGGAGGTGGATCTTGCGGGGTTGAGGGGTGGTTGGCGCCATTTTGTTCGGGGATGGTGTCGGCAAGGGGTTGCCGACCTACCTTTTCGTGCGAATTTGAATTGGGTTATTGGACGTTATCCTATTGCTGGCTGCAAGTCTTGGGTGCGATGGCTAGACTCCACTATATGCATGCCGATGATCTTAGCTACCGATTTCGCGGGCATGGCCCGCTCCTCCATGACGGTGATGTACCTGTAGGAGCGGGCCATGCCCGCGACCCCATCACCCTGACCAAGAAAAGACCGGGTCATCGCGCCTTGCGCAAAGGGCGGGTATCGGTCCCGAATGGTATCTATTTGGTTACGACTATCACCCATAAGCGCACACCCTTTTTTGCGGATTTCTGGGCCGGTGTGACGGTGTCGGGGTGTTTTCTTGATAACGAGTTATTGCAGGATGCGCAGATGCTGGCCTGGGTATTGATGCCGGATCATGCGCATTGGCTGTTTGAGCTGGATTCCAATACCACCTTGAGCAATGTCGTTAACCGCCTGAAATCGGCGAGCGCCAGGCGATTGAATCGACGGCTGGATCGGCGAGGACCGGTCTGGGCGCAGGCTTTCCATGACCGGGCGGTCCGCGAAGAGGACGATCTGAAGACGATGGCGCGTTATCTGGTGGCCAATCCGCTGCGGGCCGGGTTAGTGGAGCGGTTGGGGGAATATCCGTTTTGGGATGCGGTATGGCTTTGAGGTTGGCTGGTCGCGGGCATGGCCCGCTCTTACGAAAGATGGATTGACTCCAATGGTCGCGGGCATGGCCCGCTCCTACAGTGCCCCGTGGACGCGAAAGATTCTCACGTGAATCCACTCCGGATTCGGGTTAAACTCCCTGATCCTTGATTTTTTTCCATTCAACGATCCGATTTGATGTCTTATCAAGTACTTGCCCGGAAGTGGCGGCCCCAGTTGTTCAACCAGCTGGTCGGCCAGGAGCATGTGGTAAAGGCGCTGAGCAATGCGCTGGACCATGACCGGCTGCACCACGCCTATCTGTTCACCGGCACCCGCGGGGTGGGCAAGACGACCCTGGCCAGAATCTTCGCCAAGTCCCTCAACTGCGAAAAGGGCGTGAGTTCGACCCCCTGCGGGGTCTGCAGCGCCTGCCGCGAGATCGAGGAGGGCCGTTTCGTGGATCTGCTGGAGGTGGACGCGGCCTCCCGCACCAAGGTGGATCAGACCCGGGAACTGCTGGACAATGTCCCCTATGCGCCGGTGCGGGGCCGCTACAAGGTCTATCTGATCGATGAAGTCCATATGTTTTCAGCAAGCAGTTTCAATGCCTTATTGAAGACTCTTGAGGAACCACCTCCGCATGTGAAGTTCATCCTGGCGACCACCGATCCGCAGAAGGTGCCGGTCACCGTGCTGTCTCGCTGCCTGCAGTTCAATCTCAAGCGGCTGTCCCGGGAGCAGATCGAGGGCCAGCTCAGACATATCCTGGAGCAGGAGCAGATCGGCTATGACCCGGAGGGGATCGCGCTGCTGGCCCGGGGCGCGGACGGCAGTATGCGGGACGGCTCTCAGCCTGCTCGATCAGGCGATCGCCTTTGGCGCCGGCCAGGTCAGAGGTCAGGAGGTCCGCAGTATGCTGGGCGTCATCGGTAACGATCCGGTCTATCACCTGGTGGAGGCCCTGGCGGCGGGTGATGGTGAGGCCCTGTTGCAGCGGGTGGCGGAGATGGCGGAACTGACGGTGGATTTCTCTACCGCCCTGCAGGATCTGCTTGGCCTGCTGCACCAGGTGGCGTTGCTCCAGCTGGTGCCCGAAATCAGGCCGGACGAGGTCTATGACGAGGGCCGCCTGCAACCGTTGGTAAGCCAACTGGCGGCGGAAGATGTCCAGCTGTTCTATCAGATCGGGCTGACCGGGCAGCAGGAGTTGCCGCTGGCCCCGGACCCGCGCAGCGGCTTCGAGATGGTGTTGTTGCGCATGCTGGCGTTCAGACCCGCCGAACAGGCGGCAGTCGGACAAGCCGGCAATGCCGGGCCGGCCCGCCGGGGGCCCGTCAGGGCAAAACCAACGACGGAAAAAAAAACCGCTGAAACGCACAACGTCCGGTCATCCGGGCCACCAGCCTCCAGTCGCGACTGGGGTGGACCCCAGTGATTGGGGCACCTTTGCCGCCAGCCTGCGGTTGGGCGGCATCACCAGCCAACTGGCCGGCAATTGTGTCTTCCAGGGCTGGGACGGCGTGACCCTGCAGCTGAAACTGGATCCCGCCCAGCAGCAATTGCGGGTGGGTCAGTCGGAGAAACGGCTGCTGGAAGGGGTCAGGAAGCGTCTTGGAGCCCAGGCCAAGCTGCAGATCACGGTGGAGAGTTCGGAGCTCGAAACCCCGGCCAGACGCCAGGCCAGGGAACAGTCCGAGCGACAGCAACAGGCTGAGCAGGCATTTGCCGAGGACCCCTTGGTGCGCGAGCTGCAGGAACATTTCGATGCCCGTCTGGTCAGCGATTCCATAAGACCGGTGGATTGATTCGATCTGATCCAGAATCAACATTGGAATACGTATTTATCTTATTAAATACAAAGAGGTAAAGTTCATGAAAGGTGGTATAGGCAATCTGATGAAACAGGCCCAGAAGATGCAGGCCGAGATGCAGGAGGCCCAGGAGAGACTGGCCCGGGAGGAGGTGACCGGCGAGTCGGGCGGTGGTCTGGTGAAGATCACCATCAACGGCAAGCACGAGACCCGGCGGGTAGAGATCGACGACAGCCTGCTGCAGGACGACAAGGAGATGCTGGAAGACCTGATCGCCGCGGCGATCAACGACGCCAATCAACGCATCAACGCAGAAGATGCAGGACAGCATGTCCGGGCTGACCGCAGGACTGAGCCTGCCGCCCGGCATCAAGCTGCCGTTCTGACATGATGGCCACGACCCCGCTGCTGGAGCAGTTGATCGCCGCGCTGCGTTGTTTACCCGGGGTGGGAGCAAAAACCGCCCAGCGGATGTCTTATTACCTGCTGGAGCGGGATCGCGCGGGTGGACGGCATCTGGCCGAGGTGCTGACGGATGCGATGCAGCGGATCGGCCATTGCAGTCGCTGCAGAACCCTCACCGAGGCGGAGGTCTGCAAGCTCTGCTCCAATCCACAGCGGGACGGCGCGTTGCTGTGCGTGGTGGAGACCCCGGCGGATCTGGCGATCATCGAAACGGCCATCGACTACCGGGGCCTCTATTTCGTGCTCGGCGGGCGTCTTTCACCCCTCGACGGGATCGGTCCCCGGGAGATCGGCCTGGATCGGCTGGATCAACGATTCGCGGAGGGTGAGGTCAAGGAGGTGATCCTCGCCACCAATGCCACGGTGGAAGGCGAGGCGACGGCCCAGTTCATCCATGACATGGCCAGGGCGCGCAGTATCCGCACCACCCGCATTGCCCAGGGCGTGCCCATGGGGGGCGAACTGGAGTATGTGGACAGCGTCACCCTGGCTCACGCCTTTCGGGGACGGGCGGAGTTTTGAGGCTGCCCCCGCCCTGGCCCTCTCCCGAGCGGGGGAGGGAAGGTTAATTAACAAAATACATTAAGGAAAATACATGACTGATTGTCTTTTCTGCAAATTCGTTTCCGGCGAGATCCAGCCAGATGTGGTCTACGACGACGAGGATGTGCTCGCCTTCCGGGATGTGAATCCACAGGCGCCGACCCATATCCTGGTGATCCCCAAACGGCACATCTCGACCCTCAACGACCTGGAGTCCGGCGACGCCGAACTGGTGGGCAAACTCTACCTGGCGGCGCAACAGGTGGCCCAGGACGAAGGCATCGCGGAACCGGGTTACCGCACCCTGATCAACTGCAACGCGGAAGCGGGGCAGAGTGTCTTTCATATCCATCTGCACCTGCTGGGCGGGCGGCCCATGGGCTGGCCGCCCGGCTGAGTATGCGCCAGTCCGCCCCCCAGCCCAGGGATTTAAAAGTGCCGCAGGACGCTTATGCGATCGCCGTCGAGGGCATGAGCTGCCAGCACTGTGTCGCCAAGGTGGAACAGGCGCTTCGGGCCGTACCCGGCGTGACCGCAGTGACTGTCAGTCTGGAGCGGGGTCTCGCCGAGGTGGTCGGTGGCCGGCCGCATCAGGCGGTACAAGCGGTTGAGAGCGCCGGTTATGCGAGCCGTCCGTTGCCGAATATTCCCGCCAGTTGTCCTGTGCCGGAGCAACCGGTGGTCGTCCCTCTGGATCCAACCCGCGCCATTGCCGGCGGTTATCTGCTCGCTATCGAGGACATGACCTGCGCCAGTTGTGTCGCGACCGTGGAGCGGGCGATCCGTGCGGTCGCCGGGGTCGAGGATGCGGCGGTCAACCTGGTGGAGAAGCGGGCGGCGGTCTCCGGGGGCGATCCCCAGGCGGTAGTCGATGCGGTGATCGACCAGGGTTACAACGCCCGGCTGATCGAAACCCCGGTGGCGAGCGACAGTCTGTTGTGCGCCATCTCGGGCGCGGGTGCGGGCTCGATACCGAGCTTGTCCAGCAGATCGACAGCCAGGCCAGCGTCGAGGCCGCGGCGGATCACTGGCGGGTGACCAGCGCGCCTGCATCCGGCGGATCTGCTGCTGGGGCTGCGCCGGGCCGGACTGCAGGCCCGGGTCGATCGAAGAGTATGTCGATCCCCACCTGGAGCAGGTGGAGGAGGCCCGCCGCGAGATCAGACGGTCCTGGCAGCGCGCCTGGCTGGCCGGCCTGGTGGGCATGGGGCTGATGGCGGCCCATTTCGGGTCCCTGCTGCCTGACCTGCAAGCCCCGGGAGGGCGGGGTCTCTGGCTCGGCATCGGCCTGCTCTGCCTGTTCGTGATCGGCTTCAGCGGCGGCAACTATTACCGGGGCGCCTGGAAGCAGGCAAGGCACCGCTCCGCCAACATGGATACCCTGGTGGCCCTGGGCACCGGGGCCGCCTGGTTCTCTTCCATGCTGCTGGTGCTCTGGCCCGACTTCATCTCCCAGGCCGGCGCCAGCCTCTATTTCGATGCCTCGGTGATGATCCTGGCCTTCCTGCAACTCGGGCATGTGCTGGAGACCCGCGCCAAGCGCACCACCAGCGAGGCGATCGGCAGCCTGCTCGACCTGACGCCGAAAACCGCCCGTGTGGTGCGCACAACAGAGGAACTGGAACTGCCGGTCTCTCTGCTGCGGCTGGGGGATCTGATCCGGGTGCGACCCGGTGAGCGGATTCCTATCGATGGTGAGGTGGTGGAAGGGCTCTCCAGCGTCGACGAGTCGATGTTGAGCGGAGAATCGGCCCCGCTCAAAAAGATCCCGGGCGATCCGCTGACCGGTGGCACCATCAATCAGAACGGGGTGCTGCTGTTGCGGGTCACCCGGCTGGGAGAGGAGACCACCCTGGCCCAGATCGTGCGCATGGTGAAACAGGCGCAGATGAGCAAACCCCCCATCGGCCGGCTGGTGGACCGGGTCTCGGCGGTGTTCGTGCCGGTGGTGATCCTGATCGCGCTGCTGACCTGCGCCGCCTGGCTGCTGTTCGGTCCCGAGCCGCGCCTGGCCTATGCCCTGACTGCCGGTATTGCGGTGCTGGTGATCGCCTGTCCCTGCGCCCTGGGACTGGCGACGCCGATCTCGATCATGGTCGGTATCGCGCGGGCCGCCCAGTTGAATATCCTGATCCGCAACAGCGATGCCCTGCAGAGCGCCAGCCGCTTGACTCATCTGGTGATGGACAAGACCGGCACCCTGACCCAGGGCAGACCGACCGTCACCAGGATGGTGGCGGCAGCTGCAGCGACCGAGACCGAGGTGATCCGGCTGGCCGCCAGTCTGGAGACGCTATCGACCCATCCCCTGGCGCTGGCGATCACCCGGCGGGCGGCACGAGCGGGCGTCGAGCCTGCAAACGGTGGAGCGGTTCCGCAGCGCCGAAGGCCGGGGGGTATCGGGTTTGATCGAAGCTCGGACAGTCCTGCTGGGCAGTCGGCAGTTCATGCAGGAACAGGGCGTGGCAGTCCCCGCCGCCCTGCAGGCCGAGGCCGCCGCGGAGGCGAACAAGGCCGCCACACCCGTCTGGTTGGCGGCCGACGGCCGCCTGCTGGGGTTGTTGATCCTCAAGGACCCGATCCGCTCCGACACCCCCGCCGCGATCGCCAGACTGCATCGACTGGGCGTGAAGCTGGTGATGTGCAGCGGCGACAATCAGGCCACCGCAAACAGCGTCGCCGCGCAACTGGGTATCGACCAGGTGCACAGCGAGGTGCTGCCGGGCGACAAACTTGCGGTGGTGCAGGCCCTGCAGCAACAGGGCCATCGGGTCGGCATGGTGGGCGATGGAGTCAACGACGCGCCCGCCCTGGCGCAGGCGGATACCGGTTTCGCCATCGGCAGCGGCACCGACGTGGCGATCAGCAACGCGGATATCACTCTGGTGGGGGATTCCTTGCTGAATGTCAGTACCGCGATCGGGATCTCCAGCGCCAGTTTGCGCAATATCAAGCAGAATCTGTTCGGGGCATTCGTCTATAATGCGCTGGGAATCCCCCTGGCGGCCGGCGCCCTGTTTCCCTTCACCGGCTGGCTGCTGCCGCCGATGTTCGCCAGTGCGGCCATGGCGATGTCATCCGTGACGGTGGTCACCAATGCCAATCGCTTGCGTTTTTTCAAAACCCTGCCCGAGGAGATGCCTATGTCCGTCAAACTCGATGTATCCGGAATGACCTGTCCCCATTGCGTGAACAATGTCAGCAAGGCCTTGCAGGCGGTGGACGGAGTGGCTAAGGTGGAGGTGAGCCTGGAGCAGGCCTCAGCGGTCGTCACGGGTTCCGCCAATGTGGAACAGCTGATCGCGGCAGTCAAGGAAGCCGGTTACGACGCCGAGCACGCCTGAGCCGTTATCGGGTATAATGACCTGCCGAAACGTACTTAACAACCACATAACCAACAGTCCGCAACATTGGATATCCGTTCGAGCCTAGCACCCGTACCGGTCTATCCGTCGCCTGTCAGAAAGACAGACCCGGTGGTGTCGGCCTATGCGCAGACGGAACCAGGGATAGCCTCGGTTCGCAGGCCGGCCGATGTCCTTACGGCGGAAACCTTGCTGCACCACAGGCAGACCCGCCTGGGCTTACAGCAGGATTATCCAGACCAGCATACCCGGCGCGCCCTCGAGGCCTATTCAGCCCTGGAGCAGATCCAGCAGCGCGCCTACGTGAGCCGGGTATTGGGTATCGATGAGTACGCCTGAAGCGGCGCCAGCAAGGCTCCCTAGCCCAGTTAGTCCGGAATGACATCGGTGCTGCGGCGACACACGGGTCAGACCTTACTGACCCTGTTTGAGATTGCCTGTGACAGCCAGCAGGGGCTGCAACAGCAGGTGTACCGACTATTGCAACTCGGTCGTGAGCGATTCGGGATGGAATTCGGCAGCCTGGCGAAAATCACCGATCAGCGCTATCAGGTCCGGCAACAGCTCTCCCCCGCGCAATCGGCATGGCATGACGGAGATCTGTATGATCTGCAGGATACCTATTGTGCCCTTGCCATCGCTGCGCGGAGACCCTTTGGGTTCGCTGACATCGCACAAACCGACATTGCGGATCACCCCGCCCAGCGGAAGTTGGGGCTGAAGGCGTATCTGGGGGTGCCCCTCGCGCGGGCGGAGAACTATACGGCACCCTCAGCTTTGCCAGTCGGCGATCCGCCCGGCGAGCATTTGAGGCTGCCGATTTCGCCGACTTGCAGCTGATGGCAAACTGGCTGGCGACGGAACTGCTGCGCCGGCAACGGGACGAAGTCCTGAGCAAGGAGGCAGCGAAGTTCCGTAGCGGTTTTTATGCCTCACCCAGCCCGAAAATGATTTTGAATCACCAGGGAATAATCGAACATGCCAATACCGAGGCGGAGCGATTGTTTCAATACAGCGAGGCTGAATTGATAGGTAAACCCATCGAAATTCTCGTGCCAGAAGGGTTTCGCTCAGCTCATCCCAGGCTGAGGGAGGGTTTTATGCAGGCGCCGATCGCCCGATCGATGGGAATCGGGCGCGATCTGCTGGCGCAAAATTCCCAGGGTGAGGCCTTTCCGGTGGAAGTGGGCCTGAACCCGATCCAAAACGAAGACGGAATCCTGGTGTTGTGCGCGGTGGTCGATCTGACCGAGCGGAAACGTTATGAGAAGAAGATCCTGGAACAGGCGGAACTGCTCGAGCAGACCAACAAGCTGTTATCCTATCAGGCGATCACCGACAGTCTGACCAGTCTGTTCAATCGCCGCCACTTCATGATGAAATTGAAAGAGTATCTCTCCCTGGCCCACCGCAGCGGGGAGTGCATATCGATGCTCATGGTGGATGTGGATCATTTTAAAAAATACAATGATGCCTATGGGCATACCGCCGGAGACGAGGCCCTGAAAGCCGTTGCAAAGGAGCTGCACCGGCAGACTCGGGACGTGGATATCGTCGCCCGTTATGGCGGTGAGGAATTCATTGTGCTGTTACCCGCCACGGATCGGCAGGGAGCCATGGTGATCGCGGAACGGATCAGAAACGCGGTGGAGCAGATCTCTGACCTGTGCAGGATAGTCACCCTCAGTGGAGGGATTGCAACGGCCATCGATCTTGCAGACCCGGAGCAAGGAGATCGATAAAAAATGTATGGAACTCATCGAGCGCGCCGACCAGGCCCTTTACTGGTCGAAACAAAATGGCAGAAATCGGGTTACCCATATCGAGCTTTGTCGGTAATCTGGTCGAACGCGATCCTCGATACAGACCGCTGGCTTCACTATCAAGGTATCAATGCCGATGAAAATTCTCGTTGCGGTTGATTTTTCCGACGCCACGCAACAGGTGGTTGCACAGGCGAAGCGACTGGCCCAGGCCTTCTCCGCCAAGCTGCTGTTGCTGCATAGCGTAGAGGCACCGCCCGATCCCGGCCTGCTGGCCTATGAGCCGGACTTGCTGTTTGGCGGTATCGAGCCGGATCCCCGCGACCATCCGGGAGACCCTGGCGGAGCGCTTTCGGCACGAGCACGAACGGCTGCTGCAGATCAGCCAGGCGATCCGCGACGCCGGCATCGACTGCACCGCCCTGCTGGTGCAGGGCAAGAGCGAGCGAGGTGATCCTGACGATCGCGGAGAAACATCAAGCCGATATGATCGTGCTGGGCATCTCACGGCAAGGGAGTCGCCGCGCAGTTGTTGCTGGGCAGCACCAGCCGCGGCGTGCTGCACCAAGCGAATGTCCCGGTGCATGATCCCGGGGCCGTACCCGGGGTTTGAGCCCGGAACGCAGGGGTCTGAGCTCGGACGGTTTCAACCGACGGGTTTTATGATGTCGGGTTGAAAGTGCAGGGTGGCGAACAGGTCCTCCAGGGTCTCCTCACGGCGGATCAGCTCCACGCTGCCGTCTTCCCGCAACAGCAGTTCCTTGGGCCGGAACTTGCCGTTGTAGTTGAAGCCCATGGCGTGGCCGTGCGCACCGGTGTCGTGGATGTACAGCAGATCGCCATCCTGGATCTTCGGCAGGGCTCGTTGGATGGCGAACTTGTCGTTGTTCTCGCACAGGGAGCCGGCCACGTCCACCACTTCTTCCTGAGCCCGTCTTGCCCAGCACGTCGATATGGTGGTAGGCGCCGTACATGCCGGGACGCATCAGGGCCGACATGCAGGCATCCACCCCGATGTAGGTGCGATAGATTTCCTTGCGGTTGATCGCCCGGGTCACCAGCACCCCATGGGGGCCGGTCATGTAGCGGCCGCTCTCCATGTACAGCTTGGGAATATAGCCGTTGTGCTGCGTCGAACGCCTGGTAGAGTTCGCCGATCTCGGCCGCCATGCGGGTGATGTCGAGGGGTTGCTGGTCGGGCTTGTAGGGGATACCCAGACCACCGCCGATGTTGATGAACTCGAAGCGGATATCCAACTGGGACGAGATCCATTCCGCCCGTTCCAGCAGCATGCGGGCGGTATCGACCATATAGCGGTAGTTGAGTTCATTCGAGGCGACCATGGTGTGCAGGCCGAAACGTTTGGCCCCGCGAGCCCGAGCCAGCCGATAGGCGTCCAATAGCTGCTCGTGGGCGACGCCGTACTTGGCCTCGATGGGTTTGCCGATGATGCTGTTGCCGGTGCGCCGCTGCACCCGGGTTATAGCGAAAGCAGATCAACTCCGGCATGTGCGGGACCTTGTCGATGAGCGAGATGTCATCCAGGTTCAACACGCAACCGCCCGCCGCCTCGGCGGCGGCGAAATCCTTCTGACTGGTGTCGTTGGAGGTGAACATGATCTCCTCACCGCTGGCGCCCTGATCCCGGCTGAGCCGCAGTTCGGCGATGGAACTGCAATCGAAGCCAAAGCCCATGGAGCGCATGATCTGCAGGATGCGGGGATTCGGCAGCGCCTTCACCGCAAAATACTCCTTGAAACCATGGATGCCAGCGAAGGCCTTGATCAGGCCTGTGCCGGTCTCCCGGATACCCTGTTCGTCATACAGATGAAAAGGGGTGCCGAAATGATCGGCGATCTGGGTCAATGAACGGGTGAGCCGGTTTTCGAAATCTTTGGAGATGGGCATTTGTCTTGTCACTGGCGATGGGATGGAGGAACGATCCTACGCTTAGGGATCCCGGCTCAAAGTGCGTCGTCCCGCCCATTGAGTCGGGCAAGCGGATTTACAGGACCGCACTGATCCGCTGCATGGCTTCCTGCACATTTTCAAAGCTGTTGAAGGCGCTGATGCGGATAAATCCCTCGCCGCACTTGCCGAATCCGGCCCCGGGGGTACAGACCACGCCCGCCCGGTTCAGCAGGGTGTCGAAGAACTCCCAGGAGCCCGGTCTTGGCGTCGATCCAGATATAGGGGGAGTTCTCGCCGCCGATGCACTGGTACCCCAGGGCCTCCATTTGCTGCCGGATATAGCCGGCATTCTTCATGTAGTAGCTGATCAGATCCCGAATCTGCGCCTTGCCCGCATCGCTGTAGACCGCTTCGGCCGCCCGCTGCACCGGGTAGGAGACACTGTTGAACTTGGTGGTGTGACGGCGGTTCCACAAGCCGTGCACGGCCACCTGGTCACCGGCGGCGGTGTAGGCCATGCACGCCTTGGGCACCACGGTGTAGGCGCAGCGGGTCCCGGTAAAGCCGGCATTCTTGGAGAAACTGCGGAATTCCACCGCGACCTCGCGGGCCCCTTCGATCTCATAGATGGAGTGAGGCAGGGAGTCGTCCTGGATGAAGGCCTCGTAGGCCGCATCGAACAGGATCAAGGCCCGGTTTGCCTTGGCGTATTCGACCCACTGCTGCAACTGTTCTTTGGTGGCGGTGGCGCCGGTGGGATTGTTCGGGAAACAGAGATAGATCAGGTCCACCGGTTCCGTGGGCAGGTCCGGTATGAAACCATTCTGCAGATTGCCGTCGAGATAGACCAGGCCGGCATAGCGGCCATCCTGGGCGGTTCCGGTGCGGCCCGCCATCACATTGGTGTCCACATACACCGGGTAGACCGGATCGGGAATCGCCACCTTGATGTCGGTGGCGAAGATCTCCTGGAAATTGCCGGTGTCGCACTTGGCGCCGTCGCTGACAAAGACCTCATCCGCCGCCACTTCGCAGCCGTACGCCTGAAAATCATGTTTGGCGATGGCCTCACGCAGAAAATCATAGCCCTGCTCGGGACCGTACCCGTGAAAGGTTTTTTCATCGGCCATTTCTTCCACCCCGGCATGAAAGGCCTGGATGCAGGCATCCGGCAGCGCTCGGGTCACATCGCCGATCCCCAGCTTGATGATTCGCTGGTCCGGATTCGCCTCCTGAAACGTCTTGACGCGCTTGGCGATATCGGAAAACAGATAGGAGGCCTGGAGTTTGCTGAAGTTCTCGTTGATCTTGATCATGTGACACCTTATGAATTCGGCCGCAAGCGCGGCAGCTGCAATTCTGTCCTCGTCAGACGTGGGCCTTGCGGTTGATCGGCAAGAGCGAACTTAGCCCACGCCGAAAGCAGAAAATTATACAGGGAATTTCCCATCCGAGGGGAGAAATCGGCGAGCGAAATCACCCTCATCGCGCGATGAAATCAACGGAAGATCGTCGCATACTGGCCGGTCGTTGAAGCCCAGGTGACGAGCCTCGCCGGTATCCAGCAGGGGACGTTTGATGATCGAGGGAGTTTCCAGCATGATCTCGATGGCGTGCCGTTCGTCGAGATCGGCCTTGATCGCGGGGTCCAGCTTGCGCCACATCATGCCGCGCCGGTTGAGCAGCGCCTCCCACCCCAGCTCCTGAACCCACCCCTGCAGCAGCGCTTGGTCCAGGCCGTCTTTTTTGTAATCATGGAAGCGGTATGCGATACCCTGGTCCGCCAGCCAGTTACGGGCCTTTTTCATGGTGTCGCAATTCGGGATGCCGTAGAGGGTAACCATCGGATTTCGTCGGCTTGGTAAAGGAGTAATGTCAGTATATTAAAATAAACTAGACTGGATGTCAGACCCAGGCGTAAACACCCTCAGGTAATCTCATGAGCGAACAAGATCAGGATGCAGGTTTCAGCTGTCCGTTGCCCAAACCACCGGATATGTCCCACATCACCCTGGTGGAGTTCAACCCCGAACCCCCATTGCAGGACTATCTGGAGGCCATGCGATTGGCCAACAGAGAGGCGGAGCAGCGTCTGGAGCAGCCCATGTTGCTTTCCTGGTATGACCGGGATCGGGACTTCGAGTCGCCCCAGCATGCCAGTGAGTGTCATCAACTGGCAGCAGTGCCCGGCTATGTGGATTACGGGGTCTATCATGGGGCGACCCTCAAGATCGATATCGAGCGGGGTCGTTTTGTGTTTTTCTACCTGTCTGTGGATTTGTGATCCGGCAGACCGTTCCCCGGGTTGATATGCTGTTCCCTTGCCTGAGCAGGAGGGGATTCAGAGAAATCGCTTTCATGGGGTCATCCTGAGCAGGTAGGATTCAGTCTCCATGGGCACCCCGGGATCCGCCTGCCTGACAAGGAGCATCGATGAAACAAACCGATTTGCAATCCTTTGTTTCTGAAAAGGATAACATCTTTCAAATCACCTTCTCGGCCGCCCCGATCGGGATGGCGTTAATGCATCGCGATGGCCGCTTCCAGATGGTGAATCCCGCCTTCCTGGAGATGCTTGGCTATACGGAAGCAGAGTTTCTGGCCCTCTCTGTGGCGGACATCACCCATCCTGACGACATCGATCAAACCCGTCGCCTGATCGGTCAGCTCTATGCGGGGGAACTCGAGGGAGACCGTTTCCAGCAGGAGAAACGCTATCTGCACAAACACGGCAGGATGGTTTGGGGCGCCTTGTCGGTTTCGCTGCTGCGGGATGCTGCCGGAAGGCCCGGCTACTCCATGGGCCAGGTCATCGATATCACCCAGAGCAAGCGTGAAGAGGCCATTCGGCAGGGTCGCACGTTCCTGTTGGAGCGTCTCGCGAGCGGCGCGCCCCTGGAGCAGATCCTGACCCTGCTGGTGGAGAACTCCCAAGCGGTCTGGCCGGATAGCCTCGGCACCGTCAAGGTCCAGGATGCGCAGAGAAACACGCTCCTCTACGGTGCGTGTCAGAGCCTGAGCGATTTCTATGCCCGGACAACTGCCCCGGTTGCCGGCGACGCAGGGTTTGATGCGCGTGCCGCGAGCGTCCGGGAAACGACGCCTGTGGTGGTGATGGATCTGCCGTCCCACCCATACTGGTCCGACCGGCACGAGGCGATCAAGCGGGCGCATCCCGGTACCTGTTGGACACAACCCATCATCTCTTCCACGGGAGAGACGCTGGGGAGCTTCGAGATCTACCAGCGCGTGCCGGCTGATCCAGAGCGGACCTTTGTGGATTATGTGGCAAGCGCCGCCCACCTGGCGGGGATTGCGATTGAAAGATTGCGGGCTGAAAACGCACTCCGAGAGAGTGAGGCAAAGTACCGTGATCTGGTGGAGACCTCCCAGGATCTTATCTGGCTGGTGGACAAGCAGGGCAACTGGACCTTCGTCAATCGAAGCGCAGCCAAAACGATCTACGGTTATCAGCCGGAAGAGATGCTGGGACGTCCTTTCACCGATTTTGTCGCGTTCGGAAGTTTACAGAAAGATCGCGAGGCATTCGCAGCTACTCGCGCAGGGAGAGAACCTGTTCGATTATGAAACCGTCCATCTCAGAAGAGACGGCAGCCCGGTCTATCTGAACTTCAATGCCATCGCCTTGCGCAATGAAAAGGGCGAGATTCTGGGTGCGACCGGCATCGCCAGGGATGTGAGCGAGCATCGCCAGGCGGCCGCAGCGATCCAGCGCTATCAGAGTGAACTGGAACAGACAGTGGAAATGCGCACCCAGGAACTGCGTGAGACCAATCGTCGCCTGCAAGTGGAGATCCAGGAGCATGAACTGGCCCAGCGTGAACTGGAAAAATCCGCGGCCGAGTGGACCTATGCCATGGATTTCTTCGAGGAGGCGATCTATCTGGTCGACCTGGAAGACAGGTTGCTGAGGGCAAACCGCGCCTTCTACGCGCTGACCGGTCTGTCACCGGAAAGCGCCATCGGACGGAATATCGCAAGCATCCTGCATCCCCGTCTGCATCGAGCCGACTGCCCGATCTGTCACGCGAGATTGACGCAGGACCAACAGGGTGATCACCATGGAAGAGGATCATCCCAGCAACCCGCTCGGCCGTCCGCTCGAGGTGATGGTGCATGTGGTGCGCGATCAGCATGATGAACCCGCCGCCATCCTGATGGGAATTCATGACCTGACGGCTAGACGAGCGGCGGAGGCGGCGTTACGCAAGAGCCAGAACAGTCTCGCGGAAGCCCAGCGAATTGCCCATATCGGCAACTGGGAGTATGACCTGAAGGACCAGGAACTGCTGTGGTCGGATGAGGTGTTCCGCATCTTTGAAATCGATCCTACACAAACCAGCGCGTCCCGGGAGGCCTTTCTCGAGGTGACGCATCCGGATGACCGGGAACGGGTCGAGCAGGCTTATCTGGAAGCCATCGATGAGCTTCATCCCCTACAATATCGAACATCGTCTATTGATGCCGGACGGACGCATCAAATATGTGGAGGAATCCTGTGAGATATCCCGCGACGCCCAGGGCGGGCGGTCAGTTCCATCGCGACGGTGCAGGATATCTCGCCCGCAAAGAGGCGGAGAACCTGGAGCGCATCAATGAACAGGTCTTTCACAGCGCCAGCGACCGCATTGCGGTGGTGACCCGGGATTATGTCTACCAGATCGCCAGCAAGGCCTACTGTGAGGATTATGGTCTGACTGAGCAGGATATCCTGGGGCGTTCGGTGCCCGATGTGGTCGGTGAGGAAAGGTTCAAAAGCCACGTCAAGCCGATGCTCGACGCCTGTTTTGCCGGTGAAGAGATCCAGTACGAGGGTTGGTTCAGCCTGGAAAACGCGCAGCAGCGCTATCTGGTCGTCAAATACTCCCCGTTGCGCGATACGGATCAGCGATTGTCGGGCGCGCTGGCCATCGTGCACGACATCACTCAACGCAAACGCGCGGAACAACTGTTGTTCGAAGAGAAGGAACGGGCTCAGGTAACCTTGAAGTCCATCGGCGATGCGGTCATCTCGACCGATGCGGCTGGTCGCATCGACTTCCTCAATCCCATCGCGGAAAATCTGACCGGTTGGTCGGCCGACGAGGCCCGGGGTCGATCATCTTGCGGATGTCTTTCGGATCGTCAATGAAGAGACCGGCGAACCGGAAGAGGATCCGGTGGCGCGTTGTCTGAAAGAGCAACGGATGATCGAACCGTCGGACAAGACCGTGTTGCTGAATCGAGCGGGGGCAAGACATGCCATCGAGGACTCGGCCGCACCGATTCGGGGTCGGGATGGGACGTTGCTGGGCGTCGTGCTGGTCTTCAGGGACGTCACCGAGGCGCGCCATCTGTCGCAGAAGGTCTCCTATCAGGCCAGTCATGACGCCTTGACCGGTCTGATCAATCGCCGTGAATTCGAACGCCGCCTGTCTCGGGTGCTGGAGACGGCACAAATCTCGGACACCGAGAACGCCTTGTGCTACCTGGATCTGGACCAGTTCAAACTGGTCAACGACACCAGCGGGCATGTGGCGGGTGATGAACTGCTGCGCCAGGTCAGTCAACTGTTCAAGCAGCAGATCAGAAAGCGCGATACCCTGGCGCGCCTGGGGGGAGACGAGTTCGGTCTGCTGATGGAACATTGTTCCCTAAACGAGGCCGAGAGGGGTCGCGGAAAATCTGATCAAGTCGATTGGTGATTTCAGCTTCCCCTGGGACGAACATAGCTTCAGCATTGGGGTGAGTATCGGGCTGGCGGCCGTCAATCGGGACAGCCCCGGCATGCAGCAGGTCTTGAGCGCCGCGGATACGGCCTGTTATGTGGCCAAGGAGCAGGGCAGAAACCGCCTGCACGTGCACCACACAGACGATGACGAATTAGTCAGGCGCCATGGCGAAATGCAATGGTCGGTTCGAATTCCCCGCGCCCTGGAAGAAGGCCGATTCCAGCTCTATTGTCAACCGATGATGCCGGTCACAGGGGCTGCCGAGACACGGACCGAGCATTACGAGGTTCTGCTGCAGTTGCGGGGAGACAGCGGGGAGTTGGTGCCAACAGGCGCCTTTTTACCGGCCGCGGAACGTTATAATTTATCGGAAAGCCTCGATCGTTGGGTCATCAGCCAGACCTTGCGCCGGTTGCGGGAACATCCGCTGCATCTCCAACAGTTGAGAATCTGCTCGCTAAATCTTTCGGGGCTTGCGCTCGGGGAACCCTGCCTTTCGCGCCTTTGTCATCGCTGAACTGATGCAGGCGGGTGTGGCGCCCGGCAAGATCTGCTTCGAAATATCCGAAACTGTGGCGATCGCCAATCTATCCAGCGTCAAGGCTTTTATCGAGGCCTTGAAGGAGCGGGGTTGTCTGTTTGCCCTGGATGATTTCGGCAGTGGTCTTTCCTCGTTCAACTATCTGAAAAACCTGCCGGTGGACTTTCTCAAGATCGACGGGGTTTTTGTCAGGGATATTCTGGACGACCCGATGGATTTTCGCCATGGTGAAATCGATCAATGAAATCGGCCATGTGATGGGCATGCAGACCATCGCGGAACCGTGGAGAATGCGGCGATTCTGCAGAAGTTGCGTGAGATCGGCGTCGATTATGCACAGGGCTACGCAATCGGGCGGCCCTGCCCGCTGGAGGAATTGCTCAGTCGGTGAGTGGTGCTGCGGATGCAGCGAAATCAGAGCAGAATCGAGACCTTGTTGCGACCGGCATGTTTCGAGCGATAGAGCGCCTGGTCCGCGCGATGGTAGGAAATCGTTGATCGTCTCACCCCGCTTGTAGCAGGTCGCACCGATGGACACCGTGATCAAACCGATCGCCTCGCTGCTGTCCATCCGCTTCAACTGACTTTTCTCGATCCTGGAACGGATCGATTCCGCCAGAACCCTGGCGTTTTCGAGCTGGGTGCTGGGCAGCAGGATGGCGAATTCTTCACCTCCGATACGGGATACAATGTCCTTGCCTTTGACATTTTTGGACAATTGGGTGGCGATAAAGCGGATCACCTTGTCCCCAACCAGGTGACCATGAGTATCATTGACCCGCTTAAAGTGGTCGATATCGATCATCAGCAGACTGAGGTATTCGCGGGCCATTTCCGCGTTCTCGGTGGCCATGACCATCTCGGAATCGAAGGCGCGGCGATTGAGCAGACCGGTCAGGGCATCGGTGGTGGCTTCCTGGCGGCTCTGTTCCAGCTGATCGCGCAGGGTTTCGACCTCCCGCTTGGTCTCGGTCAGCATCTCCTCAGCATTCGACCATTTTGCGCCATGGTATTGGTCTGCACCACCACCTGGCTGACCACCTCGCGTATCTCGTCCAATTCGACTGGAACCGCCAGTTTGCGTGAACAGCGGATCGAGCACCTGGCTGGATTCGGATGCCTGATCCACCGACTCACCGACTCCGGTGAGGGTCTCGGTCATTACTTGGCGCAGCTTCGGAGCGTTGAGTCTCCAGATTTCTACGGTCGATATCCCAGATATAGTGACGATAGAGGGTGACGGCCGCCTCTTTGGAGATGCCGCGCTGCTCGTCCAGCACCTTGCTGAGGTCGTCCTTCAACGCTTTGTTGTGACCCGCGACAAACTCGTAACAGAGGGTGAAAGTTGATCGGATTCGGCCCAAGTTTGAGCGGGCCAGCATCGGCAGCACCAGCCGCAGATACTCGTTTGCCTGTTCGTCGTTTTCAGGATAATCGATGGGTTCGAGTTAGGGTTTTATCGCTATCCATCTGTGGATCAAAGGTTGTCTGCGGTAGTCATGTGACGCATCTGGAAAGGATGACCTCAGGGTAAAAAACACAATCGCAATTCGGTCCAGTGGATTGTTGCTGAACGAAAAAATTCTCCGTTCCAGCAGAACTCGGAAACTGCCGGCTGCTGTTCACTAACCTAGCGGCGATGTGAGTGGATACTTGATTCTCCAGCCCCTGGTTGTGTTACGATTGCGCAAGGCTGGATACGCTGCGTTGTCGGTACAGCGCATCTTGCGTCGCTCTTGAGTTCCAGTCGATAAGAGCGGTCTCCCGGCGCAGGCCGGACGGACAAACCGTCCGGCCTATGTCGTGCTATGCCAGCCGCCGCTTACCGATTCTCTCTGTGATCGATCAGATTATCCACCACCGATGGATCAGCCAGGGTGGAGGTATCGCCCAGGTTGGCCACTTCGTTGGCGGCGATCTTGCGCAGAATGCGCCGCATGATCTTGCCGGAGCGGGTCTTGGGCAGGCCGGGGGCCCACTGGATCAGGTTGACCTTGGCGATGGGACCGATCTCCTTGCGCACCAGGTTGACCAACTCCTTCTTGAGTTCGTCGCTGCCTTCCTGGCCGGCCATCAGGGTGACATAGGCATAGATGCCCTGACCGGTGATCGGGTGGGGATAGCCCACCACGGCGGCCTCGGCCACCTTCTCGTGCAGCACCAGGGCGGATTCGATCTCGGCGGTACCCAGCCGGTGACCGGAGACGTTCAGCACGTCGTCCACCCGGCCGGTGATCCAGTAGTAGCCGTCCTCATCCCGGCGTGCGCCGTCACCGGTGAAATAGTAACCCGGGTAGATCTGGAAATAGGTCTCGTAGAAGCGCTTGTGATCTCCATAGACGCTGCGCATCTGGGACGGCCAGGGATGTTTGATGGCCAGGTTGCCGGCGGCGGGATTGCCGGCGATCTCGTTACCCTGATCGTCGATCAGGCAGGGCTGCACCCCGAAGAACGGCACCGTAGCCGAACCGGGTTTGAGCGGCGTGGCGCCGGGCAGGGGCGTGATCAAATGGGCGCCGGTCTCGGTCTGCCACCAGGTGTCCACGATGGGGCAGCGGGCGTCGCCCACCACCCGGTTGTACCACTCCCAGGCCTCCGGGTTGATCGGTTCGCCGACCGTGCCGAGCAGGCGCAGGGATTTGCGCGAGGTCGCCTTGACCGGCGCCTCCCCCACGGCCATCAGGGCGCGGATCGCGGTCGGCGCGGTGTAGAAGGTGGCCACATTGTGTTTGTCGATGACTTGCCAGAAGCGGCCCGGCATCCGGGTAGGTGGGAATGCCCTCGAACATCAGGCTGATGGCGCCGTTGGCCAGCGGGCCGTAGACGATATAGCTGTGCCCGGTGACCCAGCCGATGTCGGCGGTGCACCAGATAGACCTCACCCTCCTTGTAGTCGAATACGGTCTTGTGGGTCATGGCGACCTGCAGCAGATAACCGCCGGTGGTATGCAACACCCCCTTGGGCTTGCCGGTGGAGCCGGAGGTATAGAGGATGAACAGGGGATCCTCCGCATCCATCTCCTCCGGCGGGCAGACCGGATCGGCGGCGGCCAGGGCCTCGTGATACCAGACATCGCGGCCGTCGTGCCACTCCACCGCTTCGCCGCCGTGTTTGACCACGATGCAGGTGTGCACGTCCGGACAGTGGGACAGGGCCTTGTCCGCGTTGGCCTTCAAAGGGAGATGTCTTGCCGCCTCGGAGCGACTGATCGGAGGTGATCAGGCACTGGCAGTTGGAATCCAGGATGCGGTCCTTCAAGGCATCCGGGGAGAAGGCGCTGAACACGATGGAGTGGACCGCGCCGATGCGGGTGCAGGCGAGCATCGCCACCACCGCTTCCGGGATCATGGGCAGATAGATGGAGACCCGATCGCCCCTTTTAACCCCACGGCTCTTCAGCGCATTGGCGAATTTGTTGACGTCCGCATGCAGTTCCCGATAGGTGATCTGCTTGTCCTGGTCGGGGTCGTCGCCCTCCCACAGGATCGCGGTCTGATCGCCACGGCTGTCCAGGTGACGGTCCAGGCAATTGTAGGAGACGTTGAGCTTGCCGCCCTTGAACCACTCGATATGCAGATCCTTCTCGGCGAAGCTCCAGTCCAGCACCTTGTCCCAGGGCTTGAACCAGGTCAGGTATTCGTTGGCCTGGTCGGCCCAGAAACCCTCCGGGTTGTCGATGGAGCGTTGATACATCTCCTGATATTGCTCGCTTGTGATATTTGCCTGGGCCGCAAAGTCTGCTGGAACCGGGTACACCTTCTCTGACATAGAGTTCTCCTTAATCGCTACGGATAATTAAAAAAATAAAAAACAATCAACTCCACCCGCCAATGTCGGGTGGTGCAGCGTAATATTTAGTTATCTGTCGGATGATTTAATGTGGATCAAGCCTGCCATAGCGCCTGAATGACAGTGTTGTGGATGTTTATAAAGCAGTTCGCAGGCTACGTCCAGAGCGAAACCCGAACTGTCATCATTTTGTCGTATTTCACGGCCCACTGCTCGATCGTTTGGCCAGCAGGGCATCGGACAGCCAGAACAGCGCCGGCTCCTCATCAGCGCTCAGCGCTCTTTTCATCAACACCAGGCCCTTGGGTGTGCGCCATTGTAAAATCTCATCCGGCGCCGGTACTGGGGTCGATCCTTGAGCCGCCTCCGGCGCGCCCAACAGAGCGCGCAGTTGCGATAGCAATGAGTTGTGATTATTGGCCCGGTAGTGCAGTTTCAGGGCCGCCAGCTGGCCGGCTCGATAAAAGGCAGTGAGGTATCTTGCCGGGATGCCGTTGAAGATCCCGATCCGGCTGACGCAAAGTCGATCCCCGTAGGCGCTGATCTGGTCCTGACATTGCCAGCTCAGGTCCGGATAGACCTGGTGCATTGTCTGCTCGGTGTACTGGCCGCCAGGGCCTTGAGGTCCAGCTTGATCTCGGCCTCGCCAAACAACCACAAGACCATGGTGTCGGTGCGACGCTGGCCATCTTGCGTGAACATCAACCAGATGATCGGACCGAACACGACAGCAGAGCAGCAGGAGTTTCCGGTAAAGGATGGGTATTTGAGTTCGCATGTTGGATCTAAATGAGTCCGGGTTCGGGATACGGCAACAGGTGTTCAATCGGTCAAAAAACGCTCCAGCAGACAGTTTTGCTGACGCGGATACATCTCCGCCGCCATGGCGAGAAACAGCTCTGCGGTCGCAACCGCATCGCTGAGGGCATTGTGCGCCTTGTATTGGGGCAGGTTATATTGCGGCCGCAGATTGAACAGCCGCAGGTTGTTCGGCCTGGATGGTATGGATTGCGGAGCTCGAACAGGCGACGGGCCAGCACCAGGGTATCGATGGTGCGGATCACAAAGGGTGCGCCATAGAGTTGCCGGCAGGCGGCGTCCAGAAAGCTCTGTTCGATCCTGGCGTAGTGCACCAGCATCACCCGGCCGGCCAGTTGCTCCAGGATCTCAGGCAAGACCTGTTCCAGGGGTCTGCCGGCGGCGGCCGCGTCATCCGTGATCTGATGGATCACCGCAGACGCCTCGGGGATCTCCTCGCGTACGCTGATTATCTCGTGACAGGCGGTTTCCAGGCGGATCGACATGCCTTTGAGGTGCACCAGTCCATAGCTGAGGATGCTGTCCTTGCGCGGATCGAGACCGGTGGTTTCCAGATCGAGGGCCACGATATCCAGCGCTCCCGCAGGCCCTTTGCTTGCTCGGCAGAGGCGTGGCGAGATAGTCCCGCATGACCCCGACGGCGGCCTTATCGAGGGCGCGCCTGCGCTGCCGTTCCTTGCTCAGAAAACGCTCGAACAGGTTCAACGGAAACGCCCGCTCTGGTAGCGGCTTTCCAGGATATGCTGCATCTCCTGGATCACGCTGAAGGCATCCTTCAGGTGCTTGCGCTCCAGTTCGGACAGATCGTCCGGCGGCAGGTAGTTGTCCGCCTTGAGACCGAGACGGATCTGCCCGGCCTGATGACGGATGCGCAGACTGGCGATCAGCTCCAGGGCGTCGCGCAGGTTGTCCGCCATCTCTTCGCTCAAGGCACGGGCGGCCGCCGCGGCCTTGCAGCCGCTCATCGGTGTTGACCTGGGGCAGACCTGCGGAGAGCGCCAGCACCCGGGCGATGTCGGTGATCGGCACGATGCCCCGGTGTTTGATGTCGAAGGTGTCGGCATGCTCGCCGCCGTGAATCAGCACGAAGGTGCGGAAAAAGCCCAGGGGCGGACGAAACTGCAGGGCATTGGCCACCAGGTAGGCGGTAAAGATGCCGTTGCCCCGGGTCTTGCCGAGGGTCTCCTGCTGCAGCGCTTCGAACAATTCGGCGTCTCCATGCACCGGCCGCAGGTCGAAGAAGATGCTCGACAGCATCAGGGCCATCGGTTCCGGCGTGTCGATCCAATCCCTGAAATAACGCCGCCAGACCTTCAGGGGCTGACGCCATTGGGGGTTACGCGCCATCGCCTCGCCCGGACAATAGACGAAACCGCAGGCGTCCAGACCGGCGCAGACGCGGTCTGCGCCAGCTGCGGCGAACCAGGTCTCGTGCGTGGTCCTGCTCATGTCGGTCGGAGATGAGCAGGGCGTTGTCCTGATCGGAATGGGAGCTCTGCTCGCCCCGGGCCTGGGAACCCCCGCAGAGCCACACATAGGGCACGGGTGGGGGGCCGAGTTCCGCCTCCGCCATCTCGATCAGACGGATGGTGAGGGCATCGGTGATGCTGGAGATGGCTTCACCGATATGCCGGGCGCTGACCCCCGAGTTGGCCAACTGGTATTGGAGTTCCGGCAGGCGTTTGCAGGCGGCTGATCAGTTCAGTCCAGATTCCGCTCTTGCGAATATCGGCGGTGATGAAGGCTGGATTGGCGGTCTGCAGACGAGCCAGATCGCTGGCGGTCAGCATGCCGACCACCCGCTCACCGTCCAGCACCGGCAGGTGATGCACATGCAGTCGGGTCATGGTCATCAGGGCGTCCAGCAGCAGGGTATCCTGCTGGATGGTCTGCAGTCGGCTGGTCATGATGCTGCGGGCAGGGTGCTCCGGCGATAGGCCCTGCGCCACACAGCGGCTGCGCAGGTCCCGGTCGGTGATGATGCCCACCAGTCGATCCTGTTCCAGCAGCATGATCGACGAGACATTCTGTTCGGTCATGGCCTGGGCGGCGCTGCGGATAGTCGCGCCGGCATCGGCGACCTACCGGGGCCTTGCTGAGCAGGCCGCTGACCTCCATGGCCAGTTGCGCCATGCCGACCGGGTCGCTGGCTTCCTGCACCGTGCTGAGGGCCTGACGCAGGCGCTCCCGCATCGACTCGCTGAAGTGCAGGTTGAACTCCGGCTCGATGTCCCGCAGTTCCTGCAGGGTGTGGCAAGGCAGCAGATAGAGCAAGGTATCTTCGGCCGCGACGCCATGGGTGGCCCGCCCCACATCCACCAACTGGCAGGGCACGGTATAGATGTCACCTTCGCCCAGCTTTTCTAACAAATGATCAGCATCGTCCAAAAGATCGATAGCACCGCTGCGCACGATATAGAGATAGTCCTTGACCGCGTCGGCTGGCGGGAATTCCCGATTGCGGCGCAGGTAGCGTATCTCCAGCGCCTTGGGCAGGAGATTGAGCCGTTCCTCCGGCAAGGCGTCGAAGGGGGGACGCCGGGCCAGGAAGTCACGGATCTCGACCAGTTCGATTTCCATGGAGTGAAAGGATTCTGAGGGTCAGTGGCAGTTTATAGCACAATTTGGGACCTGCCGGTGAAACACTATTGCGATTCTGGTTAACCAGCTATCAGGCTTGGTTTGAGCATGCTTGGTTTAGAATCTCGTTCTTGTCCTCGTCGGCTTGATTCTTCTGCACGGTTTGATTGGTAACACCAAAAAGCTGCTGGAACTCATCAACGGCAATATAGGACCAAGCTGATTAGCACGGTGGTATCAGCCCTGCGTCACGCTGCTGTTGGCGCAAGCGCTTTTAGCGAGCATTTCAATAGCGGCTGTGCGGCAGTTTGCGAGCTCAGCGCAGGTGTGCTCACCCCCGCGTTTGCACGATGACTGGATTGTTCCCGTTTCACCGGCAAGTGGATGCTGCCTTGCTTCTCCAGTCGATGGAGCAGCTTGAAACAGGCGTTTACCCTTTATGCGAAAGTTTTTCTGATACGCTGTAAGTGCCTGGTATCTATATGGATGTTGGAGACGTGCGTCAGGGCTGATGGGTATTGCGCCAATCATATTGCGTCGCAGTGAACCTGAGCGGCGCAGGATGTACCGCCTTTGGCGGTCAATACGAAGCGACAAAATAATCAAGTAAGGAGGCTATACGACATGAATCACGCAATACCGCGGCTATTGAATATACTGGGGATTACCGCCCTGGGGTGCCTGTTGTACATTTCCGAAGCCACCGCTGTACCCTGGGTTGATACAGTAGCTGAAGACCCCACGAGTCCCGGCGCCTATCCGTTGGAGAAAGCCAACAACCGTGACAGTAAATCTGACCGCCAAGGAGGTAATCACCAAGATTGCACCCGGTAAGAAAACAGACGAGGTGCAATGCTAACGGGCGATGCCGGCTACCCAGACCTGTCACTCCGCCGACAGAACCCAGACCTCATGGGGGTTGCGGGATTGTTCGATGACTTTAGCATCGGGGGAGCTATTTGCGCTCCATTTGGACATGGCCAGCGTGATGCATGAAACACCCATGTCGAACAGGGCCGCGATCACCAGGGTCGCCGAGGTACTGCGGTTGTCCATGCCGAGCAGGCTGAGTACGAATCCCAGCCCGATCAGGTTTGCCGGATTGGTCGCCACAAACAGGAAGAGGCGTTTCTGATGCGGCCAAAAAAAACCGTTGACGGGATAACTCGAGTGTAAAATTATAGGCCTTCGATGCCAAGGTGAATCCCCGATCGAACGGCAGAACAGAATAGCCAAGGAGACCAATGCATACCCCTAACATGAAGACGGTGATCGGCGCGCGCGTCACCCTGGGGCTCTTTCTGTTCGGTCTGCTGTTCTTCAGCTACCGGGTCTTGCATCTGTTTCTCGTGCCGGTGGCATGGGCCATCATCCTGACCTATGTCAGTTGGCCCGCATACAAACGCCTGCGCGCCCTGCTGGGGACTTACGATAATCTTAGCGCCCTGTTGATGACAATGCTCCTGACCTGCGTGTTCGCGCTGCCTTTGTTGTGGGTCATCGTGATGTTGCAAAGCGAAGTCCCCATAGCCTATTTGTCATTAGTTGACTTTCTCGGCGGGGGTAAAGAGGCGCTTCCTCAATACATCGCACGCATACCCTGGCTTGGTTCGGAGATCGAACGTCTGGTCGAACTCACGAGCCAAGACCCTGCGGCATTGCGCAGCCAGCTCGTGCAGTGGGTAAAACCCTGGGCGGACGAGTCTCTCAAATTGCTTGGCGACCTCGGTCGCACTACCTTCAAGTTCGGCTTCGCCTTGCTGACCGCCTTTTTCCTCTATCGTGATGGCGAATCGCTCCTCCACCAGGCGCGGCACCTGTTGTTGCGCCTGCTCGGCGAGCGTGCGGGGGGATATCTCAGCGCGATCGGCGGCACCATGCAAGCGGTGCTCTATGGGCTGATCCTGACCGCCCTGATCCAGGGGGCCCTCGCTGGACTCGGCTATTGGGCGGCCGGCATCCGCGCTCCCGTGCTGCTTGGTGTGGTGACGGTGATCCTGGCCCTGGTTCCGTTCGGTGCCCCGCTGGTTTGGGGTTCGGTCAGCGTCTGGCTGTTGGTGATCGGCGAGACCTGGGCAGGGATCGGGCTGGCAGTCTGGGGCGTAGTGGTAGTCAGTCAGATCGATAATCTGTTGCGTCCGTTGCTGATCAGCAGTGTCACCCGCATCCCTTACCTGCTGGTTTTGTTCGGCGTGCTGGGCGGCATCTCGGCCTTCGGGCTCATCGGTCTGTTCTTAGGCCCCATCATCATTGCTGTTCTGCTCGCGGTATGGCGGGAGTGGGTCGAGGCGCAGGCGCCAGGGTCGAATGCGTGATTGCAAGACCTTACACCTAACTCCCTCTCGTCATGCTGCTTGCAGCGCAGGATCGACTGTCCTTCAAAAACATGATGATCTGCATCTTCGTTTATGACCTGGATAGCCCCGTATGCTTGGAATCATAAAAAACCTGGTTACCCTTGTAACTCAGCCACTCTTCACAGCCGCGTGATTTGCCAATCGTATGCTTGCAAAGGTTTATCCGGGGTGTGATTGCAGGACCGTCTGCGGCAGGGAGGCCGCAGTCGAGTTACTGGGATGTATTCACTGCGTGTCGTGCAACCGCACACCAGAGAATTCCGTCACTTACGGCCAATCTCGATCGTCAGCGGAGCTGAGTTGCAGGGGTAATCAGTTAAAAAAAGCCCCTGGGTCTTTCAAGCCCAGGGGTAAGAGGTATCAAGGAGGAGATCATCAGTCTGCCGGCAAGCAGCCCGATATGAAACCATTCGCCTGTCGGCTCCAGGGTTGGGTCGCGAAGCGCACCTGGCGGTCGGTTGTCTAACAACTAATCAGTCGTCACGCCATGGTTTGCCTGGGTGGACTACCTTGGAAAACTGGCTTATGCAATCTCGTTAACTATTACGCAATATTGCTGCCAAATTAACAAGATATTGATATATATAATAATTATTATAAGTGATCCCTTGAGTCGGCTTGCTTGGTGGTTATCCACCGGTGCATGTCAACCAATCTACCTGGAATTGCTCAAAGTACACAGGACGATAGTTTAAAGTTCGGGCAAACCAGGCCGGTCTCGGTGGAGATATGGCAATGTCGATACAGAATAAGCTGCTGCGCCGGCGGATGGGTTTTTCCACAATTGGCCCGTATGATGCGTAATTTAAAGTCATGAGAGAGGTAGCCGGTATGCAAAGACGGATAATATTCGCGAGTAGAAACCTCGGTTGGCCGGAACGTATCCTTGGAGGTGTCTTCCTGGCCCTGGTGGTGGTGCTTGGCTTGACCTTTGGCCTGGTGCTGCTGGGGCTGGGATTGCTGGCGGGGCTGGTTGTGGCCGCCCGGCTCTGGTGGTTGCGCCGAGGTCTGTTGCGTGGTGCCAAGCCCCAGGATATTGAAGTCATCGAGGGCGAATACCATGTGCTGACGCGGCGTACGGAACATCGCGATAACGACGAATAGACTTGCGGGCTTCGGCTCACAGCAAAAGGCTGTAACCCGGACCGAGAACGGGTTGCCGGGAGGCTCGGCACTGTCCTTTCGCTTTCCATAGTGTTATTGTCTCTGGTTGATTTGAACCATATGGTCTATTTGCACCATCCCCAGGCAGCCCGGAGCGGCTAAGACTTAGTCTCCGGGCCAAATTCGATGACGGCACATCAATTGCTTCGTATCATTCATCGATCTAAGACGATTCAGTTCCAGGAACTACAGATGAAAATACTACACAGGGCCTGGTTCCCTCTTTCACTACTGCCTTCCTGGTTGCCCGATGACACCTGTTCATCACGGATCGACTCACGCCGAATAGCCATGTTCTCCAGCAGCTAGCCCAGAACATGCGCAAACACCTTGCAGCGGCGGCCGAGACGGTTTCCGGAGTCGCTTCTGAGAGATGACCCAATGATGCAGGTGACTGAGTCCATCCCTTATCGCTTACCGGTACGACGGTTGTTCTGGCTTCCGCTCGGGGTCTCCGCCATCCTCGTGCTGACGGTGTTGGGCGCCCTGGTGGCAGTCTCCTGGCGCGGTCTGGAGCGTATTCAACCGGTACAGGCGCATCTGGCGTACATCGGCCTCATCCAGGATGTGGCGCTCAGCATGGAGCAGACATTGCTTGTTGGTCTGCGTGGCAGCCGCATCCAAGCAGCGGATTTGACTAGGTTACGCGAGCAGGTTCGCCAACTCACAACCATGCAGAACCATCTTCACCCGGAGACCTGGGTGCGCTTGGAAGGGATCGCCAATACCCTCGATGAACCCCAGTCCGATCCGGTGGAGTTGCTAGTCAAGACCCTGGCGCAGCTGCGTGAGGCGCTGGCGGGAGAGCGCGAACGCTACGATCTGTTGCTGGCTGAGGTCGCGCGGGACAACGGGACCGAGCTGCGACTTGCAGTGGCCTTTCTGATCGCCCTGCCGCTGGCCGGCGGCGCCCTGCTGTTGATGATCAGGGCCCGCATCAAACATCCGCTGGACGATCTCGGCGACCTGCTGGTGCACCTGGCGGGAAGGGACTACCGGCCGGTTCCGGATGCGGCCTTGAGCGGCGCCGCCGGTTTGTTGCAGCCGGTGTTCCGCAGCTACAACGCGCTGGTCTCGCGCCTGCAGGAGCTGGAGGCGCAGCACAGCGCCCGCGAACACACCCTGGAGCAGGAGGTGCGGCAGGCCACCGAGGCCCTGTTGGCGCAGAACCGGGAGCTGGCAAGGGCCGAACGGCTGGCTGCGGTGGGGGCGGTCTCCGCCGGCCTGGCCCATGAGTTGCGCAATCCCCTGGCCGGCATCCAGATGGCCTGCAGCAAGCTGCAGCGCAGCCTTGGCAATAGCGAGCAGGCGGCCCGGATCGAGGCCGTGATCGCCGAGATCAAACGCATCAACGGCCTGCTGACCCAAAAGGTGGATGCCGCTCGACACGCCCCCGAGGTGTTTGCGCGGGTTCGGTTGAGCGCGTTGATCGATGAATTCTTCAACCTGATGCGATACCAGGTGCCGGCGGGGATCGTCTTGGATGCACAGATACCGGCGGATCTGGTATGCCTGCTGCCGGCGGCGGGGTTGCGCCAGGCGTTGTTGAATCTGGTGTTGAATGCGGTCCAGGCCCTGGGCGACGGCGGACATGTGATGGTGGCGGCGCAGCGGGTAGGGGAGCAACTGGTACTCATGGTCAGTGACGATGGTCCCGGCTTTCCCGCGGAGAGGTTGCAGGTCGGCGTGCATCCCTTCGCCACTGGCCGGGCCGGCGGTACCGGGCTAGGCCTCGCCATGGTACGCCGATTTACCCGTGACCACGACGGCGATCTTGAACTGGCCAATCGGCAGCCCCACGGCGCCAGGGTCACCCTGCAGTCTACCTTGCGGTTGCGAAGGCGAAGGAGCTGACATGCATGCCTGATACATTACTGGTGATTGAGGACGAGCGCCTGCTGGGCGCAGGAGCTCCGCGAGGAGTTTGCGAGTAATGGCTGGGACGCTGTGCTGGCGGCCAGCCTGACGGAGGCAGAACACCTGCTGTTCGTACGCAACCTGGAGCCCCTGGTGGTGCTCAGCGACATGAACCTGCCGGACGGCAACGCCCTGGATCTGTTGGAGAAGGTACGCGCCAAGGGGCTGCCGGGGGAGTGGATCTTCCTCACCGCCTATGGCGGCGTGCCGGAGTCGGTGCGGGCGCTCAAGCTGGGTGCCTTCGATTTTCTGGAAAAGCCATGCGATGAGGAACGGCTGAATCTGGTGGTGGCCGGCGCCGGCCGCAGCGCCCGCGCGCAGCGCCGCCTGCATGACGAGGAACGGTTGCGCGGCAGCCGTTACTTCCCCGCCGCCTTCGTCGGCCGCAGTGCCGCGGCACGCCAGGTGCGCGATATGTTGGAACGACTTGCCAAGGTGCCCTTCTCAGCCCTGGTGATCACCGGGGAGACCGGCACCGGCAAGGGGCTGGTGGCGCGCATCCTGCACCATGCGGGGCCGCGCGCCGCCGGGCCGCTGGTGGAGGTCAACTGTGCGGCGCTGCCCCGGGAGTTGATGGAGGCGGAGCTGTTCGGCCATGAGGCCGGCGCCTTCACCGGCGCCAAGGGGCGGCGCCGTGGGCTGATCGAGCAGGCCGACGGTGGTACTCTGTTCCTGGACGAGATCGGCGAGATGGAACTGGATCTGCAAGCCAAACTGCTCAAAGCCATCGAGGATCGGCGGGTGCGCCGGGTAGGAGGGGAGCGGGAGGTCGAGGTGGACATTCAGTTGATCGCTGCGACTAATCAGGATTTGGAAAAGCGGGTCCAGCAGGGCAGCTTTCGGGCCGACCTGTTTCACCGTCTGGCTGTATTTCGTCTGGTGGTGCCGTCGCTGCGCAGCCGCAAGGAGGACCTGACTGACCTGCTGCCGGTGTTCATCAGTGAATTCAATGCCAAATCGGGCCAGCGCGTGGAAACGGTGCCTTCTGGTGTCTGGCGTCGCCTCACTGCCTATGACTGGCCCGGCAACGTACGGGAGTTGCGCAACCTGGTGGAACGCTGTGTGTTGCTCGCGGATGGGCCCGCGTTCCCCGAGCGCTGGCTCTATCTGGGGGACGCGACCCCGGCCCGCGGGGCGGTTATCGGTAGTGCCCAGACCGAAGGGGAGCGCATCTGTCTGCCCCTGGACGGTAGTCTAAGTCTGGACGAGATGGAGCGCAGCATACTGACCGAAGCCCTGGCGCGCAACGCCGACAACGTCAGTCTCACGGCCCGGGTGTTGGGCACCACGCGGGAGAAGCTGCGCTATCGGGTGCATAAATACGGACTCAAGACGAGCGATGAATAGCAGGTGGAATATGCAAGACGAACCGACAGCGCTGGCGAATCCGATCTGCTGTCTTACCCCGGCACGCCGTGCCGCCTACTACTTGGACTGACACTATGCAAGATAGCCCTGTGGTTTCTACGCTTCTGATCCTGTGCGGCCTGGGGTTCATCGCCGAACTCGGTATCGGCTCCGGCCTGATTGACTGGTTGGCGCTGTGGCCGGTGGACCTGCAGCATGGAGGGCTAGTCGGTGAATCCATGTTCCACCCTTGGCAGGTCGTCAGTTACGCCTTCCTGCACGGCAGTCTTCTGCATCTGGCGCTGAATATGTACGCCCTGTGGTTGTTCGGCGGGCCATTGGAACGGCGCTGGGGACCGCACTATTTTACCACCTTCTTTTTCGCCTGTGTGATCGGGGCTGGTCTGGTCCACTTGACGGTGGCCGAGCTGACGCTGGATCAGGGTGGGGCGGCCTATCCGGTAATCGGCGCCTCCGGGGGGGTGTTCGGTCTGTTGCTGGCCTTCGGCCTGCGTTATCCGGACGTGCGCTTGCTGCTGCTGATTCCACCGGTCCCGGTGAAGGCCAAGTGGTTCGTGCTCGGCTACGGGCTGATCGAGTTGCTCGCCGGCATCACGGGAACCGCCAGCGGGATCGCACATTTTGCCCACCTTGGAGGTATGCTGACCGGATTTCTACTGCTGCAGAGAGGTGGCGCACGTTTTTCATGAACCTGCAGAGCGGGATCCGGGTGATGAACAGCATGCGCTTTCATGCACGCGTCCCGCGGCTGACAAAATACCACCGATAGGGATTTATATGATTCCTTGGATCTTACTCGACAGCGCCCAAGTGCCCGATAACGGCGGTGAGCTGCGCCTGTACCAGCGGGGCGATGATTTCTCGATTAAAATCGTCGGCCATGGTGAGTTGATGACCAGTCGTGTGCATGGCTCCGAGGATGCGCTGGCGTTGCGCACCTGTGCCAGACTGGTGGAACGTGTCAAGCCGCGCCTGCTCATCGGTGGCTTGGGAATGGGGTTTACCCTGGCCGCGGCGCTCCGCCAACTAGGCGACCAGGCCCGGGTGGTGGTGGCTGAACTGGTGCCGGCCGTGGTGACGTGGAACAGGGGACCGCTCGGGGAGCATGCCGGTCATCCGCTGCAGGATCCGCGGGTGACGGTGCGCGAGGTGGATGTCGCCCGCCTGCTGACGGCCACACAACAGACATACGATGCGATCTTGCTTGATGTGGATAATGGTCCTGAAGGACTCACGCGCAGCGCGAACGACTGGCTCTACAGCATCTCCGGTTTGCTGGCGGCATACACGGCGCTGCGCCCGCAGGGGATATTGGCCGTGTGGTCGGCGGGGCCGGATCGGATGTTTCTGCAACGGCTGCACAAGGTGGGTTTCGAGGTCGATGAGGTGCGTGTGCGTGCCCATGGATCGAAGGGTGCGCGACATATCATCTGGTTCGCCAGGCGCGGCCCTTAGGTCATGTGTTGCTCGAATCCCCAGTCTGGTCTGCCACCGAAGACGGTGCAGCGAAAACGGGCCAGGGTAGAAATAGTCTGAGCCATTCATCATTGAATCAGTTGGTACAACCATATTTCAATCCTGGAGAATCATCAAAGATATTCCAGATTGGCGAATCGACGATCGGGTTGAATCCTTGGATAAAGAAAGATTGAACCGTTCAATGAGAGAGACTCTTCCCTCTCGATGCCATACGAGTCAGAACCGTTGTTGCGCACCAGGGGCGACATTGAAGGGGTCGTAACCGCCCTGATAATGAACGGTGAAATCTACGAAGGTGCTGCGACTGGTCCCGTTGTCGCTATCGTGGTCATCACGACCAGGGGATTGGCTTAGTAGGGGGTATCGACCTGCAGGTTATCAGCTGGCGCAGCGTCGCTGTAGACCTCGAGCGTGACGCCGATCTACAGCTGTTCGTTGAGTTTTCATCGATAAAACATCCAATTCCGATAAAAGGAATCTTCGTATTGCAACTCAGCTTTGTTGCTCCGCTTAGAGTCTTTCTGTGAACCGGTACTTAAACAATCCAGTTCAGCAGCAGATATAGCCGGGTGTACGAGTTCAAAGAGAAGAGATGCGTCATGAATCTGCGAAATCACCCCTATACGCTTGTTGTCTCGATCATGCTGTTACTGTCTGTTGCAAACTCCGGTGCGGGTCGGGAACTGGGACGGCAGTCCTATTCCAATGTGACGAGCACATCACAAGCGTTCGGATTCAACGTCGCGACAACATGGTCGGGTTCATCCCGATATACCGCGTTGCAGACCAATCCGTCTGAAAGAAGATGGTATCGTCGGTTGCTCAAGAATCAGGTTACAACTGTGCCAGAAGAGAATCCTCAACCACCGGAGACTTCCACTGAAACTATACACTTGCCCAAACTCAGCGTGTCGGATGCACAGACGGTCGAGGGTGACGCTGGGTTGTCCTATCTGAAATTTGAGGTCAGTCTGGATACATTGGCCAATGGCTACGTGGATGCAGCCTTCACGACTGCCGATGTAACAGCGTCCGTAGTGGATCACGACTATATCGCAACGGACGGCAGAGTTACGATCGCTCCCGGTTTTACCTCGGGCGAGGTGTTGGTCGGCATCATGGGTGATACCAACATCGAAGCGGACGAAACCCTGACCCTGACCCTGAGCGATGTGTCGGCAAACGCTGTGCTGGATCGAACAACCGCAACAGGCACGATCTTCACAGAAGAGATGCCAGGGAAAGATGTTGGTGTACTTCCTCGGGTGCCCCGTGGCGTGATCAGTCACGGTGCCAAGGGTAGACCGATCGACCAGGAAATCCTTGACAATCCCAACGTTACCGGTTTTCTGGTATTGGACGGCTGGAACGATATCGAGACCGCTGAAGGGGTCTTCAATTGGGAGCATGTCGATTCCGAAGTGGCGCGGGCCGAGGCGGCGGGCAAACATATCAGATTGACCATCCACGCCGGTGGCGACAGTGCTCCGGCGTGGATCTTTCAAAACTATCCGCAGGTAAAACGCATCATCTGGTACGACAAGATTACAGGTGAACCGCTCTGGATCCCGGCTTATTGGGACCCCGACTATGTGCAAATCAAAAGTCGCTTCATCGAGGCCATGGGAAACCGTTACAAAGATACCGCTACGATCTTCGCCACCTCCGTCTCCATGGCGGATCCGAATACCAATGACTGGGCGTTCGTCGTTCTAGATGAGACTCAGAAACAATCCTATCTCGATGCGGCTTTCACTGAAGAGGCCTTCATCACTGCCTATAAACAGCTCATCGACACGGCCATGGCGGCCTTTCCGAATCAATACGTGGTCACTGCCGTCGGACCCATTCCACGAGTCCTGGTCAATGATAAGTTCGCTGCGGTCCACCAGGTGCTGGATTATGCCTACGCAACTTACGGTGACAGGCTGATCATCGCGAAAGGCGCATTACATGCGGCTATCCCCGAGCCATCGGAGTCTGACGGTACGGCCTGGGAAACCATGATGATCTACGCGCCGCATACCGCAGGCCAATTCGTCTGGGGGGTAACCCGAGATCCGGACTATAAAATGAACGGCAAGATACCATACGGTGCTAGTGAGATCCCGGCTATCTTCAGAAAGGCAGCAGAAAGGGGTAAACAGTATGGTATGCGTTGGATCGAACCCTGGAGGATCGATCTGTTGAATCCCAATCTGCAGGACGAGATCGCCTACGCCGCAACCCTGCTCAGTGAGGATTGATGCGCACCGACCCTGTTTCGATAACGAATGGCTTGCTGCCTGTCGTTATCGAGGCAGACTGAGCATCACCCCTGATTTCGCACCCCGTGGGCGGATCCCCATTAGACAACGACGACGGTAGCGCTACAGTTGTAGGGGTCGTCTCCGGAACTGCCTTACAAGCATACGGTGGAGGTGCTGGCATTCTGTGCGTGATCCACATGCCGTATCAAGATCGTGTACAGTCCCTTCTCGGCAACCGCATCGACCTCGAAAGGCCCGCGGGGAACCGAGAACCTCATCTGCAGCAGCTTGCCGTGCACCATCAAGTAAGCTAGTCAATCGTCTTCACACGCTGGATAATTATAGTTGCCGACTAATGGGCATCTACCATGAGCAGTTTCCGGTTATATGAAGCGCGATTTTGCTGATAATGATCCTGTTGATTCGTGGTCTGGGTTTGAAAACCGATGCGTTTATCGGTCTTTCCTAGCTTAGACAAATCTCGATACCCATGCTGATCAAGATGAATGATATACGTCAATATCGTTTGGTTTGGAAACGTCGTTAGGGCCACGGAAAAAATAAATTATCCAGAATTCTCTACCCGTTACCGGTGTGAATTGTTAAAATTTCACCTATGACAAACGCACGGAAAAATCAAATGTAGAGGTCATTTCTCTATGGAAAAATACCGCACCACTGCTCCACGACAGTGAGCGGCGCCAGTTCATGGGCAAAGTGGTCAGTCTGCTGGGCTGGGGCGGCCAGAGCTATGCAGAACAGTTCCTGGGATGGAACCGTTGCACGATTCGTAAAGGCCAGGCGGAATTGCAGAACGGTCAAGCCATCGAAGACCGTTTTGAACAACGCGGCAGACGACGAGTTGAAGAGCGTCTTCCCAATCTACTGGACGACATCCGCTCGATCGTAGAGCCGTCAGGCCAAACCGACCCGACCTTCCGCAGCAACTGCATTTATTCACCACTCAGCGCCGAAGAGGTGCGTTTGCGGCTCATCACGCAGTGCGATTACAAAGATGCCGAGTTACCCCGTACCCGCACGCTACGGAACAAACTTAACGATCTCGATTATCGGTTACGCAAGGTCCGGAAGTGTCGACCGCTGAAGAAGATCCCAGAGACGGATGCCATCTTCGAAGCAGTCCACCAAGTTAACCAGGCGGCCGATCAGGACGAAGGCGTGTTACGCATCTCACTGGATACCAAGGCAACGGTAAAGGTCGGACCGTTCTCTCGTGGCGGCTACAGCCGACAAGGGGAAAATGCCTGTGATCACGACTTCCAGCCCGAGACGACTCTCACCCCGTTCGGCATCTTGCTGCCACAAACCGGAGACAAGCACCTGTGGTTCAGTCAAAGCAAGGTCACCGCCGATTTCATGGTGGACCGGCTGGAGGAAATGGTGCCACGTTGGAAAGAAGCATTTGACCTTCAAACCCTGGTGATTAATGCCGACAACGGCCCGGAAAGTAGCGGTCACCGCACCCAATGGTTGAAGCGGTTGGTTGAGCTTTCGGATACCCACCAACTGACTATCCAACTGGCCGATTACCCGCCATATCACAGCAAGTACAACCCAGTAGAGCGGGTGTGGGGCGTGCTGGAGAACCATTGGCGGGGCGAGATCATTGACTCTGTTGACAAGGCCCTCGATCTGGCCCGGAGCATGACCTATCGGCAACTCAGACCGACCGTGCGAAAGATCACCCAGGCTTACCAAAAAGGCATTTCGGTAGCGAAGAGCGCCATGCGGGATATTGAGGCGCGTCTGGAGCGCACCGAAGGCCTGGAACACTGGTTCATCAAGATCGTTCCGCAGCCTCAAATTGGATGATTATTTTTTTTCCGCGGCCCTAAACTCATCGATATGATCGCCATAGCCATCAGCGCAATCCTGTGTGGAGCCGATGACTGGAATGCCATCGAATCCTTTGGTAGAGCCAAAGCAGATTGGTTTGAGACATTTCTGGAGTTACCTTACGGGATTCCGTCACATGACACCTTCCGGCGCCTGTTCTCGATGCTATCCCCACAGGCTTTCCAAGACTGCTTTACTCAGTGGGTAAGAGATGTAGCGGGTCTCATTGAGGGTGTCATTGCGATTGACGGTAAGACGGTCAGAAGATCTCATGATCGGCAGCTTGGGAAGAAGGCCATCCACATCGTCAGTGCTTGGTCAGCGGAAAATCGCCTTGTGCTGGGGCAAGTTAAGACGGATGAAAAATCAAACGAAATCACCGCGATCCCAGAACTCCTCAAGGTCTTGGCTCTCAAAGGTTGCATCGTCACGATTGATGCGATGGGATGCCAAAAAGCGATCGCCAAACAGATCATTGAGGCTGAAGGTGATTACCTCCTGGCACTGAAAGGTAATCAGAGCACCCTGGCGGAGCAAGTCGAACACGTATTCGCCAAAGCCGACAAAGCCGGGTACAGAGACTATGATGTCGATTTTTACGAAACCACAGAACGTAACCGTGATCGGTTTGAGATTCGCCGCCACTGGACGTTGGGTATTGCCAACGCCATGATCGATGTCCATGCCTGGCGTGGACTCAACATCATTGCGATGGTGGAGAGTCAGCGAACTATAAAGAACGAAACCAGTGTCGAGTATCGATACTATATCAGTTCGATTGAAAACGATGCCAAGCGTTTCGCCGATTCGGTGCGTGTTCATTGGGGTATCGAGAACAGTCTTCATTGGCAGCTTGATATGAGCTTCAGAGAAGATGAATCACGGATGCGTAATGCTCATTCAGCAGAGAACTTCGTGGTGATGCGGCATGTCGCGTTAAATCTTCTTAAAAACGACAAAACCGTGAAGTTGGGCGTGAAGAATAAACGGCTGCGAGCAGGTTGGGACAAAAACTATTTGGCTAATTTGTTGTTGAGCGCCTAAATTTCGTGCGTTTGCCCTGGGAAGCGGATTTTTTTGAGCTGTTTGATGCGCAACGCCAGCACTGCTCGGGTGTCGAGCTTCTGGTAAGAGCCAAGCATGACCGGGTGACGAGCGGTGAAAAGAAGCTCTTTGAGACCGTTAGAGGCTCAGCGGTTAAATCGCAGATTGAAATAGCCGTTCCCAGGCAAAGTGCCAGGGCAAAGAAGAGCAAGCAAAAAGCGCGCGAAAAACGCCCGGCGCGCGCAGCGAAAGTGTCGCTACGTTATCGGCAGGTAGAAATTGACCCGGGGCGCCAGCACAAGGACAAAGCACCGATGATCCTATGGGTGGTGCATATTCGAGAGCAAAAGCCACCGCGCAATGCCGAGCGGGTGGAATGGTTTTTATTGACCACCATCGCCATAGCGTCTATAGAGGATGCCTTGAATTGCGTCAACTGGTACCAATTGCGCTGGAGAATAGAAGACTGGCACAGGGTATTAAAGTCGGGCTATGGAGTGGAGAAGCTTCTACACAAAACAGCACAAAGACTTAAGCAGGCGGTAGCCATCAACGCGGTCGTGGCATGGCGGATTATGCTGATGACATTGCTGGGTAGAGAGACGCCAACCTTATCTGCTGAAATCATGTTTTCAGATCTGGAGATGAAGGTCCTCAACACCTACGCTCAAAAAAAACATTCGCGTTCCCGACACATTAGGAGCCGCCGTGGTGACCTTAAACTGATTTCAAGTAAATTTCAGCATAACAATAACTGAAAGGCGTTATCCCTGCCTGATTCTCCATCCTGCCACGGGTTAAAGCACTTTCCATATCGATGCATTTTTTTAACGTGACGGTTTCCTTGTGCAAATCTTCAGCGCCCCAATTCATTAGGCATAAATAGTATTGTACGGATCTTGTCGAATCAGCTTATCGTCATAGACAACCCCGTCTATTCTTGGTCCCCAATGAAACGCTCAAGGGTAACGGCATGACGGGATATTTCGGCTCCAAGGCCGCATCGGGGTTGTACCAAAACATCATCGCGATGATGCCACCCCACGACACCTACATCGAAACCCATCTGGGCGGTGGGGCGGTCATGCGCAAGAAGCCGCCCGCTCGGAACAACATCGCCATCGACATCGACCCGGAGCCACTGGCGTCATTCGACTGCGATTATCCCGTTCAAAAAGTCAACGCTTGCGCCCACCGCTACCTGCGCGACTATGACTACACCGGTTCAGAACTGATCTATTGCGACCCGCCCTACCTGATCGAGACACGTACCTCGAAACGCCGCTACCGCCATGAGTACCGCAGGCAGGACCATGTGGATTTGCTGGACCTGCTCAAAACGCTGCCGTGCCAGATCATCCTCTCTGGCTACCCGTCCGCCCTGTATGACGGTATGCTGAAAAATTGGCACTGTGTGCAACTCCAGGCCATGACTTGGGGCGGCCCGCGCACGGAGAAACTCTGGTACAACTACGCCATTGAGCACGCGCACTGGGCCACCTACGCGGGAAAGAATTTCACCGACCGCCAGCGCATCAAACGCAAGGCCGAACGTTGGGCCAGGAATTACCAGGCGCTACCCCCTGCGGAACGACTTGCCCTGTTGGCGGCGATCATGGCGGTGGAGACGGATTAACGACGTGACCGTCCCTGCCGTGAAAGGCCATGGACAACCCGGCCCGGACCAAGCGTGGCTGGAGAAACGGCCCAAGGCCAAACTCATTGCCATGATCCTCGAACAACGCGAGGACATGCGCATTCAGCTGGAAGCAAAAGACCAACAGATAACCGAGCTTCAGCGACAGTTGGCCACACTACAAGGCGAGACCGATAAGGAAAAGGCTGGGAATAAGATCAAGGACATCAACAAGCACGTCAACCAACCGACCTCCAAAAAACCGGAATGGGACAAGGACGGCAACCCGAAACCGGCAACAACTGGCCAAAAGAAAAAGCGCAAAAAGCGAACCGGCTGCGGCAACCCAGGGAAATCCGACCTCACCCCGGACGAGACAAACTTCATCCTCCTGGCCTCCTGCCCTGGCTGCGGCAATGACCTGGGCGGCAGGAAAGGCAAGGCGGACAGCGGGCGGTTGGTCGAAGACATTCCCCCGCCTGCAGAGAAGACCCGCGTATTCAAAGAGGTCACGCAATCGAAGTGATGCGATCAATGCAAGAACATGGTCTCGTCAACCTCCGAAAAGGCACTACCGGGTTCGGACATCGGCCTCAACGCCATGATCGAGATGGCCTACTTGTGGGTGATGTGCGCGCTGTCCTTCCCGAAGATCCGGGCGCTTTTCGTCAACTTCAAGACGCTGCGGTTATCGACGGCCGGTATCTCAAGGATCATGATCCGGCTCAGCGGCATCTTGCAGCCGGTTTATGCGGAGATATTACACGACGTCAAGCAGGGGGCGAAGATCTGGGCCGACGAGACCGGCTGGCGAGTCAAGGGCAAGCTGTGGTGGTTATGGATATTCGCCAATGAGCGCAGTGCCTATTATTGGCCCGACAAGACACGCGGGGGACCGGTCGTTGAGCGACTCCTGGGCGAGGTGTTCTTCGGCATCCTGATCGTCGATGGCTGGCACGCCTACACGAAGATTGTCTGTGACCGGCAAACCTGCATGGCGCACATCTTTCGCAAGATACGCGCCTTCATTGACGCGTTTCCCCAATACCGTTCCATCATGAAATTCTACCTGAAGCTGCGGCGGATCATCCGGGACGGCGAGAAACTGCAGGCGGCGCGGGTTGACTTGAGCGAGCGGGTGTTTCAACGGCGACTGAAGGCCCTGGAACAAAGGCTGGACGCGTTACTGAAATGGAAGAACCCCAATGACACGCTGAAGGAGGTGATCAAAAAAGTTCGTCGCCAGAAGGAACATATACTGACCTTCATCAAGCATGAAGGCGCGCCCCACCACAACAACTACGGCGAATACATTATCAAGAAGGGGGTTGTGAAACGGAAGATGTCCGGTGGCAGCATGTCCGCCGAAGGCGCCAGGGCCTATGCTTGTATACAATCGATCGCCATGACATGTCAGTTAAGAGGTATTTCCTTCCACCGTTTTCTTAAAGCCAGTCTGGTATGTTATATCCGTACGGGAAGGCCTATGTTGCTGGCTGAATATGAGTCCAGTTTGAAACCAGCGGCAATAGCTGCTTGAATCCAGTTTAAGCTCACCAATTTTCAACGACGCCTTGACATCATAGTCCCGCCCCACTATGCTGCTGATCCCATGTAACCCATCGGATCAACACCATGAGCTACTTTGGATCGAAGGCGACCTCGGGACTCTGCCAGCCCATCATCGCCATGATGCCGCCGCACGACACGTACATCGAGACCCACTTGGGCGGCGGGGCCATCATGAAACGCAAGCCGCCCGCGCTCACCAATATCGGCATCGATATCGACCCGCAACCGCTGGCCGAGTTCACCTGCGATTATCCGGTGCAAAAGGTCAACGGATGTGCCCACCGGTTCCTGGCGGGCTATGACTACCAGGGCCGCGAACGGGTCTATAGCGACCCGCCCTATCTCCTGCACACCCGCACATCGCGGCGGCGCTATCGGTTTGAGTATCGGCAACAGGATCATATCGAGCTGCTGACACTGCTCAAGACGCTGCCCTGCCACGTCATCCTGTCCGGCTACCCCTCGGCGGTATACGACGACCTGCTGGAGGGCTGGAACAGCGTCGAGCTGCAGGTCATGAACCAGGGCGGGGTCCGCACCGAGAAGCTCTGGTACAACTATGAAGTCGACCGGGTGCATTGGGCCAGTTTCGCGGGCAAGAACTTCACCGACCGCCAGCGCATCAAACGCAAGGCGGCGAACTGGGGGAAGAGATACCAGGCGTTGCCCAGGGCGGAGCGTATCGCCGTGCTGGCGGCGATCCTGGCGGAGGAGGCGCAATAGCCGGGCCGTGGACGCTTACGCGCCCTCCCATCCGGACGAGGCGCCCTGGGACAGAGCGCGGCTAGTGAAGCTGCCCAAGGCCGAACTGATCGACATCATCCTCGATCTGCAAGGGGAGCTGCATCGGCGGCTTCAAGAAAAAGACCGGCGGATCGCTGAGTTGGCGAAACAACTCGCGCAACGCCAAGGCGAGATAGATCAAGCAAAAGCGGCGCAAAAGCGCAATGATTGCGGCAACCGGCGAAAGTCCGGCCTCGTGCCCGATGAGACGCATTTCATCCCACTTCAGACGTGCCCTTTATGCGGCACCGACCTGGCCGATCAACCCGGCCGGCCGAACCGCGGACGACTCGTTGAAGACACCGCGCCGCCCGCCAAGAAGACGATCCTCTGCGAGGCGGTGAGCGAATCCAAATGGTGCGGCCAATGTAAGCAAATGGTCTCGTCCGTATCGGAACGGGCCCTGCCGGGCTCGGACATCGGCCTGAACACCCTGATCGAGATGGCCTGGCTGTGGGTGATGTGCGCGCTGTCCTTCCCGAGGATCCGGGATTATTTCATCGGTTTCAAGACGCTGAGGCTGTCGACGGCCGGCCTCTCGAGGATCATGATCCGCTTGAGCAACATCCTGCAGCCGCTCTACGCGGAAATTCTCAACGATGTCAGACAGGGTGCGAAAATCTGGGCCGACGAGACCGGCTGGCGGGTCAAGGGTAAGCTCTGGTGGCTGTGGATATTCGCCAACGAGCGCAGCGCCTATTCCTGGGCGGACGCATCGCGCGGCGGGGGCGTTGTACAGGTCATCCTGGGGGAGGGGTTCTTCGGTCTGCTGATCGTGGACGGCTGGCACGCCTATACCAAGATTGTCTGCGACCGCCAGACCTGCATGGCGCATATTTTCCGCAAGATACGGGCCTTCATCGACGCCTTTCCCCAATACCGTTCCCTCATGACATTCTACCTGAAGCTGCGGCGCATCATCCGGGATGGGGAGAAACTGCAATCGCAACGCAGCGAGTTGGCGGAATTTGTCTTTCATCGGCGATTGAAGCGTCTGGAAAAAAGACTGGACGCGTTGCTGGTATGGCAGAAACCCAATGAAACGCTGAAGGAAGTGATCAAGAAGGTTGAGCGCCAGAAGGATCATATACTGACCTTTATCAGCCATGAGGATGCGCCCCATCACAACAACTACGGCGAATACATCATTAAGAAGGGCGGGGTGAAAAGGAAGATGTCCGGCGGCAGCATGTCCGCCGAGGGCGCCAGGGCCTATGCCTGCATCCAATCGATCGCCATGACTTGCCAGTTGAGGAGGATTTCTTTCCACTGCTTCCTGAAGGCCAGTTTGGTCTGGTATATCCGAACGGGTCAGCCGATGTCGTTGGCGGAATATGAGGTCGGGTTGAATTCAGAGGAGATTGCGGCTTGAATTCAGTTTAAGCTCACTTCAAACGAAACTTCATCAGAAGATCGGCAGACCGGTTTCGATATCGGTCAATCTTTCTGTACGTCTGTTGAATGCCCCTGCTTTTTGTCGTGGTCTGTTAAAGCGTCTGCTCGACGGGCAATTCGCTGACGGCGGCCTAGTGTTGGAAATCACCGAGGACATCACCACCCAGGAACTGGCTGACGCAGAAGTGTTTCTACAGCAAGTCAAGACGTTGGGATGTAGAATCGCCCTGGATGACTTCGGTACCGGACAAGCATCACTCAGCCACCTGCGCATGTTTCCATTCGATTTATTGAAAAAATCTATCGAGGTTTTATTCATAATGCGGATGCCGTACCGAATTATGCCAGCTTGGTTGAGGCAATCGTAAACCTGTCGCACGCCTTCTCCATGCCCGTGGTGGCGGAGGGTGTCGAGACTGTGAAACAAGGGCACTTTGTGAAAATGCTCGGTTATGATTATATGCAAGGCCATCTGGTTGGCAGGCCAATGGAGTCGAGCCAATTTATCGAGACTTTGGTGAAGATGGACTAATCGTATTTTATACAACCGGCTATTCTTGCGGTATCTGATACCCTAACCTGGCATAGCCGGAACCAAAATCCGTCGCATCACCTATCCTTATCGCAAGTAGCCAGGATAAAGGATAACCATCATGAATTCCTTCATTGAGCGACACCAAGCTAAGATCTCCTGCGTACTTTCCTGTTTCGATCGAGTGGTCATCACCGGTACCCTTCCCGATATCGGCTATTCAGGTGCGATGGTAAGCTATCTCAGTTACCACAAGATCCGCTTGTTTGACTTCCCCCGCTGGGCGGAGAAACTACGGGAAAAGTTACGCCACCATGCCGAGCAATTGGCCGCCAAGGCGGGTCTGGAAATCGAGTTGGGTGCGGCTCTTTTAGAACGACGCTAGAGGTCGAGAAAACAATGAGTTAGCGGGGTGGTATTGAGAAGAAATTGAAGAAGGGGTCTCTTTTGGGGTATGAAACATGAGAGACGAATCTTATGCACTCTACCCAGTACCAGGAGACCCCTTCGATGACATCTTACCCGATAGGCAGCGCTACGATCGAGCCCCACTACATTGATGCCTGCGAACAGTTTGACCATTTGATCGGCAGACTCCAACATCCGGATGCCCAGAAGTTGACGCATGGAGAAGTTGAGGCCGTGATTCATAGTGAAGGGATGGAGTTGTTGCGGCGAATGACTCAGGGACACCTGGATCAAAGAAGTGCCCAAGAACCTTTCCGGGAGAAAGTGATCGGTGAAGATGGGCTCCCCAGAACACACCACCGTGCGGGTTGCAAACGTGGACTGGAAAGCCGGTTCGGGGAGGTGACAGTCACACGCCGAGGCTATGGTGCTCGGGGCCTGGAGAGTGTGTTTCCGTTGGACGCAGAACTGAATCTGCCGCCGGACAAATACTCGCATGGACTCCGTCAGGGATTAGCGGATGAGGTCATTCGCGGGTCGTTTGACGAGTCGGTAGCCCATCTGAAACGTTTGGGGGGTGGGCAGGTCTCGAAGCGTCAGAGCGAGGAACTGGCGGTGCATCTCAGTCAGGATTTTGATGCCTTTTACCGTCAGCCTTTGGGGCGTATTGACGAGGATGAAGGTGCCGCCAGGCTCCTGGTTATCACCGCCGATGGCAAGGGGATCGTGATGCATCCGAATGGTCTGCGGGCGGCCACCCGCAAGGCGATGGAGCAGGAGACGCGTAAACAGCGGACCCGTCTGAGTCCCGGGGAGAAGAGCAACCGCAAGCGGATGGCCACGGTGGTCTCGGTGTACGAGATTGAGCGTTATCCGCGCAGTCCGGAACAGATTCTTGACCCTGAACACAACTCTGAGCAGAAGCGGCCGCAACCTTGCCACAAACGTACCTGGGCCCGTGTGGAAGAGGATCTCAAGGCGGTAATCGAGCAAGGTTTCCAGGAGGCGATGCGGCGTGATCCTGAGCAACGGCTACACTGGGTGGTGCTGACTGATGGTCAGGAAGACCTGCTGCGCCAAGTCTATGCCGCGGCCAAACGCTACCAGGTTGAGATCACCGTGGTACAGGATTTCATACATGTTCTGGAGTACCTGTGGAAGGCCGGTCATGCACTCTATCCGGAGGAACCTGAGACGCGTGAGCACTGGGTGGAGAATCGAGCTGCCGCCGTATTGGCGGGTCGGGCCTCGGAGGTGGCGACCGGCCTGCGCCGAGCCGCGACTCGCAAACAACTCAGCCAGCACGAGCGCAAGCCGGTGGATTGCACCGCCAACTACATCGAAAACAATCAGCAGCGGCTGCGATATGACCAAGCGCTGGATCAAGGCTTACCGATTGCCACCGGCGTCATCGAAGGGGCCTGTCGCCATCTGGTCAAGGATCGAATGGATATCACCGGAGCCCGTTGGGGTCTGCAGCGGGCGGAGGCAATCCTCAAGCTGCGTTCCTTGAAGATTAGTGGTGACCTGCCAGCCTACATGGAGTTTCACTTCAACCAGGAAGCGAAGCGGAATTATCCGGGCCCGCCAATTCCTGTCGTTTTCGGCGAGGCAGCATGAACCTGTGTTTCGTAGCGAGTGAGCATCTTCTCTTTAATGCCACTCCTAACCCGTTGAACCTGGGTAGTAGGGTGTCGTTATAGAAGGGTCTATCCGGATCTCGCAAAGGATATAAGCAGTTGAATGACCATAGATTCATCTGTACTTTTGATCGTGCAAACGTATTCAAGAGACAGAGGAAACAGAATCTATGGCCACAGGCAAGGTTATCGGAAAACTACTGAAGTTCAAAGGATTCAAAGCAGTAGATCTGGCATTCAAGAGAGGCAATGAACTGCATATAGCCGTCAAGCCATTCAAGAACGGCTGTCAATGTTCGCAGTGCGGGCGACGCAGCAAGATAGTGAGGGTACGACCGGAGGTGCGCTGGTGGAGAGATATTCCCGTCGGTGGTTGGACAGTATGGTTCGTGTACGCTCCTCGAGAGATCCAATGTCCAACCCACGGACGTGTTGAGGAACAACTGCCCTGGGCCGACCAGTATACTCGCGTGACCTATCGCTATGAGTACGTCATGTTGCGTTACAGCCAGATGATGACGCAGAAGGCCGCCGCCGAGCTATTGCACATATCGGCTTCAACGCTTTCGGATCAGCTTCATCGATGCATCAAGCGCATCCGTGCCGGTCACAGGATACGGGGCCTGAGAACAATCGGGATCGACGAGATATCGTATTGCAAGGGACACAAGTATGCCACGCTAGTTTACGATCTGGAGCGTTCCGTCGTGCTGTGGGTTGGAGAAGGGAAAGGTAGGGCAACCATCGACAAATTCTTCGATACCATGCTCAGTGATTACCAGAAATGGCAGATCACTGCGGGCTGTTGTGACATGAGCGATGCATACATCGGTGCTATCACTACGCATTGCCCCAATGCTGCTCTGGTCCTAGATCGATTTCACATCGTGAAGGCGTTGAACGGCGCTGTCGATGAGGTTCGCAAAGAGCAGTGGCGAGAGGCCAACGTCAGTGATCGTAAGGCGCTCAAGGGACTACGATGGCTTCTGTATCGCCATTCCTCTACCCGTTCCAGAAAGGATACCCGCACACTTAGAGCTCTGGATAAAGGCAACAGGCGAATCTACAGAGCATGGTGCCTGAAAGACGAGTTTGAACGTTTCTGGAACTACAATGCACGCTGGGCTGCGGAACGATTCCTCAAGGGCTGGATGACAGCGGTAAGGAGAAGCCGCCTGGAGCCAATGAAAAAGTTCGTGGAGACCGTACAACGGCACTACGATGGAATCCTGGCATTCATCGACACGGGCCTGACAAATGCAATTGCCGAGGGCCTCAACCGAATTGTCAAAATCGTCAAGAACAGAGCCAGCGGATTCCGTACATTGGACGCATTCGCTGACATGATTTACTTGACCGCTGGGGATGTGGATATACCTGTACACATTCCATCGAAATTTCGTACAGTATGAACGTACCTGAAATCACTATATAGTCAGACCAGAGTTAATGATCATGTGTTGCGAATTCCGGATATAGCCTTATAGAAGAGCCGCACCCAATCGAGTTCATCCGCCGCCACAAGGCCTTTCGCAAGGAAGACCGCATTCAGGCCATCCTCGCCGAACGGGGCGAACATCCCGGATTGGTGCACATCTTCTCGGCCATGGAGTCCTGTACCGCCTATCGCCCCTGGCATGACAAGCAGACCGGTCAGACCAGCCTCAAAACCACCTCAGGTAAATGCCTACACTACTATTTCTACTTCATCGATGAGGCCTTCGGCCTGTGCTACGTTCGCGTTCCCACCTGGGCACCTTTCCGCTTGCAAGTCTATTTCAATGGGCATAATTGGCTGGCCCAGCAGTTGACCAAGGCCGGTATCTCTTTCACGAGGGCGGACAATGCCTTCTTGAGCCTTGGCGATCCCCAACGCGCCCAGCAAATTGCCGACCGACTCGACGCCAAACCACTGCACCACCGCCTGGATCGCTGGGCCAGACAATTCTGCCCCATCCAGTCACAGTTCCACGCCGGCTACCATTGGAGCTTCATGCAGGTGGAGTTCGCCACCGATGTCGTCTTCCACCAACAGACCCAGTTTCAGCCACTCTACGAGGCCATCACCCGCACCGCCGTTCAAGCGGTTAAGGTCGATCAGGTCGCCACCTTCCTCGGCCGTAAACTCACCACCGCCTATCAGGGCGAAGTGGGCAATGATTTCAGCACCCGCATTCAGGGTACACGCATCCGCCACCAGATGGGGCCGGCCAGCCTAAAACTCTACGACAAAGCCGGCATCATGGCCCGGGTGGAATGCACCACCAACGATGTCACCTTCTTTAAAACCCACCGTTGGGTGGAACAGCGCGACGGTTACGCCCTGTGGAAACTGGCCCCGCTGCGCAAAAGCCTCTATAGCCTGGCGGATCTGCGCAAGCTGATGCGCGCCGCCAATGACCGCTATCTCGCCTACCTGGCAGCGATCGATGATCCAGAGACCGGCCTCAAAGACCTCGATAAACTGGCCAGCCCCGCGAAAGATAACCATCGCGCATTCCGTGGCTTCAATCTCTTCCAGCAACGGGACTTGCAGCTTTTCCTCACCCTCGGGCGAGGTGAATGGGCCATCAGCGGCTTTCGTGCCGCGGACCTGCGGGCTTTTATGCCCAGTCTATCATCCGGTCAATCATCCTATCTGCTCAAACGATTGCGCACTCACGGTCTGATCAAGAAAGTGGGACACCGCTATAAATATTACTTGACTAAATTGGGACGCCGGGTCTTGGCAGCATCTCTGAAAATTCGAGAGTATGTCGTGCTCCCTGCTCTCTGCTCCGAAACAACGTGAAATTTTCTTTGTATTTTTGTTCAAGATTTCTGGAGTAAGGTACTACGCTTTTTCCATCACTGCGTTCGGAAAAAGTGGTTCTCCTGCGGAGCACAACCGATAATAAACAATATCATGTAGGCCAGTCTGCCATGCAAAATTTAGACGACTTTTCCACTTATTATGACGAGTTGCTCGAAGGCCGCTATGATTGCATCGATCGCATCGTCCTCAATGGTTATTTCCCTCTCGGGCAACAAGGGGGCGGTTTTCGTACTTGGTGGCGTCAACTCACGGGGTCAGATGCCACCTTGGATCAGGTTCATTTACAGCGTATGGCTGGTCGCTTCAGCCGCCGAGTGCACGGCTGGGCCAAAAAGGAGGGTATACCCCTCATCCACTGTGTACCGGGTGAACGCAAACATGAACTGGCGGAGCAGTACCTGCCATCGAATCCCGACTACCAAGGGCTCTTTCTCATCCTGGTGGCCAAAGCACCAGGCTTGGTATGGGAGGTCAAGCACAATCCGAAAGGTGTCCCCCACCTGGTGCGCAAAACACCTTGGCCTTATGTGAACCACTATCACTTTCATCTGATCGATCCCGACTGGGGCCACATGACCCTCAAGATGAGTGGACACCCCCCATTTGGGTTACAGGTTATGCTCAATGGTCACGAATGGGTTGAACGTCAGGCCCGCAAACAGACTATCTCCGCGATGAAGGAGGGTAACTGTTTTGTGGGTGGTTCATTCCAGGCCCTGGATCGACTCGCAGACACCTTGTGCGATGAGCACGCCATAGGGCGATTGACCGAGGTCTGTGACCGTTGGGCTTATTCGAGCTGTCTGTGCTTTGCGCTGGATACAGAGGAGCAAAAGCGCTCTGGTTTCACCTACCGTTACTCGGCCTACCAGATCGAGTACAGTCGCAACCTTCTCTTTATCCGAGGGACCGCGTTGGACAGTGTGTTTCAAGGACTTATTGATCGAACCCGGCGCTATCGGGACATCCCCAAGCTGCAAACGATTTTCGGTTATAAGCACAGACCTCACCACCGTCAGGGCAAACAAGCCTTGCGCATGGTCCGAGCCTTGGACCAATCGGCCTATGATCTGACGGTGTTTAAGGTGCATTTTGGGCCATTGACCCTCAAACTCTATGACAAAGGGGCTCGGGTGCTGCGCATCGAAGCCATTGTGCATAATATCAAAGGGCTGCGCTGCGGCAAGACAGTGGAGAAACTTCCGATCATGCTGGTCGAACTTCAGCGAATGGTGATCGATTTTCTCAATGTCGTTCAGGCCGCCCACCGTAGCTACTTGCCTGATGGTAGGCTGGATGAACTCCTGGAACCTTCGCAACGAGGAAAGCGGCGCTTGGCTGGCGTAGACCTGCAAAAGCCCCGCATTCGGACAGTGAGTGAGGCGCTCCTGGCGCTGGCACCCAAACCCGGTGGCTTTACAGCGGCCGAGCTTGCAGCCAAGGTGGTTGATTTGCTGCCAGCCAGCGAGGTTATATACACATCACGTCAGGCCAGCTATGACTTGTCGAAATTGCGCGGCAAGCAACTGGTCGAACGGATTGACAAGTCACGACGATACCATGTTCCACCAGCAGGCATCCGGATTCTGGCCGGGATGTTAATCCTGCGTGAAAAGGTAATCAAACCGGTACTGGCCGGTCTGGTTAAACCTCATGTCGGTCGACCTCCGAAAAATGTCCATCCGATTGATCAGCACTATGACAACCTCCAACGTGAGTTGCGCCGTACCTTTGAAACGCTTGCGTTAGCGGCATGAGTAAACAGATGTATTACCAACATGTTTGTTTTAGGAACGCCCTAAGGGCCTAAAAGATAATCAGGGCCAGACTTGAATGGCACTTACTTAAGGGTTAACGGATTGAAATAGAAAGCAAAAAAGGCTGTTTCAGGTGATAAGATGCAAATCGCCAAACCCACACGAATCAACCCAGGAACCAGCCTTTATGCATCCTAATCAACATGCCAGCTTTCATCAACAAAAACGGTTTCGCGGCCATGCCGCAAACAACGATTCCTACACCTTCTTCAATTTGTTGACTGGACCCGCGTTTCTGGATCAGGTGGAATCCTTGTTACCCGACCATCGGGAACGTCTGTTTCCTCCCACAGAAACATTATCGATGTTTCTGGCGCAAGTCATGAGCACAGATCGCTCATGCCAGTATGCGGTCAATGATGCATCAATCAAACGATTGCTCGGTGGTTTGACCCCTTGTAGTACACATACGGGTGCTTACTGCCAAGCACGTAAGCGTTTGCCAATGGAGATGGTCACCTCACTCACCCTTTATACGGGACGTCATATGGCACAGCACACCCCGGAGTCGTGGCATTGGCGAGGCCGGCCAGTACGGCTGGTGGATGGAGCTACGGTGACGTTGCCAGACACGCCAGTCAATCAGGAAGCCTATCCTCAACCCAGTAGCCAACAGCCTGGATTGGGTTTTCCCCAGTGCCGATTGGTGGGCATACACTGCTTGGGTAGCGGTGCAATACTCAATGCGGCCATGGGGCCTTGTAAAGGCAAGGGAAGTGATGAGCAGTCCCTGCTCAGATCGATACTCGACACCCTGGAATCGGGAGACATCTTGTTGGGCGATGCTTTTTACGCCACCTATTTCCTGCTGTGTGCATTGCAGGCGCGGGGAGTGGATGGGGTGTTTGAACAACAGGGTGCACGACGACGCAGCACAGACTTTCGTCGAGGTCAGAAGCTGGGTCAGCGTGATCACTTGATTGAGTTGCAAAAGCCCAAGATTAAACCTGATTGGATGAACCAGGCACAGTTCGATCAATCACCCGACACGCTGACGGTGCGGGAACTGAAGGCCAGCGGCAAGATTCTGATGACGACGCTACTTTGTCCGAAGCAGACCCTCAAATCTGACCTAAAGATGTTGTATAAAGACCGCTGGCATGTGGAGCTGGATCTACGCAACATCAAAACGACCCTGGGTATGGAGACGCTAAGCTGCCTTACGCCAGCGATGATCGAGAAGGAGATATGGGTCTATCTGTTGGCCTACAACCTAATCCGGTTACTGATGGCTCAATCCGCTTTATTAGCCGATGTGTTACCCCGCCAACTCAGTTTCAAACATACCCTGCAGTTGTGGATTGCCTGGAGACAGAGTGGTATCGGGAGTAATGACGATGAAAAACTGGCCTACCTATTCATCCTGATTGCCCAACAAAAGGTTGGAAACCGTCCAGGACGTATAGAACCCAGGGCCGTCAAACGAAGACCTAAACCCTTTCCGCTACTGATGCAGCCACGACAGATCGCCAGGGAGGAAATCTTGAAAAATGGTCATCCTAAGAAGCTTAAGTAAGTGCCATTCGGGCCAGACTTCTATTTACCTTAGGCTATCGGGTCGGTCTGACGAAGGTGAAAAAACGAAAATCACTTTGCCTATGCCTGTGTATGCTGGGGGGTAAAAATAATGCGGTGTCAAAACAGAAGAAACATTCTCTGAAGGGTTTCAAGATAGATATAACGATGTGGTTACCAGGTGATTCCATGCTGCTTAGACAAAGTAAATATTGCTATTTTTAACAGAAGGTCTATAAGTTAAATTGTTCCCGGTTGTTTACTAACTTATTCGCTCAGTTGTGTTGTATTCTGCTGAATGAGTTGTAACTATATGATATTCGAGGAATAAACTCAAACAGAAGTAACGTCTGAGATAGCCACCACTGACATCAAAGGAGCGGAGTATGAGCGATCACATCGTGAATGTTGTGGTACATATCGACGAAGATTTATCGGGGGATCAGATTCAAGAGATGGAGAAGAATATCTCATATGCAGGCGGCGTCTATTGTGCCTGTGTACACGAGCGCACACCCCATTTGATGGTAGTAGACTATGATCCCATGGAAACTCAATCGATTGCAGTATTGCATAATGTACAGAACCATGGTCTCCATGCAGAGCTAATTGGATTTTAACGGGTCATAATCAACCAAATTAAACCGCTGATTTCACTTTAGCTAGCACGCTTCTATCTTCAAGGGCAGGTTGGAAAATCCTGCCCTTTTTTTATCAGCCGTCATTGGTTGACTGATTAGGAGCCACATATCGGATGTCAGTAATTCACTGATATCGAAAAAATCCCGCTGTTGAAACGGCTTTTCAGGGTTTGCGTGGCGCCACCTGCGGAAACATTCCCAGGTATTCCCGACGCCACCAGTTCCCACTCTCTGCACGTTCTTGCGGATTGGTGAAATAATAACGATAAACCAATACCCTTAAAAATTTGGGGGGTTTTTCGGCAAAGGGGTTGTGCGCCAATAGGCTGCTGACCGTCCCTGAGCCTTGATGCAGCCGTTGCATGAAAAGATCGAACCAGTACATCTGGGCTATCTGCTGGGTCGGGACGAACCAGATCATCCAGTCCAGCCGGGGCTGGTGAGGAACGTTGAAAGGTGGTGCTCGATCCAGCGCCCCCGGTTTATATTTGAACTCATAACTTTGCCAATTCTCACCATCATTGGAACCCTGAATCTCGAACTCGTAACGTTCCACTTGCATGGTGGGGTAGACGTGATAGATATTGCCCAGGCCCAGCCGCCTTACGGAGTCGGTAAATTGATGAAATGGCAAGGGAAGGGGCTTATGCAAGGTGTTGGCGGTGAAACTAATCAGGCTCGCGGGAACGATCGCTAGAGCGATCGCGATCAGCATGATGCTCTTGCTTCGACTCGGTTTGGACTCGGCTTCTGATAGCCTTACTCGCTGCACTCTGACGGGCAAGATGCGGCTGAGCAACCGGTCGTCCAACAGAAAGATGCACAACACAATCGTCAGGAGATTGATGAAGTTGTGATTGCTGGTGGCGATGATTAACAGTTGCATGAAAATGGTGATGCCTGCAGCCGCCAGGCGGAATGGCCGGGGCAGAAAGATAAAGAAGGGTACGATCAATTCACTGAAAAAGGTCAAACCGACCCCGGTGCTCAACATCCATTCGGGTAACTGATGGGCAAACCAGGCACCTATGTGCGGCAAGGGTTGGGTTTCAAAGTAGTGATTCAACGCGGTAAAGCCAGACCATGAAGGATCGCCGCTGAGCAGCTTGAAGAACCCTGACATGAAGCGCAGACGGAACAGCAACCATTCGAACAGGAATATCAATAACAGATTGGGTCCACCAACCAGAAAAATTGCCAAGAAGCCCGTTTCCAGCAACAGGGTGTCCCACTGGAAGTTGGTAAAAAACTGCCCCGCATGATAAAGGGACAGGTAGAACACGAACAGGCCGATCAATGCAAATCGTTGCCAGCGCCCGAATAGCAAAATTACGGAGAGCAGGATACCAATCAGAGCTGTTCCCTGGAGTGCTGTGTCTGTGGGGTCAAACAACCAGAAGATCGACGGAAACCAGAACCAGGCGCCATAGCCAAGTTCTCGGAAAGACTCTTCGAATTGCTGGCCCAGAGGCATGATGCCTTCCGGCCCTGTCAAGCCGGCTATTTGACCCGCCAACGAGACGAACGCAGCCAGATAGACCACGGCCAACGCTTTGAGAAAAAGCCAGCTCGTCAGTTGCTGCGATTTTGCAGGCTGCAGCAGACGGCCGAAAAATGAAGAGATCGTCCCCATAGTCCACCTGATGCTGATGACATACTATGCAAACCGATTCTTTTGTTTGCTTAAATTGATGCATCCGTCTCGATGTTTTCGGAGTAGGCCGTTTTAACGATGATGTAGATCCAATGATCTTGTTTAATCACCAATCCTGTAGGCATCACCGGCAGGGTTTGCGCGATGGTTGACTCCGGTTCGAAACAGTTCAAACGTCGCTTCTAATAATTCCATTAGTTACAGCAGGTATGCAAGTGGAAATTGATTCAAGGCGGTCCGGGATGTTTTTTTCGTGGTCCCAAAGTCAAGGGTAGCGTCATCTCAGAGCCTCCCGAGTAAGATATGTCGGTCTTTGTGGATATCCGCCAGAAAGACCTCTTGTGCCGCATCCAGTGCATCTAGCAGTTTCAACGACATGCCGTAATGGGCATCCACGCCCACCCATTCAAATCGAACACCCTGCTCTCGGGCCTGTGTCACGATCTCCAGGGCCAAGTCGTGTTTGGTTTTGTGGACCTGATGTTAGCGAGGAATATCCGCTTCGACACAACGCGCCGGATCGTCTGTCCAGGCCTTGGGAAGATAGAGTCTCGCATCGATCAAACCGACATGTTTGCCGTTACCCAAAGCGCCGTAGACCGCCACTTGGCAGTTATCGTTTTTACCCAAACGACCATTCCATTGCCGAGCCACACCGACCGACTTTTTTCCCTTCTTGGTATGGCCCGATTCATCGATATGCAGACCGGTACTTACCTCGGCGCCTAACCAGGCATCGGCATCCTTGGCAACCTGATTGATAACCGCTTGGTGGTCCCACGCAGAGTGGGTCAGAAAATGTTGTATGACCTGATAGTCCGTTTCGGGCACCACCTCGACCATGCGTTCCATGTTTCGCTTCTCTGACTGCATCAGTCCGCACAGATAGGCACTCGCTTGTGGGCTGAGATCATAATGGCCTGAGCGGAAACAAGCCTGGTAAGGGATGGTAAATGCATCATAACGATTGGCCAGTCCTTTGAGTGGCTCATCGTTTCGAATCCTATGTTTTGTGTGGTTGGTTGGGTGGCTTAAAAATCATCCTATGTGGAAAAAAGCAGGTTAGTTGATAAGACCTATATTGCCTTAACCGATTGGTATTTAGTAGGATCAAAATGACAAAGTAGAATTAATATGCATCAAAGCAAAAAGTTTAGTCCCACAAACAGCTCCGATGATACCGGTAATTACGACCAGAACCGCCGTCAATAATGGCAAGCCTCCGATCTGTTCAGAGATACCCATTGCCACTGGCGCGGTCACGGATTTAGGGGCTAGTGAGAATTGTATCTGGGGGCTTGCTCCACGGCAAATCTACGCTAGAGCCTAACTCATTGAAAGAGCATTCGAGTTCCGAGTCATTTTCAGATAATCAAAGACTGCCCGGGTATTCAGCATCAGCTTTTTCATCATTTCTGGAATCGTTTCGTTGCGTTTCTTGCTCTTGAGCAAGCCGATGGCAAAGGGTGTAGCTACAACATGATGTAATAATTCTACCGATTTATCAATTGGCATGATACACTTTCTCGAAATTACCTTAAGAAAGTGTACGCAAATGACTGCCAAAATTACCTCTTGCACAGAGGCTACCCTGGTTATCGAAATAACGCTCCCGTTCACACGCTCCATGCTGGAGGGAGAGGAACACATTGAGCAAGCCCTGAACGAAGCGGGTACCTTGGCCACCGGTGAGCTCTTAAAGTGCTTTGATACCGACGGCAGTCCCATCCAAATGGGCAGCACCAAACTGACGAGCAAAGGGCAGGTGGAAAAACCTTACCAGACCCCCTACGGTGAGACGCGGGTCAAACGCCATGTCTACCAAAGCCCCCAGGGTGGGGCGACCTTTTGTCCCTTGGAACGCGATGCCCGGATCATTCAAGGGGCGACCCCGAAACTGGCGAAGTTGCTGTCGCATAAATACTCGAAGCTCAGCGTCGATGAGGTGAAAACGGATCTGCAAAGCAACCACGGCCGGGCGCTGTCGCGCGGTTATATCCAGAAGGTCACAGAGACGGTGGGTGCGCTGGCGCAAGCAAAAGAAGAACAGTGGCACTATGCGACACCGCCCCTGGACTCACCGGTGGCCACGGTCAGTATCGGCCTGGACGGCACCACGATCTACCTCCGAGAACAAGGCTACCGCATCGCCATGGTGGGCACCGTGGCGCTCTATGACAGTGCCGGTGAGCGATTGCATACGACCTATATCGGCGCCACCCCCGAATACGGCAAGGCCAGTTTTCTGGAGCGCCTGCGCCAGGAAATCGCCCACACCAAGCAACTCTATCCCGACGCCCGGTATATCGGCTTGGCGGATGGTGCGACGGATAACGGGTCATTTTTGAACCAACATACCTCGATCCAGGTGACCGATTTCTGGCATGCGACCGAATATCTGGCGCAAGCCGGTGAGGCGCTGTTCCCGGGCAAGCGCGATGCTGCCCGCAAAAAGCAGTGGTTGGACGAACGGTGCCACAAACTCAAGCATCTCAAGGGGGCGGCGGGACGGATACTGAAAGAGCTCGAAGAAAAGTTAGTGGGGAAATTATCCACAAGCAACCGTGAGAAGCTCCAAAAGGCTGTTACCTATTTCACTCATCAGAAAGCCAGAATGCGGTATTATTCACTGGTTAAGCAGGCCTTGCCGATAGGCTCGGGTGTTACCGAAGCGGCTTGTAAAATGATTGTCAAACAACGCTTATGCCAATCGGGTATGAAGTGGAATGAGAAAGGTGCCTCCATCATCCTGAGCCTGCGAACCCTGGAGCGGCCTAATCGTTGGGAACAGTTTTGGGGAAAAATCAATCAGTATGGCGCTGCTTGCTAAGTCTACACATCATGTTGTAGCTACACCCATGGCAAATCGCCGCAATCGGGTAATGTTTTCAGGCCCAAAGCCGGTACGGATCTGGCTACGATCTTCGTCATAATTCCAGTCGATGATGTAGTGGCAGCTTTCTACACTCCAATGCCGCCGATTATCGCGAAGAACCTGTTCCGGGCTTGCTTGATCTGCGGGTATGCTGGTGATGCCATAGATGACATCCTGACTTGTTTTGCCCGTCTTTTTGATAATGGATTCTCTCTCGACCATAAAAGCCTGATGGACATGGGGAAAGTCGAGATGCTGATTCAGTGCTGTCGTGATCCAGATCTTCCGCGTCTCAATCCGTCCATGATCGCCGCTGCCGATCTGGGTGAAGTCCGCCGCTTTGGGCGAGTTCTGGAAATAGAACATGAGATCTTCGAGGAGGTTGGGCTGATTCCCTTTTACCGTAAAGTGGTAGTTTGCTTCTCGATCTTCCACCAGGTATCGCGCGAACTCACGTTGCATGAGCAGTGCATCCGCCGTGATGGTTCGGCCTTCAATCTCAAAGGTATCGAGCAGGGGCGCCGCCGTCTTGATCTCATTGGTCTGTTTTTCTTCATCACAGCCTTTTACGGGCAATGTCCCCACTTTTTTTGGGCGTAGCACTGGCCGCTTGCGTGGCCAATGGCACTCATGATGTGTGTTTGCCTGCCTTTGTCATCCATCGCATTGCACATGGTTTTACCCTCAATGGCCAAACTCTCATCCAGGCTGCCATATTGTGCATTCCAGGCATTCAGCGCTCGATCTAACTGCTCAGGGTCAACCTGGATCAAGACATTACGAATCACCGTACGACAGGGTACCTCATATTTTCCCTTTCTTTTCCTGCACCTGAAACGGCTGCGAGCATTGTTGCCCAGCGACTGTACCCAGAGGGAAATGTCCTTGTAGCCCCGCATCCCACAAAGCACGGCCGCCGCTGCCAGTGACAGAACCGTGGCCAGCTGATGCTTCTTGCCTTGCGCCCTGCGCGAGTCGTCAATAGTTTTGAAAAAATCGTAAAGGGATAGCATCTGTTTGGCGGTGAGCTTCATTCTCGGTCTCCCTGTCTGGTAACGGTCGTTGAGCACCGGACGAGAGAGCAGCGCACGCGCATTGCGTTGCAGTGGCAGCAGAAACACCAGTTTGGATGATTGCGTCCGTTCACTATAACCCTCCCTTGTGCGCCGATAGCCTTTGGTTGAGCCCACCAGTATCCAGTTTGAGGCACGGTAGATCGTGCCGTGAAAGCGATCAGGGTCCACAAAGGTTTCCAGCAGCAGGAGCGGATACCCGAAACGATCCTGCCAATCTTGCTGAATCCGACGTTTACAGCGCGATAAGATCTGCGAGGCCAGGTTCTTGTGATGATGCGCTGGCAGGATCAGAAAACGTGAGTTATTCGCTACCAGATTGAGACGGTCATACTGATGGCGGTAGCCCCAACCGATCCATTCGTCGCGTGCGGAACACTTGAGTGCGGGGGCTGAAAAACTCAACAGGGCAAGCCATTGGTCTTCCATGGTGGCAACATACCAGATCGTGTTTCCTATCTTGGGCAGTGAGCCCAGATAATGATGCGCCTGCATCAGCGCTTGAAAATCACGCTCTTGGGAGGGGTGAACAGGTACTACATTGAGGGATGAATGGCGCAAGCTGTCTCTCGTTCGGTAATTTGAACACCTGCTTTTTACCTCAAGCGACAGGTTTTGTCCAGAATTCGTGGGTATCTTGATGTTTTCATTGGGATTGGGTGGTTAGCGGCGTTCCGCCGTGGGGCTTGCTCCCAGCAGACTTGCAATGGCGATCGAACTCATAGAACCAATGGTAACGCCTGAAATCAGCGCGACTGACATGGGAAACATGGCATTTTGACTTTCCATGCGTAAGGTTTAAGCCTTCGCCTTTAGGCGTACAGATTTATCTCCCAATGCGTAGCGGAGTAGTATAACTCTCTGAGTTAGTGGGTAAAAATGAAATATCGCTACGGTAGTCATACAGCGTATGCCATTGAGTATCACTTTGTGTGGGTAACGAAGTATAGATACAAGGTTATGAGAGGAGATATTGGCGTCCGCGTGAGGGAGTTGGTGCGAGAAACCTGTACCGTATTTGAGTTAGAAATCCTGAAAGGGGTAGTGAGTTTGGATCACGTGCACATCTTGGTCTCGGCACCACCGAATATGGCGCCGAGCGAGATTATGAGGCGAGTCAAGGGCAGGACATCGAGAAAACTATTTGAGGATTTCCCGCTACTCAGGAAGGGTATAGCTATAATATGATGTAGTGGCTCAACATGCAGCGCCATACTGATTGATTTTTCCCCAAAACTGTTCCCAACGATTAGGCCGCTCCAGGGTTCGCAGGCTCAGGATGATGGAGGCACCTTTCTCATTCCACTTCATACCCGATTGGCATAAGCGTTGTTTGACAATCATTTTACAAGCCGCTTCGGTAACACCCGAGCCTATCGGCAAGGCCTGCTTAACCAGTGAATAATACCGCATTCTGGCTTTCTGATGAGTGAAATAGGTAACAGCCTTTTGGAGCTTCTCACGGTTGCTTGTGGATAATTTCCCCACTAACTTTTCTTCGAGCTCTTTCAGTATCCGTCCCGCCGCCCCCTTGAGATGCTTGAGTTTGTGGCACCGTTCGTCCAACCACTGCTTTTTGCGGGCAGCATCGCGCTTGCCCGGGAACAGCGCCTCACCGGCTTGCGCCAGATATTCGGTCGCATGCCAGAAATCGGTCACCTGGATCGAGGTATGTTGGTTCAAAAATGACCCGTTATCCGTCGCACCATCCGCCAAGCCGATATACCGGGCGTCGGGATAGAGTTGCTTGGTGTGGGCGATTTCCTGGCGCAGGCGCTCCAGAAAACTGGCCTTGCCGTATTCGGGGGTGGCGCCGATATAGGTCGTATGCAATCGCTCACCGGCACTGTCATAGAGCGCCACGGTGCCCACCATGGCGATGCGGTAGCCTTGTTCTCGGAGGTAGATCGTGGTGCCGTCCAGGCCGATACTGACCGTGGCCACCGGTGAGTCCAGGGGCGGTGTCGCATAGTGCCACTGTTCTTCTTTTGCTTGCGCCAGCGCACCCACCGTCTCTGTGACCTTCTGGATATAACCGCGCGACAGCGCCCGGCCGTGGTTGCTTTGCAGATCCGTTTTCACCTCATCGACGCTGAGCTTCGAGTATTTATGCGACAGCAACTTCGCCAGTTTCGGGGTCGCCCCTTGAATGATCCGGGCATCGCGTTCCAAGGGACAAAAGGTCGCCCCACCCTGGGGGCTTTGGTAGACATGGCGTTTGACCCGCGTCTCACCGTAGGGGGTCTGGTAAGGTTTTTCCACCTGCCCTTTGCTCGTCAGTTTGGTGCTGCCCATTTGGATGGGACTGCCGTCGGTATCAAAGCAC
>CAVQUR010000013.1:0-193888 GCA_963716875.1 uncultured Gammaproteobacteria bacterium
CTCCATATGGAGTTCCTTTTTTACCTAGCCTCAATTTCCACTGAGCCACTTTGTCGTTTCAGACCTATGTGTGTGGGACTAACGTTTTTCAGAAGACGACGGCACTACCCAGGAAGGGATTCCAGGAAAACCGCCAACAAGGCCTCTATGCTACGGATTGTCCCTGCCTTTGACGGACGCAATCAACGCCTCGATCTCAGTTTGCTGTTCAGTTGTGTCCTTTCCCATCTCGGCCAGTAGACTTATATAGCTACCCTATGATGTCGCCGTATGGGGATGCTGATGCCCTGTACTCAAACTAAACAAAAGAAGAATCCAACCGCACCACCAGTTATGCGATTGGTTCACTCGCTTTGACCGGCCAGTGTTGGCTGCGGGATGTGTAGATTCTGTTCCACCGAGCCCGCCGCCGGATCGTTGTAGCGGGCCTGATCCAGGGCCCCTTCGCCCTTGGCGATGATGCAGGTGACGGCGCAGTCGCCGGTGACGTTACAGACGGTGCGCAGCATGTCGAGCAGACGGTCGACGCCGATGATCAGGGCGATGCCTTCCACCGGCAGGCCGACCTGGTTAAGCACCATGGTCAGCATCACCAGCCCGACCCCCGGCACCGCGGCGGTGCCGATGGAGGCGAGGGTGGCGGTGAGGATCACCATCAGATACTGGGTCATGCTCAGGTCGACGCCGTAGACATTGGCGATGAATACGGTGGCCACGCCCTGCATCATGGCGGTGCCGTCCATGTTGAGGGTGGCGCCGAGGGGCACGGTGAAGGAGGCGACCGAGTTGTCGACCCCCATCTTGGCCTCCACCGTGCGCATGGTGACCGGAATGGTGGCGCCGGAACTGGCGGTGGAGAAGGCGAAGGTGGCCGGATCGCGCATCTTGCGCAGGAAGGGCAGGGGATTGAGCCCGGCCAGCAGCTTGAGCAGGGTGGGGTAGGTGACCAGGGCGTGCAGGCCGAGGGCCCCGGTCAGGGTCAGAAAATAGGCCAGCAGGGGGGTGATCAGGTCGAGGCCCTGGGTGGCGAAGGTGCGGGCGATCAGGGCGAACACGCCATAGGGGGCAAGACGCATGATGATCTCCACCATGCGCATGATCACCGCGTCCAGATCGTTGAACAGGCTCAGCACATGTTTGCCGCGCTCACCGGCCAGGGTGATGGCGATGCCGAACAGCAGGGAGAAGACGATGATCTGCAGCATGTTGCCCTCGGAGAGGGCGGCCACCGGGTTGGTCGGCACCATGTCGATGAAGACCTCGGAAAGAGGCGGCGCGTTCTTGCCCTCGAAGGTCACCTCGGCGCTGCCCGCATCGAATCCCTGTCCCGGTCCGACCGCGTGGCCAGCAGCAGCGCGATGCTGATCGCCACCGCAGTGGTGAACAGATAGAGCAGGATCGCCTTGACGCTCATGCGACCCAGGGCCGAGAGATTGCCCAGGGAGGTGATTCCGTTCACCAGGGAGACGAACACCAGCGGCACCACCAGCATCTTCAGCGAGGCGACGAAGATCGCGCCGACCACATAGAGCAGGCCATCGATCAGATAATCCCGCAGCAGTCCGTCGGCGCCGAACAGCAGATTGAGCGCGATTCCCAGCAGGGCGCCCAGACCCATGGCGAGCATGATCTGGCGGGTCAGGTGGTGCATCTTGGAGTCTGGCATGGTGAGCGCTGTCCGGTTTCATGATCCGGGCCGTACAAGGTACCAACTGAAGCGCCTGGGGTAAAATCGAGGTTAGCCGGCATAGAAAGCCCGGCGCCAGGCCGGGCAACGGGTGTGGCATCGGGACGGCGGGTCGAGCCGTCCCTGAGAAGGGTTATTCCTGGGGTACCCAGACATTGATGGACAGGGATTCGACCAGGCTGTCGCTCCACAGCATGGAGTCAGACCAGAGCATCGAGTCGCTCCACAGCATGGAGTCAGACCAGAGCATCGAGTCGCTCCACAGCATCGAATCCGACCAGAGCATCGAGTCGCTCCACAGCATCGAATCCGACCAGAGCATCGAATCACTCCACAGCATGGAGTCGGACCCCAACAGGGAATCGGACCAAAGCATGCTCTGGCCATCGACGGTTTCGAAATAGAAGTTACCGTCCGCGTCCTGGCGCACCAGTCCCGCATAATGGGCCTCGCCGCTCAGGTCCTTGGTGATGTCCAGGCCCCGATTGGCGCAGCCATAATCGGTGGCATGGACCGCGGCATACGCATCCACCAGCCCGGCGCCCTGTTGCAGGAGTCCGTAGCGGGGGCTGCCGTCGGGGTTGCGCGCGGCCCGCGCCGAGGCCATCAGCCGGCACTTGACATCGTCCGGGCTCAGGGTCGGATCGGCCTGGAGCATCAAGGCCACCACCCCGGAAACCACCGCCGCCGATTGGGAGGTACCCGACATCATGAAATACAGGCCGCCATCATGAAATTCCGGATGATCCTTGGCGAGCCGGTCGAAGTTATCCATCATGCCGTGGATATGGCCACCAGGCGCCACCAGCTCGGGTTTCACGAAACCTTCCACGGTGGGGCCCACAGAGGAGAAGCTGGCCAGCGCATCATCGGTCGGATCATCAGGCGTGTAGTTATCCGTCATGGCGCCCACGGTGATCACATAGGGGACATTGCCCGGCACGCCGATGGTCATGGGGTCGGGTCCCAGGTTACCCGCCGAGGCCACCACCACGATCCCCGCCTGCCAGGCGGCCATCACCGCCTGGTTGATGGGATCATCCCAATAGTGGGACTGGGGTGGTGCGCTGAAGGAGAGATTGAGTACCCGAATCCCATAGACGTCCTTGTTGGCTACCAGCCAATCGAGCCCGCGGATCACGTCCGCATAGCTACCCTGGCCGTGCTCGTCAAAGGCCTTCACGGCCGCAAGAGATACATTCGGGGCGATGCCGTTGTGGCGATCCGTTTCACGATGCGTAGTGGGATCGGCGACAATGGAGGTTACGTGGGTGCCGTGGCCGTTTTTATCGCTGAGGTTGTTGCGCGTGCTCAGCAGCCGATCGGTCGTGGCATCGTAATGAACCTCCAGCCGCGAATGGCCGGAACTGTCCCTGGTTATCTTGTTATCGGCATTCAAACCGGAGTCCAGCACGGCCAGGGTGACCCCTTCGCCGAGCAGCCATTCGGCGTGCAGGCGATCGGCCTGAACTTGGGCCGGGTGTTCTGTATACCCATTGAACGAACCCGTGAGGTTCGTATCCGTTGTTGCGCCATCGGTGGAGGAGGTCGTGATCGTCGGCTTTTTGGCCGTTTCCACGCGGCGGTTATCGTACAGGCGACGCACGGACCCCGATGCACGTAATGCTTCGCTCTGCCGGGCGGTCAAGCGCGCACCCACCGCCTCGATGATGCCCAACTCATGGGTGATCTCTCCGCCCAGTGCTTCCACCGCCGAGCGGACGCTCGCGAGACTCGTACCCTGGACGATGTAGGATTCGGTGGGCGCCCGGCTTGGCAGGGCCCCCAGCACTGCCGCGCCGAGCAGGCCGACGGCGGCGGCCAGGGTCAGTTTGTGCAGGGGCTTGAAATGTGTGTGCAACATAATCCTTTTTCTCTCGCGTTCGGGTTCGGGTACGTGGGACACCGTTTGCGCGCCGCCCCGTGCCGCCGTCTCAGTGGGAATGATCTGCGACTGCGACAATTGTTGCATATAGTGCTTCATGTGAATTTCCACAGTTGCTTCGATTGCTCACCATGCGCAATCTGTTTGAAACCCTGTCCGCAAGCAGCATGCCGGATGCTCTCAGTGGCCACGTTTCTCACCTTATAGAAATAAATATATATTTAAAAACAATACTATGAAGTATTATATTATAGTAAAATATGAGGAATGGTCAGGCTTTGGTGCAAACCGAAATTTAAGGCCTTGTCATCGTAAAAGTGGTGACTTACACCGAAAATATGGTGAATGAAAATTTGTGGTTGATGAGCTTGGCTGAGTGAAACGCAGCGCCACCCGGGTCCATAGGCCAGCGCTCGCGGCAAGCTGCAGCGACCGCTATCCGCAGTCTGTGCCCCGGGTTGCACCCAGGCTACCGCCCGATACAGCTATCGATGTGTCTTTTCCCGGATGCCCGCTTTAGGAGGGTGGTATAAGCGCAGCGGTAGCACAAAGTGCTGCGTCGAATAATCCTAATTGAGCCTATGCCCAGAGGCTTGCCAACGCAAAACTCACAGCATCGAATGGCGGCAGTTGTACAGTGTCATCTTCTTTGAGCGTCGTGAGTAACAACCAATGCGCGTCGCCCTGTAATTGGTAGACCTCCAGGGTACGTGGATCTGGATCGACTAGCCACAGATGCGCCACTCCTTCCCGGGCGAACAGGGGCATCTTGACCGCCCGATCGGTGCGGGCAGTGGCAGGGGACAGCACTTCACAGACCCAGTCTGGTGGCAATTCGAACCAAGCCGTGTCAGGCAGCTGAGGCATGCGCTCGCGGCGCCAGCCGGCGATGTCCGGTACGACAATGTCAGCGCCCAGATGGAGTTCCGGTTCATCGATGATCCACCAACCACCAGGACCGCCACTCCCGTTATCGAATGGATTCCAGAGATTACCCGTCAGCGCCGAGTAGGCGCGGGCATGCCGGGGCCAAGGCCGGGGATGGGTGTGTAACTGACCGGAAAGAATCTCTCCCACCTGGTTTTCCGGTAGTACCAGGATATCCTCGTAAGTCGCCGAACGTTTGGCTGGTGCTGTCACCGCGATCTCCTCATGAATGCATCATTTTAGCCTAGATGAATTGACCTATGAAATGCCACGACTGGTCAATGATCCCACTGGTGATTCCAGTCGGTGGCTTGCGGAAAATCAGTAACCCCTGTTGACCGCTTATACCAGCCTCAATAGTTACCATCGATCTGTCCGGAAGCTAGGGGGGTAGCCTAGCGGTACCACCAAAACAGCTTCCGTTTGATCAATTCATGCGTTGTTCAATGTGGCATGGTGGGAAAGCCCTGCAGAGGACCTCGCGCGTCCCGATCCCGTTCGTAGAGCGGCGGTGACTGCATGTAGAGGGCGACCAGTTGCGCCAGGGATTCCAGGGCGTTCCAGTGGATGCGTTCCCAGCCGTGGGAGGCGTCGATGCCGAAGGTGGCCAGGGCGGTGCGCAGGTCGTTGCCCGCCTCGACCGCGGCGGCGCTGTCGGAGCGGTAATAGCGGAATATATCGCGCTGATGGGGGATCTCGAACTCCTGGCAGATCTGCAGCATGCGATGCGTGAGGTGATAGTCGAACGGGCCGCTCATGTCCGCCATGCAGATGGTGACGCCGTATTCGCTGGAGTTTTGCCCGGGCGCGGTGGTGCCGTTGTCCAGGGTCAGCATCTCCGCGATATCGCCATGCAGGATGGCCGAGGCGCCGACCCCCACCTCTTCGGAGATGGTGAACAGCGGATGACAATCCACGGGCAGCTCCACACCCGACTCGACCACCGTCTTGATGGCCCCCAGCAGCACTGCCACCCCCGCCTTGTCGTCCAGGTGGCGCGAGACGATGAAGCCGTTCTCCATGATGTCCGGTTGCGGGTCCACCGCGATGATGTCGCCTACATGGATGCCGAGGCGCAGCAGATCTTCGAGCGAGTGGCAACGCTCGTCGATGCGCATCTCCAGGTTGTCCCAGTTCGAAGGCTGCGAGTCGACTTCGTGGGCGAAGGTATGGCCCGGACGCCTTCAAGGGCAGCAGGGTGCCTCGATAGGTGCGCAGATCGGCGAACAGGGTGACCCGGGCGCCTTCGGCGAAACGGGCGTTCCAGTGCCCGATCGGCACCACCTGCACCCGGCCGTTGTTCTTGAGCCCCTTGACCATGGCGCCCAGGGTGTCGAGGTGCGCCACCACGGCGCGGTCGGGACTGCTGTGTCGGCCCCGGCAGGTTGGCGCGGATGGCGCCCCGGCGGGTCAGTTCGAAGTCCACACCCAGGATCCTGCAGCTGCTCGCTCATGAAGTGTACGGCCCGGTCGGTATAGCCGCTCGGGCTGGGGGTGCGCAGCAGTTTCACCAGGATGTCCAGGACATAGGTTTGATCGATGGGCAGCTTTTTCATGGCTTGTATTGCTCGGGTCGCTTCAGCGCACCGCGGTCTGCGGGAACAACAGGTCGATAAAGCGTTCCGCGGTGGGCTGGGGTTCGTGATTCGCCAGACCGGGGCGTTCGTTGGCTTCGATGATGGTGTAGTCCGGTCCGTTCACGGCCGGCACGATGAAATCGAGTCCGGTGACGGGGATGTCGATGGCGCGGGCTGCATCGACGGCCGCCTTGCGCAGGGTTGGATGCAGTTTTTCGGTGACATCGTGGATGGTGCCGCCGGTGTGCAGATTGGCGGTCTTGCGCACCACCAGTCGCTCGTTCTCCGGCAGTACGCTGTCGAGGGTGTAACCGGCCTCCGTGACACAGCGTTCCGTTTCCCGGTCGAGCGGAATATGGCTCTCGCCGCCGGTTGCCGCGGCGCGTCGGCGGCTCTGTTTTTCGATCAGGGTCTGCACCGAATCGCTGTCGTTGCCGATGATCTGGGCCGGTTTGCGCACCGCGGCAGCAACCACTTCCTCGTTGATGACAATGATGCGCAGATCGTCACCCGCTGACATATTCCTCGAGAATCACCGTGTCACAGACGGACTTCGCCTCGTCGATGGCCTTGTGCAGGGAGTCGGGGTCGCGCACGTCGACGCTGATGCCGGCGCCCTGTTCGCCTCGGGCCGGTTTGACCACCACCGAGCCCTGTTCTTCGAGGAACTCCAAGGCCTGCTGTTCGTCCTCGACCTTGATCTGTGCCGGCACCCGCAAGCCGGCCTGGCGTAACACCCGATGGGTGGTTGACTTGTCATCGCAGCGGCTCATGGCGATCGCGGTGGTGAGCTCGCTCAAGGATTCGCGGCACACGATGTTGCGGCCGCCGAAATTCAATTCGAAGTAGCCCCCCTCCGGGTCGAGCACCTCCACATAGATGCCCCGACGCTGGGCCTCGCGAATGATGATGCGGGCATAGGGATTCAGATTCTCGCCAGCATCACTACCGATGAACAGCGGTTCGTTGTGCGGGTTTTTGTGCTTCAGGGCGAATACCGGCACCCGTGAGAAACCGAGCTTCTGATAGAGTCGGATCGCCTGGCTGTTGTCGTGCATCACCGACAGATCCATGTAGGCACGGCCGCGCGCCTGATAATGTTCCGCGAGCTGGCGCACCAGGGCCTGACCGATGCCGGGCACGCTGGCCTGCGGGTCAACGGCCAGGGCCCACAGGCTGCTGCCGCGCTCGGGATCGCCGAATGCGGTCTTGTGATCCACCCCGGTCACGGTACCGATCACCTGGCCGGTTTTTGCATCCACCGCCAGCAGATAGGTGAGCAGGCGCGAGGCATGGTGTTCCCACAGAAAGTCGGCATCCGGCGGCACCATGTGGCGGCGGATATACAGATTGTGGACTGCCTCTGCGTCTTCCTGACTGTTCAACAGGCGAATGGTGAAACCCCGGGCCCGCAGGTGCGCCGGCCGGTAGCGGTCCAGCCAAAGTCGGAAGGTGTGGGAGGGGTCGAGAAAGACCTCCTGGGGCGCCATGGAGACCGCCACGTGCGGGTCCGGCACATACAGGGCGATGTCGCGACGGTTGGGCTGTTCATCGCACAGGGAGGTCACCAGCATGGCTGGATCGATGAAGCTCTGGGCGAACAGCAGACGTCCCCAGCCGCAGTCGACCACCGCATTCTCGCGTATGCCCGGAATGCGCTGAGTCGAGGCTTGCAGGTTGACGCTGTGCGAGCGTCGACGCTCAAGACGCAGGCGTAGCCGTTCCTTGATGTTCATGCAGACTCCTCCCGTTGACTAAATGCCATGCTGCTGCAGCCAATACTCGAGCAGGGTGACCTGCCATAGCTTGGAACCCCGCAATGGGGTGATGTGGGCGCTGGGATCTTCAAGCAACTGATCGAGATAGGCGCGCTGAAACAGCGGACGCTGCTCTGGCCTGGTCACTGTCCAGGATGTCATGCACGAATTCCAGATATTCACCCTGGATATATTTGAGCGCGGGAACCGGGAAGTAGCCCTTCGGCCGGTCGATCACTTCGATGGGGGATGACGCTGCGCGCCGCCTCTTTGAGCACCCCTTTGCCCTCACCGGCGAGTTTGAACTCCGCCGGGGTGCGCGCGGCCAGCTCGACCAGTTCGTGATCGAGAAAGGGCACCCGCGCCTCGAGGCCCCAGGCCATGGTCATGTTGTCGACCCGCTTGACCGGGTCATCCACCAGCATGATGGTGGTGTCCAGACGCAGGGCCCGGTCGATACCGCGTCTGGCCCCCGGCATGGCGAAGTGACGCTCGACGAAGGCGCGGCTGTAGTCGTCCTCCAGCAGATGCCGGATGAATCGCACTGGCATATTCGGCGTGGTCGCGATCGAAGAACACGCCGGCGTAGCTGGCCAGGGGATCGTCCGCCTCCAGCAGCGGTGGGTACCAGTGATAGCCGCCGAACACCTCGTCGGCGCCCTGGCCGCTCTGCACCACCTTGACGTGCTTGGAGACCTCCTGGGAGAGCAGATAGAAGCCGATTACATCATGGCTGACCATCGGCTCGCTCATGGCCCGCACGCATTGTTCCAGGGAGGGCAGCAGGCGCTGGGAGTCGACGAAGATCTTGTGGTGGTCAGTGGCGAAATGTCGAGCGACGAGATCGGAATACTCGAACTCATCGCCCTTTTCGCCGCCGGCCGCCTCGAAACCCACCGAGAAGGTGTTGAGTCCATGCTGGCCCTGTTCGGCCAGCAGACCGACGATCAGACTGGAATCCAGACCACCCGAGAGCAGCACCCCCACCGGTACGTCCGCCACCAGACGGCGTTCCACCGCGGTGCGCAGTGCATCCAGGGTGAGTTCCTGCCAGTCCTGGTAGCTCAGCTCCGCCTCTTCCCGGGAGGTCTCGAAGCGCAGGGTCCAGAAGCGGTGATCCTGACTGCGGCCATCCGCTTCGATCACGCGGATGGTGGCCGGGGGCAGCTTGCGCACACCCTTGAGCAGGGTGTGGGGTGCCGGCACCACCGCATGAAAGCTCATGTAGTGATGCAGCGCGACCGGATCGATGGCGGTATCGATGCCACCGCCGGCGAGCAGCGCGGGCAGGGTGGAAGCGAAACGCAGGCCGTTGTCCATTTCGTGCGAGATACAGGGGTTTGATGCCGAGCCGGTCGCGCGCCAGGATCAGCCGGCCCGAGTCCCGCTCCCAGATGGCGAAGGCGAACATGCCGTGGAAGCGATCGACACAGCCGATGCCCCAGGCGTGGTAACTTTTCAGGATGACCTCGGTGTCGCCCTCGGAGAAAAAACGATAGCCCAGGGCGCGCAGTTCGGCGCGCAGCTGCTTGTAGTTGTAGATGCAGCCGTTGAACACGATGCCCAGACCGAGTGCATTGTCCACCATCGGCTGTTGGGCATGTTCGGAGAGGTCGATGATCTTGAGGCGGCGGTGCGCGGTCGCCAGATGGTTCATCTGATGGATGCCGCCGGCGTCCGGTCCACGCGGGATCAGAACGCTGTTTATTCTCTGCAGGGTTTCGACTGGTGGTTGGGATCGATCGAAGCGGATTTCCCCGCAGATTCCACACATTTGGAACTCCCTAAATCTGCTGAATGGAACGCATGGCGCCCTCGAGTAGTGAACAGTCTACCGAATCTGGCCAGTGATTTCAGCAAGGCATCCGATACGTGTCGGTTTTTGTTAACTGTTACGTAAACATTCATCCCATGTAGGAGCTGCCCATGGCTGCTAACAGCGACGCTGGTCGCTTTATCTTGAGAGTCTGAAAAGGCTTGTCGCCTTGGCTCGCAGCCGCGGGCAGCTCCTACAACGGCGTTTTTTTAGCGTGAAAGCAGAAACATTGCGCAGCGAGCTGAATAGTTAGACCACTGTTACTACGAATTGTATGTTCCAGTTGTCGCCGATCCCTGAAGGTCACACCTTGTGGTTGCAAGGTCGCTAGACGAAACCGCTCGTCACATTCGCTGTCATGAAGTCGCGAAGAGGATCAGCGGATACTCAGTGAAGGGTTTAAAAAAAGCACTAAGTTGGTGCAATTCTGTTTGATCACGAATCTTTCATTCGGCATATCAGGCATTATCTGGCAGTTTCATGAATGCTCGTGAATAAACTTGGTGTTATCAGTTTCGCTACGATTACACTGTCAAAGGCAGACTCAGCTTCGCCAATCGTACCCCAGATTTCCTCGCTTTCAGGGAGCGTGCCATGGTTAAGAAAAAAACCAGTTCAATGCATATTCAGCGCCATCTATTGAGCGGGGTCATTACCCTGATCCCGCTTTGGATCACCTGGCAAGTGTTTGAATATGCATTCAAGCAGCTCTCCAAATTGGGTATGCCCTGGGTGCGCGTCTTCTCGCGGCGTCTGCAGGACGAGTATCCCTCGCTGGCGCAATGGCCGCTGGAACCCTGATTTCAAAATATTCTGGCGGTGATCACCATGCTGGTCGGACTGTATCTGGTGGGTTGGATCGTCAATCATGTGCTGGGTCGGCGTCTGTTCAGCACCTTCGAAGCGGTGGTCGAACGACTGCCGATGATTCAGAAGGAATGGCGTATGAATACAATGTAATGACGTTACAAATCCGCGCGGAAGTCGAGAATGGGCGGAAAACCTTTCCCGCCGAATTCGCTGTCGTCAGCTGTCCGCCAGTTCGTTCTCGTAGGCCTGCGCCAGACGCTGCAGATGCTGGTTTTCCTCCTTCTCCAGAGTGTCAAACACACGGCGCTCCTCCTCCAGACTGGCGGCGCGGCCCAAGCGGAGATAGAAATCGTAGGCATTCGCGCTGAGGCTCATCATCAGTTCCAGCAGGTCTTTCATCTGCTTATCCTCGGCCCAGCGGATGGCTTCGGGGACCTTGATGCAGCCCACCATGACGGGTTCGGCGGGCATTTCCACTACCCCGACGGGGAAGTCCGCAAGGTCATCGGACGGGTCCTTGAGTTCATTGGCCAGATCGACCAGGGTCGATTGATGGGCGCGTTTCGCCTCCAGGATGCGATTGAACAGGGCCGGTCCGTGGTTGTTGAGAATCCCCTGGCACAAGGCCTCGATGAAGTGGATGGTACCGTCCTCCATGATCCAGGCGGTGGCCGCCAGTTCAATAGCCGTCATCGACGGCGAGAAGCAGGCCGCAGCCGACTCCGGCGGTCCACTGGCGATCAAGCCGTTATAGCGGATGATGCCGCCCTCCATATTCAGGACCTCGTCAAAGCCCAGGCTCATCAGCATGCTGGTGGCCGATGCACTGCGGTTGCCGGAACGGCAGTAGACGACGACGGTCTTGTGTGGGTCCAGTTCCCCAACCCGGGCATGCAGTTCGCCCAATGGAATGAGCACCGAACCCGGCAATCTGCCCTGCTGGTATTCCATGGGCTGGCGCACATCGAGCAGGCAGTAGTCGTCCGCCGACTTGGTTTCGATGAGGCCTTTGACCTCGGCGGGGGCGATGGAGGGGATTGATCCGAACAGATTCTGAAAATACATGGTCGGCCTTGTTACCTCACGGATGATCGTGGTATTTGAACTGTAAGGGTGGAAGTTATCACCGCGCGAAGGCCAGGTCTAGACCGCCATGGTCTCAATCATCGAACTCGAAGCCGCCTGCGGTGGTGCCCGCGGCTTGCATTGCTTTGTTTGTTTATGGGTTTTTCTCACAGGTTTGTTTTGCCGTTGTTCGACAGCCTCCTGTGAGGCGGATGTTTCAGCAGCCGAATGCGCTGCCAAAAGGTGTGTCGGTTTCAGCCGCAGATACGCTCGTCACCTTAGGTTGGCGAAATGGGGTGGATGACTATCCCGGCATTGGAAGCCCTGGCCAGGGTTCCCTCCCTGCTTAACAGTCTGTCTGATTTATCACAACTCGAGCTCCCGGCGTGCGCCCTCCTCGATATCGAGATAGGCCTTGATCGTTTCGTACACGTTGACTTGTCCGATCAACCGTTCCTGTACATCCACCACGGGTAACTCGTTGATCGCCTCCCGCATCAGCAGCCTGGCCATCTCCCCGAGCGTGGTCTCTTCGGTGACCCGCACGGCTGGGGTATGCATCAGATCGGCGGCGGTCTTCGCGCCCAGGTGGGGAACATAGGATTCATACAACGGCGTGTTCTGTTCGATCACGGCATCGAAAGGGAACAGATATTCTACTACCGAGCCCATGCGCACGGTCCCGAGCAGCCGGCCTGCGGCATCCACCACATAGACATGGCGGGTGCGCAGGTCCTTGTCCATCTCCTCCAGCACCTCCCGCAGTGATGCCGTGGGACTGGTAGTGGCGGGATTCGTCCACCAACAGGTGACGGATATCTTTGACCTGCATGTCAGCTAAACGGATGCTCTCGTTCATTTCAATGGTCTCGAGGGTTGCGTTTTACGTCAATGATCAGTGGTGATGATTCGAAGAAAAGTTCCACAGAAGATCGTGGAGGTGGAAGTTTTCAACGGTAGCGACGGGAATGCAACCATCGATTACATGCCGCCATACAGGCAGAGGGGTGAAGAGGCGGACATGAAACAGCCGAGCCACTGATATAAAAATCATCGACTGCTCGATCGGCAGGGCTGTGCTGCAGACTCGCTACTCCCTGTGGCAAAGCTAAGTTCTGAGCACAGCCCCTGTCCGGGGTGGATTAGTCTTTCCTGCCTTTGCCTCGCTTCGGATCCAATATAGTCACCGATTCATAGAAACAGTGCTCCCCTTCGTCGCTCACATAGGCCCGACCATTTTGCGGATCGATCTGGACCCCGTGGACATGGGGCTCCTCCACCGCTGGTGCGCCGGTCTCATCCAATGGCGGTACACACTCCGGGATGGTCCTGGAGATGCCGATCACCTGTTCGAGTTCGGGACTCTCATGTCGACCTTTCTCGACCTCGACCACACCCAGGTTGCCGGTATGTTCGCCGGTCACCAGGATGGTCTCCCGGTCCGGATCGGCGGCGACCCAGTGGGCATGGATGAACATCTCATCAAAGGGTGTGCCTTCCGGCAGATCTTCTGCAGTTGGATAAGTCAGGGCATCCCAGCCGTTCGACAGATCGATGTAGCGGACCTGCTTAAAGGTTTTCGACTTTGGATTCACATCCACTGCGGCGACCCAGCGGCCCATGATGTCGACGGCCGTCTCTTCCTCGACCGGGGGTTCTTCATCAACTGGCGGTTCCTCCTCTGCGTTGGTCCCTTCGTCAGTGGTGGTTTCTTCGTGGGTCGGTTCCTCATCGACCGGTTCCTCCTCCACCGGCAGAGCGGCCTCTTCAGGACTGCCGGTATGCTCCGCATGGTGGATGCCGTGCACGGTCTGGTAGGCCCGGTGGTTTTTTGCATCGACCGTCAGGTCGTGGGTATGCAGCACGCTGGGCAGGTCGGTGGGTTCCTCACCGGCAGCGATGGCCTCAGTGATCGCGGTATCGGCCAGTTCGAAGAGTGCTTCGGCATGCGCAATCTGGGCAAGGAAGGGTGCGCGCAGGTCTACGCTGTAGAGGATGCAGTTCTCGCCCATGGCCTTCTCGACAAAGGGTTCCACCACATCCGGATCCAGGTTGTAGTCGACGATGGTCGGTGGATGGTTGGGTCTGGGCTTGCAGGCGCCGTCGAAGGCGAACATTTTCTCACCCACATGGGTGGTGCCGAAGACCTGATTGAGCCGTTCGTCCACCTCGATGCCCTGCACGGCGTTGTAAAAGCCGGTATCGATGAAGCCGTAGGGATTCTTGCGCTTGCGATCGATCACGTCGACCCAGATGTTGGGCTCCACCCCCGGCGAATCTTCGTGATTGCCCTGGAAGACCTTGCCGTTGTTCTCATTGACCGCCACCTCGTGGGCCCCGTGGCCGAGCAGGAAGCCGTCCACGATCCGTGGCTTGTTTGGTTTGTTGATGTCGTAGACCAGCAGCATGCCGGATTCCTCATCGGTGGTGAGCGCCACCTCGAAGCCGTTGCGATCCTGGTTCCAGCGCAGCCCCGAGTGTTCGATCACCTGGTATGCCAGCTTCCTGCGATTATCGATATCGATGCCATGGGGATGGCGGGCATGGCCCTCGGCACCCAGGGGGGCACAGACATAACCGGGGTCGAGTTCCCACAGCGAAGGGGTATAGCTGGTCTTCTCGCCAGTGGTCTCGTCCACCTCTACGGTCACTGGGGGTACTGAACCGGGATAGAGTTTAACCGGCAGGCAAACGGATGGATTGAAGCGGATCTCGCCGGGAAAGTTGGGCTCCGGCGCCTCTTCGACTGTATGTTCGTCAAGGGTCTCTTCTTCCGTCTCTTCGGTGAATTCCAGCCCCGGTTCCTCGATATTGACGAAGGCTATCACCTTGTTCGATCCCTTGCGGAACAGGGTGATGCCGGCAAAGCCTTCCCGTTCATTGCTCGAGATCCATAGCGAGCGCTGGTCGATCGCGACTTCGTGGGGTTTGTAGACCTGGGTCTGCTGGGTATCCGGAGACGGCGTCTGGTCATCCGGAATCAGCACGGTGTCGATCTGGTAGTTATTCGAGGCTAAGACATTCCACGGCAGGATGCCCGCACAGACGGCGAGCCAAAGTTTTATGTTCTTCACGGTTAATCCTCCAAGGTGGCCATCCTGGCTTTTTTAATGCGTTTAATAGGAATCGCTGACTGAACGACATCAGCCCTCAGGCCTCTCGGCATGAGACAGATTCAATATGCTGCGGGGAATCTTGCTGGAAAGGCTTGATTGATCAGTTTAGTAATGAATTTTCAAACATACCAGCCTGCGCAAGCCTGGCGGTCTTTAGATCGGTCAGGGATATACCAGGCCTGCTGCCTTCAGGTACGCGAGGTCGTCTCTCGCTGGAGTCGAGACTTACTCAGGTAACGACGGCTTACAGGCACCGGAGTTTTTCCCGCCTTCGCACTTCATGACGGCTGCGGCCGCTATCTGGCTGCTGCCCCATGGGGCTTGTTCCGGACTTTGATAGACCCAACGCAACACGGCATCCTGTACCTGTTTGCCCTGCCAGGACTGCAGTCCTTGGTGGTTGATGATGAGCGCCACCACCCAACGTTGGTTATCGTGGTCCTGGACATAGCCAGCCATGGCGCTGACGTTATTGAGCGTGCCGGTTTTGATATGGGCGCGGCCCACCAGTTCGCTGTTGCGCAGCCGCTTCCGCATGGTTCCATCGATACCCACGAGCGGAAGTGAGGAGATGAATTCAGGCATCAGCGGGCTGGCGTAAGCCGCCTGCAACATCCGGCCGATGATTTCGGTCGAGATCTGTGCTTCGCGGGCCAGGCCGGAGCCGTTACTGACCCGCACTATCCCTGCGGGTATTTGCCATTTACCCAGCCACGCTTTGATCAGTCCCTGGCCAAGACTGGCCGTTGCAGGCGCACCCTGACCTTCGGCGGCCACTGTGAGCAACAGCATCCGGCTCATGAGATTGTTGCTGAACTTGTTCATGTCGCGGATCACCTCCGCCAGTGGGGGTGACTCGATACTGTGAAAGCGTTTTGAGCGCGGCGGCAGCAGGCCCGCTTTGACAGCGCCTTTGAGCTCACCACCCAACTCTTTCCAGAGCGCGCTGAAGGCACCACCCAAATGCTCGGCCGGATCCATCACCAGATAGGTTTTGCTCCATTCCGGACAGTTCGCCGAATACTCACCCTGCAGTTCCAAGGTGGCGCTGCTCTGCTGTTCGGACAGATGAACCAACGGACTGGACCGCTGTCCCTGGCAGGAGCCGGTTACCAGACGCATCTGGTTGTGGATTTCAAGATTGGCCAGGGGTGGAGTGGTGAAGGCGCGGACGGTTGCACTGCCCTGGTCCGGCACCAGATGCAACTGGGTAGCCTGGAAGTTCAGGCTGAGGGCGTGAGGAAGGGCATTGTAAGCGCGCTGTGGTCTGCCGTCGAAGTCACTGCGCCTTTCCATAGGCGTGGCAAAATAGCTGCCGTCGATGATCACGCTACCCCGGATCTCGCGTAATCCCCCGCTCGCGCAGCCCGTAGAGGAACTGCCAGAATCGTTCGGGGGTCAGGACCGGATCCCCATAACCCTTCAAGATGAGATCGCCGTTGAGTATGCCCTGCTTGAGAGAACCGCGGATATAGGCCTCGGTGCGCCAATGGAAGTCAGGTCCCAGGGTGTCCAGTGCCATCAGGCTGGTCAGCAGCTTCATCACGGAAGCAGGATTGCGGGGCGCTGCTGCGTTCAACGCCAGGGTGGGTGCGTCCGCGGCGACCTTGCTGACATACAGGCTGAGGTCGGCTGACGGGATCTTATGGGTGCGCAGAACTTTCGTCACCTCATTAGGTAGCTGGGGCGCCGACTGGCTGACCCGTGGCAGCATGCCCAGGCCCAGCATCATTACAATGGCCAGGGTCCAAAGCGGTCTGCGTTTCCAGGACATCATCGATAGGTGGTTCACTTTCTTCCCTTCCTGGTTTTTATTGATGTTTATAGTGCTTGTCTGTTGTAGGCGGGAACCTTCCAGACACCCCGTTCCCACTCATTCAAATATACATTCTTTCCTATTTGATTATTGCGTGCAATGGGTGTGTTTACTTTAGCAATGCCTGAATAACCCATATGAGGCGCTGTCCTGAGAATGCATAATGATTTCCTTGTTATCGGAGAGTTTAGACTATTCCAGTGATTCCATGTTCTCCTGCCAAGTTAGAGAAATGCTAGAATTCGTAAATAGTTAGCTCCAGTTTTCAGCAACTTGACGCGGGTATGAAATATCATTCGGAAAGAGGATTTTTACTGTCAAACCCGGATGAGCATCATCCAGGACGAGATCTGCACTATGCAGTTTACAGGTGGCCTGGACCAGACTGAGTCCCAAGCCGTTGCCTGGTGTATTGCGGGCGTTCTCGAGGCGAACAAATCGCTCAAGGACATGTTTCTGTTCCTCTTTAGGAATTCCCGGTCCTGAATCGCTGATCACGATTTCAACGGCCCAGTCCGTGCGTGTCGCCTGGATGCAGATGTTGCCTTTCTCCGGGGTATATTTGATCGCATTGTCGAGTAGATTGCTCAGCATCTGGGCCATCAGGTCGGCATGGGCATACAATTCGATCGGGCTTTGGCAAATGAGATCAAGCGATTGATTTTTCTCTTCAGCCAGTGGTCGATAAATGTCCGCCAGGTCAGTAACGAGTTGACTCAAATCAAACGGTGTCCATTGTTCCCGGTGGTTGCCGGATTCTACCTGGGCGATCCGCAACAAGGCGTTGAACGTCGTGATCAATGCTTCCGTATCTTCCATCGCTCGTGTAATGACTTGGCGATACTCGGGTTGACTCCGCTTCTCCAGCAGAGTGATTTCGAGACGATTACGCAACCGTGTCAGCGGGCTTCTCAGGTCATGGGCGACATTATCGGTAACCTCGCGAATCCCCCGGATGAGTCTTTGGATTCTGTCCAACATCGCGTTGAGCTGATGGGCAAGGGCATCGAACTCGTCGTTACGGGGACTGACTAGTATTCGTCGTCTGAGATCGCCCTTCATGATCTCATTGGCCGTGTTGCTGATGTGCTTGATTCTGTTCAGAATCGCACGACTCAAGGTGTACCCAGCAGCAGCGAAACGGCGATGGCCATGCCGAGGGTCTGCAGGAGAAACTCTGTAAGCTCATGTAGCTGCTTGATCTGTTGTACGCTGTGGGTGATCAACAGTCGGCTCCCATCCTTGAACTGCGTGGCGATAACCGGCCAATAGACTTCATCATCGTCCAGTTCCAACGGTACGATGTTGTCCTCCAGCCAGACGTTTTGCACTTCGCCTTCAAACTCGATCGAGGCCTCTCTGGGCCAGCCTTTCAGGTTTCCTGAGAGATTACGACCCTCATTGGATAGCAGGAGATAGAAGATGGTTATCTGACCTGACGCTTTCGAGAGGGCATCAACTCTCTGCTTTGGTTTTTTCAATGCCGTTTGTATTGTACGTTTCTTCGATAGTCGATAATTTTTGTTTGAGGCTCTTCTTGATGCCCGAGCCCACAAAGTAGTTCGTCAATAACGACAAAGATCCAACTGCGATCCCCATCACCAGTGCATACGCCAGAACATGAAACTATGGTGAGCCGGATGGCGGTTACTGTAAACAATCTAGCGGGTTTCACTGAGCTTGTAACCTGACCCTCTTACGGTATGCAGAAGTGGTGGCATGAATTCACTGTCTATTTTCCGACGTAACCGGCTGATATGGACATCGATCACATTGGTCTGGGGATTGAAATGGTAGCCCCAGATCTGTTCGAGCAGCATAGTGCGGGTGAAGACCTGGTGTGGATTGCGCATGAGGAATTCGAGCAGACGAAATTCCATCGGTTGCAGATGGATCTTTTTTCCTGCGCGCCAGACCTCGTGGGTCCTGGTATTCAACGTCAGGTTGGAGATGGATAAGATCGATTCATACTTCTGCGTTATCGCCCTACGGGTCAGAGCATCGAGTCGGGCGAGCAACTCTGAGAAGGCATAAGGTTTGACCAGATAATCATCTCCCCCTGCCTTCAATCCATCGACTCTGTCGTCCACTTCGCCCAAGGCGGACAGAATGAGCACCGGTGTTAAAATGCCTCCAGCCCGCAGCATGGCAATCACAGACAAGCCATCTCTGACTGGCAGCATCCTGTCCACCACTAACACATCATAGGGTATGCTTAACGCCCTCTGAAGTCCTTCATTGCCATTCATCGCATAATCGACGGTATGACCGCACTCACAGAGTCCCTTGCGCAGATAGGCGGCAGCATCCTCATCATCTTCGATAATCAATATGTGCATTTTTCCGAATATTAACCAGGACGTGAATGAGCAACATTACCATTTGTTAATGTCATTTCAATTCCCCTGCAATGTTTACTTCCTAACATAATCGATGCAGGCAAGCATTGATGCGACTCCGCTTGCTGGATGGAGTGTACGGCCCTGTCAATACGTCAACACATTGAGGAGAATTGAGTATGCTGAAGAAAAATATGCCGGAAATCAGAGGAGAGACACTCGGCGGTGTCGTCTTCGCGCTTGCGATGAGTATGATTGCAGTCCCTGTTTTAGCCAGTGATCGAAATGAATCCGGTGGCGAATCTGGACCTGGGTACTGCAGCAGGACGGCAGAATTGGTGCTCAAGGCATGTCATGCGGAGATAAACGATGACTATTGGATTGCTAGAGGAAATTGCCTAAACATATCGGATGCAGGTGACAGAAAGGCGTGCGTGGTGGAGGCGTCGGTGGCGCGCAATGAGGGTCAGGAACTGTGTGAGGAACAATACGATGCCCGTCTGGAGCTGTGTGATAGCTTGGGTGAGGATCGCTATGAGCCTGACTTCTCACCGAGCCGGTTCGTGAACCCCCTCGAGATTGGCAAGTCTGTTTCGCCAAATCCGTTTTTCCCGCTGGTTGCAGGTTACCAATGGATCTATGAGAAGACATTTTTAGACGAGGATGGGGAAGTGGTTACGGAAACCATCCGAGTCGTTGTCACGGATAAAACAAAATTGATCGAAGGGGTCACCTGCCTCGTGGTCAAGGATGTGGCCGAGGAGGATGGTGAGGTCATAGAAGCCACCGATGATTGGTACGCCCAGGACCTGGATGGGAATGTATGGTATTGCGGTGAGATTGCGCAGAATTTCGAAACCTTCCCGGATGACGATCCTGCTGAACCCGAACTGGTTAACATCGAAGGCTCCTGGAAGGCGGGCAGGGATTATGCGAAACCCGGAATTCTCATGTTCGCAAATCCTCAAGTCGGTACAGTCTATCGTCAGGAAATGTTATTGGGTGATGCCGAGGATGCCGCGGAGATCATGAATCTGGCCGGCAGTGCTTCGGCGCCGGCCGCTGCCTGTACCGGCGATTGTCTGGTGACCCAGGAGTACTCCCCAATCGACCCAGGAGTCTATGAGGATAAATACTATGCTCCCGGGGTAGGCCAGATTCTGGCGGTCGATATGGAAGGCAATCGTGAGGAGCTGGTCGAATTCATAGGCGAATGAACGCGCAAAAATGATCTTTTTCGGGCTCATCCTGGTGGTGAGCCCAACCTTAAATGTAACTTGGAGCAGGTCAGCCGTTTGCCTGGAATTTGCAATACTCCCATCAGAGTGACAAGGGCTCCTTGCCCTTGAATCTGACCCAGGACTTTCCATTCCAGGCCTCCAGCGGGCGATATTGGGATTTGTAGTTCATCTTGTTGCAGCCCTCGATCCAGAAGCCGGGATAGACCCATCGTTTGCCGAGTTCCATCGCATGCCGGATCTGCCACAGAATCGCGAACACCCCCAGACCGTCACTGCGTCTGTCGGGATCGAAGAAGGTGTAGACGGATGACAGGCCATCGGGCAGCAGGTCGGTAACCGCCACGGCAACCAGTTGGCCGTCCTGATGAAACTCATAAAATACCGTATCCGCCCAGTCGCAGGTCAGGAACTTCATGTACTGATTGGGATCACTGCAGGCCATGGCGCCGTCAGTGTGGCGCAGGGTCTGGTATTTCGTATACAGAGCGAAATGCTCCGGAGAAAATGCCGCCGGTCTGGGGCATACCTGAACTCTCTGCTGGTTGGTTTGCCAGTTTCTGCGTTGGCTCCGCTTGGGTGTGAAATCCACCACCGGGATGCGTAGTGAGATACATGCCTCGCATAGCGGGCAGGCGGGTTGATAAAGGTATTGGCCGCTACGGCGGAATCCCCGATCGATCAGGAGTTGATAGAGATTTTCGTCAACCCTGGCGGCCGGATCGAGGAACAGGGTGCGTGCCTGTTCAGCAGTCAGATAGGAACAGTCATGTTCCTGGCTCACATAGAGCGCATAAGCCGAATCCTTATGAAATCCAGGGTTGTTTTTCATCTTGTCTCACAGCCGAAGGAAGACCAGGAGATATGTTGTCTCGGCAGAGTACACCAGTTGTCCAGGTGTTGACAAAATTGTTCTCTGGGTATTTCCTCGGCGCCGAGACTGATCAGATGCCTGGTGTAAACCTGGCAATCAATCAATTTATAGTCCAACGCAAGCAGGGTTTGGCAGAGGTTTACCAGGGCGACCTTCGAGCTGTCGGAGACTCGGCTGAACATGGATTCGCCATAGAACACACTGCCGATGGCGACCCCATAGAGTCCGCCCACCAGAATCTCCTGTTGCCAGACCTCCACGGAATGGGCCATGCCCAGCCCATGCAGGTCGGTGTAGGCGCGGATCATTTGCGGCACCAGCCAGGTACCGGGTGAACCCTGCCGGGGTTTGGAACAGGCCTTGATGATCTGCTGGAAAGCTGAATCGTAGGTAACCTGAAACAGCTCGCGGTTGAGCGTCTTGCGCAGGGTCCGGGAGATCTTGATCTTCTCCGGATAGAGCACGGTTCGCGGATTGGGCGACCACCAGAGGATCGGTTCGTCTGCGCTGAACCAGGGAAAGATCCCATGTCGATAGGCGTTGAGCAGGCGCATCGGCGAGAGATCGCCGCCGACCGCGAGCAAGCCGTTGGGTTCCGCTTCGGCCAGAGCCACATCGGGAAAGTCGGAGTAGGGATCTGGATCTAGCCGAAAAATCATGACCGCTGATGTTAGTCTTCGGAGAATGGGAAATTCTAGCGCGATCGGGCCATGGGTTTCAGGGGGTGAGAGTCCGTTTGGCGTATGTTGGCGACTTTAATTTCTCCGGGCGATCTGGGTCATGGCCAAGGTGATGCTCACCTGCATAAGGTTGGGCAGATAGGCTGGCGGTGTGTGGTTTCAGGTTCGACCGTCAGGCGTTGCGGTTGCGACTCGATGACTGGTTCGATCGTTTCCAGGCTCCGCACGGGCTGCCCAGTGCGAAGGTCTCCCCTGACGGGCTGGGCAGGACGGTCGCGCCCTGCTCAGCCCGGTAAAGATTCAACCACCGGTGGCCGGTTCCGCATCCAGGAAGCGCTCCGCATCCAGCGCCGCCTGACAGCCGGTGCCCGCCGAGGTGATTGCCTGACGGTAGACATGGTCCATTACGTCCCCTGCGGCGAACACGCCCGGGATGCTGGTCTGGGTGGCATTGCCGTCCAGGCCGCCCTTGACCTTGATATAGCCGTTGGTCATCTCCAGCTGGCCCTCGAACAGGCCGGTATTGGGGCTGTGGCCGATGGCGATGAACACGCCCATCAGCTCGATCTCCTTGCTAGTGCCGTCCTTGACGTTTTTGATGCGGATGCCGGTGACGCCGGATTGATCCCCCAGCACCTCGTCGAGCACCTGATCCAGTTCCAGGGTCACATTGCCTTCCGCCGCCTTCTTGCGCAACTGTTCGGACAGGATCTTCTCGGAGCGGAACTGGTCTCGCCGGTGCACCACCACCACTTGTGAGGCGATGTTGGAGAGATACAGGGCCTCTTCCACCGCCGTGTTGCCGCCGCCGATCACGGCCACCTTCTGGTTCTTGTAGAAGAAGCCGTCGCAAGTGGCGCAGGCGGACACACCGCGGCCGCGGAAGGCCTGTTCCGAGTCCAGGCCGAGATAGCGGGCCGAGGCCCCGGTGCTGATGATCAGGGCGTCACAGGTATACTCGAACTGGTCCCCGGTGAGCCGGAAGGGGCGCTGGCTCAGGTCCGCCTTGTTGATGTGATCGAAGATGATCTCGGTGTCGAAGCGCTCGGCGTGTTGGCGCATCCGTTCCATCAGGTCGGGGCCCTGCACACCTTCGTTGTCCCCCGGCCAGTTGTCCACATCGGTGGTGGTCATCAGTTGACCGCCCTGTTCCATACCGGTTACAAGAACCGGCTTCAGGTTGGCGCGCGCCCCGTAGACGGCGGCGGTATAGCCTGCCGGACCGGAACCCAGGATCAACAGACGGCAATGCTTGGTTTCGCTCATGTATACTAACTCCAGTCAGGTGTGAGCCTCAGGGTGGAGAGCCTGCTCAAGTCCCCCCACAAGCGGTCGCTCAGGTTGCTTTTCAATCGTCTCAAGATGGTGGCGATGCGGCCGTTTTCAAGGGCTGGTCATCAGACCGGGAATAGTACGGAATGATGCCGGGCGGGTAAAGCAGGGCGCCTGGTCACATGACGGTGGTTTTTTTCCCGTACATGGCAAGCAATAATCAGCAAAATAGTCAGGTGACAGTCAGCGATGCGTATCGGTATACCAAAAGAGATCAAGCCCCTGGAGGGGCGCGTGGGGCTGGTGCCCGAGGCTTGTGCGGAATTCGTCAAGGCGGGGCATCATGTGTTGCTGGAGAGCGGAGCAGGGCAGGCCAGCGGCTACCCCGATGATCATTATCGCCGATACGGGGTCGAGTTGTTGCCGGAAGCGGCCGCCCTGTACGAACAGGCGGAGCTGATCGTCAAGGTAAAGGAACCTTACGGCCCCGAGCCGGAGATGCTGCGTCAGGATCAAGTCTTGTTCTGTTTTCTGCATCTGGCCGCCGACGCGGGGCTGACCCGACGGCTGCTGGCCGCCGGCGTTACCGGGGTGGCCTTCGAAACCCTGGCGGATCGTGGCGGCCTGCCGATCCTGGCCCCCATGAGCGATATCGCCGGGCGCCTGGCGGTGCAGATCGGCGGTAACCTGCTGCAGCGGCCGGCCGGCGGCAAGGGCCTGTTGCTGGGCGGCCTGCCGGCCGCTGAGCGGGGCCGGGTGGTGGTGCTCGGGGCCGGTCAGGCCGGCGGTAATGCGGTGCGGATGGCGGCGGCCCTGGGGGCTCAAGTCACGGTATTTGAACGCAAACGGGAGCGCATGGCCGAGATGCGGGAGTTGGGGCACAATGTCACCGCTCTCTACCCCTATCACGAGAGTCTGGCCGAAGCGGTAGCCCAGGCCGACCTGTTGATCGGTGCGGTGTTGGTGCCCGGCGCCAAGGCTCCCAAGCTGATCACCCGTGAGCAGGTCAGCAACATGGCCGAGGGCAGCGTGATCGTGGATGTCTCGGTGGATCAAGGGGGCTGCATCGAAACTACCCGGCCGACCGACTATACCGCGCCCACCTATCGCGAGGCGGGGGTGATCCATTTCACAGTCACCAACATGCCGGGTGCGGTCCCACGCAGCGCCTCCCAGGCCCTGTCCGCGGCGCTGCTTCCCTATCTGCGCGAGCTGAGCGCGCCGCAGTGGCGAGAAAATCCCCAACTTGCCGGGGCGGTGAATCTCGCGGATGGTGAGCTGGTGTACCCTGCACTGCGTGAGCAGTATACTTGAAAGTAGTGTAGAATATTAATCTAACCTAATAATTAATAGGCTATTTCACTATAAGTCTGATGGCTGTCGCGCGGCAGAAAGACGGGATTAACAGAACCTCAGCGGTTGGCTGGAAGCCTTTCAATCCCAGCTGGAGTAGTCACCAGGTCAGAGTAGTGGAATATTCCGCAATCGGATAGGACAGGTTTCTTGCAGGCAAAACCCAACACAGCGCAACAATCCGCCTTTCAGGCCCATGTCAGCCACGCCATGCGCGAAGGCACGATGTGGAGTCTGTTCTGTCTGAGCGGTTATCTACTGTTGTCACTCTACAGCTATTACCCCGATGACCCCGGATTTTCCTATCTAGGGCCCACGGACCATGTGGTAAATTCCGGTGGACCGGCCGGCGCCTGGTTCGCCGATGTGTTTTTCAATCTGTTCGGTTATTTCGCCTATCTGTTTCCCATCATGTTGAGCTGGAGTGCGGTGCTGCTGTTCCGGAGGCGTAATCCGGACGACACCATCAATATCAACCTGGTGCTGATCCGCTGGTTGGGTTTTTTCATCACCCTGGCCTCGGGCTGCGCCTTGACCACCTTCTACTTAATGACGCCCGAATCCGCGTTGCCTTCAGGGCCAGGGGGCATCCTGGGCAACTCGCTGGGCCATCTGTTCGAGGCCCACTTCAACCGCTCCGGCAGCAGCCTGTTCTTTCTGGCCCTGTTCCTCAGCGGTTTCACCCTGTTCAGCGGGGTCTCCTGGTTTACTGTGATGGACATGATCGGCGGGCTGGTGCTCGACGGGCTGCAGCGAGGCGGTTACCTGGTGAGCGCCCTGCGGGAGCGTCTGGCCGCGCGTCAAGTCCGCCAGGAACGCAGCAAACTCGTGCAGGAGGAGCAAAAACGGTTCAGCACCCGCAAGCAGCCGAAGATCGAACCGGTGATCAAGGCCCCGATCCCGAGTATTCGGGCGGAGAAGGAGCGTCAGGTGCCCCTCCCCCTGCTCGAAGCGGATCCCAACAGTCAGCTGCCGCCTCTGTCGCTGCTGGACCCGGCCAAGCCATCGGGGCTTAGCTATTCGGCGGAGGCGCTGCAGGCCATGTCGCGTCTGGTGGAGATGAAGTTCGCCGATTTCGGCATCGAGGTTCAGGTGGTGGCGGTGCATCCGGGACCGGTGGTGACCCTGTTCGAACTGCAGCTGGCCGCCGGTCTCAAGGTCAGCAAGGTCAGCGGGCTGGCCAAGGATCTGGCCCGGGCCCTTTCCACCATCGCGGTACGGGTGGTGGAGGTGATCCCGGGCAAGTCGGTGATCGGCCTGGAGATCCCCAACGAACACCGGGAGATGGTGTTTCTCAGCGAGGTCCTGCAGTCGGAGGTGTATGACGCCGCCAAATCGCCCCTTACCCTGGCTCTGGGCAAGGATATCTCGGGCCGGCCCCTGTGCGCCGACCTGAGCAAGATGCCCCATGCCCTGATCGCCGGCACTACCGGTTCCGGCAAGTCGGTGGCGATCAATGCGATGATCCTGAGTCTGCTCTACAAGTCGAAACCGGACGAGGTGCGCATGATCATGGTGGACCCGAAGATGCTGGAGCTGTCCGTGTATGAGGGTATTCCCCATCTGCTCACCCCGGTGGTCACCGATATGCAGGAGGCCGGCAACGCCCTGCGCTGGTGCGTGGGTGAAATGGAGCGCCGCTACCGGCTGATGGCGAGTCTGGGGGTGCGTAACATCGTCGGTTACAACCGTAAGATCAAGGAGGCGATCAAGAAGGGCGAGCCCCTCAAAGACCCCCTGTTCGAGCCCGCCTCGGATGCGATCATCGAGGCCATGGCCCACCCGACCCTGGAACCTCTGCCCTATATCGTGGTCATTATCGACGAGCTGGCGGACATGATGATGGTAGCCCGCAAGAAGGTGGAGGAGCTGATCGCCCGCTTGGCGCAGAAGGCGCGGGCCTCAGGCATCCACCTGATCCTGGCCACCCAGCGCCCTTCGGTGGACGTGATCACCGGTCTGATCAAGGCCAACATACCGACCCGGATCGCCTTTCAGGTCTCCTCCCGCATCGACTCCCGGACCATCCTGGACCAGATGGGGGCCGAGCATCTGCTGGGCCATGGCGACATGCTCTACATGGGGCCGGGCAGCAGCATCACGCAGCGAGTGCATGGGGCTTTTGTGGACGATAATGAGGTGCACCGGGTGGTCAGTCACCTGAAGTCCACCGGTGAACCGGACTATCTGGAAGAGATCCTGCAGGAGGCCACCGAATCGGTGCCGGGTTTCCCGGTGGAGTCGGGGGACACGGAGGATAGCGATCCGCTCTACGACGAAGCGGTGCGGATCGTCACCGAGACCCGGCGGGCCTCCATCTCCGGGGTTCAGCGGCGCCTCAAAATCGGCTACAACCGGGCCGCGCGCATGATCGAGGAGATGGAGCGCACCGGTATCGTCGGGGCGGCGGAAACCAATGGCAGCCGTCAGGTGATCGCGCCGCCGCCGCAGGATTGAGCGTCTTCTCCCTGCAAGCTTGTTGAAAAAATTTGTAGCTTGGGCTGACACCTGTATGCCAGGGATTGCTCCAGCAACCCTTCTGCCTTGCCTCCATCCATGGAGGTCGGAGGTCGGAGGTCGGAGGCGGGAGGCCGCCTGCACGGATGTAGGTGGTAGAGCTGCGCCTGGAGCAGGCAGCCGAGAGCAACGCAGGGAGCAGTTGCCGACGACTGCAGGGACGCAGGAGGTAGAGCAACGCAGGGAGCAGTTGCCGACGACTGCAGGGACGCAGGAGGTAGAGCAACGCAGGGAGCAGTTGCCGAGTCGGTAGCTAAACAAACTCAATAATATCAAAGATATTACATGACTATTAAATACATTACATTAGCTTTAATCATGCTGCTGGCACCGCTTTCGAACAGTCAGGCGGCAGATGGTAAGGACCTGCTCAAACATTTCCTGCAGGGCCTGACTACCCTGCAGGCGGATTTTCAGCAGGTATTGGAGCAGCCGGACGAGGGCGGGACCTTCTTCAGCAGTGGCACCTTCTTTCTGAAACGGCCGGGTCGTTTGCGCTGGGAATACAAGCCGCCCAATGATCAGCTGATCGTCGCGGACGGCAAGCGTATCTGGCTTTACGACAAGGACCTGGAGCAGGTCTCACATCGCAGCCAGAAGGCCGCGTTGGAGGGCACGCCGGCCCAGTTGTTGAGCACCAGTGAGCCGCTGGATCTCCACTTTCAGATCAAGGATCTGGGCATGCGAGAAGGCCTCAACTGGGTGGAACTGCTGCCCAAGGATAAGGACTCTCAGTTCCAGTGGGTTCGCCTGGCCTTGACCGACAAGCTGTTGCAGCGCATGGAGATGGCCGACAATTTCGGTCAGACCACCCACTTCCTGTTCTCCAATGTGCAGCGCAACCCGCCCCTCGACGACAAACTGTTCGACTACAAGCCACCCGCCGGGCTCGACCTTATCGGCGATCTGTGATCCTCGGATGATTGGTCTGTTCGAGCATGCCGAAAACGAAAACCGTCCCCTGGCGGACCGTATGCGGCCCCGCACCCTGGCCGAGTTCGTGGGGCAGGAGCATATCGTCGCCGCCGGCAAACCCCTGCGGCGGACCATCGAGGAGGACCGGCTCCACTCCATGATCTTCTGGGGCCCCCCCGGCACCGGCAAGACTACCCTGGCAAGTGTCATTGCGCGGCACTCCGGCGCCCATTTTCTCAGCCTCTCCGCGGTGCTGTCCGGAGTCAAGGACATTCGCGCGGCAGTGGAGCAGGCCCGCCTGATTCGTCAGCAGGAGCAGCGCCCCACGGTGCTGTTCATCGACGAGGTGCATCGCTTCAACAAATCCCAGCAGGACGCCTTTCTGCCCCATGTGGAGGACGGCACCCTGGTGTTCATCGGCGCCACCACCGAAAATCCCTCCTTCGAGCTGAACAACGCCCTGCTGTCCCGCGCCCGCACCTATGTGCTCAAGTCCCTGACGCCGGAGCATATTGAACAGATCATACGCCAGGCCCTGGCCGATCCCGAGCGGGGGCTGGGCGCACGAGCGCTGGAACTGGCAGAGGATGCCTGCCGGCTGCTGGCCGAGGCGGCGGATGGGGATGCCCGCCGCGCGCTCAATCTGCTGGAGATCGCCGCTGATTTTACCGAAGGCGGAGAGATCACCCGTCAGGTGATCGAGGAAGTCGCCAGCGGCACCCTGCGGCGTTTCGACAAGGGGGGTGAGGCCTTCTACGATCAGATCTCCGCGCTGCACAAGTCGGTGCGCGGTTCGGCGCCGGACGCGGCGCTCTACTGGCTGGCCCGCATGATCGACGGCGGTTGCGACCCCCTCTATGTGGCCAGGCGGGTGGTGCGGATGGCCAGCGAGGACATCGGCAACGCCGATCCCCGCGCCCTGCAGATCGCACTGAACGCCTGGGATACCCAGGAGCGCCTCGGCAGCCCGGAAGGGGAACTGGCGATCGCCCAGGCGGTGGTCTACCTGGCCTGCGCGGCCAAGAGCAATGCGGTCTACACCGCCTGGAACAGCGCCCTGGCCGAGGCCAGGGCCGCGGGTTCTCTGGAGGTGCCGCTGCCCCTGCGCAATGCCCCGACCCGTCTGATGCAGGCGCTGGACTACGGCAAGGCCTATCGTTACGCCCACGACGAGCCACAGGGCTACGCGGCCGGGGAGAACTACCTGCCTGATGCACTCAAGGGGCATCGCTACTACTACCCGGTGGACCGAGGGCTGGAGATCAAGATCGCAGAGAAGCTCGCTTATTTGCAAAAGCTCGATGAAGAATTCTCCCAGGGTGGGTAGAATGCGCGCTTTATCTTGCAGATTGCTGATTAACGCAACGGACAGGGGCCATTGACTCAACTCATCGCCATTGCCGCCGGGGGCGCGGTCGGGGCTCTGTTGCGCTTCTGGGTCTCCACCGGCGTCTACACTCTGCTGGGCCGGGGCTTCCCTTACGGTACCCTGGCGGTCAATGTACTGGGCTCGCTGGTGATGGGTTTTCTCTATGTGCTGCTGCTGGATCGCATGACGGTCGCGCCGGAGGTGCGGGCGGCGCTACTGGTGGGCCTGCTCGGGGCTTTTACCACCTTCTCCACCTTTTCCATCGAGACCCTGAACCTGATCGAGCAGGCGGACTTTACCAAGGCCGGGCTGAACATGTTGGTCAGTGTGCTGGCCTGTGTGTTGGCCTGCTGGCTCGGGTTACTGCTCGGGAGGCAATTATGATTACAACCGATGTAACCATGGTGCGGATCTACCTGACCGAGGGTGACCACCAGCTGCGCAAGCTGCTCGAATTTCTACACAAGGATGAGCAGGTCTGGGGTGTCACTGCGTTTCGCGGCATCGCCGGCTTCGGCAAGTCGGGCAAGGCCCACGAGTCCTGCCTGCTGGATGTCTCCCTGGACCTGCCGCTGGTGATCGAGTTCTTCGATCATCCGGAAAAGGCGGTGCGAATTATGGAAGATCTGAATAAAATCGTTGAACCGGGCCACATGGTGAGCTGGTCAGCCAGAGTGAACAAGGGTGAATGAGAGATGCTGGACCCCCGTCTGTTAAGAAGCGAGCTGGACCACACCGCCGCGCAACTGGCGCGCCGCGGCTTTGAATTGGACAAGGAACGGATCGCCGTGCTGGAAGCGCGGCGCAAGGAGCTGCAGGTGCAGTCCCAGGAACTGCAGAACGAGCGCAACAACCGTTCCAAGTCGATCGGTAAGGCCAAGGCGGCGGGGCAGGACATCCAGCCCCTGTTGGCGGAAGTGGCGGAGCTGGGAGACAAGCTCAAAGACCTGCAAGAGGCCCTCAACCAGGTGCAGCAGCAGCTCACCGAGATCAGTCTGGGCATCCCCAACCTCCCCCACGAGACGGTGCCGGACGGGCGCAGCGAGGCGGACAACCGGGAGGAGCGCCGTTGGGGTGAGCCGCCGGCGTTCGCTTTCGAGCCCCAGGACCACGTCGCCCTGGGCGAGGCCAAGGGGCTGCTCGATTTCGAGGCCGCCGCGCGGCTTACCGGCACCCGCTTTGCGGTGATGGCCGGGCCCTTGGCGCGGCTGCACCGGGCCCTGATCCAGTTCATGCTCGATACCCATACCCAGGAGCACGGCTATACCGAGGCCTACGTGCCCTATATGGTGAACGCGGACAGCCTGCGTGGCACCGGTCAGCTGCCCAAGTTCGAAGAGGAGCTGTTCAAGCTGTGCGGCGAATCGGGCTACTATCTGATTCCCACCGCCGAGGTGCCGGTCACAAACTTAATTCGTGACGTCATCATCGAGGCCGACTACATGCCGCGCAAATGGGTCGCCCATACCCCCTGTTTCCGCTCCGAGGCGGGCTCCTATGGCAAGGACACCCGCGGCATGATCCGCCAGCACCAATTCGAGAAGGTGGAGCTGGTCCAGGCGGTGCCGGCGGGCGAGTCGTTCAACGCCCTGGAGCAACTGACCGGCCACGCCGAGGCGATCCTGCAGAAGCTCGGACTGGCCTATCGGGTGGTGACCCTGTGCACCGGCGATATCGGCTTCTCCGCCACCAAGACCTACGATCTGGAGGTGTGGCTGCCGGGCCAAGGCAAGTACCGGGAGATCTCCTCCTGCTCCAACTTCGGCGATTTCCAGGCGCGCCGCCTGCAGGCCCGCTGGCGCAACCCGCAGACCGGTAAGCCCGAACTGGTGCACACCCTCAATGGCTCCGGCCTGGCGGTGGGCCGCACCCTGGTGGCGGTGATGGAGAATTATCAGGATGCCGAGGGAAATATCAACATCCCCGACGTCCTGCGGCCCTATATGGGCGGCCTGGAGAAGATCTGATCGAACAAATGTATGAGCAGCGGGCCATGCCCGCGAAACAGCGAATCCTTATCTTATAAGATGAGAAGGTGTCGAAACAGCCTGCTTTGCAGGTCGGATAAGTGAAGAGTCATTCGAGATTCTGTCAGCAACATACTGATTATCCTGCCAAAGACCGGAGTTCGTCAGTCCAGTTTGCAACTTGGACGACAGGGTGTATTGATGCGTGCCTGATCGATGATTTTTTCCAGTTGTCGGCAGCTGAGTCCTCTATCCAGTCTGTTCCGCATAGGTCGCAAACCTGGGCCGGTACATTACGCACAACGACAACACCTAAGCCCAGGTCCTTGGTAAATTCTATGCTGAGTCTCGATTAACTTTTCAGCATCCGCTCACACCAACATAATCAACACAATCACAAACAGCACCACCGCCCCGATCGGCAGCAGCGCCGCCTGCCAGTCCCCGGCCTGGGCCTTGGGGCTGTTCTGCAACCAGTGCTTGGCGCGCGGCCACATGAAGATGATCCAGCCAATGATCAGGACCGCGGAAAGAATCTTCACCCAATCCATTTTCTTACCTAATTAAACGATTTGAGACAAAAAACCCCGGCAAAGCCGGGGTTTGTTCGGTTCAATGATCAGATCCGATCAGTCATCCCCACCCAGGGCGCCCAGCAGATGCAGCAGGCTGGTGAAGATGTTCAGGATGGCCAGATACAGACCCACCGTAGCTACGATGTAATTGGTCTGGCCCTGATCGTTGATCAACTGGCTGGTCTCGAACAGGATGTAGCCCGACATCAGCAGGATCACCGCGGCGGAGATCGCCAGATGCAGCGCCGGCATCTGCAGGAACAGCCCGGCCAGCGAGGCGAGCATCACCACCAGCATCCCGGCGAAGATGAATCCGCCCATGAAGCTGAAGTCACGCTTTGTGGTTAGAGCATAACCGGACAGACCCAGAAAGATGATGCCGGTGCCGCCAAAAGCGGTGGCGATCAGCTGCGGGCCGTTTGGCAGAGCCACGTAATAATTCAGAGTCGGGCCGAGGCCGAAGCCGAGCAGGCCGGTTACCGCAAATACCACCCACAGCCCGCTGGCCGAGTTGGCGGTGCGTGGCAGCACGAACCACAGCAGCCCCAGGGCGCCGAAAGAAGCAACCAGCGAGAACATGGGCGGAGGCGCAATAGCCATGGACATCACCGCCATGAGGGCGCTCCAGATCAGCGTACCGGACAGCAGGGTATAGGTGTTTTTGATTAGCTTGTTAGTCGAGAGTACCGATTCGTTGGATCGTACTGCGGGAATATCAAGTCGGTTCATTAGGTTTGTATCTCCTGGTATTTTCCCAAAATCAATTGGTTGTGGAATATGACAGTAAAGCGCTCCGTTTGTTCAGCTAAGGATACAAGGAACGATGAAAAGATCAACACGGCTAATGTGGCGTTAATGCTGGAAATTTCAAGTCCATTTCAGGTATCCTAGCGCACCTTCGGAGAGATGGCAGAGCGGTTGAATGCACCGGTCTTGAAAACCGGCAAGGGTTAGTAGCCCTTCCAGGGTTCGAATCCCTGTCTCTCCGCCAAAATAAAAGGGGGCCCACCGGGCCCCCTTTTATTTGGCGGATGGTACAGGTTTGATGATAACCCTTACGGTTCGCCAAAATCGCCGGGAGCGATTTTGAACGTGCGCAGCACGGCCCGCAGGGCGAGGGCATGGAAAGCCTGAGTAATCCCTCTACCCGTTGGTACCCAAGTTGGATTTGAACCCAAGCGGGGCCCCTATTTACTTGGCGGATCGCGCAGGATTTGATTCAAACCCTTCGGTTCGGTAAAAACGGCAGGAAAGCCGATTTGACAACGCGATAGCGTTGCCCGCAGGGCGAGGTCCAGGGATGGGCCGAGATCACATTGGTATCGAGGATGATCATTCCTCGAAATGCGCAGCCTGTGCATCAGTGCCGTGCATTTCTGGCAATTCGACATCAAGTCCTTTACCACGAAAACGGGCTGCGATGCGTGAGCCCAATCGGATCGGTGGTGCCTCTTCCTCACGTACCGTGCGGCGCAGGATGTCGAGAAAATGCCGACGCTGCAGATTACGCGGGTTATTGCCGGGAATCAGGCTGAGCAAACGGGGAAAGACCGGGATACGCTCACTGATAGGGTAGGTGACCGTATCCGTGCCCCAGATCGCGCCATCGCCCAGCAGGCAGAAACCCGGCAGGCCGAATGCAAGATAATCTTTGGTGTAGGTAAAAGCGGTCTGATCCGCCGCCAGGACGAGGTTCCCCATCTTCTCGGGTATGCGGAACACTGAGTCCAGATCGCTGCATGCTGGTGGCGCGCCATGCTCACTCCTCCTTGTCATCCAAGAGGTCGGAAGTGCGGAAAAATGCGCCTGCTTTAATGGCTTAACCATAATATAATTAAACTTAAGTATGATTATTCGATCTTGGTCAACACCAAATAAACAACTCATGCAACGCATATCAGCACTTGCCTATTAGCGTCCCGGCGATTTTTTTGGGTTTTTAGAATCTTACTGAAAGGGGATGCCAGAGCCATCAACGGACCGAAATCCGTTCAGGGGACTGCATTGGTACAGGGTTTTCTATGATTGTCTTGAATGATGGGTTAAACAACTGAATCATTCCATATCGAGAGCATCTGGAGCTATCCTGCTTCACGATCATCCCATTTCTCCAATGGAGCGGTATGCATCTTTTACTGATTGAGGACAACCCGGACCTGGTCGAGAACCTGAGCGACTTCTTCGAGGTGCGCGGCCATACGGTAGATATCGCCTACCACGGTCTGACCGGTCTGCGTTTCGCCCAGGAGAAGCGTTACGACGTCATTGTACTGGATCTGATGCTGCCCGGGATGGACGGTATCGAGGTGTGCGCCCGACTGCGCAAGGAAGGGCGTGATACCCCGATTCTGCTGTTGACGGCGCGGGATACCCTGAATGACAAGCTGGAAGGCTTTGGCAGCGGCGCTGATGACTACCTGGTCAAGCCGTTCGACCTGCCGGAACTGGAGGTGCGACTCGATGCGCTGGTCAGACGCAGTCGCGGTGCGGCCGCACGCCAGGTGCTGAGGGTGGAGGACCTGACCTACGATGCGGATCGTCTGCGGGTCGAGCGGGGCGGACGGCGTATCGAGCTGGCGCCCATCCCGCTGCGCATCCTGGCCCTGCTGATGCGTCGTTCGCCCGGCGTGGTGCGTCGCGATGAACTGGAGCGGGAGGTCTGGGGCGACGATCCGCCGGACAGCGATGCCCTGCGGGCCCATATGCATGCCTTGCGCAGCGCCATTGATCGCGGCGCTGTCGTGCCGCTGGTGCACACGGTGCGCAGTATCGGCTACCAACTGGCCGCACCGGATGACCGCTAGGCGCAGCCTGCGCAACCGGGTTGCGGTCACCCTGGCGCTGTTCGCCGGAGCGGTCAGCCTGACCCTGGCCATTATCATCTACCTGGCGTTCCAGGATCTGGAGCGGCGTCTGATAGACGATACCCTGACCGCGGAACTCGACGACTACGTGGCACGGCGCGCCCGTAATCCGCACTCCCTGCCGGAAAGCACCGCGACCATTCGGGCCTTCGTGGTCAGCCCGACAGGAGGCACCAAGCCGATCCCCGCGGCCGTGGCAGTGCTGGCTCCCGGGCGTCATCACCTGGTGTTGGATGAGATCCCTTATCATGCGGCCGTCCGCATCGTGGGGGCGCAGCGGTTCGTCGTACTCTACGATATCAGTGCTTCGCAGCGGCGCGAACGGGGTTTTGGGTTGCTGTTGGCGGGCAGCGTGCTGCTTATCATGGTGGTCTCGGCGCTGGCGGGTCGTTGGCTGGCGGCGCGCATCATCGCGCCGGTAACCGAGTTAGGGCGGCAGGTGGCCGAACTGCGGCCGGAAGATGCTCCTCCGCCCCTGGCCGATCGGTTTCCCTGGGAGGAAGTGCAGCGTCTGGCGGCGGATTTCGACACCTATCTCAGCCGGCTGCACGACTTTATCGAACGGGAGCGCTTGTTTACCGGCGACGTCAGCCATGAGTTGCGGACCCCCCTGGCCGTCATCAAGGGGGCGACCGAGTTATTGTTGGCTGATCCGCACCTGGATCAAAGGAATCAGGACAGGATTGCGCGTATCGGCCGGGCAGTCGCGGAAATGGGGGAGATCTCGGGCGCCTTGCTGGCGCTCGCCAGGGAGCAGGAGACGCCCGATATAACGCCTCCGCATGACTGCGATGTGGAGGCGGTCGCTACGGAACTGGTGGCGCGTTACGGCGAACTGTTCCGCGCCAAACCGATTGCGCTGAACCTGACGGTGAACGCACGACCCAGAGTAACAGCCGACCGTGCGGTACTCGCGATGGTACTCGGCAATCTGCTGCGTAATGCCTTGAGCTACACCGACGCTGGCCAGGTGCTGGTCACGCTCGAGCCGAACGCGGTCCGCGTGGAGGATACCGGTCAGGGCATTCCGACGAGCGATAGCGGCCGCTTGTTCCAACCTTACGTGCGCGGTGGCAACAGCGCCGGCGCCGGACTCGGCTTATCTCTGGTGCAGCGCCTGTGTGAACGGCGGGGTTGGCGGGTGACCCTGGGCAATCGCCCGGCTGGCGGCACCCTGGCTCGATTGCAGTTTTCCACGGCGCCCGACGACCCGTCGGCAGGAGCCTGAGAGGCGTGCAACAGCCGGCCGCGCCCTGTACGCATTGCGCTGATTTGACCTGGAAACCGGAGTTGGACGGGTTGAAGGTGCGTCGACCGAGTGCGGTTCGTTCCCGGCATGCTGCTATCACGTCCTGGTTTAACGTGTTCTTAACGTTTGCTTAGCACTCTCTTCACGGATGCCGCGATATCCTGGGCGTGTAACTGAATAAACATACACCAGTAGGAGCATCCCATGCAGCACAGCCCGATCTTAACCCCGCACGATGTCGCGCATCAGGCCCTGATTCGTGCCATTAAGTATCTCCCTTTGATTGCCATTGGTCTGGTCGCTGCGTTTGAACAAAGCCCGGCCCTGCTTGTCGTGTTGGCCATTGCAGTCGGCCTGACCCTGGCATTCCAGGAACGCTTGGGCAAGATCAGCGCGCATGCGGTGTCTCCGCGCATCGCCCATGTTGCGGGTGATGGCGGCAGTTTCCCCGGGGCCCAACCCATGCCGGAAACGCCTCCTGAGTATCGCGCCGTCGTCATCGATGGTGGCAGCCTGGAGCACCGTCATCCCGTCTGATCCTCAAGCGGTAGCTGTCTCTTTGGAATTATCCTGAAACTAATCGCATGATCGCATGGACGCGTACAGGATCCGCCGAAACGTTTTCTCCCTGGCTGTTCGTCGGCGGGATGTGACCTCCAGGGAAGGAGGAAATGCAGCCAGTCAGTATCATAATCAAGCCCTGAGCAGACTTGTCGTGTCAGCAATCGTCCTGTTTATCGCGTCAGATTTTTCTCGAAGATACAACTCGTTACTGAGATGGTGCGCGGACTTGTTTGTATGATCATGGTCTGGCAGGAGAATTAGGCAGCGCGGGACCGCTGGCGCAGAAGAGGAATGGTGGGCGCAACAGGGATCGAACCTGTGACCTCTGCAATGTGACTGCAGCGCTCTCCCAGCTGAGCTATGCGCCCTGTGAAGTGACGCGCCATTCTAATTCCGGCGGCCCATGTCGTCAAACTTACTCTAGCGCCGGGGCCCGAGGTCTGTTAGAATTCTTCTCTTTTGGATCCCCGAAGAAACTCTGATCATGACTGTCCGTACCCGATTCGCTCCCAGTCCGACCGGCTATCTGCATGTGGGCGGCGCCCGCACCGCGCTGTTTTCCTGGCTCTATGCCCGCAAGCATGGGGGCAAGTTCGTCCTGCGCATCGAAGACACCGACCTGGAACGCTCCACCGCGGAGTCGGTGAACGCCATCCTCGAAGGCATGACCTGGCTGGGGCTGGAATATGACGAAGGTCCCTTCTACCAGACTCACCGCTTCGAACGCTACAACGAGGTGATCGGCGAACTGCTCGACCGGGGCATGGCCTATCGCTGCAACTGCTCCCGGGAGCGGCTCGACAATCTGCGCGAGGCGGCCATGCAGCGCAAGGAGAAGCCGCGCTATGACGGCCATTGCCGGCATAGCGAGGTGGATCCCGAGCGAGCCCCACGTGATCCGTTTCCGCAACCCGCTGACCGGCATCGTGGTGGTGGACGACCTGATCCGGGGTCGGGTGGTGTTCAACAACGAGGAACTGGATGACCTGATCATCCGCCGCAGCGACGGTTCGCCCACCTACAACCTGACCGTGGTGGTGGACGACATGGACATGGAGATCAGCCATGTGATCCGCGGCGACGACCATCTCAACAATACCCCGCGGCAGATCAATATCCTGCAGGCCCTCGGCAGGCAGGCGCCGAAGTATGGCCATGTACCGATGATCCTGGGGGACGACGGCTCGCGTCTGTCCAAGCGCCACGGGGCGGTCAGCGTGATGCAGTATCGGGAGGAGGGTTTCCTGCCGGAGGCGTTGCTCAATTACCTGGTGCGCCTCGGCTGGTCCCACGGCGATCAGGAGATCTTCAGTCTGGACGAGCTGGTGGAGCTGTTCGATATCGATGCGGTGAACAAGGCCGCCTCCAGCTTCAACACCGAAAAACTGTTGTGGCTGAATCAGCATTACATCAAGTCGAATGATCCGAAGCGGATCGCCCATCTGCTGAGTCCGCACATGGGGAACCTGGGGATCGATCCTGCTCAGGGGCCTGATCTGGTGGAGGTGGTGCAGGCCCAGCAGGAGCGGGCCAAGACCCTGGTGGAGATGGCGCAGATCAGCGCCTTCTGCTACCGCGACTTCGAGGCCTACGACGAGGCGGCCGCCAAGAAGCACCTGCGGGGCGCCGCCCGAGAACCCCTGGAGCGGTTGCGCGAGGCCCTGGCGGCGCTGGCGGAATGGACCCCGGAGGTCCTGCATACGGTGGTGCAGCATGTATCCGATAGCCTGGAACTGAAGATGGGCAAGGTGGCGCAACCCCTGCGGGTGGCGCTGGTCGGGCGCGCCGCCTCGCCCGGCATCGATGTGACCCTCTATCTGGTGGGCAAAGAGGCCACGCTGCGGCGCATCGGTCAGGCGTTGGACTATATCCAACAGCGGACCGCGCAGGCCTGATCGAACAGTCACAGAGAGATCACAGTAATGAGTCATACAGAACAGGCTACACCCGGCAATTTTATTCGGCAGATCATCGATCGGGATCTGGCAGCAGGGCAAGAACGAGGGTCGGGTGCACACCCGTTTCCCGCCGGAACCCAACGGCTATCTGCACATCGGACATGCCAAATCGATCGTGCTGAATTTCGGCATCGCCCAGGACTACGGCGGCAAGTGCAATCTGCGTTTCGACGACACCAATCCGCACAAGGAGAATATGGAGTTCGTGGAGAGCATCCAGGCGGATGTGCGCTGGCTCGGCTACGACTGGCAGGACCGGCTGTTCTACGCCTCCGACTATTTCCAGCAGCTGTACGATCTTCGCGGTGGAACTGATCCAGGCCGGCAAGGCCTATGTGTGCGATCTGGACATGGAGCAGATGCGCGCCTATCGGGGCACCCTCACCGAACCGGGCCGGGAGAGCCCCTATCGCGCCCGTTCCATCGATGAGAATCTGGACCTGTTCGCGCGTATGAAGGCCGGTGAGTTCGCCGATGGCGAGCGGGTGCTGCGGGCCAAGATCGACATGGCCTCACCTAATATCAATCTGCGCGATCCGACCCTGTACCGCATCCGTCACGGGGTCATCCATCACCAGACCGGCGCGGCGTGGGCCATCTACCCGATGTACGACTACACCCACCCGATCTCCGATGCCCTGGAAGGGATCACCCATTCCATCTGCACCCTGGAGTTCGAGGATCATCGACCCCTTTACGACTGGGTGCTGGACAACATCACCATCCCCTGTCATCCCCAGCAGATCGAGTTCTCCCGCCTCAATCTGGAATACACCGTGATGAGCAAGCGCAAGCTGACCCAGCTGGTGGACGAAGGCTTTGTGGAGGGCTGGGATGATCCGCGCATGCCGACCATCGCCGGGCTGCGCCGGCGGGGATTCACGCCGGAGTCGATGCGGGATTTCTGTCAGCGCATCGGCGTGACCAAGTCGGACAATCTGGTGGAGATGGGGGTGCTGGAGAACTGCATTCGCGAGGACCTGGACCTGCACGCGCCCCGGCGGCTGGCGGTGCTGCACCCGCTGAAGATCGTGCTGGAGAACTACCCGGAGGACCAGGCTCGAGCAGCTGGCAGCGCCGAATCATCCGAAGGACGCAGGCCATGGGCAGCCGTCAGATGCCGTTCACCCGGGAGATCTATATCGACCGGGAGGATTTCCGCGAGTCCGCCAATAAGCATTACAAGCGGCTGATCACCGGGCGGCGAGGTGCGACTGCGCAATGCCTATGTGATCAAGTGCGAAGAGGTGCTGAAGAACAATCAGGGCGACATCATCGAGCTGCGCTGCAGTTACGATCCCGACACCCTGGGCAAGAATCCGGAGGGACGCAAGGTGCGGGGCGTGATTCACTGGGTCTCGGCCAGCCATGCCGTGAAGGCGGAGGTGCGTCTGTATGACCGGCTGTTCGCCACCGCCAATCCCGATCAGGTGGCCGCGGGCGGACGCTTCACCGACAACCTGAATCCCGATTCCCTGCGCACCTTGACCGATTGCTATCTCGAACCGAGCCTGCAGGATGCGGCTGCCGGAACAGCGTTTCCAGTTCGAGCGGGAAGGCTATTTCTGCCTGGACAGCCGGGATTCGACCACCGAGCGACCGGTCTTCAACCGCATCGTCACCTTGCGGGATTCCTGGACCAAAATCGAGCAACAATCGGGATAAAGCGGGCTCGGCGGTGCTGACTGCGGAGCCAGGGAGCAGCGCTGCGACCCTGCGCGGGTTGGGCCGCCATCAAGCGGTAAAAAGCGGTGGACAAAACGCCGGCTCATGGCCTAACATGCGCAGTCTTTCGGGGCCATAGCTCAGCTGGGAGAGCGCAACACTGGCAGTGTTGAGGTCGGCGGTTCGATCCCGCCTGGCTCCACCAGATCATGCATGCGCCCGGATTCTTATCCGGGTTTTTGTTTGTGTTCGCAGATGACAGCCGAATTAATCAGCCGCTCTCCTCCCAGCTCATTCCAATGCTCTGGATCGACATCCTCATCATCGGCATCATTGCCCTCTCCGCGATTATCAGCCTGGTGCGCGGTTTCGTGCGGGAAGCCCTCTCGCTGGTGACCTGGATCGCCGCTTTTTGGGTGGCCTGGTTCTTTTTTCGCCCCCTGGCCGCCCAGTTCGAGGGTTGGATCGAAGTGCCCTCCATCCGTCTGGGGGTGGCCTATGGGGTGCTGTTGATCGCGGTGCTGTTGCTGGGCGCGCTGCTCAACCATTTCATGACCCTGCTGGTCAACAGTACCGGCCTGACCGGCACCGATCGGCTGCTGGGGGTATTTTTCGGCGCCGCCCGGGGGGCGCGTCGTGGTGGCGATCCTCATTCTGTTGGCGGGGCTTACCCCGTTTCCCGCAGACCCTTGGTGGCAGTCCTCCCAGCTGATTCCCTATTTCCAGGAGATGGCGCTCTGGCTGAAGCAGTTTCTGCCTGCCGATATCGCTAAGAACTTTAGATACTGAAACTGCATCAGTCATCGTATCCATGTGATCGCAACGGGCGGTGAATCCATCCCGGTAAGCCCGACGGAGGGCCTGACCTCCAGAAAAGCAGGAAAGGCGGGCGGATCGTAAGGCACAATCCTTGCCCTCCCGCCGCCGGTTTCGATCACAGACATGCGATGACCAACGGGAAGTCCTATGCTGAATCGACCTTGTCCCGCCGGCACAATCTGCATCCGAGGTTTCTGCGCCCTGCCTGCGGCTGCAATCGATGGGTTCAGAATCTGCCTGGAATTTACCCATTGCCAGGTGGTGGACCTGCTTGATACTTTAATAGAACAACCCTGACCAACAGCCGGAGAGAAGAGGTATGTGCGGTATTGTGGGGATAGTCGGTAAATCGGCGGTCAATCAGTCGTTGTACGATGCGTTGCTGGTTTGCAACACCGCGGACAGGATGCGGCGGGCATCGTCACCTGCGAAGGGGGCAAGCTGCATCTGCGCAAGGCCAACGGACTGGCGCGCGATGTCTTCCATACCCGGCATATGATCGGTCTGCGCGGTAACATGGGCATTGGCCATGTGCGTTATCCCACCGCCGGCTGCGCATCCTCCGCCGAGGCCCAGCCCTTCTATGTCAACTCCCCGTACGGGATCACCCTGGCTCACAACGGCAACCTGACCAATGCGGAAGTAGCTGACCCAGGATCTGTTCCGGGAAGACCTGCGGCATATCAATACCTCCTCCGATTCCGAGATCCTGCTCAATATCTTCGCCCATGAGCTGCAGGAGCAGAACAAGCTGCGGCTCGCCCCGGATGACATCTTCAAGGCGGTGGCGGGCGTGCATCGACGCTGTCGGGGCGGCTATGCGGCGGTGGCGATGATTCCCGGGGTCGGGGTCATCGGCTTTCGCGATCCCTACGCGATCCGTCCGATCGTGTTCGGCAAGCGGGAGACCGAGCAGGGCACGGAATATATGATCGCTTCCGAAAGCGTCGCCCTGGATACCCTCGACTACGAACGAATCAGGGACCTGGAGCCGGGCGAGGCGGTGTTCATCAGCAGTGAAGGCCAGTTGTATACCCAGCAGTGTGCGACCAATCCGGTCAAGTCCCCCTGTTTGTTCGAATTCGTCTATTTCGCCCGACCCGACTCGATCATCGACAACATCTTCGTGCACAAGGCGCGCTCCAGGATGGGGAAAAAACTGGCCAAGAAGATCCAGCGTGAGTGGCCGGATCACGATATCGATGCGGTGATACCGATCCCCGACACCAGCCGTACCGCGGCCTTGTCCCTGGCGAATGAGATGGGCATCCGCTACGCCGAGGGTTTCATCAAGAACCGCTATATCGGCCGGACCTTCATCATGCCGGGCCAGACGGTGCGCAAGAAATCGGTGCGCCAGAAGCTCAACGCCATCGATATGGAGTTCAAGGGCAAGAACGTGCTGCTGGTGGATGATTCGATCGTGCGCGGCACGACTTCCAAACAGATCGTGCAGATGGCCCGGGACGCCGGAGCCAGGCGGGTCTATTTCGCTTCCGCCGCGCCACCGGTGAGGTATCCCAATGTGTACGGTATCGATATGCCGGTGGCCAGCGAGCTGGTGGCCAACCAATGCACGGAGGAGGAGATCGGGAAGCTGATCGGGGCCGATCGGATCATCTTCCAGGATCTGGAAGACCTGATCGACGCCGTGGTGAAAAAGGGCAAGACCGACATCCAGCAGTTCGATACCTCAGTGTTCGACGGCAAATACGTGACCGGCGATGTCAGCAGCAACTACCTGGAACATCTGGAAATGCTGCGTAACGACAAGGCCAAGAGCACGTCGCAATCTGCCGACCGATCGATCCTGGATCTGTACAACAACTCCTGAACTCAGGTGTTCTCGATTCGGTCGAAATAGCGGGCCCGATACAGCAGACGCTGGTGTGGTGTGATCGCGAAAGCCGCTGCGGGTATGCAGTACATTGTTGCACAACAGCCCCTGGCCAGCCTCCAGTCTGCCGCGAAAATGCCAGGGTGAGGGGGTTTTCAGAGTCTGCTTGAGAAACGCCACCGCCGCCGTCAGCAACGGGTCATCCCGCCACTCGATACTGCGGCTGCGATCGGTGTAGCGCATGTGCAGATGGCCGTCCGGATAGATCGCGAACACCGGCCCGGTCCGCGCCGGTCGCAGTTCTTCCCCATTCGTCACATTGGGCGGGATGGTCATCGCCTGGGGGTGCATCAGGGCGCGGATATACTCCGGGTTTTCGTCCCGGATCAGCAGATAGACGATCTCATGATCCAGCAGGTCGTTTTCACCCCCCTCGTCGGCCGGCTGCACACAATGCAGCAGCATGCCGTGGATCTGCTGATCCGGGGGATTGTAGTAGCCGTCGGTATGCCAGGCGATGGGACGGTTGGTATAGGGGATGTAGCCCTGATGCAGGGCGTCGGGCTGGACCGTCAGGGAGCTGATGGCGTCCTCGTCGGCGCACAGGTTATTGTCCAGCCGGTGCAGGCCGAAGCGCCGACCCAGATCGCGAATGATGGACTTGTCGACGTCATGACCCGTTAGGCCCGCCCAGATGGCCATATTGGTTTTTTGGCAGCGCTGGTGCAGGGCCCGATACTCGCTGTCACTCAAATGGTGGGGGTTACGGATCTCGACCACCAGCTCCGTGAGCTTTTCAGGGTAACTCGCAAGCTTTGCCTCGCGCCAACGCTGATAATCGGAGTTGTGCGTCAAGGTCGAAGGGTTGGCTGATACTGGACATCTTGAGATCTCTTGAATCGGGTGAGCGAAATCGACGGAGGCGGCAAGTGCCTGCTGGGCGGGGCAGCCCAGGTTCAGACCGGCAGCGGCTCGATTTTACAGGGTTTGCCCCAGAGACGCGAAATCAATTGTGCGGTCGGCGCAGCGGGGCCACTGCTCCAAAACCGTTCTATGCCCGGCGCTGCGGTGGTTTTATGCAGGTCGGCGGCGGCCAGCCGCCGGTTGAGTTGTCTGGCGACCGCCAGACCGGTGTCGATGATCTGCATACCCTCTCCGGTAATCTCCTGGATGGCCTGGGTCAGAAAAGGATAGTGGGTACAGCCCAGTACCAGGGTATCTATACCCTGAGCCATGAGCGGCAGGATCTGTGGCTCGATGGTGCGCCGACTCGTTGTCTGATCCGCTTGCGCTTCGACGAGTTCAACCCAACCATGACAGGGTTGGACCAGCACTAGCGCAGCACTGCCGTGACGGTCCAAGAGGGCTTGAAATTTTTCACTGCCGAGGGTTCCTTCGGTGGCCAGGATGGCGACCTTGCCCACCCGACTCTTTTCAATGCCGGGTTTGACCCCGGGTTCCATGCCAATGATGGGTAGGTCGAAGCGCTGGCGCAACAGACTGATCGCGGCGGCGGTCGCGGTATTACAGGCGACCACAATCGCCTTGACGCCCTGGCGAATTAAAAACTCGGTGATCGCCAGTGATCTTTGTTTGACAAGGTTGGGGTTTTTATTGCCATAGGGCAGGTGTCCGTTGTCTGCCACGTAATACAGATCTTCCATCGGCAACAGCTGGCGGATGTGCGAGAGCACAGAGAGTCCGCCGATACCTGAGTCGAAGATGCCAATGGGATCTGCACAAGGCATGGTGAAATTTTACTGGGAATCTTGCGGCTGCGTTGCGGACGTCGATGCATCCTTCGAAACGCCAGCAGAAGTCTGGCAGTATGTCAGCAAGGTATCGGCTTCCGATTCCAGCAGTCTTACCAGTTGATCTGTCTCATTGCTGTTGCGGGACTTGCATCTGGCTTCGAGCTCCTTGATTACGGCATTCAAGGCAGGCACACCGCAAATGGAAGTCGATCCGTGGAGCCGATGCACGATCTCCCACAGTTCGTCCCAGCGGGATGCGGCAAACAATTGCCGGATGCTTGAGATATCTTTCGGCAGCTCTTCACAGAACTCGTTGAACATCTGTTGCGCCAGTTGGTGGTCGCCGCCCGTAGCCAGCAGCAGCTTCTTGCGATCTCTGATGATGCACGCCGATTCTTTTTGCGCCAGCCTGTCGCTGTCTTTACCATCGAGTAGTGGCGCGGGTTTACCCAGCAGCGGGAAAATGACGTTCCATAACTGGGATGTATCGATGGGTTTAAGCAGATAACCATCCATCCCGGCATCGAAAACCTCTTTGCGGGTTGTGGGAAGGGCGTCGGCAGTCAGGGCGACGATCGGTAAGTGTTCGCCAATGAGTTCCTGACTCCGGATCTGCCGGGTCGCTTCGGTGCCTTTGATGATCGGCATATGGATGTCCATCAGAATCAGGTCGAATTGATCTTGAGCGGCTTGTTGAATCGCCTCTGCTCCGTCCCTTGCTTCGCTAACCTGGGCGCCTTTGTCAGACAACAGCAACCTGACCAGTTTCAGATTGATGGCATTGTCATCCACGACCAGCACCTTGCAATCCTGCAACGGCTTGTCTTCAAGAGCGGGTGAGGCGGTCATGTCAGTTGCGCACGGGACATGGTCTTCGGAGGTGAAAATCGCCTGTAACATCAGTTCCAGCGTACTGTCACTGATGGGTTTGGACAACACCCAGGTATTCCGCAGGACATGAAAGTTCGCGATGATCTGCCGATCCGAAGTGCTCAGCAGAAACAAAATGGGTATGTTGACGACTTCCAGCAACTGGAGTGTGTTCCTGCCTGTTAGATACTCATCGATCTCGGCGCTGCTCAGTCCAATGACGAGGATATCGAAATTCCTGATCGAGGCGATTGAATCTTCAGTCAATTCCAACATTTGAACGGCCAGCCCCAGGCTTTCCAGGCGGTGATGGAAAGATCGGCGCGAGAGTTCGTGTTGGCATGCAAACAGGCATGTCTTTTGTTTGAATGGCGGTTCCAGAGGAGCATCGGGTTTCGCTTTCACCTTGGCCAGTTTCAGCGTGACTTTGAAGCTGCTGCCGGTACCCAGCTGACTTTCAAAATCGATCGTTCCAGCCATGGATTGGGCGAGTTTCTTACAGATGCTCAGTCCCAATCCCGTGCCGCCATACATGCGACTGGTGGAGGAATCGGCCTGCTGAAATGAGTCGAATATTTTGCTCCTTGATTTCGGGTCTATGCCGATGCCGGTATCGGTCACGGAGAAAGCCAGGGTGCATGCGGTTTCGGTTTCATGCTCAAGCATGACACGCACTACCACATCCCCAGTGTGGGTAAACTTGATTGCGTTATTCAGCAGATTGACGAGAATCTGCCTGATGCGGGTTTCATCGCCGATGACCTGCTCCGGAACATCGTCGTAGATTATCAGTACCAGTTCCAGACCTTTTTCGTGGGCGGAAGGCGCCAGCAACAGCGTCGGCTCTTCAAAGCAATCATGGATATGGAAGGGGGCGATCTCGGGTTCGAGTTTGCCGTATTCTAGTTTTGAGTAATCTAGAATGTCGTTAATGATATCCAATAAGCTGGAGGCCGACTTGGCGATGGTCTTGACCAGATCGTGTTGATCGGCTTTCAGATCCGTGGCCAATAGGTGATTGGCGAACCCGATAACGCCGTTCATGGGGGTGCGGATCTCATGGCTCATGTTGGCAAGGAATTCCGATTTAGCCCGGCTGGCCTGCAAGGCCCGTTTTTTCGCCAAATCCAATTCGACGTTCTGGATTTCGATCGCCTCCATGGTTTCGGTGAGATCCGCAGTGGCCTGAGTAATTTGCTGTTGCATCGACTCATGGATGCTTTGCAACTCAGTCGACATTTCATTGAAGGCTTCCTCCAATATCTTGAGTTCGCCACTGGAGATTGGCGGCACTGCAACGGCCAGGTCACCACGTTTCATGCGGTTCACCGCTTCGGTCAGACGGATGATCGGAATGATGACTCCCTGACTTAAGGACAAGGCGAATAAGGCGGTCAGAGACAGGCCGAGTATCAGCATGAACAGGCTGTTTTCGATGATTAATTCGCGTTTTTCCATCAACCGCCGGGTACTGAGGCTGACCGTTACATAGCCCATGCGCGTGGGCTTTTTTACGACGCTTGGTTCGTCGACCTGGTCGGGGTAGTCCGCGACGTCAACTGTTTCGAGTTCCCGGCTGACAGGTTCTGAAAAGTCCACTATCCGATCAGTGCTGCGCGTGTGTGGATTTGAATCGGTATTGCTCAGATAAGCCAGGGTCTGGTGGAATGAATCAACGACTCTGATGCTGTGCACGTCCTGTTGCAGGAAGACGGGCTTCAAACTGGTTTCAAGGATACGCTTGTCTTGTGTGAACAGGCCGTAATAACTGATGGCGGCAGCTTCCTTGGCAATCGACCTGCCGCGTTCCTGAAATCCTTCCATGAGGCCAGTCAATTGTGAATTGATCAGATAGGTCGTCAGAGACAGGGCGAGAATGGTTGCGGGCAGCAAGCCGAGTAATAACGCCCGGGCTCTGATGGATTTGATTCGGGTGAAGATCATTTCTCCGCATCCCTGATGAGTGTTTCAATTTTATCTGACTCCGCGGGGACCTGAATCGCCAGTGAGCGGGCGACCTGTGAATTGACGGAGACAGAGAAATACTTTGGGTAGATCACTTTGTTCGGAATTTCTTGGCCCGAGAATTCCCTGCCGATGATTTCGGCGAGTTGCAGACTGATGTTTTCTGGGGTCGAGTAGACCGCTGCCAGCGCCCCCGCTTTGACATAGGCCGCAGAAAAACCGATCAGCGGAATTTTGTTACGGTAGGTGGATAATAGAATGCTGGTGACATTCTTCCGATTGTGGATATTGATGTCGGGAAGGGCCAGCAGTACGTCTATTTTGTCAAATAGCAGAGAGAGTTGTTTACCGAGCCTGGTTTCGTCATCAATGAAAGTCGGTACCAGTGTCAGACCCAGACTTGCCGCGGATTTTACGAGTAATTCCGCCCGGGCGGAATTTTCACGCGTGTACAGGAAGCCTATGCGCTTGGCGCCGGGCATCAGGTATTTAATCAGTAACAAACTTCGTCTCGGGGGTTGGTCGAGAATCAGTGTGGGGTGATCGCGAGTGTTGTTCTTGCTTGCTTCGGATGAGCCGCCGTTCCCTGTCGGAATCATGGCATTGATGATCCTGTTGTGACTGAGATGGCGCTCGGCAAACGCCCTGGCTCGCAAACCCAGAGTGATGACCAGTTCGTAGTCTTTGGCGATAGGCGCCCTGTCATTGTCAAGCAAAATCTGGATTTGCGCATGCCTGCACTCTTTTTCTTGCGGGATGCACTGTTTGACCAAGTGCTGCTTGAGCTGTTCGATGACGGTAGTCGTATACCTCCGCCCCGCTGCTCTTTATGATCAGGATATTCGCGCTGGTGTCGATCGATAAGGCAAGGGTGCTGTAAGAAAGCAGAAAAAGCGAGAAGGTGAAGCGTAGAACAAAAACAGCCAGACAACCATGGGAGTGATTGTGTTTGAAGACTGGCGAATTGATCTACCTTTCAAGAAACTGTTCTCTAGCAGAATCACATTCGCTGCATCTGTTCGAGGTGAGTTTTACACTCAATTGATCGATGTAGCGCGAATCGTGCAAGACATTGATATTTTTTTTATTTCTGCAGAACTTGCTGATCAATGAAACTTGAGGCTGGCCTGCAGAAACGCCCGTCTATCCCAGATATTGATGCGACCGGTATCTTCGTCTTCGAAAAAATCGGTGTTTTTCTCACCGATGTTCTGCAGAAGAGGGCGATTTCGCCCTGCTGGCCGTTGCTGTGGAAATGTTTGCGCGAATTTCAGGTCCCAGCGACTGAAACTGGGAACCTCATCGCCCTCTCCCAGCCAATTCATGTCGTCCAGGAAGTAGTAAGTGCTGCTGATCTGGAAACCGTTGCTGAAGCGATGGCTGGCGAGCAGGCTGAAGCTGTGGTCCGGGACGTTGTCTCCGACGATGTCGCGATAGTAAGCGATGCCGTCTTCGATGAACCACAATTGATCACCTGCCGCCTTCATGTAGCTGTAACCGAGGAACAGCAGGTCGGCCGCTGTCGGTTTGAAATGAAGATTGATCTCCAGTCCTCTGATGGTGACGTCGGCCTGATTGGTGTAGGTAAAGGCCCCGTCCAGGATGACGTCGTTGAGGTTCTCCAACGCGGCGAGCGCGACCGGGTCTGTCAGTCCGCGATCCGGATTGGGGATATCGTAGTTTCTGTGTTCGTCGATGATACGCGTCAGCCGTTCATAGAACAGTCGGATATCCAGGGTCAAGTCCGATGCCGGAAAATGACCCAGATAACCCAGTTCGTAGCTGTCGATCTGTTGAGGTTCGAGGTTTTCGGTTGCCAGGTGGCGGATGTTGAGATCATCGTACGGGCCGTTGACGAACAGCATCAGATTGACGAAGTCCTCATAGAGCGTGGGCATGCGATAGGCGCGGGAGCCGCTGACCCTGAAGGTGTTGATCGTCGTACTGGTAATTCAGCGCGAGCCGGGGCGAGAAAACGGGGTTCTTTTTCTCGAAGCGCTCGAGCATGCCGCCGATGTTGGCGACCAGGTCCGGACGGATATGCCACTCCAGGTTGCCGAACAGCCTGGACTGATCCCGCGTAATGCTGTCCTCCTGGTGTAGGATCCAGGCGCTTTCGACCTTGTCCTGCCGCAGGCCAAGGCCCCATACCCATCGCAGTCGCTCCGAGAACGCAAGGGTCTGCTGCAACTCCAGGTCATAGCGGTGGGATGTGAAATCGAGCACCGTAGTGGCGAGGGGGGAGTCGGTCAAGTTCAACGCGGTGAGAAAGCTGGCGTAGTCCGTATAGGCGCCGTCGGAGAGGAGATAGGCCAGCATATCCGGTCTGTTCTCCTCCGGCACGCTGAAGGGGAAGTCATCCCAGCCGTCCCAGCCGATGATCAGGTCGGAAAGAACCGGTGATTGAAAGTGATCGTCGATGTCAAAAAAGTTGTGGTAGAACTGGAGCTTGATCTCGTTGCTGGGCGTTACCTGGTGCTGCCAGTTCAGTTGTTGGAAATGATAGCGGCTCTCCAGTTCACGGACCTGTTGCACAATCTCATTGAAACCTTCCTGATAAGTGCCTTCACTGAAGCCGAGGGTGGCCTGAAAGCTGTTCTTAGCATCCGGATTATAGTCGCCGTGAAAACTCACCCAACGGGTCCTCTCGTCGTCGGGGATGGCGTCAAAGCCGCTGAATTCCTGGTAGTCGGCCGACAGTCGATAGGCGAATTTTCCTGTCTCGTCCGCATGCCGAGCATAGATCTTGCGCTTTTCACCCCCACCGATAATGGTCTTGAAGGTGGTCCCCAGTTGATCGGCCGGATGCTGGGTGATGATATTGATGACGCCAGCGAAGGAGTTGGAGCCGTAGGCGGCCGCATTGGGGCCCCGCACCACCTCGATGCGCTCGATCTCATCCACCTCGATCGGCATGTCCGGCCAGGAGACCCCGCCGAAGCCGGGGTCGTAGATAGATCGACCATCCACCAGCACCTGCATGTTGCGGGCGTATTCGTCGGCCAGTCCGTGATAGGAGACGGTCGACCGTGAACCGGAATAGAAACCAACCGACATGCCGGGCACCAGCCGCAGCATATCGGGGATATTCATCGCACCCGAGGCCTGGATCATTTCCCGGTCGATAATCGTCATCGCCGCCGGTATGTCGGACAATGGCTGGGCTAAACGGGTCGCGGAGAGCACCACGGGCAGATCCTGGAAAAAATAATCCACGGACAGACCGTCGTCATGAGTCGCCCAGACGAACTGGCTAAAGATGCTGGACGACAGCAACAGGGCAGGGCATAGAGCCCGAAATGGGGAGAACCTGGAACGATGACTGGGCATGGCGTCTAATATCATTTTCGCTGTCTGTCATAACCCTGGCAAGCCGCTGCTTGGGCAAGACAACTATTGAATAACCTATCAGAATCAGGGATGGAGATGCCACTTTATTTAGCGCTCTGTCTTACAGGGCGGAAAATGTGCAGACGCCGGCGGAGATTGGCCTTGCCTTTATCCAACCTGATTCAGGATGCGGCGGCGAAATTTAACCCCAAAATCCTGTGCGATCCTTTCACAGGCGGCGATATCCACTCCCGCCAGGCCATCAATTGCGGTGGCGGTCACCTCGGCTATGTAGGCGGGCGCCTGTTTGAGGAATTGCAGCATCGCTTGATAGGAACCCGCTAACTGGGGTTGGCAATGGAGGTCATAGACCCGTTGATTCTGGGCATTCAAGGAAACTGAGATCGCATCCACAGTCCTGCCCAGGTCTGGCAGGGTCGGTTTCTTGTGCACCAGATCGGCGAGACCGTCCGTGTTGAGCCGAACCCTGCCGCCCCGGGCCTTGATGGAGTGCGCGACTTCGAGCAGGACTCCCAGGCGCAGCGTGGGTTCGCCGAATCCACAGAACACCACTTCATGGTATTTTGTCGGATCATCGATCGAGTCGATGATCTCTGTCGAATCAGGTCGGTGGTCGAAGCTGAGATCATACCCCTGCACACGCCTCACGCCCTGGGTCTTGGGGCAGAAAGCGCATTCCAGGGTGCAGCGGTCTGTGATGCTCAGATAGAGGTTCTGGCCTATCCGGTAGCTGATTTGTTGCGTCACGGGGGTAACGGATCGATAATGTGAAAGACTGTATCCTAGTCCAGACGTCATCAAATTCAATGATCCAAATCAAGGAGTTAGGATAATGGAAGGCCGCAGAACCCGAGTTAGTGCAAAGCCCTTGCCGGCAGGTGAAGCTCAGGCGGGGCTGGGTGTCGGGTTCAATTTGTTGAACCTTCCGGCCGTCGGTTCGGTTAACATAGCGAGACTAAGGACTCTTCAATCGGCAGCGTTCAAAAGCCCAGGATGATCACACTTATCGACCGATATCTGTTGCAGGAGATCATCAAGGCCCTGTCGGCGATACTGGTGGTCTTGCTGTTGATCTTTCTCGGTTCCACCTTCATCAAGCTGCTGCAACAGGTTGCGGTGGGGGATCTCAACGCCACCCTGCTGTTTCAGATGCTGGGGCTGGAACTGTTCCGATTCCTGGCGCGCCTGGTGCCTCCCGCCTTCTTCTTTGCGGTGCTCTATGCGGTTGGCAGACTCTATCGAGACAGTGAGATTACCGCCATGGAGGCCTGCGGAGTCGGCGGTTACCGGCTTTTTCGCGCCATTCTCATTGCTGCCTTGCCGGCGGTTATGCTGGTCGGTTGGCTTGCCATGGGGGTCGCGCCCTGGGCTGCCCGGGTGATCTCTGATCTGCTCAGCAGCCAGCATGGGGAAGCCATGGAACTGGCCGGCGTGAGCGCCGGTCGTTTCAATGAATACAGGCAGGGTGACCTGATCCTGTATGTCGAAACCATCGACGATACGGATCACCGCATGCACAATGTGTTCGCGCAACGTCGCCAACAGCAGCAGGTCGATCTGATCAGCGCCGAACGCGGCTACCAGACGATCGATGAGGCGAGTGGAGATCGCTTTCTGTTGCTGGAGAAGGGCTATCGCTATCAGGGTATGCCGGGAGCGGCGGATTACCGGGTGAGTGAATTCGCACAATACGCCTTGCGTATCAAACAGGCGGAACCCGGCCTGGAGAAGCGCCCGTGGAAAGGCTTACCCAATCGGGCACTGTGGGAATCGGACAATATCCGCGACCAGACCGAGTTGCAGGTCAGGCTGTCCCAGGTGTTGGCGTTGTTGGTGGTCGCCTTGCTGGCCCTGCCGCTCAGCCGCACTACCCCCAGACAGGGTCCGTTCGGCCGGCTGGTGCTGGCGTTCCTCATCTATACCCTCTATCTCAGCTTGCAGGGGGCATCGGAGAAATGGATGGTGGATCAGGTCACACCGAGCTGGTTGGGCATCTGGTGGGTACATTTGACCGTAGCGTTGCTGGCGTTGCTGCTGTTTCTGCCGGACACCGTTATATACCGACGCTGGCGACGGCGTGTGCTGGGTGTTTTTCAAGCATGAACCTGGTTGATCGTTACATCGGACGTTCGGTGGCGCTGGGGGTCTTTTCCGTGCTGCTGGCGTTGCTCGTGCTGATGGGTTTTTTTGAGTTGCTCGCGGAACTGGAGGATGTGAATCCAGCTTACACCACGCTTCAAGGCCTTCACGTACGTGGGCCTGATTCTGCCTCGCTACACCTATGAACTGTTTCCCGTCGCAACCCTTCTGGGCAGCCTTATCGGGTTGGGTGGACTGGCCAACCATTCAGAACTGATCGCCATGCGGGCGGCCGGCATCTCGGTCGCCCGTATCCTGGGTGCGGTGTTGAAGGCGGGTCTGGTCCTGTTGCTGCTTGTCTTTGTGATCGGCGAGTATCTGGCCCCGCTATCGGAGCAGCGGGCGCAGCGGCTGAAGATGGAGGCCTTGTCGGATCGGGCGACCCTGAAGACCGGCTATGAGATCTGGTCGAGAAACGGCGATACCTACATCAATGTCAGACAGGTCCTGCCGGATGGCAGACTGGGGGATGTCTCGATCTACGAATTCGACCGGCAACGACGTTTACGCCAGGCCACCCATGCCGATCTGGCCACCTTTCGGGGCGACAACTGGTTGCTGCAACGGGTCAGAGTGAGCACAGTTCAGGGATGCAGGGATCAAAGTGGCGGTGTGGGATGAACTGACCCGGCCCAGTCTGTTGACCCTCACGGTGCTCGATGTGATCAGTGTGAAACCGCATATGCTGCCGGCCTGGGATCTCTGGCGTTATGCGGGTTTTCTCAAAAAGAACGGGCAGGAAGCCGCCACCTATGAGGTGGCGTTCTGGGGCAAGGTGGTGACACCCTTGGTCACCCTGGTGATGCTGTTTCTGAGTATTCCGTTCGTATTCGGTCCGCTTACGCAGTGTGGGCATCGGCCAGCGCATCTTTACCGGCGCCCTGATCGGCATGATCTTTTACCTGTTGAACCGGGCCTTCTCCTTTCTGGCGCTGGTTTACGGGATCAATCCGTTGTTCGCCGCGTTGTTTCCCACCATGCTGTTTCTTTCCATAGGTATCTGGTTTTTCCGGCGCATCCACTGAGCGCGGCCCGGTAACTACCCGGACCGCGGTCAACTGCCGTTTCTAGGTTCGCTGGTCAGGCTATCGGTTGGAACTCGGTCGGGTCCTGCTGCGCCATGTACTCGTAGGTCTGCCACCTCAGCTCCACCAGTTCCTGGGCCACTGCCATCAGGTGTTCCGCCTCTTCCGGATTGGTGCGGGTCAGCACCTTGTAGCGCATTTCGTTGTAGGCATAATCCTTCAGGCGGATACGTGAACGCGGTGAGTCCAGCACAAAGGGTGTTTGGAAGGACTCCCTGAGTGCCGGGTTGTAACGGATCAGGGGCCAGTAACCGCATGACACCGCCAGTTTCTGTTGATGCAGGCCATGCCGCAGATCATAGCCATGGGCGATACAGTGACTGTAGGCGAGGATCAGCGAGGGACCCTTGTACTCCTCCGCCTCACGCATCGCCAGCAGGGTCTGCTGGGGATTGGCGCCCATCGCCACCCGCGCCACATAGACGTTGCCGTAGGAGATGGCCTGCATCGCGAGATCCTTCTTGCCGATGCGCTTACCGGCCGAGGCGAATTTGGCGGAGGCCCCGATCGGGGTCGCCTTCGACATCTGGCCGCCGGTGTTCGAATAGACCTCGGTGTCCAACACCAGCACATTTACGTTGCGACCGCTGGACAGCACATGGTCGAGTCCGCCGGAGTCGATATCGTAGGCCCAGCCGTCACCTCCCACCAGCCAGACGCTGCGCCGCACCAGATGGTCGATGATGGAAAGCAGCTCCCGCGCCTTGGGGTCGTCCCGATCCTGCAGGATGCGCTTGATCTCCGCCACCCGCATTCTTTGTGCCCGCAGTTCCGCGCCGATGGCCTGATTGTAGGGCATCACCGCTTCCGCCAGCTCCTGACCGATCACCGGGGCCAGTTCCCGCACCAGCTGGCGGGCCATCTTGGCATGGTGATCCGAGCTGATGCGCATGCCCAGGCCGAATTCGGCATTGTCCTCAAACAGAGAGTTGGACCAGGCCGGGCCCTGGCCCTCCGGGTTGCGGGTCCAGGGGGTGGTCGGCAGGTTGCCGCCATAGATGGAGGAACAACCGGTGGCGTTGGCCACCAGCAGACGGGGGCCGAACAGCTGGGACAGCAGTTTCACATAGGGGGTCTCGCCGCAACCCGCACAGGCCCCGGAAAACTCGAACAGGGGCTGCAGGAACTGCACCCCGCGCACCGAGGAGAAGTCCACCTGGCTGCGCTTGTTAATCGGCAGGGATTCGAAAAAGCCCACGTTCTCCCGGCCGCGCTCGAAGATGAGGGCCTTCGGCCGCATATTGATCGCCCGAATGTCGTGATTCTCAGGATCCCGGGCGGGACAGGTTTCCACGCACAGTCCACAACCGGTGCAATCCTCCAGATAGATCTGCAGGGTATAGCGGGTTTCCGGAAAGCCGCGCGCGCTGATCGGCGCGGAGGCGAAGGAGGCGGGGGCGTCCTGCAGCTTGCTCTCATGATAGAACTTGGAACGAATCACGCTGTGCGGGCAGACAAAGCTGCAGTTGCCGCACTGGATACAGAAATCGGGTTCCCATGCGGGTACGAAATCCGCGATGTTACGCTTCTCCCATTGGGTGGTGCCGCTGGGATAGGTGCCATCCACCGGCAGCTTGCTGACCGGCAGCAGGTCGCCTTCGCCCCGCAGCATGACGGCGGTGACTTCCCGTACGAAGGCCGGTGCGTGCTCTGGCACCACCGGATCCAGTTCACGCCGGCTGTCGGCCTGATGCGGTACCTCCACCTGATGGAGATGGTCCAGGGCCGCATCGACCGCCTGGAAATTCTGCTCGATGACCGATTTACCCTTGGCATAGTAGGTCTTTTCGATGGCCCGCTTGATCTGCGCAATCGCCTCATCCCGCGGCAGTACCCCGGACAGGGCGAAGAAGCAGGTCTGCATGATGGTGTTGATACGCCGCCCCATACCGGCCTCCCGGGCCACGGTGGAGGCATCGATGACGAAAAATTGGAGCTGTTTGGCGATGATGCTCTGTTGCACCGGGCGGGGCAGCTGCTCCCACACCTGTGTCGCGGCATAGGGGCTGTTGAGCAGGAATACCGAACCCGGTGCGGCCTGTTTGAGGATCTCCATCTTGTAGAGAAAGTTGAACTTGTGACAGGCGATGAAATTGGCGGACTGGATCAGATAGGGCGCGCGGATCGGCGCGGGGCCGAAGCGCAGGTGAGAGACGGTGATGGAACCCGACTTGCGCGAGTCGTAGACGAAATAGCCCTGGGCGTAGAGCTCGGTGTTCTCGCCGATGATCTTGATGCTGTTCTTGTTGGCGCCCACGGTGCCGTCGGCGCCCAGGCCGAAGAACAGCGCCCGGGTCACCGCCTGCGGCTCGATGTCGAAGCCGGCATCGAAGGCCAGGCTGGTGTGGGTGACATCGTCATGGATACCGATCGTGAAGTGATTTTTCGGCTTATCAAGCGCCAGTTCGTCGTAAACCGCCTTGACCATGGCGGGGGTGAACTCCTTCGAGGAGAGTCCGTAGCGGCCACCGATGACCCGGGGCAGGTCCGGCCTGAGGCCCTGGTTGTAGGCCTCCATCAGGGCGGTGACCAGATCCTTATAGAGCGGTTCGCCGCTGGCGCCGTTCTCCTTGGTGCGATCCAGCACCGCGATCGATTTTACCGACGCCGGGATGGCCGCCAGCAGCCGCTCGATCGGCAATGGCCGGAACAGGCGCACCAGCAGCACGCCCAGTCCGGCCCCCTGCTCATTCAGGAACTTGATCGTTTCGCTCACGACTTCGAAGCCCGAGCCCATGATGACGATGATCCGTTCGGCCTGGGGGTCGCCGACATATTCGTACAGCTGGTAGCGGCGTCCGGTGAGTTCCGCGAACCGCTGCAGGGTCTTGTCCAGGATCGCGGGCACCTGGTCGTAGAAGGGGTTGGCGCTCTCGCGGCCCTGAAAGTAGACATCCGGGTTCTGGGCGGTGCCGCGAATGAACGGATTGTCCGGATTCAGGGCCCGTTGGCGGTGAGCGATCACCAGTTCCTCGTCGATCATGGCGCGGATCTGCTCGTCGGACAGCAGGCAGATCTTGTTGACCTCGTGGGAGGTGCGAAAACCGTCGAAAAAATGCATGAACGGCACCCGGGCCTCCAGGGTGGCCGCATGGCTGATCAAGGCCAGATCGTGGGCCTCCTGCACCGAACTGGAGCCGAGCATGGCGAAGCCGGTGGTGCGGGCCGCCATCACATCCTGGTGGTCGCCGAAGATCGACAGGGCCTGGGCCGCCAGGGAACGGGCCGCCACATGGAACACCGTGGCGGTGAGCTCGCCGGCGATCTTGTACATGTTCGGCAGCATCAGCATCAGCCCCTGGGACGAGGTGAAGGTGGTGGTCAGGGCGCCGGTCTGCAGGGCGCCGTGGGCGGTGCCGGCCGCACCGCCCTCGCTCTGCATCTCGAACACATCCGGGATCTGGCCCCAGATGTTGCGCAGGCCCTTGGCCGACCAGACATCGGCCGCTTCCGCCATCGGCGAGGACGGGGTGATAGGATAGATCGAACAGACCTCGCTGACCCGGTAGGCCACATGCACCACTGCCTCGTTGCCGTCGATCGTTACCCTGCGTGTACTTGTCATGTGGGCGGAACTCCCTGGAATAGGTCATGGATCAACTCAGCAGCGGTTTCCTCTAGGGCGGGCGCCGCCTCGGCTTCGGCAGCCGGAAAGCTCGCCTCCGGTACCATTTCGATGGCATGGCAGGGGCACTGCTCATAACAGACCGCGCAACCGGTGCACAGGTCGTAGTCGTAGCGGTAGCGTCTGCCCCGGCCCAGCTTGATCACCGCGCCTTCCGGACAGGCGCCGTAGCAGCCGTCGCACTCGAAGCAGTTGCCGCAGGAAAGGCAGCGCTGGGCTTCGAACAGGGCCTCCTGCTGACTCAGACCCTGGATGATCTCGTCGAAGTTGCTGGTGCGCTCGGCCAGCGGCAGCTGGGCCTGCTCCCGGCGCGGCGCCTCGGTCCGATACCAGATATGCAGCTGTTGATGGCCGATCACCGGGTGTTGGTCGACCGGCTGGTGAGGGTGCGTCCCGCAGGTAGCCATCGATGAAGCGGGCCGCCTTCTTGCCGTGGCCTACCGCGATGGTGACCGAACGTTCGCTCGGCACCATGTCGCCGCCGGCGAAGATGCCGGCGTGGCCGGTCATCATGTTCTCGTCCACCACCACGGTGCCGTCGCGATTGAATTCGATACCGGGTACCTGGCTCAGGAAAGTCGGTATCGGTATCCTGTCCCACCGCCAGGATCAGGACGTCCGCCTGCAGTTCTTCGATCTCGCCGGTGGGCTGTGGCCGGCCGTTCTCGTCCAGCGCCATCACCTCGACCTTGAAGGTGGTCTGGTCGATCTCTTTGATGGTGCGCAGCCAGTTGATCTTGACCCCTTCCTCCAGGGCCTCGTCCGCCTCGAAGTCGTGGGCCGGCATGCTGGCCCGGTCGCGCCGGTAGATGATCATCGCCTCTTCGGCGCCCAGTCGCTTGGCGGTGCGGGCGGCATCCATGGCGGTGTTGCCGCCGCCGTAGATCGCCACGCGCCGGCCCAGCTTGGGGGGCTCCTCGCTGTAGGCCTGGCGCAGGAAACTGACCGCATCCAGCATCTTGCCGGCGTCGCGGGCGGGGATGTCGATCTTCTTGCTGACATGGGCGCCGACCGCGATGAACACCGCGGCGAAATCGCCCGCCTGTTTTTCCGCCAGCACATCCTCCACCCGGTGATCGCAGGTGATCTTGACGCCCATCTCCTCGATGCGCCGGATCTCCGCGTTGAGCTCCGCGCGCGGCATGCGATAGGCGGGAATACCGAAATGGATCATGCCGCCGGCCACCGGGCCCGCCTCGCGGATCTCCACCTCATGCCCCAGCCGGGTCAGGTGATAGGCGGCGGAGAGTCCGCTGGGACCAGCGCCGACGATGAGCACCCGGCTGCCATCGGGCGCCGGCTCGAACCTGGGTCTCCAACCCTGTTGCAGGGCCAGGTCGCCCAGAAATCGCTCTACCGCATGGATGCTCACGGTGCTGTCGGTATGGTTGCGGTTACAGGCATTCTCACAGGGGTGATAACAGACCCGGCCGTGTACGGACGGCAGCGGGTTGTTTTCGATCAGGGATTGCCAGGCCTCCTCGAAGCGACCGGCCTGCGCCAGGGCGAGCCAGGCCTGAATGTTCTCCCCGGCGGGGCAGGCATGATTGCAGGGCGGCAGGAGATCCACATAGATCGGTCGCTGGGTGCGCAGGGCCCCGGTGCCGCGACCGTGGCTGGTGATGTCGGGGCTCGAAGTCAGATGCTTGAGGGTCATGATGGTTTTCTCTGGGTCTGAAATACGCAAATGTAAATCTGTCGGATGCTGTCCATCAACCTAGCTACGCATGGGCCTAATCGATAGCTGATCGACAGGTGGCTGCAGTGGTTTGCTACTGTTTCGGCATATTCGATGATTGTGCGATTGCTTGTGGCTAAACCTGTACCTACAGGCTGGTTTTGTGCGCGCCCGTCTTGCAGTTGCCTGAATCGTTAGACTGGTCGTTTCCGGGCGCTCCCCGCCATTGATTAACCCGTTCGCACACAGGCCTTCCATGACGGATGCCCTAGCACAAGCGGTTAGACTAGCAGAAGAAGTTACAATAGATTAATGAAATTTCAATCTTGTTGCAGCCCTGGATCAGACACAGTTGTTCGATTGTTGGAGCAAGGGTTCAGCCGCTCCGTTGATCGACTCTCGGGATATGGCGGCCATTTCTTGCTGCTGATCCGGCCTTTTAATGGCTCCCCTGGCAGGGCTTTACGCTACACTAGCGGGATTATCTGTGTATCCCAGGTTGTTACCTGCCCCTCTGCATGACGAAAAGCAAAAAGAAAACGCGGCGCTCAGTTCGCCCGCGCAAAGGTTCCACCTGGCGGCGTTGGTTGTGGCTCACCCTGAGCGGCTTTTTCCTGGCCTTGACGCTCTATGTGATCTATCTCGATCATATCGTGCAGATCCGCTTTGATGGCCGTCGCTGGATGGTGCCGGCCAAGGTGTACGGCAGGTCGCTGCAGTTGACGCCGGGGACGAGGCTGGATGAGGCGCGGCTGCTGAGAGAGCTGGAAGGCTTGGGCTATCGGCGGGTAAAGCATCCCAACAGCCCCGGCAGCTACTCCAGCTACCGAGGCCGTTTTCTGCTGCGCACCCGGCCTTTCCAATTCACCGGACCCGCTCGGCCATCGGAGTACCTGGAGATCCTTCTGCAGCATGGCCGCCTGCAGACCCTTAAGCAGGCTGCTACCAGTCAGTCGGTCGAGCGCTACCTGCTCGAACCCCGTCTGATCGGTAGTCTGTATCCCACCCATAGCGAAGATCGGGTGCTGTTGCGCGCTCCGAGCTGTCGGAAGGCCTGGTGCAGGCCCTGGTCGCGGTGGAAGACCGGAATTTCTATCAGCAAGCCGGGGTCGATCCGCTGGCGATCCTGCGGGCGCTGTGGGCCAATCTGCGCGCTTCCGGGATCGTGCAGGGCGGCAGTACCCTGACCCAACAGCTGGTGAAGAACTTCTTTCTGACACGCGGAACGCAGCCTGTGGCGCAAGTTCAATGAAGTGCTGATGGCGCTGATCCTGGAGCTTCGCTACAGCAAGGATGAAATCCTCGAGGCCTATGCCAACGAGATCTACCTGGGTCAGGATGGCGGACGCGCCATCCATGGCTTCGGTCTGGCCAGCCAGTTCTATTTCAAGCGCCCACTGCAGGAACTGGACCTGCCGAAACAGGCCCTGCTGGTGGCGCTGGTACGCGGTCCTTCCGCCTATGATCCCCGGCGTCACCCGGATCGGGCCAAGCAACGACGGGCCTTGGTGTTGCGCATCATGCAGGAACAGGGATTGATCTCGGAGGAACTGCTTCGCCAGGCCGACGCAGCGCCCCTGGGCGTGCAGACTCGGCAAGACCCGTGCGTCCGGATCGCCGGCCTTCATGGACCTGATTCGCCGCCAGTTACGCAGGGATTATCAGGAGTCGGATCTCACCGGTGAGGGTTTGCGGATCTTCACCACGCTCGATCCCTGGTTGCAGCGGCGGGCGGAGCTGGCCCTGTCCGAACAGCTGCAGCGGTTGGAGGAGTCGCGTAAGATACCGGCGAGCAGTCTTGCAGGGCGCGATAGTGCTGACCGAGGCGGACACCGGTGAGGTTGTGGCCCTGGTGGGGGATAGAAACCCCCGCTATGCCGGTTTCAACCGAGCCCTGGATGCCGTCCGGCCGGTGGGATCGTTGATCAAACCGGCCGTTTACCTGAGCGCGCTGGCCGAGTCGGACCGCTATCATCTGCTCACAGAACTGGAGGATGGTCCGATTCGCCTCAAGGGCGCCAACGGCCAGATCTGGTCACCACAAAACTACGATCGCGTGAGTCATGGACGGGTGAGCCTGCAAACCGCATTGGCCAATTCCTATAACCAGGCCACGGTGCAGCTGGGCCTGGCGATTGGCGTGAAGCGGGTGATCAAGACCCTGCAGTCTCTGGGTATTCAGCGTCCCCTGGATCCCTATCCCTCGCTCTTGCTGGGTGCGGTCGCGCTGTCGCCCCTGGAGGTGAGTCAGATGTATCAGCCCCTGGCGGCCGGGGGTTATCTCGCCACCCTGAAAGCCATTCGTGAGGTGACCGACGGGCAGGGCAGGATCCTCTCCCGCTATCCATCGACGGGGCGGCAGGCGACAGACCCCAAGTCGGTGTTTTTACTCAACCACGCCCTGCAGCAGGTGGTGCGCAGCGGTACCGCCAAAAGTCTCCCATCCCTGCTGGGCGATTATCGTGTGGCCGGCAAGACCGGCACCACGGACGATCTGCGGGATAGCTGGTTTGCCGGCTTCGATCGGCAACATGTGGCGGTGGTGTGGATCGGCCGCGACGACAATGGCACCACAGGGTTGAGCGGCGCTACCGGCGCAATGCGGATCTGGGCTGATCTGATGCGCCGCATCGGTCCCGCCTCCCTTGCTCAAACGGCGCCCGCCGGGGTGCAGGAGCTGAAGATCGACAGCCTGACCGGTTTGCTCGGGGCAGGTTGTCCACAGTCTGAAGTGATCCCTTTCATCAGTGGCAGCGGACCGCGTGAGCATGCGGATTGCGACCGTTCCCGGCAGCCGAAACGCGGCGCGAAATCGATGCTGGACGATGAGATCAATTGGCTGCAAAAACTCTTTCAGTGATTCAGGGTTGAACGCGCGACGCCACCGCTAGCAACTGCCCGTTAAAGGACAATTTGCCGCGGCCGATAGCCTGGGGTATGCATATCCCCGTCCTTCCGCAGCCCAGCACGCCTGCCCGCGCAGGAGTCGATATACCGCTCAGATGAATCAGAGACGTCATCCGAGGCTGGACATCAATCACCCTGCTATTGTCCGGCACAGCAATAAAGTCTTCTCCGGCTATCGAATCCTGAACTTTTCCGAGGGAGGATTGTATTTAGTACCTGGCGATCCAAGTCTCCTGGAACAGTTGGGCTACGGTTACCACCCGGTTGACGACCGACCCCAGATCACCATAGAACTCGAGGGTTTCCGGCAAACGGTCAGTGTGGCAGTGGTGTTCGTGAATCGGGTTGGCGTTGGCGTCACTTTCGTGACCCCGGAAAAGGAGCTGTTCCAATATCTGCTGCACTACAAGCAAACCATTCCGGATGACCAGGAAACCCCGGCCGCGACGGTTCTGCAAACCATTCCGGCCACTTCTGCGATCCTTGACCGCTTGCAAACCAAGGCCCTCGACTACCTGAAACCGCAATACGCCCGTTTTCCGGTGGTGGCCAATGAGGATCTCATCGCGGCGACCAATGACTGCAAAAGGAGTAGTCAGCAGGCCGATCTCATTTTTACTATCAATACCCTGGAAAGACAGCACGCCCAGATCAAACATGACTTTTTCGCCGGGGTCGAGAACGGCTTCAGTAAACTGGTGGAGGTGAAACCCGATACTGCAGTAAAACACCAGTCATCGAGACGGGAACTTGAGCTCGTCGACAAACAGGAATTCGATGAGTGGATATTGCTCAATGGGGTCGCGCACCGGTTTGAATCCTCGTTGGCCGACCAGACCTTTAACCTGAATCTTGCTCTCTCCCGATTGCTTCAGAGATCCATTACGAGCGAAACCAACCCGCTGTCTCCCACCTCACTGCTGACCCGGTTCAAGGCATCGTTGGGGGCGCACAAGATTGCCGAAGGGCCTAAACGGATCGTCTATCAGGCCTTTGGCAAAGCCCTATTCGGTGACATTCACCGGCTCTATGGTGAAATCCTCGCTTGTCTGGAAGCAGAGGGCATCGAAACGGATGCAGCAGGCAAGTTATTCCCATCCACAACGGCGCCGGGCGCCAATCAAGTGGCAAACCCTCCTCATCCCACCTCGGCTCTGGAGCATCTTTCATCCCTGATGGATCTGCGAAATGCCGGGGTAACGACTGATGCAGGATCCCCGAATCAGTATCCCGCGGCGGCGCGCGGCCAACTGATCGATACCATCGATGTCATGCCTGTCAGGGGTGGTATGTCGATCCTCCGACAGTTGGAGGAATATCTCAGGCATGAGGTGGGCAAGCCGTTATCTCTCGATCCATTGACCCGCGCGGCTATTGGCACCAGCGAAGAACTGGTGGTAGAGATAAAACAGGATGATCTGCTCTGCAGCAGCATGCAGGCGCTGGTGGACAGGTTACAAGTTCCTTTCATCAAGGAAACCATCAATGATCCAGATATGCTGGAAAATGCGGATCATCCGGGACGGCGTTTTTTACAGGCGATAGAGGATCTGGTCCCCTATTGCGGCACCGACGAGCAAAAAGGGCGCACTGGCAGGGAGTTTACCCGGGATCTGGAGCGGCTTTTCAAGGGGATCGAACACGGGGCGATTACCCATATTGCTCAGGTCACCCAAAAGTTGGAGGAACTGCAGGATCAGCACAAGGAACTGTTCGAACGCAACCGGAAACTGGCTATCGAAAGTTTCAAACGCAACGAAAAACTGCAGCAAGCCTGCCGGTTGGTCAAAACGACATTACGGGAGATGTTGCTAGGTGAATCGGTCTCCCTAGCGCTCGACAGACTGTTTCAGTACGGCTGGGCCAATCTGCTGATCCACACGTCCATGCTGCGTGAGCAGGAGAGTCTCGAATGGAAGGCCTACCTCCGGGTGGTCGATATTCTGCACAAGCTGTTTCGTGCCGATAAGATTTTCGCCCCCCTCTCCCACAAGCACACGGCCGATCTGCTGATGATCGTCAGGAAAGGTTTTGCGGAGTACCCGGTTCATCCCGAAGGTACGGAGGGCTTCATTTTGGAGTTACAGCACGCCTTGAATGACAGTGATGCGGCACAGTCTTTCATCCATACCCGCATCGATATCAATGAGGCGTATTTGAACAGGCTGTTTGTCGGACAAGTTAGCATTGACCTCGAAGAGGCGGCAGTACCGCATGCCGATGCACAATGGCGGGAACGGGTAGCGGGGCTCAAACTGGGGGAGTGGCTGCTGCTGCACCGGGCGGAAGGTAAGAGCCGGTTGGTCAATCTTGCATGGAAAAACCAACAATCTGATCGCTATCTACTGGTTGATGGCAACGGCATCAAGACCATGGAGGCGGATGGCCATTATCTGGCCCGGCAGTTTGCAGCAAACGTCCTTGCCATACCGGAAGACCGGCAACTGCGGGCGGTGGATCGCGCTATGCAGCGGATTCTCGGTAAGATCTACCAAAGCATCGAACAGCAAGTCAGTTATGATGAACTGACCGGTCTGATGAATCGTCGTGCCTTCGAGCGGCTGCTCAACGAGCTATTGGGTGGCGATAACGAATCAGCGGCAACCCATGTACTGATAATGCTGGACGTGGATCAGTTCGGTCTGGTGAATGACCTGTGCGGCTTCGAGGGTGGCGACAAGCTGCTGCAGTCGATTACCAATATTCTGCATAATTACCTTCCCTCTGATGCGAAGTATGCCAGAACCGGGGATGATGAATTTGCCATTCTGCTGGGCGAGAGTTCTCTCGATCAGGGATTTCAGATTGCCGAAACCCAGCGCCAGACGATCGACGAGTATAGATACAGCTGGGCCAATCGGATGGTTCCGGTCACGGCGAGTTTGGGTGTGGTCGAGTTCAGGGGTAAGCAGCGAACCTCCGGCGAGCTGCTGAGCGCCGCCTCTTCGGCATGCAGCATTGCCAAGCAAGCAGGCAGAAACTGTACCCGCGTCTATCGTGAAGAAGACAAGGCGTTTGTGGAGCACAAGCGGCTCATAAAGTCCGTCGCGAGTATCGAAGATGCGCTGGAACGGGATCGTTTCGTGCTGGTGTCGCAATCTATCGAACCCTTACGGGAAGGTGCGACCAGCATCCCACTATGAAATTCTGCTCCGTGTGCAGGAGGATGCAACTGAAGCTCTGCAGAGTCCGTTCCACTTCATCAACGCGGCAGAGCGGTACGATCTGATGCGCTCTGTGGACCGTTGGGTCGTCAGGCGGTTTTTCGCAATGGTCAACAGCCGACAAGCAGGACTTGAGGAGATCGGCGGTTTTTCCATCAACCTGTCCGGGCAGTCGATTGCGGATAATGAATTCAAGTATTTCTTGATCAAACAGATCGAAGCCTCTCCATTGCCGACGAAACAAGTTGGGCTTCGAGATCACTGAGACGGTTATGGTGAAGGACCGCGCATATCGCGGTGCGGTTTATCGAGGAGATCAGAGAAATGGGCTGCAGGTTCTATCTGGATGATTTTGGTTCCGGGTATGCCTCGTTTTCTTCCCTCAAGGATCTGCCGGTGGACTATGTCAAGATCGATGGCATCTTCATCAAGGATCTGTTGAGCGACAGGGCAAGCCAGACGATGGTCAAGTCGGTTACGGAAATCGCCCATTTCATGGGCCGACAGGTGATTGCGGAATTCGTCGAGAATCAGCAGACGGTGGATGCTCTGAAGACGATTGGGGTGGACTTTATCCAGGGCTACCACATCGGCCGTCCCGTTCCGCTGCATGAGGTCCTGCGGATCGACGCCCTGTGCCGCAACTACCGCCTGACCATCCTGTCAGACGGCAAGCCTTTCCATGGCGACTCAGCACGCGTTGAGTCAACTCCGGGCAAAAATCCAGGCCGATACGGCTGCGTTCATCTGGCGGGAAGCCGACGGAGGATCGTTCCGGCAAGATTAAGCTTCAGTTTTTACGCCGGTTTCCGCTATCATATGGGAAGAAAAATCATAATGGCGGTCGAACCAGACGCCCTATAGGCATTTCCTGAAAGGTCATCGATGCTGGATTGTTGAAAAGGATGATAGGGGAAATTAATTGAATGCCCTGGGTGCAAAAAGAAAGCTCATTGAAAAGTCAGCCTGGGACTTCATCTTATCCAGTTTACTGCTCACGATCGGCACGATTGCAGGTTTGTTATTCATCACCTGGACCGCTTCTGGGCAAGTCGAGTCATTCAAAGCCAATCAACGGGAGATCCTGAGCAGCTCGGTGGATGCGGTGGCCATCGAGGTCAGTCGACTGATCGAAGAGCGCAGCCGGATCATCACGGCAATCGCAAATGACAACCGCCAGCTGTTGCAGGACATCGTCTCCGAACCGGACGACGAGGTGCGGATCGAGGGATTCGAACGCCAACTGAAATCCTATTTTCCCCAGGTGCTCGCCTTTACCCTGGTGGACGCGGACGGCGCCCGGGTTCCGGACGATCTGGGGGAGCGGATCGGCGACTACTGTCGTCAAGGAAATCGAACGCTTTTCGCAGGGTGACGCAAGTCTGTTCCACACGCCATGACGGGGTGCGCTATTACCGTCCGCATATCCATCCGCAACCTTTCGCCTACCATTTCGACATCATGGGTCTGTGGAACGAACTCCAACAGCCGGCGCGCATCATCTTCCTCAGTTTCCGCGCAGAACTCTTGACCAAGAGGATCATGCCCCATCAACTTCCCGGACATTCGATCTATCTGGTGCGAGCCGACCAGCCGGAGCTGATAGAAGTCGGTTCTGAGGGCTCACGGGATGCATTCACGCGTCCGCCAAGGTTGAGTATGGAAGAACATGCCCATGCGATCGTCCGATTGGACGTGCCTGGAACCCGTTGGCAGGCCGTCGGCTTGTTGCAGCCTGCCTTTTTGAGCCGGTTTCAATCGAGAAGTCAACCGGAGATACAGTACAGTCGGTGCTGTTCTGATCTGTTTCTGGCTGATTTCCCTGTTGATCCTGCATCGGTTGAAACAACATAAGATATCGGCTTTTGAACAACTCCATTGTTTGAATCAAAGTTTGGAGGCGATGGTGGCGAGACGCACCAAGGAGTTATCCAAACTTTCCAAGGCCGTGGCGCAAAGTCCGGTCGAGGTCCTGATCACCGATGTGAACGGGATCATCGAGTATGTCAATCCCATGTTCACCACCTTGTCCGGTTACAGTCGGCCGGCAGGTGCTGGGAACCCACATCAAGGATCTGAAATCGACCCGGCTCAACAAAGGATTGATGCGGGAGATATGGCGCACCCTGATTGCCGGGAATATCTGGCATGGCGAATTGATTAATCATCACGCGAACGGCCATCAATATTGGATTAGATTCTCCATCTCGCCGGTGCGAGACAACGAAGGCCGGATCACCCACTTCATTGGGATTGGTGAAGATATCACCCAGAAAAGAGAGCAGGAGGAAAGGATTCGCTATCAGGCGCAATACGATGACCTGACCGGGCTGCCAAATCGGGCGCTGGCGCAGGACCGTCTGGAACAGTCGATCCGCCTGGCGAGTCGGGCAGACGATAAGGTGGCGTTGATATTTGTGGATCTCGATGACTTCAAAAAGGTCAATGACACCCTCGGGCATGATGCCGGTGACAAACTCCTCTACGAGGCCGCGCAACGTCTGCGCGGGGTGATCCGGGAAGCGGATACCGTGGCCCGCCTCGGGGGTGATGAGTTTCTGATCATTGCCCAACAAATCCACGAATGTAATGCGATCGAGGCGAATTGCGCATAACATCATTGAACAGTTCAGTACGCCGTTTCTGCTGGATGGTTCGGAGTTCATCGTCACCGCTAGCCTGGGGATCACCCTCTACCCAGATGACGGAAACGATGCCAGGGAATTGATGCGCGCGGCGGATCTGGCCATGTATCAGTCGAAGGCGGAAGGCAAGAACATTCATCACTTCTTCTCGCCGAGCATGGAGGAGGCCACGCGGGAATATTCGAGACTGGAACAGCAATTGCACAATGCCTTGGAGCGCGGCGAGTTCTCGCTGGTATTCCAACCGATCCTCAGGCTGCAAGATGCCTATCCGGTGGGTTGTGAAGCCCTGCTGCGCTGGCGCAATCCGCTGCTGGGGGCGGTGGAGCCGGAACGCTTCATCCCGGTGGCCGAGCAGACGGGTCTGATCATCCCGATCGGCGATTATGTGTTGCAGCAGGCCTGTCGAGAGATCGCGTGCTGGAATCGACAATATGGTCAACAACTCTATGTGGCGGTGAATCTGTCGCCCCGTCAGTTCTGGCATGGCGGTTTTACCGAACTGGTGGCGGGCGTTCTGGTAGAAACCGGGCTTGCAGGCGCACTGCCTTGAGTTGGAGTTGACCGAAGGGATGATCATCCGGGATCATCGCAACACGGGGCAGATCATGAACGATTTGAATGGCTTGGGCATAAAGCTGGTGATGGATGATTTTGGCACGGGTTATTCCTCGCTCTCGCAACTGAAGCGATTTCCTTTCGATAAACTGAAAATCGACCGCTCCTTCGTCGAGGATCTCGAAAAAGACAGTGATGATGACGCGGTGGTGCGTGCCGCGGTTGCATTGGCCCATGGCCTGGATCTGGAGATCGTGGCGGAAGGTATCGAGAATGAAACTCAGAGAGGTATACTGAGAAACGAGAATTGCCAGTATGGACAGGGGTTTCTGTTTTCCGAGCCGCTCAGCGCGGAGTTGCTGTATGACTTTTTAAACGGCAGACTCAAACAGCAAGTACCTGCCTGAAGTCACCTACTCGGTGAGGTCGGGGTGAGTCGCGGTCCGCAGATTGACTGCGATCCTGCATCGAGCATGTATATTGCCTGACAATACTGCAAGGGGTTTTTCGGCAACCGGACCCTGCGATTTATCGCCGAGATAGGTTAAAATCCACCACGACCCCGCTGCCTACGAGGACTCTCCATTGACCGTCTACGCTGCCGATAAGCTGATTGCTCAGGCCCGTCTCCTGGCTGCGGAGTATCGCCGCACCATGGGGAAACCCCTGCCCGGCATCAGTAGCGAGATCGCAGAGCATGACGCAGTGAAATTGCTCGGACTCGAGGCCGGCAGTGACAGAGAGGAGGGCGGCTATGACGCCACCGATCCGGCGCGCCATGGCAAGCGCATCCAGATCAAGTCCCGCACCATCTTCGACGAGAGTAAATCGGGCCAGCGCATCGGTCAGATGAAGCTGGACAAGGAGTGGGACAGTGTAGTGCTGGTGCTCATGGATGAAGACTATGAGCCCTACGAGATGTATGAGGCCGAACGGGAGGATATCCTCGAGTGTATCGGTAAATCCAGCAGCAGCCGGGCCAAACGGGGCGCCATGTCGGTAGCCCGTTTCAAGATCATCGGCCGGCGGGTTTGGAGCAAGGAACAGGGTGTTGAGTCTGAGGTATGGGACAATCAGGCCGATTAGCGGGCTGTCTCCCCATCCATGTTTGAACTAACCGAGATCTTCGGGCCAGACGGCCTGCTCGCCCAGCGTATCCAAGGCTATTCCCAGCGTCCGCAGCAACAGCAGATGGCGGAGGCGGTCGCGCGTATCCTCGAACAAGGAGGGGTGCTGGTGTGCGAGGCCGGCACCGGCACCGGCAAGACCTTCGCCTACCTGGCGCCGGCCCTGTTGTCGGGTCTCAAGGTGATCATCTCCACCGGCACCAAGAATCTGCAGGATCAACTGTTTCATCGGGATCTGCCGCTGGTGCGCGAGGCGCTGGCCAGCCCGGTCTCGGTGGCCCTGCTCAAGGGGCGGGCCAACTATCTGTGCATTCACCGGCTCGATACGACCCTGGTGGAAGGGATCAGGCTCACCAAGGAACAGAGTCAGCAGCTGCAGCGCATCCGCGTCTGGTCAACCGGCACCCGCTCCGGCGACATCGCCGAGATGTCCGAGATCCCGGAGGATGCCGGCATCTGGCCGCTGGTCACCTCCAGCACCGACAATTGCCTGGGACAGGAGTGTCCCGCCTACAGCAAGTGTCACCTGGTGGAGGCGCGCCGGCGTGCCCAGGAGGCGGATCTGGTGGTGATCAACCACCATCTGCTGTGCGCCGACATGGCGCTCAAGGAGGAGGGCTTCGGCGAATTGCTGCCCGCGGTGGACTGTTTCATCCTGGACGAGGCCCATCAGCTGCCGGAGGTGGCGGGCAACTTCTTCGGCCTGAGCGCTGAGTGGCCGGCAGCTGCTCGATCTGGCCCGGGACACCATGCTGGAGTATCACCAGGAGGCGGGCGATATGCCGGAACTGCTGGAACAAACCGATGTGCTGAAGCTGACCACCCGGGATCTGCGGCTCGCCTTCGGCCTCGATCAGCGCCGCGGCCCCTGGTCGGAGATCAGCGCCAATCCGGCCATCGAGGCGGCGCTCGCCAAGGTGCGGGCAGCGCTGGCTGAGCCTGGAGGAGATGCTGGAGGCCAGTCGCCGGGCGCGGCAAGGGCCTCGACAGCTGCCGGGAGCGCTGCCTGGAACTGACGGCCCGGCTCGCTACCCTGTGTGCCGAGGCGGACGGACATCAATATATCCGCTGGTTCGAGACCTCTGCGCCAGAGCTTTCGGCTGCAACCGCACGCCGCTGGAGATCTCCACGATCTTCCATGAGCGCATGGGCAGCCAGCATGCCTCCTGGGTCTTCACCTCGGCCACCCTGGCGGTGGGTGGCAGTTTCGAGCATTTCTCCAGCCAGCTGGGCTGCAGGAGGCGGTCACTCACTGCTGGGACAGTCCGTTCGACTATCCGCGTCAGGCCCTCTGGTATCTGCCGAAGGATCTGCCGGAACCCAACAGCCACGCAGTTCAACCGCAGGGTCTCCGAACTCACCATGCCCGATTCTGCAGGCCAGTCGGGGCCGCGCCTTCCTGCTGTATACCAGCCATCGGGCGCTGCAGGAGGCGGCGGAGTATCTGCGGGAGCGGATCGATTATCCCGATGCTGGTGCAGGGTACGGCCCCCAGGACCGAGCTGGTGCAGCGCTTTCGCGAACTGGGCAATGCGGTGCTGCTCGGCACCTACAGTTTCTGGGAGGGGGTGGATGTGCGCGGCCAGGCCCTCTCCTGTGTGATCATCGACAAGTTGCCGTTCGCCTCGCCCGGTGATCCGGTGCTGCAGGCGCGGGTCGATGCCCTGCGTCGGCAGGGCGGCAACCCCTTCATGGCCTATCAGGTGCCCCAGGCGGTGATCGCCTTGAAGCAGGGGGCGGGACGCCTGATCCGGGACGAGCGGGATCGGGGCTTGCTGGTGGTCTGCGACCCCCGCCTGGTGAGCAAGCCCTACGGCAAGGTCTTTGTGCGCAGCCTGCCGCCGATGACCAAGACCCAGGACCTGGAGGTGGTGAAACGCTTCTTCACCCTCGAGGGGCAATCCTTGGCGTAGTTTCCAGCGCTCACTAGAGTAGGTGCTTGCCATCGAACACCTCGGCCTCCAGGCTGAATGGATCGATACCCTCCACACAGCCCAGATTGGCCCTGAAATGCCCCGGCATGCGGGCGGTTTCATGGAACGGATAGATCCCGCAATGCTTGCAGAAATAATGTTTGGCGGTCTTCGCACCGAACTGATAGAGACCCAGGGCACCGGGCCGGGCGCGCACGCTGAATTTATCCGGTGGGATCGGCGCGGGGCTCATCATCGCCCCGCGCCTTGAGCAGAACGAGCAATTGCAGCGCAGCCCCTTCTCGATGTTCGCGTGTTCGAATGAGAAATGCACTACACCGCAATGGCAACTGCCGTGATACTGGGTCATGTCGACCTCCGTTGCTATCGATGAAGTGGTCGCAGACATGCGGATAGTAGCGGGAGGCCGGCTGCTGCAGTGCCCGGGTCACCTTGGCGTGGAACATCGCCAGACGCTCGGGTTTGGGCCGGAAGACATGGGAATTGTCCTGCAGCGTCGTCGGCATCCGGGCGTGTCGGTGCGTGGTCAGGTCGGCATCATCGAGGCTCTCCAGCAGTCGTCGGATGAAGTCGTCCCGCGCCGCCAGCTCCAGTTTGGCCTGTTCGTCCAGACGGGAAGCGCAGGAACCAGATGAGGGATTCCGCCGCACTTTCGTTGACTGTCGTGAAACAGCAGGCCGAACCAGGCCTGCTGGCGTAAAGGCAGGGGTTAGGGAAGTTGGTTGGTTTCAAAATCCACAAAGCGGTCCCGGGTTATCGAGATGACCCGTCTGCCCATGTCGAAGAGCTGCAGCCGGTAACCACTGGCTTCGAGGAATATCGTCAGGGTGCTGAGCGGTTGCATAAGGTTCAAATCCAGTCGATCAGATGGTGTTCCCAATCATCCGCCTCGGTTTCCGGCACCACCCGACCCTGGATGGAGTTACCGGAGGAACCACGGTTTGATGGGAGCCAGATACCAGGGGATGCCAGGCGGGCAGGTCCCGGCCCTCCGCCAGCAGGCGATAGGCGCAGCTGGAGGGCAGCCAGTAGGGGTCTTGTAAGACTGTCGTCGTTACCCTGACACAGCTGGGAACCAGTTTCGAGCGTTGCGCATACCAGGCGCAGCGACAGCTGTCCAGGTCCAATAGTCGGCAAACGATATTGGTGAAATAAATCTCACCGGTATCCTCATCCTCCAGTTTCTGCAGGCAGCATTTGGCGCAACCGTCACACAGGGATTCCCATTGTTCTCGGGTCATTTCAGCGAGGGCAGAGGGACTTCCAGAAAGGCAGGTGGCGTGGACATGGCTTTCTCTCATCGGAGCTGGGGTAATTACTGGATTGGGTTGGCGTCAGACGATCGGTTTAGGAAGTTAATGTGCGTGAGGAATATAAGCAAATTATCCGATAAATGGAGATAACCCGGAAGAAATTATACACAATGCTCGAATGACGGGGTTTTTCATGTCGGTTTAACGAAAAAAACTCGTCACAAACATGAAGAAAATTATATAACATACTGATATATAATATAAATAAATGTATCGTCCAAAAAAACTACAATTTAACGACAAGGCTTGTCCCTCAAGGCTTTGCGGCGATTATAATCAACTTACTCACAGAGATATTCACAGGATCTGTGGAAAGATGACAACCAGATGACCGAGGACCAATGAGCAATCCCAAGATCAGTCTGACGCAACTCCCGTACCAGGCCGTTATCCAGACCCCGTTCGGGGCGCTGGGTATCTGCATGCAGGACCAGCGCCTGAAATCGCTCGACTTTCTGCCCCAGGAGGCTGTCGCAAAAGGTGACACCCGATGCGGCCCATGGAGGGGCCGCCATTTTCGAAGGCTGCAAGCCGTTGAAAATGAAGGAAACGAGAAATCGCATTTTTCGTTTCCTTGTTGTAAAGGCCCCATGGAAGGGCTTTTACAATACCCTCCTCAGGAGCGGGGGACGCTGGAACCGCTCGATATGGCGACCGCACTGGTCGCCGAGTCACTGTTAGACTATCTCAATGATCCGAAATCCACCATTCCATTCGAGCCGCTCCTGGAAGGCACCGAATTTCAGCAACGGGTCTGGCACAGGTTGTTGCAGATTCCGCCGGGTACGACCGTCACCTACGGTCAACTGGCGCAGGAGTTGCACAGCAGTCCCCGGGCGATCGGTAATGCCTGTCGCGCCAATCCGCTGTCCGCTGGTGGTACCCTGTCATCGGGTGCTGGGGAAGACACGGGTTGGGCGGTTTCGCCGGTAAGACCTCGGGACCGAAATTGCAATTGAAGATCTGGTTGTTGTCCCACGAGGGGTGTTTGCGGCGTCACCTTCCAGTGGCTTGAGTGGCATTCACCGGAGCGTCGTGCATGCAATCGACGCCATCCATGGGCATCGAATGTCCCAAACGGGTTCACAGATAGCGGAAGTAGACGTAGATGCTGCTCACCAGAATGGAAAACAGCATCAGCGGAAAGGCCGCCAGCATGAACGGCAGGAAACGGATCGGCTGGCCCGCCCGCTCCGCAAAGCCGGCCACGATCAGGTTGGCGCTGGCGCCGATCAGGCTGCCGTTGCCGCCGAGGCAGGAGCCGAGCGCCAGGGACCACCAGAGCGGCATCAGTTGATCCGCCCCGCCGAAGGTGCCCGCCATGTTCTCGATCAGCGGGATCATGGTGGCTACGAAGGGGATGTTGTCGATGATCGCCGAGGCGATCGCGGAGACCCAGATGATGGAGATGGCGGTGATGGCGAGGTCACCGCCGGTGAGTTCCAGCACCTGGTGGGCAAGCATCTCCAGCAGACCGGTGGTCTCCACCCCATAGACCACGATAAACAGGCCGATGAAGAAGAAGATGGTGATCCACTCCACTTCGCAGAATGAGCGTTGTGGACCTGTTTCGACTGATCGTCCGCGTGGCGGGGCAGGTTGTCCAGTACCAGCAGCAGGGCGGCGCCGAACATGGCGATGGTGGCCGGCTGCAGGTTGAGGGGATGGGCCAGGATGAAGCCGGTCATCACCAGCGTCAGCACGGACAGGGATTGTTTCAGCAGCCGGGTGTCCTTGATCGCGTCCGCTTCTCGGTATCTCATGACCTGTTCACGGTGTTTCGCCTTGGCGGTCAGCTTGCGACCCCAGATCAGGTAGATGGGGATCAGCGTCAAGGGCAGGATCACCAGCACGATCGGCGCGAGATTGAACAGGAAGTCGTTGAAGCTCAGACCGACGGCCGAACCGATCATGATATTCGGCGGGTCGCCGATCAGGGTGGCGGTGCCGCCGATGTTGGAGGCGAAGATCTCCGCGAACAGGTAGGGATAGGCGCTGATCTTGAGGGAGTCGGTGATCAACAGGGTCACCGGGGCGATCAACAGCACCGTGGTGACATTATCCAGCAGGGCGGACAGCACGGCGGTCACGATCACCAGCATCACCAGGATGCCCCAGGGGTCGGCGTTGACCTTCTTCGCCGACCAGATCGCCAGGTACTGAAACACGCCGGAGTTCTTGGTGATGCCGACGATTACCATCATGCCGGTGAGCAGGCCGAGGGTGTTGAAGTCCACCCCCTGAAAGGCGGCCTCCTGGGTCAGTACGCCGCCCAGGATCATCAGGCAGGCGGCGGTGAGGGAGATGATCGCACGGTTCAAGCGTTCGGTGACGATCAGTACATAGGTGAGAACAAACAGGGTGCCCGCGAACCAGAGCGGATCGAGCCCGAAGATAACCTCAGCGGTGGTGGATGGTGCATGCATGGCGTCACTCCTCTCTTAGGCGGCTAGAATTCTTTCGCCTACATCGAAGTAGGAGATCATGCCCACCAGCTTGCCGCTGTCCGGCTCCACGACCGGAATACTGATGCGGGTGCGGTAGAGCAGCAGCAGGGTCTCCACCAAGGGCGTGTCGGGCGCCACGGTGGCGATGTCGCTGTGCATGCACATGGAGATGGGCTGTTCCTCCACCTCGCGCAGACGCTCGTGCAGATCATGCAGGTTATCCTGGATGAAGCCCACGTTGTCCAGCCCCTGCTCCATCATGACGGCCTTGGGCAAGACCAGACGCAGCAGGCAGTTCACACCGAAGATGCCCAGATAGCGACCTTGATCATCCACCACCGGCAGACTGCGGTAACGGTTGGTCATGATGTAGTCGACTGCGGTCTTGATCTTATCGGAGGGTTTCAGGACGGTAGGATTCGGATCCATGATGAGTTGGGCGGTCATATTGTTTTTCTTTCCTCATACAATACGGATGATAAAGCGGTATTGCGCGATTCACTGGTATTAACACGAACTCGTGGACAGGATTACCCTAACACAATTCCGATAGCCCTCAATAGCGTAGACGGCGTATCATTCAGGGATAATATTCCAGAACTCGTTGACTCAAGATTTTGTCACGGAGCCGTTACATATCTGTGTTATTCTTAATTTATTTATTATGGTGGCAGGAAATATGTCGAGCAGTAAAAGCAAGCATGGAATGTGGGTAATTATGGGAGCGTTGTTGATTCAGCTATCCCTTGGTGCGATCTACGCCTGGTCGGTTTTCGCGAAACCGTTACAGGTTGCCGGCTGGTCGACATCCGATACCCAGTGGCCCTTTACGGTCGGACTGGTGAGCTTCGCCCTGGTCATGGTATATGCAGGGCGTAAGCTGTATGTGTTCGGTCCACGCAGACTGACCGCAGCCGGCGGCATCCTGCTGGGTCTCGGTTATCTGTTTGCCGGCGCCATGGGCGGCGACAGCTTCTGGCCGACTCTGATCGGCGTCGGGCTGCTGGGAGGCGCCGGCATCGGTCTGGGTTATGTGGTGCCGATTGCAGTCGGCATGCAGTGGTTCCCCGACAAGAAGGGTCTGATTACCGGCGTGGCGGTGGCGGGCTTCGGTCTGGGCGCCATGATCTGGGTCAAGCTGGCAGGCACCTGGGGTGGTCTGATCCCCGATTATGGGATCGGCGCCACCTTCATGATCTACGGTGCCATCTTCATGGCGCTGGTGTTGCTTGGCAGTATCTGGATGACCTTCCCGTCGGAGTTCGTGCCGCCGCATCCGGATCAGAAGGGCAGTAAATTCGACTTCCGGAGCGAGGAGATGCTCAGGACTTCGCAATACTGGTCGATCTTCTCCACCTTCGCCATCGGCGCTACCGCCGGTCTGATGTGCATCGGTCTGATGAAACAGTTTCCGAGCCAGGCCCTGGTCGCTTCCGGCATGAGCGAGCTGCTGGCCGACGCCACTGCCGGCACCGCGATGGTGGTGTTCGCCATCGCCAACGCCATCGGCCGCATCGGCTGGGGCAAGATCAGCGACTCCATTGGCCATGCGGTCAACTGCGACCATCGCGGCCGCAAGACCTCCCTGATCATCATGGCGGCCAGCCAGGGGTTGTTCGTGCTCGCATTTCCCTATGTGGCCGGATTCGAATACAGCCTTTACCTGTTTGCCGCCCTGATCGGCTTCAATTTCGGCGGCAACTTCGCCCTGTTTCCCGCCATCACCACGGATACCTTTGGCCATAAATTCTTCGGCCAGAACTATGGCTATGTGTTCCTTGCCTATGGACTGGGCGGCACCATAGGCCCGATGCTCGGCGGCTATCTGGGCAACATGAACAACTTCGTGCTCGCTTTCATCATCACCGGCATCATGAGCCTGCTGGCCGCAATTATCATCTCGACCGTGAAGATCCCGACCAAACAGGAGGCGGCGGATACCGCTGCCATCCAGCACCCCGGTGAGCCAAAGGTTGCGACGGTGGAGTAGTTCGACTGCTCGGTTCGCTGATACCATGGAAACCGGGCACGACCTGTCGAACGTCGTGCCCGATTTTTTCCCCAGCCAAGATCAGTTTTCCTGCCCCAGGGATAGCCTGTCAATCACGATAAATCAGTAAATGCCGTCCTCGTCACTGACCCATATGAGGCTAAGCCAATTCAATTCGAGCCAGCCACAACAGGTCCGATTCCAGTATGTTGTCGGGTGAGGCCCTAGCGACCTTCTTCGGCGCCTCGTTGCTGCTGGCAGTTGCGCCGGGCCCAGACAATCTGTTCGTGTTCAGTCAGTCCCTGCTGCGGGGCAGCAGCGCCGGTCTGGCGGTCACCTTTGGACTCTGCGTCGGGTTGATCTTCCATACCACCCTGGTGATACTGGGAGTGGCGGCCATCATCCAAACCTCCATCCTGGCCTTCTGTTTATGAAATATGTGGGGGCCCATGTCAGCGCCGCCGGCGGGGTGCAGAATGCGCCGCTCAACGCGCAACGGATCGGCGCCAGGGCCTTTGCCCTGTTTACCAAAAATCAGCGGCAGTGGCAGGCCAAGCCGCTCACCAGCGAGGTGGTGGAGGCATTCAAGGCCAATCTTGAACAGGTTGGCATCGCCCCGGCGCAGGTCCTGCCCCATGACAGTTATCTGATTAATCTAGGCCATCCGGACAAGGCCGCCCTGGCAAAATCGCGCGGGGCCTTTATCGACGAAATGCGCCGCTGCGAGCAGTTGGGCCTGCAACTGCTCAACTTCCACCCCGGCGCGACGCTGAGAAAGATCAGCGAAGAGCGGAGCCTTCAGCGCGTGGCGGAGTCCATCAACCTCGCCCTCGAACAGACCTCGGGGGTCACGGCGGTGATCGAGAACACCGCCGGCCAAGGCAGCACCCTGGGTTATCGGTTCGAACAGCTGGCGAGCATCATCAAGGGGGTAGAGGACAAACCACGGGTCGGGGTTTGTCTCGATACCTGTCACACCTTCGTCGCCGGTTACGACCTGCGCAGCGCGACGGCCTGTGACGCCACCTTCGAGGAATTCGAGCGTAGCTGTCGGTTTCGGCTATCTGCGCGGCATGCACCTGAACGACAGCAAGCCGGAACTGGGGGCCAGGGTGGACCGCCATGAGAGCCTGGGCAAGGGCAGACTGGGTTGGCCGGTGTTCCGCTACATCATGCAGGATGCCCGTTTCGATGGCATCCCGCTGGTGTTGGAGACCATCGACGAGTCGCTCTGGGCGCAGGAGATCCGCCAGCTCTACCGCTTAGTGGATGCATGAATTGTTGGTCATGGTCTGGGACTGCAAGGAGTAGGATAAGATATGGGATGGGAGGGTTTCTTCAGTTTGGGGATTGTGGTTTTCTGCTTCGGCATGATGGCATTTACCCGGGTCTCGCCCGACATCATCACCACCGCGGGCCTGACCCTGCTGCTGTTGGCCGGCGTGCTGAATCCGCAGGAAGCCCTGGTGGGTTTCGCCAATGAAGGGATGCTGACGGTCGCGGTACTCTACATCGTGGTCAGCGGCCTGACCGAGACCGGTGCGGTGGGCTGGATCGTACAGCATCTGCTGGGCCGGCCCCGCTCGACCCGGCATGCCCAGCTGCGCCTGATGCTGCCGGTGGCCGGCTCTGAGCGCCTTTCTCAACAATACCCCGGTGGTGGCGATCTTCATCCCGGCGGTGCAGGATTGGGCGCGGCGCCACCGGCTGACCCTCTCCCGTCTGTTGATTCCGTTGAGCTACGCCAGTATTGCCGGTGGCACCTGTACCCTGATCGGCACCAGCACCAATCTGGTGGTCAACGGGCTGTTGATCAGCGAGACCATGCGAGCCCGGGTTTTGCTCTGTTCGATCTGGCCTGGATCGGCCTGCCGGTGACCCTGTCGGTGTTCATGTTCATCCTGCTGTTCGGGCAGTGGTTGTTGCCGGCGCGCGCACCGATCCGGGAGGATCTGGAAAATGTCCGGGAGTACACGGTGGAGATGCTGGTGGAGCAGGGTAGTCCGCTGGTGGGACAGGGGGTCGAGGAGGCGGGTCTGCGTCAATTGCCGGGGCTGTTTCTGGTGGAGATCGACCGCGGCGGCTATATGCTCCCCGCTGTATCCTCCCTGGAGCGCCTGCAGGCCAACGACCGGCTGATCTTTACCGGGGTCCTCGACTCGGTGGTGGATCTGCAGAAGATCCGCGGTCTGATCCCGGCAACCGACCAGGTCTTCAAACTCTATCAGGCCAGACGGGAACGCTGTTTTCTGGAAGCGGTGGTGTCCAACACCCATCCGCTGATCGGCAGGACCGTCCGCCAGGGCCAGTTCCGCACCCGCTATAACGCCGTGATCATCGCTCTGGCCCGCAACGGGGAAAGGATCAAGCAGAAGATCGGCGACATCCGGCTGCGCCCGGGCGATATCCTGTTGCTGGAGACCAATCCCGGCTTTCTGGAGCAACAGCGCAATTCCCGGGACTATTTTCTGGTCAGCCCGATCGGCGATTCCCACCCGCTGCATCATGAAGGGGCCGGTATCGCGCTGGCCATTGTGGTGGGCATGATCGCCCTGGTGGCATTGGGCTGGTTGAGCATGTTGAAGGCGTCCCTGCTGGCCGCCGGCCTGATGATATTAAGCGGCTGCACCGGTGGCCGTATCGCGCGTAAGGCGCCGGACTGGCAGGTGTTGGTGGTGATCGCCACCTCCTTCGGCATCGGCGCCGCGCTGCAGAAGAGCGGGGCGGCGGCGGCGGTATCCCAGGGGCTGGTGTCGCTGGCGCAGGGGGATCCCTGGCTGAGCTTGGCGTTGATCTTCATCGCGACCGCCCTGTTGACCTCCCTGGCCACCAACAATGTGGCGGCGGTGCTGATGTTTCCCATCGCCATGGCGGCCGCGGCGGATATGCAGGTGAGTCTGCTGCCGTTCGTGGTGACCATCATGGTAGCGGCCTCCGCCAGCTTCGCCACGCCGATCGGCTATCAGACCAATCTGATGGTCTACAATGCCGGGGGCTATCACTTCTGGGACTTCTTCCGGGTGGGGTTGCCGCTGACCCTGGTTGTGGGTCTGGTCACGGTCATGCTTGACGCCGCTGATCTGGGGTTTCTGAGAATTTACAGGGGCCCGTTGTTACGGTCCCCTGCGCGGATATTTTACAGAGAGATTGGCCGGTTACTTTTCAGCGCCGGTAGCAGGTTGGGTTGCCACGGGTTGGTAGACCGGGTAGGTGAAAGTGGGGTAGTAGCCCGCATAGGGATAGCCCCAGTGGTAGGAGTAACCCCAGTGGTAGGGGTAACCATAGCCGTACCAGGGCCGGTACCAGCGATTGCGGCCCCAGCCATTGCCATGGAAGCCGAAGCCAAAGGAAAAACCGAAGCCTCCCCAGCCGTCGCCATCCCACCAACTGCCAGGGCCCCAGCCCCACCAGGCATCGGCGGTCGTGAGGGGTAGAGAGAGCAGGATGCCGGTGGCGGCTGCGATCATGAATGACTGTCTGCGTTGCATCTAATACCTCCTGCGGCAACTGCCGTCTTGTCATTGCTTGCCTATTTACCTTATGCCGAGCCGGTGAACGCTGCAATGCTCTAGATCAAGAATATAATCAAGAGCTAATAAACTATCGATTGCTTAGCGGTCTTCAGGATTTTTCGCAGCCCTGGCGAAGGCCCTGGCGAAGGCGTTAGCGGCCGGTTTCTCCGTTGTCTTGGGTCGCTCCTTGCGTGGCGGCTGCGTTGGCCTGCGTTCGGACGGGGCTTGGTCATCCAGACGCAGGGTCAAGGCGATGCGCCGGCGCTCCAGATCCACCTCCAATACCTTGACCTTCACCAGAGCGCCGGTTTTGACCACCTCACGCGGGTCCTTGACGAACTTGTTGGAGAGGTTGGAGATGTGCACCAGCCCATCCTGATGCACCCCGATGTCCACGAAGGCGCCGAAATTGGTCACGTTGGTGATCACCCCTTCCAGCACCATCTCCGGCTGCAGGTCGCTGATGGCTTCGATGCCGTCCTTGAAACTGGCGGTCTCGAACTCCGGGCGCGGATCCCGGCCGGGCTTTTCCAGTTCGCTGAGGATGTCGCTGACCGTGGGCAGTCCGAAGCGCTCGTCGGTAAACCGGGCCGGTTGCAGTGTCGCGAGGAGCGCGTGATTGCCCAGCAGCTCTTTGATGCCGACTCCAGCGTGCGCGAGGATGCGCTCCACCACCGGGTAGGCCTCCGGGTGGACCGAGGAGCGGTCCAGCGGATTGCTGCCGTTGACTACCCGCAGAAAGCCGGCCGCCTGTTCGAAGGTCTTGGGGCCCAGGCGGGGGACCTGCTTGAGCATCGCCCGGTCGGCAAAGGCGCCGTGCTGATCGCGGAACGCCACGATATTTTCCGCCAGGGAGGCGCTGAGCCCCGAGACCCGGCTGAGCAGGGCGGGGGAGGCGGTATTCAGATCCACCCCCACTGCGTTCACGCAGTCTTCCACCACCGTGCTCAGGGAGCGCCCCAGGCGGTTCTGGTTCACATCGTGCTGATACTGCCCGATCCCGATCGCCTTGGGTTCGATCTTCACCAGTTCAGCCAGCGGGTCCTGCAGGCGACGGGCGATGGAGACGGCGCCACGCAGGGAGACATCCAGCTGGGGCAGCTCCCGGGAGGCCAGCTCGGAGGCGGAGTAGACCGAGGCGCCGGCCTCGCTCACCACCAGCTTCTGCAGTCCCAGCTCCGGCTGGGTTCGGATCAGCTCGGCCGCCAGCCGGTCGGTCTCCCGGGAGGCGGTGCCGTTGCCGATGGCCAGCAGGCTGGCGCCATGCTTGCGCGCCAGCCGGGCGAGTTCAGCAAGCGACGGCTCCCACTGCTTTTTCGGTGGATGGGGATAGATGGTGGCGGTATCCAACACCTTCCCGGTAGGGTCCACCACTGCGACCTTGACCCCGGTACGTAGACCCGGATCCAGCCCGATGGTGACCCGATGGCCGGCCGGGGCGGCGAGCAGCAGGTCATGCAGGTTGCGCGCGAACACCCGGATCGCCTCCTCCTCGGCCCGCTCCCGCAGCTCGGACAGCAGTTCCAGTTCCAAGTGCAGGGAGATCTTGACCCGCCAGGCCCAGCGGGCGGTCTCCAGCAGCCAGTTGTCCGCCGGGCGTCCCTGTTGACTGATCCCCTTGGCCTTGGCGATCATCCCTTCGCAGGGCTGAACGCCGTCCGCCAGTTCCTCTGTTTTCAGATTCAGGCTCAAGACCCCTTCGTTGCGTCCCCGGAACAGGGCCAGGGCCCGGTGGGAGGGGATCTTCAACAGGGCTTCGCGATATTCGAAGTAGTCGGAGAATTTTGCCCCTTCCCGCTCCTTACCGGCCACCAGGCTGGAGATCAGTTGGCCCTGGTCACGCACATACTCCCGCAACTGGCCGATCAGCTCCGCATCCTCGGCGAACTGCTCCATCAGGATCTGGCGCGCGCCATCCAGGGCAGCCTTGCTGTCGACCACCCCCAGGTCCGGGTTGATAAACTCGCGCGCGGTCTGCTCCGGATCCCGCCGGGGATCTTGCAACAAGGTGATGGCGAGGGGTTCCAGGCCGGCCTCCCGGGCGATCTGGGCCTTGGTGCGCCGTTTCGGCTTGTAGGGCAGATAGAGGTCCTCCAGGCGGGTCTTGGTGTCCGCCAGCTGGATCTCCCCGGCCAGTTCGGGGGTCAGCTTGCCCTGTTCTTCGATACTCTTGAGGATGCTGGTGCGCCGTTCCTCCAGCTCCCGCAGATAACCCAGCCGTTCCTCCAGGGTGCGCAGCTGGGCATCGTCCAGACCGTTCGTGATCTCTTTGCGGTAACGGGCGATGAATGGCACGCTGGCCCCTTCGTCCAGCAGGCGCACCGTCGCCGCCACCTGGGCTGTCCTGACACTCAATTCCTCGGCGATGCGCTGCGTGATCCTGTCCATTAATGGGTTTACCTCTTGGCGAAAAACAAGCTACTCTACCTGGGCCTCTCGGGGGATGGAAGAACGGGTTTGGGGTAAAAATGTGACGGGTAGTACGGGCTGACCAATGGCATTTTTTCACTGCTGGCAGCCGATCCGGCTCGTCGGTATCCGGCAACCTCCATCCCGCTGCCGTGATAGTATCCGTTCATTCCGGTCGAAAACCCTCTTAAGGTATTCTTTGACCTTATCGCACACAACAGGGAAATAGGCTGTCTATGTCACTGCTGGACGATTTGAAACGCCAGGCTGAAGAACTGCACAACAGCACAGATCGGCAAACCGAGGAATCCCGCCGGGACGTGCTCTATCAGGAGAGACTGCGGCCGCGCATGAGGGCGATCTTCCGCTATCTTATGGAACTGACCGAACAGCTGAAGGTGGTGGACCCGGATGTGCGACACACTTACCGCCTGCCTGGCATCGGCGAAGCCACGGATCTGAAGCAGGGTGGCTATGTCCTCAATGCCGACAGTACCGAGCAGACCAAGACCATCCGGCTGCGTTTTCAATGTGTGGCGAAACAGGAGGGGTCTTATGCAATCCGGCCCAAGGTCAAAGCCGACGAGACGCGGGATTTTTTGGAATCTCAGAGCATGCGCTATGCGGAGTGGCCGATTCGTGACAACACTCAACAGATCATCGGGCTGAACTTTCAACTGCAGATCACGGTGAACATCGGATTCATCTTTCAGGCCGATCCGGAGCAGGGTGTGATTCGGATGATAACCAGCAATTTCAACGAGTTCGGGGCGGAACAGCGGGTCGTCAAGCCGGAACGCATCGATGAGCAGTGGCTGGACAAGTTGGGTCACTACCTGCTGCGCAAAGATCAGGGCCTGTATAAGCTGGAGATCAACGACACGCACAAGGCCTTGATTCGCCAGCGGCTGGAGGCCGATAAAAAGGTCCGTCAGCAGGAGTTGACGCTTCAACTTGAGCAGGCTGAACCGGCAGAGAAAAGAAAAGCCGGCCTGTTGAGCAAGCTGCGGGGGTTTGCCAAGCGATAACCTCGCACACTTCGAGTCAAGCGATTTCCTCCCGTTGCTGGATGGTTCTGGCCCCCTGGCTTGACGGAACGGCCGATCCTGCGCAGACTGAGTCACAATCACTCGACAGCAGGTCTCATCACATATGACATCTGAAAACTCGTCCGACAAACTCGACCGCATCGTCGCCCAGGCCCGCCGCGAACGTGAAGAACGGGACAAAGGCTATCGCGAACGGGCCTTGAAGCTCTATCCCTGGGTGTGTGGACGCTGTGGTCGCGAGTTCACCCGAGCGAATCTGCGCGAACTGACGGTTCACCACCGGGATCACAATCACGACAACAACCCCCTGGACGGCAGCAACTGGGAACTGCTCTGCATCTACTGCCATGACAACGAGCACGCCCGATACATCGATTCCAGCCATGGCGATGCCGCGGAGGGTAAACAGAAGCAGCTCGCCAAGCACAATCCGTTTGCGGATCTGGCGAAGCTGCTCAAGAACAAGCAGTAGTCTATGGATAAAAAACCTGCGCAGCCGGCAGGTTTTTTTTACCGGTGTTTTTTGGTAACAACATAAGCGTAGATCGAGAGGTTGAATGCCAGCAGGAGCGCCGCGACAGCGAGTTGCCAGGTTCGCGTCAGGCCCGGGGGGTAGATCAGGTGCATGAGGTAGTGATCGATGAAGCCGCCGGTGTAGCCGCCATCGCCCGCCAGCGTTCTGAACTGGATCTCGAGAGGCGTGAGCGGACAGATCCAGCCCTGCGATTCGATCATGATCCCCCAGATGACACAGGGAATGTGCAGCAGCGCCAGCCAGGTTCGTTTCAGTACCAGCAGACCACCCAGGGCAACGAACAGGATGAAGGCGAAATGTATTCCTACCAGGAAGTCAGCAACAGCGCTATAGAACATACGTCTGTCGCTCCTCTTTATGAAATGGTTCTCACTAAATCTATTTCTGTTACATAAGGTAGAGTGCAACTAGCGGCTGAATGAATCAAATTTTTCACCCTATCATATGAAAATTCAGGTGAAGTAAAATCGGTCATTGGGCGTTGACCTATTATGAAATGGGGGGTAATGAATTGAATTCCTACTTCAAGTCTTGGGGATGCACGAAGGAGGAACTCTCAAGAATGAGGAGTGAATCATGAAACTGCTCAAATCATTGCTTTCCTTGGGTGCAGTAGCGGGTACTCAAGACTATGCCGGATTCGCCTCAGCCGCACGCCAAGCCTGCATTTCCAAATCCAGCTGGCAGAGTGATCGAACAGATTCCGGCAATGACCACAGCCAACGAAACGTCAGACTCGAAAACGGCTGGAAATCACGAGTCGACAAGCCAAGAACGCATGGAGCGCCAAGACAGGTTATTGGTAAATGAAGATTATAATCCTGCATGGACTAAAGTTACCCGTCAACGCATCATCGACATATTCGACCAACTCGATACGTCCGCCAGTCGACTCAATGGTGTTGATTGTCGCACGACACGCTGCCGTATCAGTGTGTTGCATGATAATGAGGCAACTAAACGTGAGTTTCTCCGTAGCTTTCCGATGCGCATCAGTCACCTTTTTCCTCGCGCAGTCATGGGCCATTTTATCCTCGATGGTGGCGCCGTGGAGACTATCGTCCATCTATCCAAACAGTCGGTTCGGTAATTAAAATGCAATTTGGCAAAGTATGATATTACCGTTACCCTTTGTATCAGATCATTCAATGACCCTGGTACAGGGACTCCACCACATCGGCATAACGCTCCAGGATCTTATTGCGGCGTATCTTCATAGTGGGTGTCAGCAGGTCGTTGTCGATGCTCCAGGGCTGCTTGATGACCGCTGCGCGATGAATCCTGGCGTAACCGGGGAAACTGTCGAGGAGGCCTGCGATGCGCTCGAGAAGATGTTGTTCGGCCGCCTCGTCGAGATGGTCGGGATCGATGGACAGCTCGGTGCAACTGTCTCGGTTCAACACCACCAGCGCCGCCAGATAGGGCCGGCCTTCGCCGACCACCAGCACCTGATCGAATAGCTTGTCGAGTCCGATGCACGTCTCCATGTCGGCGGGCGGCACCTTTTCGCCGTTCGCCAGCACGATGATCTCCTTGAGGCGACCGGTGATGAAGATGTGGTCGTGTTCGATCCTGACCTTGTCGCCGGTATGCAGCCAGCCCTCCGCGTCGATCAGCTCGGCCGTGGCCTGGGGGTTGTTCCAGTAGCCGAGCATCACGCTGGGGCTGCGGCACAGCAGTTCATCGTCCACACCGATCCTGACCTCGATCTCCGGCAGGGCGACCCCGACGCTGGCGGGCAGATTGTCCTCGATCGGGTTGGCGGCGATGATCGGGCTGGTCTCGGTCAGGCCGTAGCCCTGCAGGATGGGCACCCCCAGACCGATGAAGACCTGGGCGATATCGGGGCTCAGGGGGGCGCCGCCGGACACCGCAAAGCGCAGTCGTCCGCCAAGCTTCGCCTGGATCTTGCTCGCCACCAGCCTGTTCAGGAGCGGCCACAGGGTCAGTCTGGGCGACCAGGCCGCGCGACCCTGCCGGTGTTCGAAGCGCAGCCAGCCGGTTGCCACTGCGGCGGCGAACAGCTTGCGGGCGATCGCGGAATCCTGCGCCAGTTTCTCCTGGATGCGGGCATGACACCCGTTCGAAGATGCGCGGCACGGCGATCAGGATGGTGGGTTGGATGCTGAGCAGATCCTCGCCCAGCTGGGGGATGGAACGGGCATAGGCCACGCTGCCACCGACCACGATCGGCATGAAATGGCCGACGGTCCGCTCCAGGGTGTGAGACAGGGGCAGGAAGGAGAGGAATCTGTCGGTCGGGTAGACATCGATCAGCCGCAGTCCGGCGGCGATGTTCCACAGGATGTTGTAATGACTCAGCATCACCCCCTTGGCACGCCCGGTGGTGCCCGAGGTGTAGACGATGGTGGCTAGGCTCTGCGGGTCCAGGTCGAGCACCTGCGGCTCAGGCTCATAGTCCTGCGGCAGCCAGTCGTCGAGTGCGACCAGACGGGGTTGCAGGCCCATGGGATCGACCGCTTCCAGGGTCACGATGCGCTTGAGTCCCGCCAGCTGGTTGCGGATCTGCTGCAGCGCCAGCCACTGTTCGTTGCTCTCCAGCAGCAACAGGCGCACCCCGGCATCCTGCAGGACGTAACCGATGTTTTCCGGCCGATCGTTGGTGTAGATCGGCACGGTCACCAGACCCAGGCCTTGGGCCGCCAGATCGAACATCACCCATTCCCGGCAGTTGCGCAGCATGATCGCCACCCGGTCTCCCGGCCGCAGACGCTCCTGCCGCAGGGCGGCCTGCCAGCGGGCCACCTGTTCGGCCATCTGGCGCCAGCTCAGTCTCCTGCCATTGCCCATGGCTGTTGTCGTATTGCAGATAGGCGGTTTTGTGCGGACTGCGTCTGACCCGTTCTTCGAATACCGCCGCCGAGGGTGTTGGCGATTGCAAGCGGGATGACGTCGGTTTGTTGTTGTTTCATGCCGTTTGTCATGGGGTCAGTCTGGAAAGGGATTATTCGCTGTCAACAATAACATGCTATACCCCCCGCAGGTTAACCCAGCCCGCATCCGCATGGAACTGTTCACCATGCCGCTGTTCCAGTTGCTCCAGCTGCCGGCGGCGGTTCTCCAGGCCACCACTGTGGATGTAGTGCATGGGGCCACCCCGGAATGGGGCAAAGCCGGTGCCGAACACGATCCCGGCATCCAGCAGATCCGCATCCTCCACCACGCCTTCCCGCAGGCAGGCGACCGCCTCGTTGAGCAGGCGAAAGATCAGGCGCTCGGTCAGATCATTGGGAAGATGATACTGGGCGTTGCGTTGCTCGCTGACTCTTACGGCCATTCTGATAACGATAAAAGCCTGCGCCGCTCTTGCGTCCGAGTTGGTTCTGTTGCACCAGGGCCCGCAGCCTGTCCGGTATCTCGAGATGGAAGTGCGGGGCGAGTGTCTCCGCCACGGCCAGACAGATATCCAGACCGACCCGGTCCGCCAGTTCCACCGGTCCCATCGGCATGTCGAACTCGATGGCGGCCTGATCGACGAACGGCGCGGGGATACCTTCTTCCACGAGTTCGACCGCCTCCAGCAGATAGGGCATGCAGAATCCGATTGACCAGAAAGCCCGGACTGCTCCTGACCGGCAGGGGCAGCCGGTCGATGACGCGGACAAAGGCGGCGCCCTTGGCGATCAGCGCTGGCTCACTGTGCGGCGCTATGCACGATCTCCACCAGTTGTATGCGCTCTACCGGATTGAAGAAGTGCAGACCGAGCAGTCACGCCGGCCGCTGCAAGGCTTCGCCGAGGCGTTCCAGGGGAATGCTGGAGGTATTGCTGGCCAGCAGGGCATCGGGACGCGCCTGCTGCTCCAATTCCTGAAACAGGCTCTGTTTGGCAGCCAGGTCCTCGAAGATCGCCTCGATCACCAGCTCCGCCTTGCGTATGCCATAGCCCTGCGGATCGGGTAGCAACCGATCCATGGCGGCCTGCACCAGGCGCGGGGATTTGAGCTGGCGCGTAAACAATTGCCGGGCCCGCGCCATGGCGTTGCAGAGATATTCCGGCTTGCGGTCCTGCAGGCTCACCCGCAGACCCTTGAGGGCGCACCAGGCCGCGATATCGCCGCCCATCGATGCCGCCACCTACCACATGCACATGGCCCGGGCGGAACGCGCTGTCAGCTGCCGAGGGCCTTCAGACGTTCCTGCAAAAAGAACACCCGGATCAGGTTCTGCGCGGCTTCGCCGCTCAGCAGACGGCCGAGCTGACGCGCCTCGCTGGCGAACAGGTCTGCTCGCGTCCCGCCGTGTCTTCGCCAGTGTTCGAGCAAGGCGAAGGGGGCGGGGTAGTGGTCCGGATTGATCCGTTTGGCGGTCTGCGCGGAGCAGCGGCGCCAGCAGCGCCGGCCGGTGTGAGGTTGAGCAGACGCTGCGGCAGGGGCCCGGCTGCGGGTGGGACGGCTCTTCAGAGCTGGAGGCGCTGCCCTGAGTGCCGACGGCGCGATCGCCCCAGTCTCGAGGCGGCGGTCGGCTGCGTTCTCCACATGACGCAGCGCAGGGGACCATGCGTCGCTGCGCACACTGCCCCTAGCTGGAACAGCCCAGACGGACCTCAGGAAAACCGAGCCGGGTACCCTCGTATCCCGCGCGATCCGAGTCCAGACCGCCGCCCAGGCAGAAACCATGGATCAGGGCCAGGCTGGGGAAGGGCAGCTCCTCCAAGCCGCTGGAACAGCCGATGCACGTCCTGGATATGCGTCACCACGTCTTGCGGGTTGGCGGTTCCAAGAAAGCCTTTGACATCCGCGCCGGCAATGAAGCCGCCGGGCTTGTCGGAGAGGATCACCAGCCCATTCAAGGTGAGCTTTTCCAGCCGTGCCAGGACCTCGGCGAATTCATCCAGGGTCTCCTGGGAGAGCAGATTGACGGAACTCTCAGCCTGGTTGAAATGCAGCCAGGCGATACCGTCGTTGTCGGTTTGCAAACGCCAGTGTCTGTTCATGATGTCGCCTCCAGCAGCATGGCTCCGCCCTGACCGCCACCGATACAGAGACTGACCATGCCGCGTCGGGCAGCGCGCTGTCGCAGGGTCTTGAGCAGGTGCAGCACCAGCCGTGCCCCGCTGGCGCCCACCGGATGACCGATGCTGATGGCCCCGCCATCCACATTCAGGCGTTCCTCCGGGATCGGCCCGAAGGGGGTGGTGATGCCCACCTCGTCGCGCAGATAGCCCGGATCCCGCCACGCCGCCAGACAGGCCAGGACCTGGGCGGCAAAGGCCTCGTTGATCTCCCAGTAGTCGATGGCGTCGCTGGCGAGGCGCTGGCGCTCCAGCAGACGCGCCATCGCAGGCACCGGACCCAGACCCATCTGAGCAGGGTCGAGGCCCGCCCACTGAATATCGAGGATACGTCCCAACACCGGCAGGTCATGCCGTTTCACGGCCCTTTCGGAGGCCAGCAGCAGGAGGGCCGCGCCGTCCGTCACCTGGGCGCTGTTGCCGGCGGTGACCTGACCTACGGGTCGGTCGAACACCGGCCGCAGCTGCGCCAGTTTGTCCAGATTGCTGTCCCTGCGCAGGCCCTCATCGGTGGTATAGAGACGGCCGTCGGCATCGAACAGGGGTTCGATCTCGTCCATCCGCTGCTCTTCCATGGCCTGTGCCAGACGCTGGTGACTGCGCAGGGCGAAGCTGTCCATGGCCGGGCGGGAGATACGGTAACGCCAGGCCAGGTTTTCCGCGGTCTGGCCCATGGAGAACCCCGTAACCGGATCGGTGAGGCCCCGCAGCAGGGCGACGATCAGCTGGAAATGGTCGGGCCGCAGGCGGCTGAGTTGGCGCCCTCTGGCCCTGAGGCCTTGGGATCGGTTCCAATCCGCCAGCCAGGCCAGCATCCTGTGCCTCGGTGCCGCCGGCCAGCACCAGCTCGGCCCGCCCACAGGCGATGTCCTGAGCGGCGTTGTCCAGGGCCTGCAGGCCGGAGGCACAGTTGCGCTGCACGCTCCAGGCCGGCATCCGATCGCCGCAGCCGAGGCGCAGCGCCACCACCCGGGCGATGTTGGCCTCGTCGGGGCCGGATGCGACACAGCCCAGGATCACCTCGTCCAGTTGTTCCGGAGCAAAGGGCTGGCGGGTCAGCAGGGGACGACCCGCGCCTACCGCCAGATCCGCGGCGTGAAAAGGTCCCGGCCTACCCTGGGCCTTGAGAAACGGGGTACGGCTGCCATCCACCACATAGACCGGCTTGGCGTAGCTTTGCATGGCGTTCATCGTCTCATCTCATCTGTGCTTTCGGTCCTCTCGCTGAACCGCAGCGCTGGCGCAGTCGCAAGACCGGTCAGGCTGGCTGCTGCCTCAGGCGGCTCCCAAATGGCCGTAGTCAAAATCCACCGTTCCGGTCGCCGTCAGCGTTGGCTGCAGGCTGTCGAAGGCATCGACCTGGATGACCTGGTTGCGCAACTGCTCGGCCCGGTTCAGGATATCGGCGTCCGGTTTGTTCAGAATGCCCAGCTGTGACGCCTCCTGGATCAATTCCTGCTGATCCGTAGTTCGTAGTTGCCCGGATTTTTTACGCCTGCCACAGGGTCTTTTCGATGGGAGTCGCGGCGCTGACGGCGCTCAGGGCCAGTTCCAGCGCGCCCATGGAATCGCTGGGGTCGCGGCTGATATAGACGTGGCCGGTCAAGCGATCTCTGGCTTCACTCGGCTGTAACAGCAAACCCGCCACACGATGCTCGAGTCGATCGGCAGGCGGCTGGAACGGCAGACCGGTGGGAAAGGTCCACAGCCGCAGCAGCCAGGCGAGAGGACGGAACGGCAGATTGCCCCAGAGTTCGAGCTGGGCTTGCTGAATGCGTTGCAGGGATTGCTGCAGGGCCCAATGCAACAGGGACTGGTCGGCTGGCGGCTCGCCTTGGTCGATAAAGTGTTTCAGGCAGCCGCTGGCGATATAGAGTTCGCTCAGCAGGTCCCCCAGGCGTGCGGAAAGCCGCTCTTTGCGTTTTAATGCGCCGCCCAGGGTCATCAGGCAGAGATCGGCATTGAGGGCGAAGGCGGCGCTCATCCAGTTCAAGAGCTGAAAATATCGATGTGTCACAGCCGCACCGGGGGCTGCGGAGAAACGCCCGCGAGTGATTCCCAGCCATCCGCAGCGGGCCAGATTGCGCACCAGATGACCGATATGCTGGAACAGACTGGTATCGAATTCACACAGGCCGTTCTGTGGGTCGGGGTTGGTCGCCGCTTCGAATTCCCGCATCAGGTAAGGGTGGCAGCGCAACGCCCCCTGGCCGAAGATGATCATGTTGCGGGTCAGGATGTTGGCCCCTTCCACCGTGATGGCAATCGGGATCGACTGGTAGGCGCGAGCCAACAGATTGCTCGGTCCCAGGCAGATGCCGCTGCCTCCCTGGATATCCATGGCGTCATTGATCAGCTGGCGGTAGCGTTCGGTGAGATGGTATTTGACGATCGCGGAGATCACCGAAGGCGTCTCACCCCGGTCCAGGGCGCTTAGCGTCAGTTGGCGTGCGGCATCCATCTGATAGGTCAGGCCGGCGATCCGCGCCAGGGCCTCCTCCACCCCCTCGAAGCGGCCGATGGGGAGACCGAACTGTCGCCTCACCGCGGCATATGCGCCACTGTAGCGGCAGGCCAGTTTGCCTGCGCCGGTGGCCAGCGCGGGCAGCGAGATGCCGCGTCCTTCCGCCAGGCACTCCATCAGCATGCGCCAACCCTGTCCGATGCCGGCGTTGCCACCGATTACCCAGTCGAGGGGGATGAACACATTGCGGCCACGGATCGGCCCGTTCTGAAAGGGTATGTTGAGGGGCAGGTGGCGTTGGCCGATCTGCACGCCGCGGGTTTGCCGGGGTATCAGCGCGAGGGTGATGCCGAGTTCGGTGCGGCTGCCCAACAGACGGTCAGGATCGAACAGTTTGAATGCGAGGCCGATCAGGGTCGCTACCGGGGCCAGGGTGATGTAGCGTTTGTTCCAGTTCAGGCGGATGCCGAGGATCCGCCTGCCCTCGAACTCGGCATAACAGAGCTCGCCCCGGTCCGGGATGGCGCCCGCGTCACTTCCGGCCTGGGGACCGGTGAGGGCGAAGCAGGGGATCTCCTCGCCCCGGGCCAGTCTGCCCAGGTACTGGTGTTTCTGGGCCTCGGTGCCATAGTGCAGCAACAGTTTCGCCGGACCCAGGGAGTTGGGCACCATCACCGTCACCGCCGCGGTGATGCTGCGGCTGGCGAGTTTCATCACCACGCTGGAGTGGGCGCAGAGCGGAAAAACCCAGGCCGCCGTAGGATTCGGGGATGATCATACCGAACAGCCCGGCCTGCTTAAGAAATTGCCAGATGTCCGCCGGCAGGTCCTGTTCCTGGTGGGTGATACGCCAGTCGTCCAGGCGTCGCGCAGAGTTCCTCCACCGGACCATCGAGGAAGGCCTGTTCTCGCGACGGATAAGCCGGCTGCCGGCGGCTGCAGCAGTTTGCGCCAGTCGGGCCGGCCGCTGAACAGCTCCCCGTCCCACCAGACATTTCCCGCCTGCAGGGCCGCCTGTTCGGTGGCGGACATGGCCGGCATGACCCGGCGGAACTGCCTGACCCATCTTTGTCAGTTCCACGCCGGATTTCCCGGAAAATTGGCCGATACTTCGGGTTCAAGAAAAGTAATTTTCTAATAAACAAGAAGATACGAATTTGTCACTCCTGAAATCCGAAAAGTAGTGCCATAAAATGACTTCCAGCCATTGACGCAAGCCCTGCGCCCGGCTAGCGTATCCGGCATGTTCATCCGCCGCACCAAAACGCGCACCACCGACAGTGGCGAGCAGGACTACAGCTACCGCTTGGTCGATACCTTTCGCGTTGCCGATCGTGTCCGCCAGCGAACCTTGCTCAATCTGGGTAGCGGCTTTAATTTCCCATCAGCGCAATGGAAGGCGTTAACCCAACGGATCGAGCAGATCGTGCTCGGTCAGCACGATCTGCTGCTGCCAGTGGCGCCGGAGGTGGAACGTGAGGCCCAAGGTATTGCGGCCAGGTTGTTGAACAAGTACGCCGGATCGCAGCTTCTGTTAAGCCCCCAGAAGGGGGAGGCAGGCGCTCAGGCCGCTCCGTGCGTGTTTGAAAACAAGCGGCAAGATCAAGCAGACGGTCGCGACGTGTGCCGCGTCGATTTGAACTCCCTGGAGTGGATGAACAGCCGCAGCGTCGGTGGCGAGGCGGTTGCGCTCTCTGCGCTGTTGCGCGTGAAGCTCGATGAGAAGCTCCCGGCACTGGGATTCAACGCCAAGCAAATCAGCGCCGCCATCGGCAATATTATTGGGCGCATGGTTCAGCCCGGCAGCGAGTTGTCCACGCACCAATGGCTGCAAGAGCACAGTGCATTGGGGGAATTGCTGGACTGTGAGTATACCCAGCAGAGTCTGTCCGCCCGCTATCGCGCCTCGGACCTGTTGTGGAAGCAGCACGATGAGATCGAGTCCTTTCTTTACCGTCAACATTGTGCGCTATTCCAGGTCGAGGAAACCATCACGCTGTTCGATCTGACCAACACCTTTTTTGAGGGCAGCGGCAAATACAACGACCATGCCGCCTACGGCCACTCCAAGGAGAAGCGCAACGACTGTCCATTGGTGACGCTGGCGTTGGTGCTCGACGGCAGCGGTTTTTCCCGACGCAGCCGGATCTTCCCGGGCAATGTCAGCGAGCCGGGGACTTTGCAACAGATGATCGAGCACCTGCGTACACCTGCCGATGCCGGGCAACCGCAAGGCAATGACCCTGAGCCGCTAGCGCGAACCCAGGACGCACCACAGCACACGCTGGATCTACGCGGCCCGCCCACCATCGTCATGGACGCTGGCATCGCCTCGGAAGAGAATGTCGCCTGGCTCCAGGAAAAGGGCTACCCCTACATCGTGGCCAGCCGCAAACGCCATCTGGAATTCGATGACGACAAAGCAGTCCTCGTCAACGGCGGTGAGCATGAGGCGGTACGCGCTATGCGCATCGAGCGCGATGATGGGCAGATCGAACTGTATTGCCACTCCGAGCGCCGGGAGGCCAAGGAGAGCGCAATCAACGAACGCTTCTCAACACGATTCGAACAGGAACTTGAACACCTTGCCGAAGGGCTGGACAAACCCCGTCGGCTCAAGAGCGCCAAGAAGGTCTGCGAAAAGATCGGGCGGTTGCGGCAGAAATATTCCCGGGCCGCGAAAGACTACGCGATCACCACCGAACACGATACAAGCGGTAAAAAGGCCATCGCCTTACACTATCGTCGGATAGAGCGTGCCGAAGATCCCGACGCCTATCCCGGCGTCTATTGCCTGCGCAGTAATCGGAGCGAATGGGACGAGGCGCAACTGTGGCGCACCTACACGATGTTGACCGACCTCGAAGCGGTCTTCCGCAGCCTCAAATCCGAATTGGGGATGCGCCCGGTCTACCATCAGAAGACCCATCGTGTCGAAGGCCACATCTTCATTACCCTGTTGGCCTACAACCTGGTGCACCAGATTCGGCTCACGCTCAAGACCCAGGGCATCAACGACAGTTGGGAGACGATCCGTACCACCCTAGGCACGCAGATGCGCACGACCGCCAGTGTGCGTGGTGAAGACGGCGAACAGATTCACATCCGTAAGAGTAACTACCCCAATGCCTCACAGCAAATACTGCTGCGGGCCTTGGAACTGCCATGGAATCCGGGCAAGACACAGAAGGCTGTTGTCACACCGTAAATCACAAACCGTAGTGCCATAACAAAGGCAAGGAATCCGCAACGTGCTGTTATCAAAGGATAATATCGGATATCGTGACAAAGATGGGTTAGGCGAGTTCGATGCCAGCCTACAGGGTTGGATCAAGCATGTAGGTTATGTCGCCAGTTGGGGATTGCGTAAGCATGTATGGGAGCCTTGCCACTGGTGAGATCATCCTGATCTGTGCCAGCGGCTCACTGTAGGAGCACCCCATGGGTGCGAAAACTGTTGTCGGTGCAAGGAAACGCAAACCAACGTTGCGCAAATTTCGCGGGCATGGCCCGCTCCTACAGGGAGGTTCGAATGGAGAGCGGTAATCTGGACCTGTTGCAATCCAGTGAGACCGGCAGGAGTGATCTTCCAAGGGTCTGGAGTCCGTCGAGCAAGGGCCGGCTGATCACTGGACACGGCTGTGCCGTTCTCTGCGCCCCCGTGCGCAGGACGGGAACCCTTTGCCGCCCCATCCCTCGGCGTCTGAAGCATGTGAAAATGCAAGTCAGGCGGCAGACGCAGAATCCGTCTACACTTGGTTAGGCATCTTATTCATGGAGGAAAAACACTGTCCCATAACCATTTCATCCCCTCTATCCGCACTGGCCTACCCACGCTATGCAAAAAACAAAGCAAGGCGCCGAGGGGGATCCACCGGCCCGAGGTTCCGGCAGGTTGGCGCTGACGTCGCTGACCTGCATAACTTCCGCCTGACGGGATAGGGCGGTTCTGCTCCACCTCGAGCAACCAGCCAGGTGATGTGAAACAATAATAATGACCACCAGGAGAGACAGGGGGATTGAACATGACCAAGCGCTATCGCATCCGGGGTATCGAACAAGAGATCAAGGCCGTAGACGGGGAAATCTCATCTGCGCTACCGACCTGCACCGATATCGAGGCTAAACCTTTGCGCAGACTGCTACCCGGCACGGCGCGGGATGCCGGGGTGACCGAGGTCGAAGCGGCAGAAGACGAAGTGGTTCGAGTGGAGTACGAAAACGGCTTTGTGGTGTGGAGCCGGGCCGATGACTTGATCCGTGACCGTGGCCGGAAGTCTTTGGGGCGCGATGGCAACGAGGTCTGGGAGATCGATGTCAGGCCGCCGCAGCGCGCAGGGGTAGGCAGTCAGCGCGGCTGGCTGGGGATCGGCATCAAGGTACTGGAGTTCTTCGGTGTCAATCTTACGGATACGATCGCCCTGACATTAGGGGAAAAACTGGAAACGAAGTTGTTGCGCGGCAATAAACCCGGACTTCATCGCTGTTCACTGGGCGATGATTTCAGCCTTACCCCTATCCCCAAGACAGAGCGCATACCCGGCACCGCCAAGCCGGTGCTGCTCTTCATCCACGGTACCGGTTCCAGTTGTGAGGGCAGCTTCGGCAAGCTTTGGAAATCTGCGGCGCAAGAAAAAGGCGAGGCGCAGCAACTGGCGTTGTCGAAATTGCGTGAGCGCTATGCTGAGCGCGCCTATGCCTGGGAGCACCGTTCTCTCACCCAAAGCCCCATTCAGAATGCGCTGGAGTTGGCGGCGCAGTTGCCGGAGCAGACGCCTATCCACCTGGTGACTCACTCCCGCGGCGGATTGGTGGGTGAACTGCTTTGTCTTGTACAACGGGATAAGCAAACCGACCCACTCAAGACCGCCGCCCTGCAGGATCTGTTCGACAAGGACCGAACCCTGGCGGAGCAACTCGGGCTGCGTGCGCTGGATAGCAAGGCTGAAGCGGATCGCCGCACGGCTTATGCCCGTGACCGGCAGCGCTTGGGTGAACTCTTGGAACTGCTGGACAAGAAACGTTTCACGATCGATCGCTTCGTACGGGTGGCCTGTCCGGCCCGTGGCACCACCCTGGCCTCGGGACGCCTCGACCGTTGGCTCTCGGTGCTGGATTTTGTCAGCGGCAGCGGCTTGTTCGGTGGTCTGGCGGACTTCCTGTTGGCCGTGGTGAAAGAGCGTACCGACCCCCGCACCCTGCCCGGGCTGGAGGCGATGATGCCCGGTTCGGCGCTGATCCGGTTGCTGCATCTGCCCGATCTGCAGACCAGCGCCGACCTGTCGGTCATCGCCGGCGACATTGAGGGCGAAGGCCTGTTCGGACAGATCAAGTTGTTGCTCGTGGACTGGTTCTATGGGGCTGACCATGATCTGGTCGTGAACACGGGATCCATGTACGGCGGGTTATGCCGTCCTGAGCAAGGGGCACGTTTCCGGCGCGACCAAGGGAGTGATGTGAGTCATTTCAACTATTTCGCCAATGCCGAGAGTGTGCGTTGGCTGGTCAGCGGGCTGACCCGCAGTGCAGGCTCCGAGGGGGGGTTCCAGCCGATTCAAGAGGCCAAGCATGAGGCGCCGAAGTGGCGCGAAGCGGTTCGCCGCAGCCGCGCCAGGACCACCCCGCATCCGTTGGCGGTGGTGTTGCCTGGCACCATGGGCAGCGCCCTGGACGTGCAGGGTAAGGACGTCTGGCTGGACTACTGGCAGCTGTTGCGTGGCGGGCTCAAACGCCTGCGCATGGGGGCTGTCGGGGTTGAGCCCACCGACCTTCTGGACAACTTCTATGGACCCCTGTTGGAGTTTCTGTCGCGCAGCCACCGTGTGGAGATCTTTCCCTATGACTGGCGCTACTCCATTCGGAAGGCGGCGGAGAAACTGATCGACAAGCTGGAAGTCTGGCTGCCCGATGCGGAACGCACCAGACAGCCGGTGCACATGGTGGCGCACTCCATGGGCGGCCTGGTGGTGCGCGCCATGCTGGCTGACCCTGACCGGGGAGCGCTGATCTGGCGTCGGATCAGCGCATTGCCCAACAGCCGCTTCATGATGCTCGGCACGCCTAACCAAGGTTCCTATGAGGCCATGCGTTGGCTCACCGGCCAGAATCCAACGGAACTCAAGCTGAGTCTGTTGGACTTTACCCAAAGCACCGACGAGATCGTTGACATTGTGCGCCACTATCCGGGGCTGCTGGAGTTGCTGCCCTTTGCTGATGAAGATCCGGACTTCAGCCAGCCGGATCTGTGGAAGCGACTCCGGGATGAATTGCGCGCCGCATGGAAACCGGCTGATGCGGCGTTGTTGAGCGCCGCCAAGCGGACTTGGTCAATGCTGAAGTCCTCGCCCCTGGATCCTGAACGCATGCTCTATGTGGCAGGTCACCAGCGGGTGACCGTCACCGATTATCAATTGTTCGAAGATCAGGACGATCCGTTCAGTTTCGGTCGTAAAAGGCTTGACTACATCGGCACCGGGCAGGGCGATGGGACCGTTACCTGGAAGTCGGGAATGTTGTCCGAGGTGAAAACCTGGTTTGTGGATGATACCGCGCATGATGAGTTGTGCACCCAGACACGGGCCTTCCCGGGCTATCTGGATCTGTTGCTGAAGGGGGGCACCAGCCGTCTGAAAGAACTATCGCCAGGCACCGCGCGCGCGGCAGCCGAGCTGGACCGATTCAGCATGCCAAGGATACCCTTTACCGATGACCTTCCAGATGAACGCAGCGTGCGCGGTTTCAGTTTCGGGCCCGGCCGCCCGGCGCAAGAGCAGATGAAAACGGCGGTCTTACCGCTCATCCGGGTCAGCCTCACGCACGGCGATCTGGCCTATGCCAAACATCATGTGTTGGTGGGGCACTATCAAGGCGACACCATCGTCAGCGCCGAAGCCGCTCTGGATAAACGGCTCCACTACGCCATGACGCACCGGTTGAAACTGGGAATCTATCCTGGTCCGCTCAATACCCACGCCCTGTTCTTCAATCAACAGCCGACCGCGAAGCCGGCGGGCGCGCTGGTGATCGGTCTCGGGCAGGTGGGTGAACTCTCTCCTGGATTGCTGGAGTCCGCTGTGCGTTCCGCCTTGTTGGATTTCGCGCTCCAGATGTTACAGCGCAAGCCGCCGAATCCGGATAAAGCCCAAGGCATTGTTTCCGTGACTTTGACCTGCATGCTGGTAGGCACCGGCGCGGGCGGTATGAGCCTGCGCGATTCCATCGATGCCATCCTGCGGGCTGCGGTGGCCGCCAATGACAAACTGGTCGAGGTCGGTCTGGATAACCAGGTGCTGATCGATGCGATCGAATTCCTCGAATTGTACGAGGACGTGGCAATCCAGGCGGCCAAGGCGTTGCTGGAGGCTCTCAGCGATGGTCAGCTGGCCAGCGCCGTGGAGTGGCCCGAACAGGTTATCCAAACCGGGGGGGAGGGCGTCGTCGGGTCCGTTATGAGGAGGCGCCCGACTGGTGGCATCGACTCGAGATCATCGAGGAGAAGGGACATGAGGGACTACGCTTCATCGCAACAACCGATCGAGCCCGGGCTGAAGAGACCCAGGCAACCGGTCAGTTGTTGTTGGCCGATGCCTTTATCCGGCGGGCCATGCAGTCACCCTCCGTCAACGCGGATCTCTCCAAGACCCTGTTCGAGATCTTGTTGCCCAATCGCCTCAAGGAGATGGCCCCGCGGCAGACCGATCTGGTGCTCCTGGTCGACCCAGTCTCGGCCCGCTACCCCTGGGAGCTGCTGGAGGATCGCTGGAGTCAATCTTCCCGGCCACCCGCCGTGGCTGCAGGGCTGGTGCGCCAGCTCAAGTCCCGGGAATATCGCCCGGTACCGGCCCACGCCGTTGAAGCCAAGGCCCTGGTAGTGGGCAATCCGGACCTGGAAGGCTGGTCGGGATTTTCCGATCTCCCCGGAGCGCGTCAGGAGGCCCAGCGGGTAACGACCGTGCTGGCCGGCCAAGGTTTCACCGTCAAGGCGAACATCGACGGCAAAGCGGACAAGATCATCGAGGATCTGCACGGCGACGCCTGGCGAATTTTGCACCTGGCGGGACACGGCGAGCACGATTTCTCCATTACCATCGAACCCGAGAAAGATCCGCAAGCGCTCTGCGTCAGTTGCGGACAACGGTTGCCGGAACAGAAAGAGACCGTCTCCGGTATGGTCATCGGGCAGCATGCGTTCCTCACTCCGGGTGACGTGGAGCAGATGCGCTGGGTGCCGGAGCTGGTCTTCATCAACTGTTGTCATCTGGGTAAGACGCAGTCCGCCAAGCCGGTAGACTACAATCGGCTGGCGGCCAATCTGGCCGTGCAGTTCATCCGCATGGGGGTCAAGGCCGTGGTGGCCGCCGGCTGGGCGGTGGATGATCATGCAGCCCTGGCGTTCGCCGAGTCTTTCTATACCCATCTGCTGGATGGCGGCACCTTCGGCGATGCGGTGCGCGCTGCCCGTGAATCGATCTGGATCCGCTATCCCAGTGTCAATACCTGGGGCGCCTATCAGTGTTATGGCGATCCCAGTTACAGCCTGCGCAGTGATGGTAAGCACGGGACTCCGGGTCAGGGTCAACCTTTCCACGCACCGGTCGAACTGGTCTCTGAATTGCGGAACCTGATCGAATTCAATCGCATGGAGTCGCGTGAATCCAGTGATAACAGCGCCACTGTGGATAGCTTGCGCCAACGCATTGCCAGTCTGGAGGAGCGTATTCCGGACGACCGGAAAGCGGCATGGTTCCAGCGTGGTGATGTGGCCTCGGCCTATGGACTCGTCTGGGGTGAGGTGGGCGTCTATGCCGAGGCCATCGATTGGCTGGAACGCGCCATCAAGGCCGAAAAGGCCGATCTGTCCGTACGCGCGATCGAGCAGTACGCCAACTTCCAGGTGCGGCATGCCGGTGAGCAATGGCAGCAGATACAGGCCACCGAAGGCTCGGCAAACACAAAACAACAGCTTGAGCTGATCGAGCAGCGACGCAAGGATCTGATCGAACGAATCGACAAGGCGATAGTCTTGATCGACTTCCTGCGGCAACGGGGAACGACCATTGAACGTTACAATCTGCTGGGAAGCGCCTACAAACGACTTGCCCTACTGCATGACGATGCAAAGGGGCGTCTGGAGGCTCTGAGCAAAATGGCCGAGTATTACCGGTCTGCCTACGATCTGAGTGAACATTCCGATCCCTATCCCTTCAGCAACTGGTCACAGGCACAGGCCTTGATCACCCGAGGCCGCTCGAAAAAACAGCAGCTGCAACTGCGGGATGAGTGCCGACAGATGCTGGAGGTTGTGCGGAAGCGGGCTGAAATCGACCCCGATTTCTGGAATAGCGTGGCCCAGCCTGACCTGGAGGTCGTGCTCCTGCTGGCCCAGACCGGGCTCAAGGAGACTCAGATCAAAGAGAGAACTCAATCTATCATCGAAGCTTATGAAAGGGCGCGTGAACGCGGCGCCAGTCCGCGAGAGATCGCCTCGGTGCTGGAAAATCTCGACTTCATCATTGCCATGAGTGGCGGCTTGCCGAAAGCAATACGGGACGCCCTGGGGGCCATACGCGCGGCTGTTTGAGAGCGAGTGAGGGATAACACAAAAAGGGGGGAGTTTAAGCATGAAAGCAGATGACGATCGGAATACAGCCCAGAATTATTTGTTGGCGGCGCAAACCAACCAGCCGGTAGATACGCAAGCCTTTTGGGATCTGGCAAATAGGCTCATCAAGAAAAACAGTTTTGGCTGGGCCCGCAGGCTGTTGGATAAACTGGCGGAACTGAATCAGTATCCGACCGATTCCAAGAGCCGCTTTGTTCAGCAACGCGCCCTGGCCACTTACAAGGATGCAGACCTCAATCGCAACCAGGCGCTCAGCTCAGCCCTGCAGATACTCGAGGCCGAGTTCGACCTGGCAGCGACCCACGACCAGGAGACGCTGGGGCTCGTCGGCGCCATCTACAAACGTCGTTGGGAGATAGACGGCAACAAACGGCATCTGGAGCAATCCCTCCACTATTACCGCCGTGGTTTCGAACTGGGCATGGCGCCCGATGGTCACACCGCCATCAATGCCGCCTTTGTGCAGGATCTGCTGGCGCATCTCGAGGAGCAACAGGCGGCCGCATCCGGGGCTGCTTCGCTGACGGCGCAAACACGTCGTGAGGATGCACAGCAGATACGCAATGCCGTCATCGAGCGTATCCAAGCCCCTTATCAGGGGCGCACCGGGGCTGATTTGACGACCGCGGATTACTGGCCGGTGGCGACCCTGGCCGAAGCCTGCCTGGGGCTGCAGCGATACCCGGAGGCAAAGGCATGGCTGGCCATCGCACGGGACATCCCTGAGGTTGGAGACTGGGAATATCAGAGCACCGCCAGGCAGCTGGTGAGTTTGGTGCAAATCCAGGCTCGATTCAGACTCGACTGGGATGCCTTGGAAAAGAGCGAGGCCTGGCAGACCCTGATCGACTTTCTGGGCCATAAGGCCGAGGCCCTGCGCACCCTGTATCAAGGCAAGCTGGGGCTGGCCCTGTCCGGCGGCGGCTTCCGCGCCTCCCTCTACCATATCGGGGTCCTGGCGAAGATGGCGGAGCTGGACCTGCTGCGCCACGTGGAGATCCTCTCCTGCGTCTCCGGCGGCTCCATCATCGGCGCCCATTACTACCTGGAAATTCGCAGACTGTTCAACAAGGAGCGGAAACCGGACAACGGCGTCAACCGGATCGAACGCGAAGATTATCTGCACATCGTCGAGAATCTGGTGCGTGACTTTACCGCCGGTGTGCAGGAGAACCCCCGGGTGCGCATCCTCGCCAACCCCTGGACCAATCTCAAGATGATCTTCAGTCCGTCCTATTCGCGCACCCAACGCCTGGGCGAACTCTATGAGGCGCTGATCTACAAGCGCGTACAGGATGGTGAAGGGGAGGTTGAGCGATGGCTGAACGAACTGTACATCCACCCGGTGGATGCGGCAGCGGATTTCAAACCGCGCCGGGACAACTGGACGCGCCGTTGCAAGGTCCCGGAACTGGTGCTCAATGCCACCACCCTGAACAGTGGTCACAACTGGCAGTTCACCGCCTCCTGGATGGGAGAGTCGCCGTTCGGTGTCGACCCCGAAGTGGACAGCAACAAACGTTATCGGCGGCTCTATTACCAAGACGCACCAGCGGCGCACCGCCAGGTGCGTCTCGGTACGGCGGTTGGGGCCTCGTCCTGTGTACCCGGCCTGTTCGAGCCCATTATCCTGCAGGGCCTCTACGAGAACTCGACGGTGCGTCTGGTGGACGGTGGGGTGTACGACAATCAAGGGGTCGCCAGCTTGTTGGAGCAGGACTGCAACCAGATCATTATCAGCGATGCGGTGGGGCAGTTGAACACCGATTCCGAGCCGGCTGGCGGGGCCCTGTCGCCGTTACTGCGCTCCAACAGCATCATCATGCATCGGGTGCGGGGCGCCCAGTATGCGGATCTGAAGGCGCGACGCAGCAGTGGACTGCTGAAAGGTTTTGCCTACATGCACCTGAAGCAGGGTCTCGAAGGTGAAGCGCTCAACTGGGTCGGCTGTCAGGAACCCGTCAAGGAACCGGGCGATAAAGAGCCGTTGACTGTCTGTGGCGTACGCAAGGACATCCAAGAATGGCTGGCCGGGGTACGCACTGATCTCGATTCCTTCTCCGATCTGGAAAGCTATGCCCTGATGACGAGTGGTTATCTTGCCGCCGGGTATGCATTGCAGGATCTGGACGGCTTGCCCATGCAAAAGGGTAAGCCGCATGCATGGACCTTTCTCAAGGTCGCGGCAGGGATGACCCGGCAACAGGCTGAAGGGGAGGCATATCAACGCCTGGTCAAACATCTCAAAGCCTCATCCATGACCTTTTTCAAGGTATGGAAACTCTATCGCCCTTTGCAGCTCACGGCGTTACTGATCGGTCTTGCCCTGCTGGTCAGCCTCGTTTATCTCGGCGTCACCAACCCGGGCCTGACACTCTCCGAATCGACCTGGCAGGGGATACAAGCGAGTCTGACCCTGGGTAATCTGCTGACCACCCTTGGCCTGATAGTGATCGGAATATTGGCGGTCAATCTGGCCGGTCGCATGGGAGGGCTGGCCATGCGGGTGACCAGCCTGCGCGAGACCCTTTACCGCATCCTGGTCGGCCTGGGTGTCGGGATCCTGGGCTGGCTTGGCGCCTTTTTGCATCTGCGTCTGTTAGACAAGCTCTTCAAATGGCTGGGACGGGTGCAGTGATCGACCTTAGCGAGCGGCGCTTTCGCGGCCGCATCGAGCTGGAGATCATCGCCTGGGATCAACCGGGCGCTGCGGTGGCGATGGAGGCCGGCCTCACACCCCAGCAGGCGATCGCCCAGGGCCTGCCACAACCGGAGGACTGCGACCTGGCCGTCATCGTGCTGTGGTCGCGCATCGGCACCCAGCTGCCAACCGACTTCGAGTTGAAGGAGGACGGCACACCTTATCTCTCCGGCACCGAGTGGGAGTATCTCAACGCCCTCAAGGGTTACCGGGCTAATCGGAAACCGGCGGTGTGGGTCTATCGCCGTCAGGGCGCGCCACAATTCGCCGCTGATGATCCCGCGTTGAGCGACAAGCTCGATCAGTGGCAAAAACTGCAGGGTTTCTTTGCCGCCTTCAGCAATCCGGACGGCTCCCTGGCCGCCAAGGCCCTGCTGGTGCTACTGGGGATATGGCCGGTCACGCCACCGGAGATGGTGCGGATCCCCGCCGGCGAATTCGAGAAGGGTGACCTTTTGGGTACCGGCAACACCGACGAAAGCCGGTACATACCGTTCGCTTCGCCAAGCCCTTCGAGTTCGGCAAATACAAAGTGACCTCCGAGCAATACGGCCTGTTTGCCGCCGCCAGCGGCCTCAGGGGTACGCCTGGTAACCGCTACGTCGATACCGGTATTCGGCTCGCCAGGACTCACTAGCTTTGTTCTTTTGGCTTTTTCCCTCTGGGGTTATGTGGCGCGGCCTCCCATCGAAATTTTTTTTGTAATCATTCAACCACTGTAGGAGCTGCCCATGGCTGCGACCAGGGACGACAGTCGCTTTATGCCATGATGGTGAAAAGGCTAACCGCCTTTGGTCGCAGCCACGGGCAGCTCCTACAAGGGCATTTTTATCCAATAAACAGGCACATGACACAGGGAACTGAATAGTTACAATTTTTATGACGCGAGACTCGCTATCCAGGGCGGTGAACGACTGCCAAAATCTGTTGATCTGGTTGATCCCGTTGTTGGATAACTTCCCCCGCAACCGGCGCTTCACCCTCGGCGAGCGCCTCGAGACGGGGCTGCTGGAAATCCTCGAATTGTTGGTGGAAGTGGCCTATACCAAACACAAAGGGGAGCTGTTGCAACTTCACATTTATCAGGAGGATGCAACCGAATCGCCTCCGCAGGGCAGCGGCGAAACGGGTTGAGTAGTCTGTGCGAAAGTCCCGTTTCAATTTACCTATCCTGACATTTGTCCTAAACTGATGGGACAATTGTCTTATCTGCAGGTAAACCGATGCTCGAACAACATACCTTGGATGTACTTGGTGGGAGCCGCGTATTGGGGAGAGGTATCCATTCTCAACTCGACTTGGCGGACCTCATCATGCAAGGCCTGCCGCGCAAGGCGGCGCAGGCGGTTCGGGCGCGCCTCAACCTGACCGAGCAACAGTTTGCTCAGAGCCTGGGGATAACCCCAAAGACACTACAACGGCAGGCCAAAGGTTTGGTTGAGCGCCTCAACCCGACACAGGGGGACAGGCTCTATCGTCTCGCCCGTATCGTGGCTCTTGCGGAAGAGGTCTTCGAAGACCCTGCACGCGCCCATCGATGGCTGCAGGAACCTCAGCGAGGACTGGGTAACCGCCGGCCGATCGGTCTGCTGCAAAACGATGCCGGCGCCCGGGAGGTGGAGGATCTGTTGGGACGAATCGAATACGGGGTGCTGAGTTGATTTCCCAGTCAGCTCTGATGGCGCCATGACCCTGACGGTCTGGCGGCTGGTCAAGGAGAAACATGCAAAAAATGCCTTCGTTGGGGAAGGCGCGCGCCAGTTCGGAGGTCGCTGGAATGCCAGGGGTACCCCGGTTGTGTATCTCAGTTCTTCGCTATCCCTGGCGGCTCTCGAACTGTTTTTACACCTGACCACCGATGATGCACGGCTGCGTTTTGCCGCGATTCCCGTTGAGATGCCTGCGGGTCTGACGCCTGCAACACTGCCCCGCCGCAAACTGCCCAAGGCGTGGCGTTCCGAGCCTCCGCCGGATGCCTGCAAGGCCCTGGGCAGTGCATGGGCAGAGGCCGGCGGGACGGTCCTCCTGCAAGTTCCTTCGGTGATTGTGCCGCATGAGTCCAATTATCTACTCAATCCGAGACATCCGGATTTCGCCCGCTTGAAAATCCATCGCGTAAAGCCTTTCGGATTCGATTCCAGGATGTGGAACTGATAAAGATTCGTTCCCTATGTCATGGTGTTTGCAATCTCCCTCACTTAAAATCCTCAGCTCGAATCCCTCGGGTGGATTTGTATCCCCCTTCAGCCTGGAAGCGCCCCTTTGTTAAGCTACCGTCACTCGTTTCATGCGGGCAATTTCGCCGATGTCCTCAAGCACCTGGTGCTGGTGCAGTGTCTCAACCATCTGGTGCTCAAGGACAAGCCGCTGGTCTATATCGATACTCACGCCGGGGCGGGCGGCTATTCGCTGGCTTCCAGCCGGGCGCAGATGCATCGGGAATATGCACAGGGGATCGGACGCTTATGGGCACGCAGTAACCTACCGGCCGCGCTGGCGGACTATGTGGGGCAGGTGAGGTCCTTCAACAAGCAGGACGAGCTGCGCGGCTATCCGGGTTCCCCCTGGTTCGCCCGGCGTCTGCTCAGGCCCCAAGATCGGCTGGAGTTGTTCGAACTGCATCCCGGTGACTTCGCGCAGCTGCAAGCGCATTTCAGAGCAACACGCCGCATCCGCCTGCATGCGCAGGACGGTTTCAGGGGCTGTATCGGCCTGTTGCCCCCCATAGAGCGGCGTGGTCTGTTGCTGCTGGACCCCGCCTACGAGGTCAAGGGCGACTATCAGGAGGTGATCAACTGCCTGAGCCAGGCCCACCGCCGGTTTGAGACCGGCGTCATAGTGGTCTGGTATCCGGTGGTCGAGCGTCAGCGCATCGACAGGATGCAACGGGCGCTCAAGGCCACCGGCATCCGGGATGTGCAACAGTACGAACTGGGCGTCCGCGCCGAGGAACAGCCGGGGATGGGCGCCTGCGGTCTGCTGGTGGTGAATCCGCCCTGGACCCTGTTCGCCACCATGCAGGCGACTCTGCCCTATCTGGCGGAGGTGCTGGGAAAGCCGGGCAAAGGGCATTATCGGACTGCGGTGTTGGTGGAGGAGTAGCAGGGTTGTTTTGCCGGCGATCCGGGATTGTCGGGCGCCCATCCGTTGCATGATGCAGCGCGCAGGGCGGAAAAGCGCAGCGCCTTCCGCCGTATGGAAAACTCAAGGCAATTTACCTTACGGTCACTGAAAAGCTACCTGTCTTCCACGGTACAACGCTTACTTATGGAGAAATAGGCAGGCATCCCATGCTGACGATATGGGTGCCAGATGCGAGGTTGTGACAGCGAATGGATTCCACACATTTTCATCCACTCCCCTGCAGCGCCAGCAACGCCGCGCCATAGGCGGCCTGGGATTGGGTTGCTCGGGTGACCGGGACGCCGAGCAGATCTCTCGCGGATTTGCCGCCAGGGTTCATTCGCCGGCGCCGCCGCCGATGGAGATGATCCGCTTGGGTTGGGGAGCGCCCAGCTGCTGCTAGCAGTTCGTAACCCTGTTTCTCGATATGTGCGATACCTTCCAGTATTCCCTGGAAAAATTCCAATCGGTTGTTGGCCCTTGGTAGAAGCCGGGGCGGGTAGTTCGGGTCGTTGACCGGAAAGCGCTCGCCGGGCTGCAGCAGGGGGTAGTAGTCGAGACCGGTGGGCTGGTCCGGCTTCATCGCTGAGGTCAGGCTGGCGTATCTCCGCGGGCGTGAAATGGGCGGCGATGACAGCGCCGCCGCTGTTGGAGGCGCCGCCCACCAGCCAGCGGTCGCCAAGGCGGTGGCTGTAGACGCCGTAGTCCGGTGCGAGCGACTGGCTGGTCCGAGAGGATCTTCAGCACCAGGGTGCTGCCCAGTGAGGTCACCGCATCACCGGTCTGCTGCGCCCCGGCCGCCAGGGTGGCCGCATTGCTGTCGGTGGTGCCGGTCACCACCCGGATGCAGCCGGGCAGGCCGGTCAGGCGCACTGCCTCGTCCGTCAGTCTGCCCACCAGGGTGCCCGGCGGATGGACCTCGGGCAGACAGGACGGCGGCAGGTCGAGACGGGTGAGCCAGGCCGGCCAGCGCCGTTCGATGGCGGATCATAACCCAGCTTCAGGCAGTTGTTTTCGTCGCTGACACCGAAGCGGCCACTCAGCTTGCCGAGTATCCAGTCGGCCTGGTGCAGGGCGAGAAACGGTTGCTGAGGCAGCCGGTCCTTGAGATACAGCAGCTTCGCCAGGCTCGACGAGGCGCTGTGCACCGGGCTGTCGGCCGGCGCGGCCTCGGCGAGTTGCGCCAGCATGGCGCGGCTACGGCTGTCGTCGTACATCAGGGCCGGGGTGAGGGGTACCCCTGCGGGATCGGTCAGCAACAGGGTGGCGGAGGTGCCGTCTACCGCCAGGGCCCGGATCTCGTAGTCCTGCAGTCGTTCCTCCAGTTCCTGCAGCACCTGGACGACCCCCTGCCACCAGAGCTGCGGGTCCTGCTCACTGTGCCGCCTGCGGCCCGTTGCGGCGAGGGCAGATCGGTGCGCGCCTCCGCCAGCCAGCCTGCGCTCTGCGTCGATCGCGCAGGCCCGGACCCCGGAGGTGCCCAGGTCGATACCGATATAGCAGTCAGGGCAGGGTGATCGGAGCGCTCGGGGTCCAGTCATCGGCCTTGTGCTCGGCGACCACGGTGGTGTAGATGCCGCCGCGGACGTTGAATTCGGCGGTCAGGCGCATGAAGCGGGGCCGGGTGGCGGCCACCAGGTCGCTCGAGGATCTGGTTGGTGACCGCCTCGTGAAAGGCGCCCTGGTCCCGGAACGACCAGACATACAGCTTCAGGGCCTTGAGTTCCACGCACAGCCGGTCCGGTACGTACTCCAGGGTCATCTCGGCGAAATCGGGCTGGCCGGTCTTGGGGCACAGGCAGGTGAATTCCGGGATATGGATGCGGATCGTGTAGTCCCGTTCCGGTTGTGGATTGGGGAAGGTTTCCAGGTCTTTGCTCGGTTGGCTGGGCATAGGGTTTTCTGTGTCGATGCTGTGATGGAATGCCGATTATACGGAAGCCTAGACTGGCGATGAAGAGATTAGTAAATAACATAATAAAAACAATAAGAAAGAAGTATGAATTTAACGTTGATTAAATATCAATTCCCTGACTGTATCTCGCAGTTTCTTTGGTGTATCTTAGCCGCCCATGCGTTTGGAAAAAATCAAGCTCGCCGGATTCAAATCTTTCGTCGACCCCACCACCGTGCCCATTCCCAGTAATCTGGTGGGCATCGTCGGGCCCAATGGCTGCGGCAAATCCAATGTGATCGACGCGGTGCGCTGGGTCATGGGCGAGAGTTCCGCCAAGATGCTGCGCGGCGAATCCATGGCCGATGTCATCTTCAACGGCTCCAGCGTGCGCAAACCGGTCGGCACCGCCTCCATCGAACTGGTGTTCGACAACTCCGAGGGCCGCGCCGGCGGCCAGTATGCCCAGTACAACACCATCTCGGTCAAACGCCTGGTCTCCCGGGACGGCACCTCCCTCTATTATCTCAACGGGGTGCGCTGCCGGCGCCGCGACATCACCGATCTGTTTCTCGGCACCGGCCTGGGGCCGCGCAGCTACTCGATCATCGAACAGGGCATGATCTCGCGCCTGATCGAGGCCCGTCCCGAGGATCTGCGCGTCTTTCTCGAGGAGGCCGCGGGCATCTCCAAGTACAAGGAGCGCCGGCGCGAGACCGAGAACCGGATCCGCCACACCCGGGAAAACCTGGAACGCCTCACCGATCTGCGCGACGAGGTGGCGAAGCAGCTGCAGCATCTGCAGCGGCAGGCCGCCACGGCGGAAAAATATCAGCAGCTGAAACAGGAGGAGCGTCAGGTCAAGGCGGAACTGCTGGCCCTGCGCTGGCGCACCCTGGACGATGAACTGCAGCAGCGCGAGCGTCAGCTGGCGGAGCTGCAGAATCAGCTCGAGGCCGCGCTTGCCGCCCAGCGCAAGCTGGAGGCCCGGATCGAGGCGGACCGGGAACAGCATATCGAGGCCAACGACCGCTTCAACGAGGTGCAGGGCCGTTTCTACGCCCTGGGTGCCGAGATCACCGGCCTGGAACAGGCGATCCAGTTCGCCCGGGATGTGCGCCGCCGGCAGGAACTGGATCTGGCCCAGGTCGAACAGGCCTGGCAGGAATCCGAGTCCCATCGGTCCCAGGACGAGGCGCGGCTGGAGGAGTTGAACGCCAGTCTGCGGCAGGAGCAGCCGCGGCTGGAGGAGGCCCGCGCCCTGGAGAGCGAACTGAGCGAGACGCTGGTGCAGGCGGAGCAGGCGATGCAGGCCTGGCAGACCGAATGGGAGCAGTTCAATCAGCAGGCGGCGCAACCGGCCCAGACCGCCCAGGTGGAGCGCACCCGCATCAATCACCTGGAACAGCAGGGCGGCAATCTGGAGCGGCGGCTGCAGCGGCTCGATGAAGAGCTGGAGCGGCTGGACGATACCCGCCTGCTGAGCGAGATCACCGAACTGGAGGCCCAGGAGGCGGAGCAACAGGGCCGCCTGGAGACCCTGCAGGAACAGCAGGACGACGCGCGTCGAACGTATCTCCCGGCAACGGGACGAGAACCACCAGCTGTCGCAGCGGCTGGATCAGGCCAGGTCCGGAGCTGCAGACCAACACGGGGCGTCAAGTCCTCCCTCGAGGCCCTGCAGCAGGCGGCGCTGGGCAAACAGGCGAACGATGTCTCCGCCTGGCTGGAGCAACGTCATCTCGAGCAGGCCAGCCGTCTGGCCCAGGAGCTGGAGGTGGAACCCCGCTGGCAGCGGGCGGTGGAGATCGTGCTCGGCTTTCATCTGCAGGCGGTCTGTGTGGATGATCTGGATCAGCCGCAGTCAAGACGAGTCTGCTGGAATTGGAAAAGGGTTCTCTGACCCTGTGGGAAACACCCAGAGCGGACCTCGCGGAATCAGGCCAGGCCGGCGGCAGAGTCTGCTGGACAAGGTCAAGGCGCCCTGGTCCCTGCAGAGCCTGCTGGCCGGCATCGAGGTGGCGGATGATCTGGACAGCGTCCTGAAACGCCGCCAGTCTGCCCTGCCGGCGGGTCGCTCGATCACCCCGGAAGGTTATTGGCTCGGTCCCAATTGGCTGCGCGTGACGCGGCAGACGGATGAAAGCGCCGGGGTGCTGGCCCGGGAAGAGGAACTGCGCGGCTGGGCGAGCAGCTGGCACGCCAGGAGGCGGAGACCGAGGCTTGGGTCGAGACCATGGAGCGAGGGGCAAAGCGCGCTGCATGCAGCGGAACAGGCCCGTGAAGAGACCCAGAGCGCATTCAATGAGGTGAACCGCCGGCTTTCCGAGATCCGCTCCGGTCTGAGCGGCAAGCGCACCCGTGCCGATCACCTGCGCCAGCGCCGTGAGCAGTTGCTGCAGGAGCAGCGTGAAATCGGCGAACAGATCGGCGCGGATCGTCAGCTCATGGAAGAGACCCGCGCAACGGCTGCATCTGGCCCTGGAATCCATGGAGACCCTGGGCAGCCGCCGCGAGGCCCTGGTGCAGCGCCGGGATCAACTGCGCGATCAGCTCAACCAATCCCGGGAGCGCCTGAATCAGCAGCGCAGCCTGACCCATCAGGTGGCGCTGCAGGTGGAATCCATGCGCACCGCTCAGCAGTCCCTGGTGCAGAACCTGGACCGCATGCGCAATCAGTTGCGGCAACTGGCGAGCGGCGCGAGGAGTTGCAGGAGAGCCTGGCCGGCGGCGCAGAACCGTTCAGTCAACAGAAGCAGGCACTGGAGCAGAAACTGGCGCGACGGATCGAGGTGGAAAAGGAGCTGGCAGCGGTGCGCAGCGGGCTGGAAGGCGTCGATCTGCAACTGCGGGAGCTGGAGCAGGAGCGGCACCGGGCCGAGCAGCGGGTGCAGGAGCGGCGCAACGACCTGGATCCGAGCCGTCTGCAGCGCCAGGAGATCCTGGTGCGCAGCAAGACCCTGGAGGAGCAGTTGCGGGAGAGCGGTCTCAGAGATACCGCGGACTCTGTTCGCAGGAGATGCCGGAAGCAAGCCAATGAAACGGACTGGCAGGCGCGGGTGGAGCAGCTGGCGACGCGCATCCAGCGGCTCGGCCCGATCAATCTGGCGGCGATCGACGAGTTCCAGGAACAGTCCGAACGCCTCAAGTATCTGGACGAGCAGTTCGCCGACATCACCCAGTCCCTGGAGACCCTGGAGACCGCCATCCGCAAGATCGACCGGGAGACCCGCACCCGTTTCAAGGAGACCTTCGACAAGGTCAATGCGGGCATCAAGGAGTTGTTTCCGCGGCTGTTCGGCGGCGGCCACGCCTATCTGGAATTGACCGGCGATGATCTGCTGGATACCGGCGTGACCGTGATGGCGCGTCCGCCGGGCAAACGCAACTCCAGCATCCATCTGCTGTCCGGCGGTGAGAAGGCCCTGACCGCGGTGGCCCTGGTGTTCTCCATCTTCCAGCTCAACCCGGCGCCCTTCTGCATGCTGGACGAGGTGGACGCACCCCTGGACGATGCCAATGTGGGACGCTTCTGCGATATGGTGAAGTCCATGTCGGACCGGGTACAATTCATCTTTATCACGCACAACAAGATCACGATGGAGATCGCCAATCAGCTCTCCGGCGTCACGATGCATGAGCCTGGCGTCTCGCGTCTGGTCACCGTCGATGTGGAGGAGGCGGCCCAACTCGCCGCAATTTGATAAATGGACAGCACCCTTCTGCGCATGATCCTGCTTGCCTTGGGCATTCTGGTTCTGGTCGGCATCTACTTTTGGGAGACCAAACGCCGCGCCAGGCGGCCCTTGCAGGCCAAACGGCGCGAGGCGCCGGAGATTGGGGATCTGAACCCCGCGCAACCGGAAGATTCCGGTTGGCGCTATGAAGACCGGGAGCCGGACAATATCGATGCAGAGCTGGCGCAGCTGGCGCAGCAGGTACAGGAAGATTCCAGCGACCAGCCTGTCCCGCGTGCCGCTCAAGGTCGGCGGATAGGGAGGATGAACAACAGGAGATGTCCGGCTTCAGCGCCAGAGAGGAGTCGCCGGTCGATGTGCCGAGCAAGATCATCCAGATCAACCTGATCGCCAAAAAGGGAGCGGTTCAGCCGGCCCGGCCATCCTGGCGGCGAGCAAAGAACTGGGCCTGCAGCTCGGCGAGATGCAGATCTTCCATCGTTATACCACGGATGGGAGCAAAAGGACCCTGTTCAGCATGGCCAGTCTGGTGGAGCCGGGGACCTTCCCCGTTAAAGCGATGGACGAGTTCGACACCCCCGGTCTGGCCCTGTTCACCCAATTGCCGGGGCCCGGCGACAGCCTGGCGATCTTCTCCGACATGCTGTTCACTGCGCAACGTCTGGCGGCGCTGCTGAACGGCGAGCTGCAGGACGAGACCCACAGCGCCCTGACCAAACAGACCGTGGAACACATCCGCAGTCAGATCCTGGAGCACCGACGCCTGGTGCAGCTGGCCCGGAGCCGGCGGTGAGCGCACCCGCCGAGGCGCGGGCCCGCATCGCGGAATTACGGGCCGAAATCAATTTCCACAACCGGCAATATTACGTCTACGACGATCCCAGGATCCCGGATGCGGAGTTCGACCGCCTGATGCGGGAGCTGCAGGCGCTGGAGGCGAGATACCCGGAGCTGGTGACGGCGGATTCTCCAACCCAACGGGTCGGCGGCGAACTGCAGGAGGGATTCCGGGAGGTGGTGCATCGGTTGCCGATGCTCTCCCTGGACAACGTATTCAGCGAGGTCGAGCTGCAGGATTTCGATCGCCGGGTGCGGGAACGGCTGGGGCTGGAAGAGAATGCGGCGGTGGCTTATTCCGCCGAACCCAAACTGGACGGTCTGGCCATCAATCTGCGCTATGAGGCGGGTCGGCTGGTGCATGGAGCGACCCGGGGCGATGGCAGTACCGGCGAGGATGTCACCAGCAATGTGCGCACTATCCACTCGATACCCTTGCGTCTGCTGGGGGAGGATTATCCCGCTATCCTCGAGGTTCGGGGGGAGATCTTCATGCCTAAGGCCGGGTTCGAGACCCTCAATGCCCGGGCCCGGGAGGCCGGCGAGAAGACCTTCGTCAATCCCCGCAACGCCGCGGCCGGCTCCCTGCGCCAGCTCGATCCCCGCATCACCGCCACTCGACCCCTGGCCTTCTATAGTTACGGTTTCGGCGAGGTGGAGCCGGGACCGGTCGCCGCCAGCCAGAGTGGCGGCCTTGGCAAGCTGCGGACCTGGGGCCTGCCCGTCTCGCCGGAATTGGCGGTGGTGCAGGGCGTGTCCGGTTGTCTCGATTATTACCAGCGCATCGCGCTGCGCCGGGATCAGCTGGCCTACGACATCGACGGGGTGGTGTTCAAGGTCGACGCTCTGGATCTCCAGAGGCGGCTCGGCTTCGTCTCCAAGGCGCCGCGCTGGGCCATCGCCCACAAGTTTCCCGCCCAGGAGGAGCTGACCCGGATCGAGGCGGTGGAGTTTCAGGTCGGACGCACCGGGGCGATCACCCCGGTGGCGCGCCTGCAGCCGATCTTCGTCGGTGGCGTCACGGTCAGCAACGCCACCCTGCACAACATGGACGAGGTGCTGCGCAAGGACGTGCGCATCGGCGATACGGTGATCGTGCGACGGGCCGGCGATGTGATTCCCGAAGTGGTGCAGGTGGTGCTGGAGCGGCGTCCCAGCCAGACGCCGGCCGGTCGAGCTGCCGCGCCACTGCCCGGTGTGCGGTTCCGATGTGGTCAAGCCGGAAGGGGAGGCGGTGGCCCGCTGTTCCGGCGGGCTCTATTGCCCGGCGCAACGGAAACAATCGCTCAGGCATTTCGCCTCGCGCAAGGCGATGGATATCGAAGGTCTCGGGGACAAACTGGTGGATCAGCTGGTGGAGCAGGGGCTGGTGCGGAATCCGGCGGACCTCTATCGACTTGACCCTGGAGCAGCTCAGCGGTCTGGAACGTATGGCGGAGAAGTCGGCCCGGAACCTGCTCGATGCCTTGGCGAAGAGCCAGCACACGACCCTGCCGCGTTTCCTCTTTGCCCTGGGCATCCGCGAGGTGGGGGAGGCGACCGCCCAGGCCCTGGGTCAGCAGTTCGGCGAGCTGGCAGCACTGGAGGCGGCCACTGAGGAGCAGCTGCAGGAGACCCCGGACGTGGGGCCGGTGGTGGCCTCCCATGTCGCCGCCTTCTTCAGCCAGGCGCACAATCGTGAAGTGATCGAAAGCCTGGTGCAGGCGGGCATCCGTTGGCAAAAGATGCAACGACCGGAGCCTGCGGCCTTGCCCCTGCAGGGTAAGACCATCGTGCTGACCGGCACCCTGAGGCGTCCACGCAGCGAGGTCAAGGCGGAACTGCAGGCCCTTGGCGCCAAGGTGACCGGCAGCGTGTCCCAGAAGACCGACTATCTGGTCGCCGGGGCGGACGCCGGTTCGAAACTGGCCAAGGCGGAGCAATTGGGGGTGGAGATCCTGGCCGAGGCAGACCTGGAAAGGCTTTTGCAGGATCAGCACTGACCCTCGACGCTATGCGGATCGAGCCGTGTGCCGGGGTCGGCAGGGAAAATTCATGATGGTAATCAGGGTTGCTGATTCGCTAAGCTTACAACTTTGAATCTTGGCGCCGCGCAGCGGCGCTTAATGAATGTACAACCGAGTGATATGACAATGAGTGACGAATCCAGCAAAGAACGCGAGATCCTGATGGTGATGCGCAAGGTCCTGGCCGCCATCGTGCGGGATGTGACCCCGGAGCACAAAAGCCTGCAGCACCCCCTGTCGGACCATACCATCCAGGATATCCGCATGTGTCTGGGTCTGATCACTGCGCGGGAAAAGGAGCTGGCGGACGCGGCGGGACGCACGGTCGTGGAGCGGCCTTACTATACCGACCAACCCCGCCCCTCGACGGTGGTTCCTATGACCACCATCGGCAAGGCGAAAAGCAAGCCAAATGGAGAAAAAGAGTGATGGGCTGGGTTGCGTCAGCACCCCGATGACCCGCAAACAAGAAGAGGAGAATACATGGAAATGAAAATCAAGTCGACGCGCAACACCCTTTTCGGCCTGGTGGCCTGCTGCCTGCTGGGATCGAGTGTGCAGGCCGATTGGAAAGACATGCTGAATCAGACCCTTGGGGGGACCAGCGGCGAGTTCCATCACGACTGCGGCGTTGAGCAACAGCGAGGTGGTCGCCGGTCTGAAAGAGGCCCTGGGGAATGGCGTGGAGACCTCGATCAAGACCCTCGGCCACCAGGACGGGTTTCTGGCCAATGAGCTGGTGCGCATCGCGATGCCCGATTCCCTGAAGTCGGTGGAAAAGCTGGCCCGCACGGCGGGGCAGGGCCCAGTGGTCGATGAGTTCATCACGACCATGAACCGGGCGGCCGAACAGGCGGTGCCGGAAGCGGCGGGCATTCTAGGTGAGGCCATCCGGGAAATGAGTGTGACCGACGCCAGATCCATTCTGAGCGGCCCCGATGATGCGGCGACCCAGTATTTCAGACGCAACAGTGAAACCAAGCTGGCCGAGAAGTTTCTACCCATCGTCAAGCAGGCCACCGATCAGGCGGGGGTTACCTCCGCCTATAAGTCCATGATGAAGCAGTCCGGCGGCGGTCTGCTCGGTGGATTGATGAGTTCATCGTCGCATGGATCTGGACAGCTATGTGACGGAGCGGACCCTGGACGGACTGTTCAAATACATCGCGATTCAGGAACAGCAGATCCGCGAAAACCCGGCGGCCCGCACCAGCGATCTGTTGCAACGGGTGTTTTCCTCCGGCCGTTAGCGCAGGGTTCACGATCGAGCCAACCGGCGGCAGCACCCCTCCAAAGGGATAGGCTAAATCGCGGCTTGAGACGCATATCGGTCGATTTGCTATATTAGGCCGTTTTCATCAGTGCTAAAGAGGGTGCCATGTTCGATAAAGCGATGCAGATCCAGGGCTATGACGACGAACTGTGGGCTGCCATCGCGGCCGAGGAGCGCCGCCAGGAAGAGCATATTGAGCTGATCGCCTCGGAGAATTACACCAGCCCGCGGGTGATGCAGGCCCAGGGCTCGGTGCTGACCAACAAATACGCCGAGGGCTATCCCCACAAACGCTACTACGGCGGTTGTGAAAACGTGGATGTGGCGGAACAACTGGCCATCGATCGGGCCAAGGCGCTGTTCGGGGCCGACTACGCCAATGTCCAGCCCCACTCCGGCTCCCAGGCCAATGCGGCGGTCTACATGGCCCTGTGCCAGCCGGGGGACACCGTGCTGGGCATGAGCCTGGCCCATGGCGGCCACCTGACCCACGGCGCCAAACCCAATTTCTCCGGCAAGCTCTACCACGCGGTGCAGTACGGTCTCGATCCGGCCACCGGCGAGATCGACTACACCGAGGTGGAGCGACTGGCCCGGGAACACAAGCCGAAGATGATCGTGGCGGGGTTTTCCGCCTACTCCCGGGTGGTGGACTGGCAGCGTTTCCGGGATATCGCGGACGAGGTCGGCGCCTATCTGTTCGTGGACATGGCTCATGTGGCCGGTCTGATGGCCGCCGGGCTCTATCCCAGTCCGGTGCAGATCGCGGATGTCACCACCACCACTACCCACAAGACCCTGCGCGGGCCCCGCGGCGGGTTGATCCTGGCCAAGGCCAATCCGGAAATCGAGAAAAAACTCAATTCCCTGGTGTTTCCCGGCACCCAGGGCGGGCCGCTGATGCATGTCATCGCCGCCAAGGCGGTGGCCTTCAAGGAGGCCATGGAACCGGAGTTCAAGGCCTATCAGCAGCGATGTGATCGAGAATGCCCGGGCGATGGCCAAGGTCTTCATGGAGCGGGGCTACGATGTGGTCTCCAAGGGCACCGACGATCATCTGTTCCTGGTCAGTTTCATCGAGGCGGGGCTGACCGGCAAGGATGTGGACGCCTGGCTGGGGGCGGCGAATATCACCGTCAACAAGAATGCAGTGCCCAACGATCCCCAGTCGCCCTTCGTGACCTCGGGCATCCGGGTCGGTACGCCGGCCGTCACCACCCGGGGTTTCACCCAGGCAGGATTGTGTCGAACTGGCCGGCTGGATGTGTGATGTCATCGACAGCCGCGGGCGATCAGGCGGTGATCAAGAGCGTGCAGGCCAAGGTGCTCGATGATCTGCGCCAAATATCCGGTCTACGCCGATTGAGCCGGGATGCCGATGTGATGAGTATTGCAGGTATGGCCTAAGCCGATGACCGGGGTAAACTGCATGATTCATCATTCCGCACTCATCATTCAGTCACTGACCATGCGTTGTCCCTTCTGCGGAGCCCAGGATACCAAGGTGATCGATTCCCGCCTCGCCGGTGAGGGGGAGCAGATTCGCCGGCGCCGGGAGTGCGCCGTCTGCAAGGAACGCTTCACCACCTACGAAACCACCGAACTCAATCTGCCCCGGGTGGTCAAGAACGACGGTACCCGCGCCCCCTTCGATGGCCGCAAGCTGCGTGCCGGCATGGTGCGGGCGCTTGAGAAACGTCCGGTCAGTACCGACCAGCTGGAGGCGGCGATCAATCGGATCACCCGCAAGCTGATGGCGGGAGGGGAACGTGAGGTCCCGTCGCTGCAGATCGGTGAATTGGTGATGGAGGAATTGAGGTCGCTGGATCAGGTCGCCTATGTCACGGTTCGCCTCGGTCTATCGCAAGTTCGAGGATGTGAACGCCTTCCGGGAAGAGATCGAGCGGCTGGAAAATCAGCCGGGCCCGGAAGCGCGCCGTCAGCAGTTGGATCTGCTGTCTTCGGATGAAAAGGAAAAATGAGCAGCGCTGGCGATCATCGCTTCATGTCCCGCGCCGTCCAACTGGCCGCCAAGGGGCTTTACACCACCGATCCGAATCCGCGCGTCGGTTGTGTGCTGGTGAAGGACGGGCGCGGTGGTGGGCGAAGGCTATCACCGACGCGCCGGCGAACCCCATGCGGAGCGCAACGCACTGGCGATGGCCGGGCAGAGGGCGCGCGGTGCGACCGCCTATGTGAGCCTCGAACCCTGTTCCCATCATGGCCGCACCCCGCCCTGCAGCGACGGCTCTGATCGAGGCGGGCGTCAGTCGGGTGGTGGCGGCGATGCAGGACCCCAATCCCCTGGTGGCGGGTACGGGCCTGAGCCGGCTTACTGCCGCCGGTATCGCGGTTAAAGTCGGGGTCATGCAGGCCCAGGCCGAGGCGCTGAATCCCGGCTTTATTCGACGCATGCAACAGGGCTCGCCTTTCGTGCGCTGCAAGATGGGCATGAGTCTGGACGGACGCACCGCCATGGCGAGCGGCGAGAGCCAATGGATCACCTCGCCTGCGGCGCGCCGGGACGTGCACCGTCTGCGGGCCCGCAGTTCGGCCATCATGACCGGGGTGGGCACCCTGCTGGCGGACGATCCGTCCCTGGACGTCCGCCTGCACACCGGCCGAGTTGGGGCTGGAGCAGGGCCTGGAGACTCCGCGTCCGCTACGCGTGGTGCTGGACCCGCAGCTCGTCACCCCGCCCGGCGCCCGGATGTTGCAGCTACCCGGTGAGTCGTTGATCCTGTGTGGCATCGCCGATGCGACGAAATCTGCGGCTCTGGAGGCGGCCGGCGCGCGGGTGATGAGCGTAGCTGGAGACCGGCAGCAACTCGATCTGAGGCAGGTGCTGCAAGCTGCTGGGAGAGCAGCAGATCAACGAGGTGCTGCTCGAATGCGGCGCCACCCTGGCCGGGGCCATGCTGGAGCAAGGATTGATCGACGAGCTGATCGTCTATCTGGCGCCGCACATCATGGGCGACGGGGCCCGGGGTCTGTTCCATCTGCCCGCATCTGCAACGCATGGCCGATCGATTGGCGGTGCAAATCTCCGACCTGCGCCAGGTAGGCGGGGATATCCGCATCACGGCCATACCCGTAGCTGCGACATGACGGAGTAGTCGTGTTTACCGGAATCATTCAGGCGGTTGGCGTAATCCAGACCCTGGAGATCCCGGGCGGGTGATGTGCGGCTCCCTATCCGCACGGGTCGGCTCGACCTGAGTGATGTGGCATTGGGTGACAGCATCGCCGTCAATGGGGTCTGCCTGACGGTAGTCGAGTTGCCATGGGAGGGCTTTAAGGCCGATGTCTCAAGAGAGACCCTGAATCTGACCACACTGCCAGGGTCTGCGGCCCGGCAGCAAGGTCAATCTGGAAAAGGCGCTGACCCTGAGCAGCCGGCTTGGGAGGTCATCTGGTGAGCGGTCATGTCGATGGGGTCGGCCAGGTGCTGGAGCGGCGCGAGGATGCCAGGTCGATCCGATTAGTCATGCAGGCGCCTGCCGGATTGGCGAAGATATATCGCACACAAGGGTTCCATCTGTGTGGATGGGGTCAGCCTGACGGTCAACCGGGTCGACGGCAACCGCTTCGAGTTGAACATCGTCCCGCATACCCTGCAGGAAACCATCATGTTCAGTTATCAGCCGGGCGATCGCAGGTCAACCTGGAGGTGGACCTGGTCGCCCGCTATCTGGAGCGTCTGCTGATCGGTGGCATGGATCCGGCGCCAACCGCTGCGGGATTACCGAATCACTGCTCAGGCAACGGGGCTTTATCCGCTAGCTGTCTGCTCGCCACACCCGCACTGCTCGACCACAAGCAACCCCTATCCTGCCCTGGCCAAGCCTGTCCGGGCGGCTGGAATTTCGTGCTGCCACAGTGTCAGGGAATCAATTGAGATAAAAGTTGACTAAATTTCTAGGTTACTGCTATGCTCAATACCAAGTAAAATACTCGGAAATGAGCCTGGGCTCTACTAGGAGACAAAAAAGATGAGACTGTCAACGAAAGGTCGGTATGCGGTTACTGCAATGTTGGATCTGGCGCTGAATGGTGTCAAAGGTCCGGTGACATTGGCGGAAATTTCGGAAAATCAAGGTATTTCGCTATCATATCTCGAACAACTGTTTGCCGCGCTGAGAGCGAAGGAACTGGTCAGGGGTGTGCGCGGACCGGGGGGCGGTTACTATCTGGGCAGAAGCTGCGGATGAGATCTCCATCGCCAACATCATCTGCGCAGTGGATGAATGGGTTGAATTCACCCGTTGCGGTGGCCGCCAGAACTGCAGCCGAGGCACACGCTGTTTGACGCATACCCTGTGGGATGATCTGAGTGCCGAAATCTTCGATTTTCTGTCGAAAATCTCGCTGGGTGATCTGGTCAAGCGTAATCCCGGTATAGAAAAGCAACCGGTACCAGCGCTCAATGTCGTCAACCAGGATTCCAGGGCGGCTTGAACAAGACGGTCACGACCTGTCACCGAGCCTCCCGTCATGCGCAGGTTGTTTTGGCGGAGAGGTTACAACTGTCGTCTCGCTAGGCCTGATACACGTTGATCGAACTCTGTGGAACGCCAGGGATGGCTGCAACAGAGGCTTCCGGTTGACGGTATGTCCGTTGCAGCAAAATCCATGCTCACGACCTCAATCCCGCTATATTGATAACCACTGCACTCCCGTCTCCGGATCGCGGGTTGGGGATCAAAAACACCTTCTTCGTGCGATTCCTCTGAAAACATTTAACATTTGCCAATTGGGTAAAGCATTCAAAATGGGCTATTATGACCAGTTTACTGGAAAGCTACACGGTCCATGCATTCTCTTCAATCCATTGCTGATTTCATCCGTTGGGGGGCAAGTCGCTTCAATGAGGCAGGTCTCTATTTCGGTCATGGCACCGATAACGCTCTTAGACGAAGCCGCGGCGTTGACTCTACATGCCTTGCATCTGCCTCCGGACCTGTCCAGTATGTGGTTCAATTCCCGACTGACGGAACAGGAGCGAACACGGATTCTTGCTCTGATGCGCAGGCGTATCGATGAACGCATACCCTTGGCTTATCTTATCGGAGAATCCTGGTTTGCCGGTCTACGCTTCAAGGTCAATTCAGACGTCTTGATTCCTCGGTCGCCGCTTGCCGAATTGGTGGAGAATGGCTTCGAACCCTGGATAGAATCAGGAAAAATATACCACCTATTGGATCTTTGTTGCGGCAGCGGATGCATCGGTATTGCCGCTGCCGCCTATTTACCAACGTGCCAAGTCGATCTGATCGACATATCCGAACCGGCTTTGAAGGTGGCGCAGGAAAATGTATCGGAACATGGTTTGGACGGACGAGTCAAAACAATCAGATCTGATCTGTTCTCCTCCCTGAAGGGGAAAAAATATGACGTCATCGTGTCTAATCCACCGTATGTCAGCAGTATGGAACTTTCACAACTGCCGAAAGAATATACCTATGAGCCGATGCTGGCGCTCGAAGCAGAAGAGGACGGCTTGGCGGTGGTTGCCAGGATTCTCAAGCAAGCCCGTGAATACCTTACCCCCCGGGGTATTCTTGTGCTCGAGGTGGGCAGAAGCGCGGAGGCATTGACGTCCCGTTATCCCGATATCCCGTTTCTGTGGCTCGATTTTGAACGGGGTGGCGAGGGGGTGTTTTTGTTTACCACAGAAGAATTACACAGGTTTGCCGAACGGTTTTGAGAGTTCTGAGCAAAGTCTTGCAGGCTTTGCTTAGTACATGGAAATAGAGTGATGGTGCATGAACTTGCCGACCATGCAGCACATGATCTGTTCAAGCTTTTGCGGAGGGAGTTTTTCCTATGAGTTTGCAGCGTGCCCGTAGTGCCGAAGAGTACATCGAATGGGTCAAACAGGCCGTCTTCGAAGTGGATGATTTGCGGGCTTGTTTCGACTTTCAGATGGAAGAACTGGCCACTTACCCATCTTATCTCGATCCACTCGAACATGGAATCAAGGAACTTTATCCAGTCCATGGTAGAGGGAGAATACCATTTCGGTCGGGAAGATTTGAGCTTTATGAGTGTGGTGAATCGGCATGGCGACGACATCCCATTTGCCGTGCTGTTACGGCAAATCAATGAAACCCATCGAAAAGGTATCGACGTGGATGCCTCATGAATAGCGAGCAATAGAGCTATGGATCAATCAATTGTCTTTGATCTCGCTCTGATCGAAAAATATGATCAGAACGGACCTCGATACACTTCGTATCCGACCGCAGTGCAATTCCACGAAGGCTTTGCCGAAGCTGACTACAAACAGATTGCCCGTGAGACGAATGCTTCCGGTCGCCCGATTTCACTCTACTTTCATATCCCATTCTGCGATACGGTCTGTTTCTATTGCGCCTGTAACAAGGTCGCGACCAAGGATCGTTCCATGGCAGGCAAGTATCTGCGCGAGTCTACCGGGAACTCGAGATGCAGGGTGAGTTATTCGATCGCTCGCGCAAGGTCGAACAACTGCATTGGGGCGGTGGCACGCCTACCTTTATCAGCCCTGACAGAGATGCGGCAACTGGTGGCCGAGACCAGGAAAAATTTTACCCTGCTGGATGATGATACCGGTGAATATTCGATCGAAATTGATCCGCGAGAGGCCCAGGGAGACACCATCAAGCTGTTGCGAGAACTGGGTTTCAACCGCATGAGTCTCGGGGTACAGGACTTTGATGAGCGGGTCCAAAAAGCGGTCAATCGTATCCAGTCGAAAGACGTGACGCTGAAAACGCTGCATGCGGCGCGGGACGAGGGTTTCCGTTCGATCAGCCTGGACTTGATCTATGGTTTACCGTTTCAGTCCACGAGTAGTTTTGCCCAGACCCTGGATGAGGTTCTTGAAGTCGATCCTGACCGCCTCTCCGTTTTCAACTACGCCCATCTTCCACAGCGCTTCAAACCACAAAGGAGAATCAACGAACCGGATTTGCCAGTTCCACAGGAGAAGTTGGATATTCTGCAAATGACCATCGACAAGCTGACAACAGCCGGTTATGTCTACGTGGGTATGGATCATTTCGCCAAGCCGAATGATGAACTGGTGGTTGCCCAACAGAATGGTACGCTGTATCGGAATTTCCAGGGCTACTCGACCCATGCGGATTGTGATCTGGTGGGCATAGGCTCCACCTCCATTGGCATGGTGGGGCCCAGCTATGCGCAGAACATGCGGACCTTGGATGAGTATTATGAACGAATCGATAATGGCCATTTAGCGGTTTTTCAGGGCGTGGAATTGACCGCGGACGACAAGATCCGCCGCGATGTAATCACCCGACTGATCTGCCATTTCACGCTCGACTACACGAACATCGAACAACGTTGGAAAATCAATTTTAGAGAATATTTCAATTCGGAACTGGAGCGATCTGAAAACAGATGGCGAAAGACGATCTCTTGTTGTTGAATGACCGTGGCATAACAGTTCGACCCAAAGGACGTTTGCTGATCAGAAATATCTGCATGCAATTTGACGTCTATCTGAGATCTGGCGAGTCAAAGACCAGTTTCTCAAAGGTCATTTAGTTATTCGCTAAGTGAAGCTTTAGTTTTTAGTAGTAACGGCTATTGATAGATAACTCGCATGATAAAACTGTTTGGCGTTTATGTAGCTAAATCCCTTGTCCTGCTTGGGATCATTGAACTCAGCGTTTTTTTTCTTTCTTTCTACGGTGCGGTTTTCCTGCATCTTCAATTTTCAAGTTCCAAAAGGTTTTTTATCGGACGACACACTTACCAGCACTGCCGCCCTGTTTGCCCTGGTGATGTTTTCTTCCGTGCTCTCACTTGGACTCTATCAACCGGGTTCGATGATCAGGGCATCAGGTTTTCTGGTCAGACTTTTCCTTGCCTTTGTTCTCGGTACTGCCGCCACGGGAATCTTGTTCTTTCACCTTGCAGGACTATTTCCTGACCGAACGAAAATTGCTGGGTTTCAGCCTCGTCCTGGCTTTTTTAGGAATTTTGGTTGCCAGAACTCTGTTCATAAGAATCATCTCCGACACCACGCTCAAAAGGCGAGTGCTCGTGCTGGGAACGGGAATCAATGCGGACCGTATTGAACACTATTATTCCTCTACAAAGGACGCCGGTTTCCTGGTGGTCGGTTATGTCCCATTGGGGGATAGTGTCAGCCTGGTGGATGATAATCGTCAGATTGTCAAAGATCAGCCGCTCTTCAAGATTGCCAACCGGATGGCCGTCGACGAGATCGTCATCGCCGTGGATGACCGACGAAAAAAACTACCGATAGAAGAGTTGCTCGAGTGCAAGATAAATGGGGTGGTGGTACTGGATCTGTTGACCTTTTTCGAAAAAGAACTCTCGATCATCAATATCGACCTTCTGTATCCCAGCTGGATGCTGTTTTCGACTGGATTTCGCCAGAAAAGGTTGAAGCGTTTATTTTAAAAGGGCCTTTGATATCACAATCAGCCTCGTGATTCTGGTTATTACTTCCCCATTCATGCTGTTGGTCGCAATCGCCAGTCTGCTGGAGTCAAGAGGCCGGGATCCCATCCTCTACAGCCAGATCCGGGTGGGTAAGCGCGGAAGACCATTTCGCGTCTACAAGTTTCGAAGCATGCGTACGGATGCTGAATCGGATGGTGTGGCAAGATGGGCGACAAAAGATGATTCCAGGATCACTCTGCTGGGGCGGTTTATCAGGAAGACCCGGCTGGACGAACTGCCGCAATTGTTCAATGTCTTGAATGGTGACATGAGCCTGGTCGGGCCACGCCCCGAACGGCCGGAGTTCGTCGAGCAGCTTTCCAGAGATATCCCTTACTATGCAGAGCGCCATTGGGTCAAACCCGGGCTGACCGGCTGGGCGCAGATGCTTTACCCTTATGCCGCCACGGAGGAAGACACCAAACGGAAACTGGAATATGACCTCTACTATGTAAAAAACGGCGGCACCATGCTGGATACCATTATCCTATTACAGACCATAGAGGTGGTTCTGCTTGGGAAGGGTGCTCAGTGAAGTCGCCTCTGAGCAACACATCCCGTACCCCAGTTCATAGAATTTCTCTTTCATCTCAGTGCTTCCAGCGCTTTCTTGTTGCCTTGCGTTGCAGCCCGTTGGATCCAGTTCATCGCCTGCTGCTCATTTTTTTCTACCCCCAGTCCATGGTGATAGAGGTAGCCCAGAACATACTGTGCCTGGTCGTTACCCGCCACGGCGAGAGGGAACAGTAGTTGGAAAACCTCCTGGTATTTTTGCTCGAAATAGGCCTTTTTTGCCTGTTCGAGTATCACTTCCGGGTTGCCCGTCTGTGTATTCTTTTGCGTTGTTGTAGAGCAACCGGCAAGTAACAAGAGGGTGAGGCAAAGGCAACCTGTTAGGAGTCTGGTAATGCGGGTTCGTAGAGTCTTCATGATGATTTATCCAACCAGTTGGTTGAGGTCGAAGATGGGTAGCAGGATTGCGAGCACGATAAGCAGCACCACGCCACCCATGATCAGGATCAGGAGTGGTTCAAACAGGCCTAAGATCGTTGATACCAGTGATTCGATCTCACGATCCTGGATATCCGCCGAGCGTTCCAGCATGCCTTCCAGATTACCGCTCGATTCACCGCTGGCCAACAGGCTGAGCGTCATCGGTGGAAAGTATCCGGTCTTCTCCAGGGCGCCGTGCAGGCTGCTGCCTTCACGAACCATGGTTGCCGCTTCCGTAACCGCAGTTTGCATAGGGAGGTTGGTCAGGACCTGCGCGGCGATACGCAAGGCGTCGAGAATCGGGCACGCTACTGGCAGCCATGATGCTGAGTGTGCGGGAGAAACGTGCCGCATTCGAGGTGCGAACCAGTCTTCCAAACAGCGGAACATGCAGGATAAAGCGGTGCCAGGCCAGCTTGGGTCCCGGTTGTTTGATCAGATAACTGAACAACATACCGGCAGCTCCCAAAATCACAAACAGGGTCAAACCATAGGCCCTGAACATGTCGCTGGTGGCAATCAACGCTTGCGTGATCCAGGGAAGCTCCTGTGCCACGCTGTCGAAGACCCGGGTGACCTGGGGTACGATGTAGGTCAGCAGTCCACCGACGATCAGGATCGAGACGATCGTGAGCAGGGCAGGATAGAACAGGGCCAGCATGGTCTTCTGACGCATCTGCTGACGCTGCTCCGTGTAGTCGGCGAGACGCTCCAGGACGACCTCCAGATGACCGGACTCTTCACCGGAGGAAACGGTTCGGATATAGAGTTCGGGAAAGACCCGTGGATACTGGCTGAGTCCGTCTGCCAGGCTGCGTCCTTCCAATACCTTCGCCCTGACCGCGAGCAGGATCCGTTCCACATGACGCTTCTGAGTTTGTTGCGCGGTGGTTTTCAAGACATGTTCGAGCGGCAGACCGGAACGCAACAAGGTCGCCATTTGGCGGGTAAGCAAGGCCAACTCCATGGCGTTCACCCGGCGTTGCAGGTTAAAGCGCCTTTTTTCCGTGCTTTTTGCGCTGGCAGAGTCTACCGAAATAGGCGTGAGACCAGCATCCCTCAGTTGCTGGCGGATCTGGCGTGGACTGTCTCCCTCCAGGACACCACGTTTCTCTTTCGCCGTTGGGTGCGAGTGCTACGTACTCGAAGGCGTCCAAGGATCAACCCTCTTGGGTGACACGGATGATTTCGTCAATCGTTGTTTCACCCGTAATGACTCGATTCATCCCGTCTTTGCGGATGCTTTCGCTGAATTTTCTGGCGTGCTGCAGCATTTCCAGCTCTCCGGCGCCTTTATGAATCAGCGAGCGGAGTTCTTCATCAATGATGATGAGTTCATAGATACCGGTTCTGCCTAGATGTCCATGCTGATGGCATTCAGTGCAGCCCACCGGACTATACAGGGTCAATTCGTGGTCACTCGACAGATCAAGCAGTTCGAGTTCCCTGGAGTTCGCCTGGTAGGGTTGTTTGCAGTGGTGACACAAGGTGCGCACCAGACGTTGGGCCAGCACACCGACCAGACTGGAGGAGAGCAGGAAGGGTTCTATCCCCATGTCGCGCAATCGCGTGATGCTGCCGATCGCCGTATTGGTATGCAGACTGGACAAAACCAGATGGCCCGTCAGGCTCGCCTGCACGGCGATCTGGGCGGTTTCCAGATCGCGGATCTCACCGACCATCACCACATCGGGGTCCTGCCGGAGAATGGCGCGCAACCCCCGGCGCAAAGGTCAGATCGACTTTGTTGTTGACCTGGGTCTGGCCGATGCCGTCCAGATAGTATTCGATCGGATCTTCCACGGTAACGATGTTGCGGCTCTGTGTGTTGAGTCGGCTCAAGGCGGCATACAGGGTGGTGGTCTTGCCGGAACCGGTAGGTCCGGTGACCAGAAAGATACCATGCGGACGTTCAATGACACCGGGGTCGATCTGCTCCAGGAGCTTTTTCGACATGCCCAAATGTTCCAGGTTGAGGCGGCCGGCCTTCTTGTCCAGCAGCCGCAATACCACCCGTTCTCCGTAGCTCGAAGGCAGGGTGGACACCCGCACGTCCACGGGGCGGTTGCCTACCTTGAGGGAAATTCTGCCATCCTGCGGGATGCGTTTTTCCGCGATATCGAGCTGGGCCATGACCTTGATGCGGGAGACAAGAAAGGGTGCCACGGCACGGGGCGGAATGAGTACTTCCCGCAACAGACCGTCCACTCGGAAACGCACTACCAGGCGGCTCTCATAGGGTTCGATGTGAATATCCGAGGCCTGCTCCTTGATCGCTTCGGTGAACAGCGCATTGATCAGGCGAATGATCGGCGCGTCATCATCACTTTCCAGCAGGTCCTCGGGCTGATTGAGGGCTTTGGCCACATTGTCCAGATCCATGTCACTGCCCATGGTCTCCATGATCTGGGTTGACTGTTTGGTGCCGGATTCGTACATCCGGGTCTGGCGGCGCTCGAACTCTTCCTCACCGATCTCTTGCAGGGTAAAGGGTTGGGCCAAGATAGCGGCGTAGCTTCCACTAAGACAGTAATCGGTACACCTGCTTTGAACAGCAGCAGTGGTTCGACTCCAGGTTGTCGTCCGCGATCAGGACTCCATGTCGCCGGGCGAAGGCATAGGGGATCGCTTTCGTCGGTTCGCCCATGAGTAGCGAACTCAGTTCCTCCGAGAATATATCCACTTGATCGCGTGGAAAATTCTGAATATTTTCAGACATGAGGCTAGCAGGCTTTACATTTCACCATGACTAGTGGGTTCCTCGTCGAATGGTGGCGGCAGCATATTGAAACGATTAGGTAAAACCGGTGTAACGTCATCTGGTATGAGGTTAACGCCTTGTTGACGCAGTTCAAGCTGTTGGGCGCGAAAGTAGTTGTACTTACCACTGGAAAGTGATCATGGGTCGCTGCATCCCGCAGAATCACCGGGCGCAGGAATACCATCAGATTCTGCTTAACTTTGGTTGTAGAACTTGCTCTGAACAGGACGCCCAGGCCCGGGATGTCCCCGAGCAACGGAACCTTTTCCTGGGATTGTTGAAGGTCTTCTTTAAGCAGACCTCCCAATACGATGGTGCTGCCATCCTCCACCATGACGGAGGTCTTGATGACCCGTTTGTTGGTTACGATGTCGGTTGCACCTGGTGTCGGGGTCTGTTTGATACTGGAAAGTTCATGTTCGATGGTGAGTCGAATGGCGCTGCCTTCATTGATCTGTGGCGTTACTTTCAATACGAGTCCCACATCCTGACGTTGCACGGTTTGAAAGGGATTGACCGATGTACCGGCCTCACCGGTTGAGGAATAGGACCCGGTGAGGAAAGGAACGTTCTCGCCTATGCTGATTTCAGCCTCCTGGTTGTCCAGCGTGAGGATACTGGGTGTGGACAGAATATTTGTCGAGACGTCGCTTTCCAGCGCCCGGACTACTGCCGCAAAGTTCAGGGAAGAATTATTAAATTCACCAAATCCCAGCAAGGTCCCCGAGGGCAGGGAGATAGGCGTTCCTGTCGCAGCAGCGGTGGCGATATCGCTGATTTTTGGGGTTCCAAGATTGATGACTCCGACGGGACCGCTACCACCAGATGATCCGTCGACGATCCATTGGACACCGAGTTCTTTCGCTTTATCGGCGGATACCTCGGCAATGATGGCCTCCACCAAGACCTGCGCGCGCCGAATGTCCAGTTTTCGAATGATACCGTGCAGCGAATTGAGGATATCCGGAGGTGCTGAGATGATCAGGGCATTCGCCGCTTCGTCTGCCTGGACAAATAACGGCATGTTGGACTTGGGTGCTGCAGCCTTGCCTTTGTCGCCACCCTTGTCAAGGTTATCTGTGACACCGGTCAGAACCGTTACCAGTCTGCGGCGTTAGCGTACTTGAGATAGATGACCTGGGCGTTGCCTTCATTACCGAAGGGAGTATCCAGATGTTCGATGACGACCCTGGAGCGAAGCCGTGCAGTCGGATCCCCGCTGATCAAAACGCTGTTCGTGCGCTCGTCAGCGACCAGTTTGACAGGTCCATCCGCGCCTTTTGCACCCTTCTCCTGCAAGCCATTCAGGATCCGCACCACTTCGACGGCGGAAGCATGTTCCAGGGTCACGATTTCGATGCTGCTGTCGCTGACCTGGTCGATTTGCGCGACGATTTTAAGCAGTCGGTCGACATTCTGACGTCGGTCGGAGATGATCAGTACATTGGTGTCGGGATAGGCGGCAAGATGGCCCTGTTGCGGGACGAGTGGCCGCAGAATCGGCACCAGTTGCGCAGAGTTGATGTTTTTCACCTGGATAATCCGGGTTACGATCTGATCGCCCGGCAGTTCATCGTCAAAACTGACCGTGGGTATCCCGGCCTGCTTGGCCTTCACGTCAGGTACGATTTTGATGACATCGCCCGCTGGGATGGTGGAGAATCCGTGTACTTCCAAGATGGACAGGAAGACCTCATAAAACTCATCCCTATCCATTGGATGGGATGATATCACCGTGACTTTACCCGTGACCCGGGGGTCGATAACAAAATTTTTCCCGGTGTGCTCCGATACTGTTTTAATCAGTGCGGTAATATCTGCATTGTTCAAATTCAGCGTGATTTGTTCCGCTCCAGCTTGGGTCACTAGAAGGCACAACGCGATGCCAAAGAAAAGTCCGTGGAGCAGCCTGGCAATAGAGGATTTGCTCGCTATTGACTTGTAGGTGGATTGGCTTCCCGATACATGCACAAAGGCCGGTTTCCGACTGGGCTGAGAAGGGCCTGTGTGGGATTGGCTGGTTCGGCATACTGACGCGTCTTGTGGGTTCATTTCGTGAGTTTGTTCAGGCGGTTATCCATATGGCTAGTTAGAAACACTGATTCGAATTGTTCAATTCTATCGGCCAGTGCTCGAATAGGATTTCGGCTAACATATGAATTTCTTTAGTCATCAGTGAGTTATGGTTCATATGTTGTTGATTTGATGATAACAGAATATCCCCTGGTCGTATAATCGTAGTCTGGAAGCCATCTATCATTTTAAGAATACCGCGGCGCTTCAAAGGCGTCCTGAATAGTCGATTTGGATGCTTCCATCGGCGATGGGTCGTCCGAGCGATTGAAGTAGGCTGACCAGACCCTGATTGGTACCGTTGATGGGTTTAACCTTACCTTGAATCCGATAATTTCCATCAGGCAGAAGGGACAGTTCCCCGTCAACTTTCAGCGGTCCGTCCAGGTCTTTTATGCTGGAGTTGAATGACTTGTCGTCACCAGACAGAATAAATTGTATGTTACCCAGTTCGGTCTTGATCGGGTGTTCGATGCCGGCATCAAGCCATCGAATCTCACCCTGCGCGGAAGTAATTTGTCGCTTTGCAATCTGTAACTCCTGCAGTTCCAGTTCCAACTGACCAATCGCGCTGATGCTGGACTGATCAGATAACTTGAGCAGGCTATCGGCCAGGAGTAATCCCTTGATATCTGACAGAGTAAAACGATCGAACCAAATGTCCTTGGCGATGTAGCCGATCAGGGTGTTTTCAGGGTTATTGATTTCCACCCGGTATTCGAATTTTCCCTGGAATAGACCAAGGGGAAGAAATTGCCATTTGGCAGGGCCAAGAGCCAGATTACTATAGCTAATCTGACTTGTTTCACCGTTCCAAATGGAACCGCGGCTTTGACCGAGCAAATGGGCAGACCACTGGATGCGAGCAGCTCGATCTGCGTGTGGTACGGGTAGACTGGCGACCAGGAAAAACAGATAAGCCAATATCCCGCTAGAGAACATAGAGCCACCAGCGCATCAGGAAGACTCCCGTTGCAACGTAATTCTGGCATCTACCATTCCTGTTGTGCTCTTGACGCTCGATACTGATCGACTCGAGGAATATATCGTACTGTTTGACCAGCGTGCCGAGCCATTGCACCAGGGTATCAAATGGGGTTTCTTCAAGCCAGAGTTGTACTCTGTCATTGTCCTGCGGTTTTAGATCGTTGAATATATTGCCTCAATTGGTTCTGTTTGGCGGTTCTGTCAACCAGGGTCAACAAGGCTTCGTTACTGACGGTTGAATTGGTTCCTGCCTGACTGCTGCGCAATGACTGTACTTCTGCTGCGCTTTCCTGCATCCACTGCAGGGTGGCGAACTGATTTTCCACCAAAGCCCGCTTGGCGACGATTTGTTTGTTGAAAGGAAGCCAGAAAAAAAGATAGATCATCAAGACTATGACAACGCATATGGCGACTGATAATCGCCATCCTGTCTTGTGGAGTACGCGAGAGCCACCAATCCTTCATATACTTCCTCGTTTGATGCGCAGATGGGAAGTCACTTGATTGCCGGAAGCATTGGCCGATTTTATCTCTACTGACAGATCGTCATGGGCTTCGATCGATTTTTTGATCGTTTCCAAGGACTGGAGGTCCTTGAGTGTTAATTTCAGATCAATCTGATTATCCCGGAAGTTCAAACTCACCAATTGGGTGGCCGGGTCTTCCGCCAATATGGCGGCTGGGTGATATCATGAGAGCTCAGGAAATCTGTCTGACCACTTTTGTTAGTGCCTTTTAATAATCTGAGTTGCTGTTCCATCTGAACCTTGGGGTCAACGATCCGTTTAGTCTCCGGGAAGGCTTCCCGAAATACCCGCTGGATCTCCCTATTCAGAGCATAGCTTTGCTCCTTATAGCGCACATAGTCGATCGCAGAAGAGATGATATTTATCCCAATCAGCAATGTGAAAACCACTGCGGCAGGGACCCAGCGACGCCATTGAACCGCCTTTCTGTCAATTTGCTGGTACTCACCCTGCAATAGATTTAGGGTATGTTTCTCGTCCAGATTCTCAGCCAGAAAAGAGGTCAGATCGCCAGTATATTCGAATCTATTTATATTGAGGTTCGGATCATCCAAGAGGGATAATTCGGTTTCTTGTTCACTTCCGGAGCATTATATACGTCCAACTGGTAGGAGCGGTTCTCTCGGACAAGACTGATCTGTAGAAGGGTCGGAAAATTCTCTATCTCAGAGCCAAAACCTATGCTCTTGTCCATGCACATCAGCGCGTGCTCGTATCCAAGTGGGCCGCCCAGTGATCACTTGTCAGTGGTAGACAGAGAGGCTCCGGATAGATAGCCAGCGGTTGAAGATCAAGTGAATTCAGCTGATCCAGCCAAGACTTCATAAGCTGCCGAGAGATTACGGCAACCGCGGCAGCGTCCTTATCCGAGTGAAGGTCGATGGCAAAATGGAGTTGCTCGATATCTTCAGTCAGATCATTTTCAAGGGCGAATGGAATAGCCTGAAGCAAGCGCTGTTTGTTTGTGGATGGAATAGCGACTTTGGTCAATAAGATATCAGTTGAGGGGGCAATGAACACAAGACGCCAACCCCTGACTTGTTCGGCCGCCTCCGCAAGTGTACCGATACCGCTGGGGCTTTGAGGAGACGGGGTTTTACCTAGTGGATGCCAGCTGACTTGGCTGGCTTCGCTGTTATGCAAGCGGATAACGATTGTGTCTGTCATTTAGAAAATACCCAGGGTTCTCGACAGAACACTGACACCCTGCTGGTCCTTGTGCAGCAGACTGAACAGGGTTTGATCGATATTATCCATGCGAACAGTGGTCTCCAATTGAAAATAGCTGCTGGACACGGATAATAGCGGCTCCAGATTTGTGATGTTTAGTTTATCATCCTCACTCAATAGCTTTTTCAGGCTCTCCGTAAAAGACTTGATGTCTTTGTATGGGGATTCATCTCGTTCGCTGATCAACGATTCCACGCTGGATTCATCCAAAGATTGGAACAGGGCGCGAAGCAGAATATCACTGGCCGTATTCACATTCACAGGAGTACTCTCAGGCAGAGCGGTGATATAGGGCTTCAGTTTTTCATAGGCCTCCATTGTGACGCCTTTTACCAGACGTAACTCAGTAATATCACCCATCATGGTGTTGGCAGTGCGATACGCCGGGCTCAACAACAGGTATTCGTTGTCTTCCGCACCGTTGGGAAATTGTGGTTGGATATCCTGGTCCAACCAGTCAGCTGTGGCTTGAGCTATGCTCACATCCATTTCCATCAAGGTTAACAGGCGTTGGAATAATTCGAGCTGCACTTTCGTCTCATTCTGCTCATCAGTTTCATCCATGTTCCGCCGATACAGGTTGTTAATGTTGAATCGTCCCTGTAGGTCGATAGTTTTCGCATATACTTGGCCTTCTTCAACAACGGTAAGAGGTAGCTCCTTTGCCCAGTCTTCGTTCAGACCGTCATACGGTTCATCATTGCTTAGATCTCGGATCAATTGTCCACGCGCCCAAGCTTCACTGCCAAGCGTGTATAGGTAACGCTGATCAGCCATCAGCACATTGCTGGTACGATGGGTAGTCAATTGCAGATTATGTGTTATGGTGACAGCCGCGACAGAGGCCATTGCAACGACCAACACGGCGGATATCAGAGCAACACCGGATTGATTTCTTTGCCTGGCCTGATATTTCATTTTGCTATGGCTGGTATCTCAACAACACGAAACAACCGTCTTATTCTGCCCATCTTTTCAATTTCTAGGGTGAACTCTATTGCTCTTGGCAGTGGATTGGGTGTTGTATCTTCACCATTTTGGTTGGATGGCGGCCATTCATTCGCTGGTTTCATCTGTTGATCGAAGTATATGATTTTGATGGATGTGATTTTGTCGAGCAGTCGGACTCTTTTCGAAGTGCTGTCCGGGGGGCGGTCGAGTGTCTGCCAGGTGTTTCGGTACAACACGCCGTCTTCCAATTGATAGGCGACCCGCTGAAGGTTACTGCGTTGTAGTTGCATGGGATTGGGATAACCACCACGGGTGAACTCTAGAAACATATCTGACCTTTCATCTCCTATCATAGTGTCCAGGCTGTCGCCAAACTCATTGCGTATCGCTCGGTTCACGACCTGCTCGATATCACGCTGTATCAGGTTAGACAGATTTGCAGTTGGGAAAGTCGATCCATGTGTTCGCTGATTTGCTGTTCCGAATCAAGTACGATTTTCAAGCCACTATAGGTAATTGTTGAGATGATCGAAAAGATGGTAATTGCGATCAGAAGTTCCAGCAGGGTAAAGCCGGGAGATCCGTTTATCGATTTGTGGAACTGCATGCGCCGTCTGTGGTTTACTTTGGTTTGGCAAGAAAACTGGTGAGTTGAGTGATCGGCGATTCATCATCTCGATCACGGAAGACCTGTACCTGTATGCGACGAACTCGATCATCAGGTGTATCGCTAACAATGCGCTCCCAGCGCCACTCATGCAGTCCCATCTCTTCTGTCCCTTGTTTTTTACCTGCTGAGGGCCATTCCTGAGTGAGTTGAAGTTCGGTAATCTGATTCATTGCGACCCAATGGGCAAGTGTTTTATCGCGCAGGTGTTCAGCATTAATCGATTGATTAGCTACTACTTTTATTGTGGAGGCCAGGGCGATAGTGAGGATAGCCAGGGCCACAAGCACCTCCAACAAAGTGAATCCCTTGTGGGTAGGTATTCGATTTTTAGATTTACTCTCTGGAAACATGATCCAGGTGCAGAGTTCCCGTCTCATCTCCACCAACGCGGTAGCTGTCATCGATCAACTGAGACGAAATTTCCAGTTCAAAAGGAGTTATCTCTCCACTTGGGAGAAGAATGATATCCGGTGTGTCGTTTTCCTGTGTCAGCATGCTTTCCATAACGTCTTCTATTACCAACCTGAGGTGGATATCCTCTGGCAACTTCCTTTCACGGAATATGTCCTCCTGGATGGGTTCCCAATCCGATTCGGTAAAGAGTAAAAATTGGTAAGAGTGTTCTTCTATCGCGATACCGATCAATGCGGAACGCAGCAGAGCCTCTTCTGTTGCCAACTCCGTTAGGGAGGTAAAGCGTCTTGCCTCTGCTTTAAGTTGATCCAAAGGGTTATTGGCATCTATTTTCACTACAATAAAATTTATAATAATCCCTATGATCAGTATCACAACCAGCATTTCGATCATTGTGAACGCGGGTTGGCGGCAAAAGGGCTGACTGCAGTTGCAGGGACCGGTCATGTTTGATCGCTAGTCCATATTCCAGTTACCTATGTCGTCCTCTTCTGATTGAATATCAACTCCGGAGGAATATATATCGATCGTGCCGTGTACACCTGGATTAAGATAAAGATAGGGGCTGCCCCAGGGATCCATGGGTAATCGGTCGACATATCCCCCTTCTTTCCAATTTTTGGGCTCGGGCGCATCGGTTGGTTCTGTTACCAGCGCTTCTAGACCCTGATCTGTGCTGGGGTAGATCATATTGTCAAGGCGATAGAGGTTGAGGGCGGATTCAAGAGCCCGAATGTCGTTTTTGGCTTTGGTAACACGCGCCTGCTCTGGTCGATCCATGATCTTAGGCACAACAATCGCTGCTAGGATACTTAGAATGACAACTACAACCATAACTTCGATAAGCGTGAATCCTCTATCTCGTCGCAGGGTTGATTTTTTGTTCGGGAATTTAATGGTAACTATCTTAAACATAATGACAATTTAATTTAATTAGGGTGAAAAAGATAAATTCGAGTGAGGATGCTCATGGGTTGTTTGTGCAAATCACAATTGCCGAAACCGTCAGTCCTTAAATAATAAACCGTCTGTCGTTCCTGGTTGAAAAAGATAGAAAAACAAACATCATCATCTTTTGATCCGACTGCGAAATCCTGATGCTATCTGGATATGATTTAATTAGGTTTATATAAATCAATACGTTACAGCAACTCATTTTTCCCGATGAAGACATATGAGCATCTTACTATAGTATAAAAAAGGAATGATTAGTGATATCTGATCACATCCTGATATTCTCACATCCTCTCAATGTATGACACGCAAGGAATAAATTAAGAATATTAACTAATATAAATATTATTACCTGCTTATAGTAAAAGTCTGCCATTCCAGCGGATATTCCTCATTTGTGTTGCTAATATCCAGTATGCTGGGCGAAAACCCATTGGATTGCGATTTGGTCTTGAGAATGTATCCAATCTGATTAAACTTAGTGTCTATGATCTAAATTATATGTTTATCAGTCAGTTATGGCATTTAATACATAACGATACATCCAATCTGGCTAGGGAATGTGATATGTAACAGCTATCTTATGATAGATCAGATGCTCAGAGATTAGCGAGTTTTGGGCTCAATCTCTAGACTACTGTTTTATAAAGTGTCAAGTTTCACATTAAGTCAAAGGAAGTCAGTTGCAAATCAAACGAAATCATAACTCTTGATGGGTGCTTTATTGGTATGCAATGGCATAATGATTTGACTGTCATCAACATTTTTTATTGAGGTTTTTTCGTGAGTATTGGGATACTTGGATATTCCTTCACAGCATTATTATTTTTTTTATTGGGCGTGCTCCTTTTAACCAGTTGGCGCGGGAGAATAGAAGGCGCGTATCTTGTCACTGCCGTGCTTGTCACTTGTCTCTGGGCTTTGGCCTCGGTTTTTTTACAAGTACAGGAAGAACACCTGACAGTCATTGCCTACCATCTTTTGGAAATTGGCAGAAACATTGCCTGGTTTGTCTTTCTTTTCAGGTTATTGAAGGCCTTGCGACAAGCCGGAGGCAATGACGGAGGTTTGTTGCAATATGCTCCAGTGATGGTATTTATCATTTCCATACCCCTGTTTATCCTAGAACCACTGGCCGGCACGATTAGTTTCAATCTTCCCTGGTCCGGATTGGCCAGTCTTCAACTGTTAGGTCATTTAGGATTGGCAATTACCGGCCTTACTCTAATAGAACAGCTTTTTAGAAATACCCGGCCAGAGAAACGCTGGGCCGTTAAGTATCTCTACTTTGGTATCGGCTCACTTTTTGGTTATGACTTCTTTCTCTACTCGGATGCACTGCTATTCAGGCAAGTCGATGGTGCGCTTTGGGAGGCAAGGGGGTTTATCAGCGCACTTTTGGTTCCTATGGTAGCCGTCGCAGCTGCCAGAAATCCCAGCTGGACAGTCTCGATTTTTGTTTCTCGTCGAGTTGTATTTCACACTACGACCCTCTTTGGATCCGGTGCTTATCTGCTTGTGATGTCAGCGGTCGGCTATTATATTCGCCTATACGGGGGCACCTGGGGTAAAGCGGCACAGGTAATTTTCCTCTTCATGGCAATGGTGTTTTTGATTGCGTTGCTGTTTTCGGGCAGCTTGAGATCAAAATTAAAGGTTTTTCTCAGTAAGCACTTCTTCAATTATAAATACGACTACCGGGATGAATGGTTGCGAATTATCCATACCCTATCCGGCGGTGAACCCGGGCCCCAGATTCGTGAACGTGTCATCAAAGCAATAGCGGACTTGGTCGAGTCTGTAGGTGGGGTGTTATGGATGCAGGATGAAACAGGGAATTATTCTTCCGTAAGCAGTTGGCAAGCACCAATGCCAGAGGAGGTCATAGGTGTTGAATCATCATTGATACGTTTTTTTAAAGATAAGGATTGGATAATCGACATTCAGGAATTAAAAGAGTCACCAGGACTCTATGATGAATCTGGAAATGCCGGAGGATATCAATGAAATGAATATGGCCTGGTTGGTGGTTCCTGTGAAGCATCATTCGAAATTGATAGGCTTTATTTTGTTGTATAGATCACAGTCAGCTAGGCAGATTAATTGGGAAGACCGGGATTTACTGAAAACAGCGGCCCAGCAGGCCGCAAGTTACCTGGCATTGATGAATGCATCTGAGGCGCTGGCCAGGGCGAATCAGTTTGAGGCGTTCAACCGGTTGTCGGCATTTGTGGTGCATGATCTGAAAAACTTGCTGGCCCAACTGGAATTACTGGTAAAAAATGCTGAAAGACATAGAAAGAACCCGATGTTTATGGACGATGCCATCAATACAGTCGATAATGCGGCAAAAAAAATGGGCCGTTTACTGGCTCAACTTCGCAAGGGGCGATTCGAAACAAAGTGTTGGAAAGGTTTTTTCAGTTCGCGCCGTGCTGCAACAGGCGGTCAGTGACCATGTGAGTTTCAATCCAACCGCCGGTGCTGGAATCTATGGCGAGGATGTGCATATCGTAGCGGATCAGGATCGTTTTACAGCAGTGATTGGACATATGATCAAAAATGCCCAGGAGGCGGTTCGAAGAAAATGGCCAAGTGAACGATTCGACTTAAGAAACATGAAAAAATGGTCGAGATCCAAATTGAGGATAATGGTATCGGGATGGATACGGATTTCATCAAAAAGCGCCTTTTCCAGCCATTTGAAACCACCAAAGGCAATGCAGGTATGGGAGTGGGTGTTTATGAGAGTCGTGAATTTATACGAGGTCTGGGTGGGGAAATCAGGTCTCTAGTGCAGTCAATGAAGGGAACCACATTTACTTTGAGAATTCCTGTTCGGAAAATATTTATCATCCGGGTCAAAGTAATCAATCAGGCGTAGGAGTGGAGTTTTGAATAAGGCTACCCAATTAAGACCTTTAATAGTCGTAGAAGACGATCCTGGTCTGCAAAGTCAGCTCAAATGGTGTTTTGATGGATATGAAGTATTACTGGCTGGTGACAGAGAAAGTGCCATCTCCTTATTACGCCGAACAACAGCTCCAGTAGTCACTCTTGATCTTGGATTACCGCCTGATCCGGCTAATGTGAGTGAAGGAATGGCTGCTCTCCAGGATATTCTGAATTTATCTCCCAGAACCAAGGTGATCGTAGTCACTGGCAATGATGATCGGGTGAATGCGCTTGCTGCAATTGAATGCGGCGCATATGACTTTTACCAAAAACCCATTGATCCTGATGTATTAAAAATCATTATTGATCGCGCGTATAATCTTTACGAATTGGAAGAAGAAAATAGACTGCTTCTAAATCAGCAAAAATCTTCACCTCTAGATGGGATTGTCGCTAACAGTCCTGAAATGTTGGAAGTTTGTCGGGTATTGGAAAAAGTTAGTCCTAACGGATATCTCAGTGCTGCTGCTTGGGGAAAGTGGTACCGGAAAGGAAGTGCTTGCTCGAGCCGTCCATATGCTCAGTGAGAGGCATGATAAACCATTCATTGCAATAAATTGCGCCTCCATACCTGATACCTTGCTGGAAAGCGAACTATTTGGATATGAAAAAGGCGCATTTACTGGAGCGAACAAACGAACTCTAGGTAAAATTGAAACTGCCAGCGGCGGTACACTCTTTCTCGATGAAATAGGGGATATGCCGATCAATCTTCAAGCAAAACTTTTACGCTTTCTGCAAGAGCGGATTATTGAGCGAGTTGGAGGAAGGGATGAAATACCAGTAGATGTCAGGGTGGTATGTGCAACAAATCAGAATCTTGACCAGATGATCCGGACAAGTGAATTCCGCGAAGATCTTTTTTATCGAATCAGCGAAGTAACAATTAATATACCGCCATTGAGAGCTCGTGTGGGTGATGCTGTTTTACTGGCTTGGGCCTTTCTGGAGAAATACAATACAAAAGGCAGAAACAAAGTTTCCGGCTTCACGAAGAGTGCATTGCAGGCGATGGAGGATTATGCATGGCCAGGAAATGTAAGGGAGTTGGAAAACAAAATAAAGCGAGCGGTGGTCATGGCCGACGGCTCACAAATAACGGCGGAGGAGCTTCAGTTAAGCTTGAACCCGTCTGACAGTATGCCGTTAAATCTTCGGGAGGTTCGAGAAGAGGCCGAAGCAAAAGCCATTCTCAGGGCCTTGAACTACGTAAAAGGTAATGTTTCAAAGGCAGCAGAGTTGCTCGGAGTAAGCAGGCCAACCCTCTATGACCTGATCAACAAATACGAACTCAAATAGCCATCAACTTTATGAATCCTAATGTGATATTATAGCAAATATAATTAATCTGAAATAACTGATCAAGATACGAACCGGGTGATAGAAAATGCAAAAAAAACCGCTAGGGTTATTCACGAATATTCCTATTATAATTATTTTCTTTGTGCTCATTCTACTGACTACAGGTTGTTCCAACGGTGGTATGAAATCGATCTATGAAGACCCTGGAATTCAGCAGACTGCGACTGAGCTGAAGAAAAAATATCTCATCGGACCTGGCGATCAGTTGAGCGTTTTTGTATGGGGAGATGAAGAGTTATCCACTCAGGTGGTGGTGCGTCCAGACGGCTTGATTTCGACTCCGCTTGTTGAGGATATGCAAGCCAGTGGTAAGACACCTACAGAGTTGGCCAGGAGCTTGGAAAATGAATTATCGAAGTTCGTGAAGAATCCGACAGTTACTGTCAGTGTCAACCATTTTGTTGGACAATACACTGAGCAGGTTCGTGTTGTAGGACAGGCTGCTCAACCGCAGGCTATACCTTACAGAGAGGGGATGACTCTACTCGATGTGATTATTGCGGTAGGAGGTCTTACTGAATACGCAGCTGGAAACAATGCCAGTATCGTAAGGAAAGTGAATGGTATAACTGAACAATATCGTGTGAGATTAGATGACCTGATTAGAGATGGGAATATCTCTGCCAATGTCGAAATGTTACCAGGTGATGTACTGATTATCCCTGAAACTTGGTTTTAACCAAGCCACTAATTATTCAAGAATTACTTTTCATGAGCAGCATAGAGAAAGCCATTGAACGTCTGAGCAAGGCAAGATCAGAGAATGCGGCGGAGAAAAATGAACGGGAGTCGAAAAATCTTGCTTCAAGTGAAATTAAGCCAGGTAGTACGAATGAGCGAATATTGACACCCAGGGAGAAGAAACAACCGGATATCTTGAATCTTAGTTCTCTAACAACTACTCGATATTTAGTCCCAGGTTGTGATAATAAAATTTTATCTGAAGAATACAGAGCAATAAAGCGACCTATCTTGATGAATGCGTTCGGTAAGGGCGCGGCGCCCGTAGAGCGTGGGAATCTGATAGCTATTACCAGTTCATTGCCTGGTGAAGGTAAAACCTATACAGCCCTCAATCTGGCACTGAGTATGGCTACAGAGTTAAATTCAACCCTATTATTGATTGATGGCGATGTATTGCGTCCATCGCTAAGCTTGCTGCTGGGAATAGAAAAACATAGGGGACTCACCGATCTTTTGGCTGATGCAAAAACCCAGATTGGTGATGTTCTGATGAGTACATCTATTGCTAAATTAAAGATCATTCCAGCAGGAACCAATTGTGAGAATTCATCAGAACTGTTAGCTAGTAATGGAATGGAAAGATTAGTCAATGAATTGGGACAGCGCTATTCCGACCGTATCATTTTATTCGATTCACCTCCATTACTCGCAACAAATGAAGCACGGATACTCATGCATCTTATGGGACAGGTGCTTATAGTGGTAGAAGCAGGAAAAACATCAATAGATGCAGTAAAAGACTCTCTTTCTCATATTAGTGATAATAAGGTCATTGGAATGGTACTCAACAAAACCAACAACAGTTTTGGGAAAAGCGGTTATGGAGGGTATTCTGCGGGTTATTATTAACAAATAATTAACCAACAATGGAAATTCCCCGGTGTTCCATCATTTTTTCGTCCAATACGCACACTCATAAACGGTAAGCGCCAAATATTCAGCCCAGTTTACCGCGTATCCGGATCATGCTCACTTCATATTCCAGGGCGGTAACGCTTCAAACCCTTCCACTATTTTCGCCACCACGATGTGCTGGTCATGCAGGAGTATTCGCCGGCAAGAAGAGATAATTTGTTTTTTCCCGGTCCTTTATCTCGGGTATGCATCTTTTTGGTTCATTACCGGCTTAAATGACTGATGAATAGTGATAGGCCTGCGGGCATTTCCCGCGCGGGTCGTTACCACTCAATCCGCCATATAGATTAGCTAAGCATCAGATTTAGCAGAATATATCGGAAACTGGCTGACAAGAGAATTGACTATTGATTAAGTTTTTTATTCCTCTGTCGCTAGAAATGAGGTATTGGGCCCATATCCGGTTTTTGCCCGGCTAGAGATTTCCGGTTGACGGACCCTATCCAATAGGGTGAAATTACACTAAAATAGTTTCCCAACAGTTTGAGTTAAAACACTATTTAACTGGAATAAGAATCATGCTCCGTGGAAACATCCGCCTAAACAATGCTATTCTCATCATCCTATTGTGTCTGGCAATCGTTCCTTATGATGCATTTGCCGTGGATCGTTTCGATGTTTCATATCTCTGGCATCGGGATGTAACCAGTGTCAAGGAGTATCGAGATCAGGTTGTAAAGATACTCGGTCCCGGCGTTGCCAAGAATTTGAAGGTGGTTACTAAAAAAGGCCTTTATGGCTTGATTTATCATCGTCACGGCGACAATGCCAGCGCGCAAAAAGTTGCTCAATCCCATACCCGTTTGTTGCGTTCCAGGGGTTTGGAACCCGCAAGCCCGGTGCGTTCCGAGAACTGGGCTTTGTACGACAACGGCCGAATTGTTGAGGCAAACCCCAGTCCGGTTATCGCAGCAAGCGTGCCTCGGAGTAAGATGACTGGCACTCAAAGAGTAAAGGAAATTCGTGATTTGGAAATAGCCGTGGAAGACTATATTAAACGTCTACGCCGGGAAGGGAAGATTGCTGCAGATGAACGGACCGGTTGGGCCGTTTATGATTTCACCACGGGTGAAAAATTGGTTACGATCAACGAGAATGTACAGTTCCAGGCTGCCAGCCTCGTGAAACCATTCGTTGCCGCGGCCTTTTTTCACTTAGTTGAAAAGGGGGATTTAAAATACGACGGTAAAAGCCGCCGTTACATGGAACGGATGATCCAACAATCCCATAACAGTTCAACCAATTGGGTCATGCGCCAAGTGGGTGGACCGGAAGCAGTGGAACGTATCCTCAAACGGCACTACCCCGATATTTTTCGGGATGTAAATATTGTCGAGTACATCCCTGCCAATGGTCGTACCTACCTCAATAAGGCTTCCATTCATGATTATAGCCGTTTTCTCTATGCGGTTTGGAAGGATGAGATACCCAGAGCAGCTGAAATTAAGCGTTTGATGTCATTGCCCGGGTCTGACCGGATCTACACTGGCACGCGGGATGTCCCGAAAGGTACCGAGGTCTATAACAAGACAGGTAGCACCGCGCGTCTGTGCGGTGATATGGGTATCCTGAATGTAGAAGGTCCGGACGGTAAACGCTATCCCTATACGATTATCGGTATCATCGAAAAACAACAATCAGCGAGTAATTATACTGCCTGGATCCGCTCGCGCAGTAATGTGATACGAAACGTCTCCAATATCGTCTACAAGGGGATAACACAATACCTTGATCTGGCGGGAGTGCTGTAATTTTCGTCTAAGGGCCGCGGAAAAAAAATAGTTAACCATAACTCTACCTCCTGCAGAATCGAACAAGAGCACTGTCATGGTGAAGTTTTCATTAAAGCTTGCACTAATTGAATGTCCAGGTGAACTTTTACATCCGTATCCGGAATCCACTGCTCACCCAGCAGGGACGAAGCGGCCTGTTGCAAAAGGATCAATTCACTTATCTCCAGGCTTGGCGTGAATAATACAGCAGAATGTATGGAAAAAACCCGCCTTGCCGTAGACAGCCGCTTTGCGCTGCATGTGATTTCCCATACCCCTATTGACCAAACTCAGATCAGTCCAGTAGGACGCTGATCCGTCAGCCAGTAGAAACGGAACGGCGGCACCACCAGTTGATCATTGAACAGGGCCGGTGTCTCGCCACTGGCCAGATCCTGGGGCTGGCCGTATTGAAAGCGCCCGCGATGGCCCAGATTGGCCAGGTTCAGATGTTGCGGCCGGTCGTCGAAGTTGGCCACTACCACCACCGTTTCGTTGTATTTCTCCGGATGGCTGCGGATGAACACGAACAGATGTTCATTGTCCACCGCGAGCAGTTCCCGGTTGTTGAAATCGGCGAAGGCGGGGACCGATTTGCGTACCCCGATGAGTCGTTTCAAGCCCATCGAAGATGCGCTGTTCCACCGAGCCGTGCTGATGCCGGAGCTCCACCCTTTCCCAATCGATCCTGCGGGCGGTGCATCCAGCGGTTGTCACCGGCCTTTCTGGCATCAGACTGGAAGCTGCAGTCGTTCAGGGTGCCCACCTCGTCCCCGTAATAGAGCAGGGGGATGCCGCCGAAGGAGAGGATCATGCCGTGCAGCAGCAGGATGCGTTTTACCGCATTGTCGATCGCTTCGTCATTGCCGGCATCCAGGGCGGCCTCCAGACCCACCAGGGAGGCTAGGGAGCCCGAGATGCGGGCGTCGCCGGTCTTGCTGTTGACGCCGAAGGGCTGGCCGCGGGCCTCTGAATCGGCATACTTGCCGGTGAACCAATCCAGCAGGAAGCGGCGATGGGCCTTGGGTTCGTAGCCGGCCCGCACGATATCCGCGTCGTCGAATCCCAGTCCGATGTCGTCATGACAGCGGATGTAGTTGAGCCAGGTGGCTCGATCGAGCTTGTTGGGCAGACTGAGGATGCCCTGATTCAGCAGCTTGGCGTTCTTGGTCGCAATGGTGTCCCACAGCAGGGCCATGAAGGTGGCGTTGTAGGCGATCTCGCACTCCTTGGCGATCACCGCATCCTCGCCGAAGTATTTGGTGATCTCGAAGGGCGCCACGATGGCCTCGGCGATGAACAGCACCCCGGGGGCGGTGACCTGGCAGCAGTCCTTCATCATCTGCAGGATCAGATGCGCCTCCCGTTCGTTCTGGCAGATGGTGCCGATCTTCTTCCATAGGAAGGCCACCGCATCCAGGCGTACGATATCCGCGCCCCGGTTGGCCCAGAACAGGATCACGTCCACCATCTCGATGAACACCCCGGGATTGCTGTAGTTGAGATCCCACTGGTAACTGTTGAATACGGTCATCACCCATTTGCCCATCTGCTCGTCCCAGGTGAAGTTGCCCGGCGAGGTCTCCGGAAAGATCTCCGGCATGGTCTCCTCGAACATGTCGGGCACGTCGCGGTCGGGAAATATGTAGTAATAGTTCTGATATTTTTTCTCGCCGCTGCGGGCCCGCCGCGCCCACTCGTGTTCATCGGAGGTGTGGTTGACCACCACATCCAGGGTCAGCAGCATGTCGCGCTTGCGCATCGAGTCCGCCAGCTTCGTGAGTTCCTCCAGACTGCCGACACGGGGATCGATGTCGCGGAAATTACTCACCGCGTAGCCCCCGTCACTGGCGCCTTCCGGACACACCAGCATGGGCATGATGTGGATCAGGTTGATGCCCAGTTCCTGCAGATAGGGGAGGTGCTGCTTGACGCCCTCGAGATTACTGGCGAAGCCGTCCGCGTACAGGGCCATGCCCACCCATTTCTGGCTGAGAAACCAGTTGTGGTCCTGCTCCCGTGCCATATCGTGCTGTTCCAGATCGGCGGAGCGTTCGATGTAGCGGCTCGCCATCACCTCCACCAGCTTGATCATCTGCTGTTTGAAGTCCTCCCGGTGGCCATACAGATGATGGAACAGGGAGTGGATGGCGTAAAAGTTGGCGCCAAGCCGAGTATAGAAGTGGCGCAGGTTCTGCCGGCGGATCTCCGGCTTCAGTTCGTCGAGAATCTCGTTCAAGAGGGAATGGGAAATCTGTTCGTACATGATTCGCTATGCTTATTGGGTCAGTTGCCAGGCTTGGATGAAGGGCTGATAGGTTGCGACATCCTGGATAGTGGCGCCACGCTGTCCGACCAGGAGGGAGGCGAACCGCTGGGCCCGTTGCAGGGTCTGAGTCAGTGGCCAATCCTGCAGGACCCCCAGGATACACACCGAGGCGAAGGCATCCCCTGCACCCACCGTATCGACCACCGGAATCTTCGCGGCGGGCACCGTTTCGTGGAGACTGCCCACCGGGTCGAGCGCAAAGGCGCCCTGGGCGCCCAGCGTCACGATGACCCAGTTCAGGTCATGACGTTGCCGCAAGCGGTTGGCTTTTGCCTGGAGGTTGTCGGAGCCGTCCACCAGCATGTTCAACTCGGCGTCATTGATCTTCACCCAATGCGCATGATCCAGATGCATGGAGAGTTGATCCTTATTCCACCAGGGGGATCTGAGGTTCACATCCATGAAGACCGGGGCGGGGTGTTTACCCAGGATATCCGCCAAGGTGTTGGCGGATTCCGCTTGCCTTAGCCCCAGGCTGCCGTGATAGACCAGGGAAGGATTCATGGGGGGAATACCCTCGCAATGTATATGGTCGTAGGCTCGATCCGGCAAGATATCGAAACTGGGTTGTCCCTGCTTCAGGCTGACCTGGACTTCACCCGTTGGGTGGGCCGAATCTTTCTGCAGTCCAGCGGTGGTCATGCCCCAGCGTTGCATGACATCACGAATCTTGCGTCCCCAGGGATCGTCCCCCACCCGGCTGATGAACAGGGGACTGCAGCCGAAGGCTTGCAGGTGCCAGGCTACGTTGAAGGGGGCGCCGCCCAGCACCCGGCTGCCATCCTCGAAACAATCAAACAACACTTCGCCAAACAGTACGGGCACCTTGTCGCGCATAGGGATTCCTCTGAGTATGATTCTTATGGTTCGAGTTCGCTGAACAGCCCGAGCAGATCGGGATGAAAATGTGCCACACCCTCCAGGATACCGGCGCTGTAATTACCGTTCATGCCGAGCAAGCCTCCCTGGGCCAGATGCAGGCTCTGTGGATTGCCCGCCGCCGCTGCCGCGGTGACCGCCTCCTTTGCGACCGAGGGCATGGCGTTGGCCACCAGCACCGCGGGGATGGAGCTGGCCAGTACCGGCAGATCGTTGCCGCTGTCGCCGGCGAACAGGGTATGGCTCAGCGGGATACCCAGGTAAGACTGCAGAAATTCCACCGCATGCAGCTTGGTGGCCCGCTTGGGCAGTACGTCCAGCAGGCCGATACCGGCCGGTTCGTCGACACTCCAGATCAGACTGGCCTCGATCTGATGGTCGTGCAGACAGCCAGCCAGCTGTCCGATGAGTTTATTCCGGTCCACGTGCAGGGGCACGTAATAGCTGAGCTTGAAGGTATTCTGCTTGCTGACCTCCTGCAGGCGCAGCTCACTGAAGCCGCTCAGGAGTTTACTCAGCCGCTGATGGTCGAAGCCGTCCCAGTCCGGTGCGATCTCTTCCTGCCACTGGCGCCAGACCTCCCAGTTACCTTGCCTCAGGTCGTAGATGTTGGTGCCGACATCGCTGATGACGAAATCGGGGGCGGGCAAACGGTAGTTGGTGATGGCTCGTTCGATCCGCGGGCGATCCCGGCCCGTCACATACACCAGGGTGATCTCCGGATGGGAGGCGAGGGCCTGGAAGCGACTGCGCGCCTGGGGTGATTCCGGTTGCGCCCCATTCGGCAGCAGGGTTCGGTCCAGATCGGTACAGAGCAGGAGACGGGATGGGTTCATTTGCTGTCAGTCTCCGTGGGGACATGGCAGCTGCTGAAAAAGTCATAATGGTCGAGCGCCTCGAGGATGCCGCCGGCCCCTTCTTTCTGAGCAAAATAGATGCTTTCCGAATCCTCCAGTTTCGACAGTTCCTCGTGATGCCGGTTACCGACAACCACTGCCAAGGTTTTGCCGCGCATCATGTCCTCGTCCGCCCCGGAACCGCCCGCCACCAGAATGTGATTCAAGGGGATATCCCAGCTGGCGGCCACATAGCGTAATGCCAGGCCCTTTGAGGCGCGGATCGGCAACACATCGAGAAACTGGCCGAAGGACATGATGGTATTGACTGCTTGTTCTTCCTGATGCAGCAGGCGATTGATCTCCTCCAGCGTAGGCGCCTTATCGGGATCGATGTAGTAGCTGATCTTGAAGCGACTCTGTTCCTTTTTCGATTGCAGCACCAGACCCGGCAAGGCATCCAGTACACGCCGCACCACCTGGGGGGTCCATTGTTTCTCGATATGGCGGGTCCAGGCGGTATCCTCGGTCAGCTTCGGGGCGTAGTGGATCGCGCTGCCGCCGCTGGTGATCAACACATCCGGTTCCGGTATGCCGTGCTTTTTCATCACCTTCAAAGCGGAATCGAGCCGGCGCCCGGTGGCGATGCCGAAGGAGGCGCATTTACGGTTATCCCGGATCACCTGGATCAATTCAGGCAGCGAGTCGGGATTACCGAGCAGATTCTGGTCCAGATCGCTGAAGATGGCGCGGTCGTGATAGAGCATGCTGCGGCGAGCCGGACGCTGGCGCAGCAGGGGTTCGCTGGTCTTCTCCACAATCGGTCGCACCATTTCCAGATAGCTCTGGGCATGGGCCTCCCAGGCATAGTGCTCGCGCACACCTTTGAGACCGGCGCTGGAACGTTGCTGCCAGGCCTCCCAGTCCTGCAGGATCTGTTTCAGCCCAGGGCAATGCCTTCCGGATCGAGGGGATTGATCAGGACCCCGTTCTGGCAGTTCTGGATGATATCCCTAGGGCCGCCGTCCTCCGTGGCGACGATCGGCAGGCCGCTGGCGGCAGCCTCGATCAGGGTCAGGCCAAAGGGTTCGGTGAGGGCCGGATTGACGAACACGCCACCGGACACCGCGGCCAGTCGATAGATCAAGGGCACATCATCGGCGCTGTGGTGTTTGGGATAGGCCACCTTGCCATACAGGTCGTAGCGGTCGATCAACAGCAGCAGTTCCGACAACACCTCCTGGGCCCCGATATCCAGGTCATGGATATCTTCCCGATTACCGGCCACGATCACCAGGTTGGCGATCTCCTGTAAGGTCTGATCCTCCCCGTAGGCGGTGATCAGGGCGGCGATGTTCTTGCGTGCATCCGGCCGTGACAGGGCCAGGATGATGGGTTTTTCCGGTTCCCGCAAGAAACGCACGATCTCGCCGGCGATGGCAGTCTGCCACTCCTTGCCCTCCGGGGGATGAAAACGGCTCAGATCGGTGCCGGGGGGGATGACCCGCATCTGGTCAGGCTGGTAAAAATCGTACAGCTCGTACTGTTCTTCGATCTCCTGATTGGTGCTGGTGATGACCCGTTCCGCCGAGGCCAGGGTGGTCTCTTCCGCCTCGATGCGACGCACCATGTTATAGCGTTCTTCGATCTGCGCGGCGGTGAGCCCCGAAGCCAGCAGGCGGCGGCGTTTGACCCGGCCCAGGGAGTGGCCGGTGTGGATCAGCGGAATGCCCAGGATATGGGAGATGCGGCTGCCTGCATAACCGGCGTCCGCATAATGGCTGTGCAACAGATCGGGCTGGCGCCCCTGTTGGTGGAAAAAATGGATGGTATTGTCGACGAAGGTGTCCAGATAATCCCACAGGCCTTCTTTCTGAAGATAGCCGGCAGGACCCGCCTCGATGCGCACGATGCGCGCCCCGTCGCCCAGCTCCTCGATGGGTAACGCATAGTCGGCGCTGATCTCCGGATCTTCCACCAGGCGGGTCATAAGATCGACCCGCGCAACCCCGGGTTGGGCCGCCAGGGCGCGCGTCAGCTCGACTACATATTTCGTCTGTCCTCCGGTGTCGGCGTCCCGACCCAGTTCCAGTTCTTTACCCCTGATCAAGCCATGGACGCTGATCAGGCAGAGATAGAGACCTTCGGCAATCTTTTCTTCGGACAAGGTTTTTTCCCTTTTGTTGTGAAGCCTGCAGCATTCTAACTGCTTCTGGTGAATTATTCAGGTGGTTGTCGTTGCGCCGGAACCCTGCAATGGGGTGCTTCTCGTCCCGGACCATGCCATATCGCGTTCAACAAATCACAATACCTCGAGTTTGTCACATAGACGGGTCAAATGACTCCTGGTCGGTTGGCGAGACCCGTGTATCGGTTTGCATGGGAGGGTTCCGCAAGGTATGTTCAGCAAACACCCCGGAGTCCGAATGGATCTCTGAAGCACTACCACAATGAGAACGAGTCATTACGCTTATGGCCAAGTATTCACAGGGTAATCGCATTTCCAGTCAAACCCAGGAAGAAGCGATGAGGATTGCGCGCGCCACACAAAAACCAGGCCAAACTAAAGAACAAACGAAACTCATCGCCCAGGGCATCCAGAAGGGGATAGATCAGTACAAAAAGCAGTACAAGATCAAGGCGCGCGAGTTGGATAAGAAACTCAAGAAGGTTTCGATCCAACCGCAGGGTACGGATGCGGTGAAGATTGCAACCAAGGAGGTGATCAGGTGCCGGCAAAGTCTCTTGCCCTGGTTGTTGCTGTTGCTCACATGGCTGGGCGTCGGCGTCTATCTCTATATTAACGGTGTCTGATATCCTCCTCTTGGCTCAGGCGCGCTGAAAAGAACAAAGCCCCGTTGAGAGATGGAAAACCTGCTGCTGTCTCTGCCGGGTTGACCGCGATGTTACGGGGATCGGGTCTTTTGGTGTTGCGTCAAAGCCCAACGCACATGCTCCCGGACCAGCGCCGAGGGATGCTCCACATGCCGTACCAATGCCTGGAGCAAAGTGCTCGATGTGGGGGCATTGCCCAGGGCAACGGCGATATTGCGCAGCCAGCGTACATGGCCGAGCCGGCGCAGGGCGGAACCTTCGGTGCGCTTGAGAAACGCTTCTTCGTCCCAGGCAAAGGCCTGGCACAGGCCGATGCCGTCCAGCCTGTGACGGGCCAGAAAATCGTCGATGCGGGTAAGCCGGGCAAACCGATTCCAGGGGCAGACCTGCTGGCAGTCGTCGCAACCGTAGATCCGGTTGCCGATGGCCTTGCGGAACTCGACCGGTATGCTGTCGCGCAACTCGATGGTCAGATAAGAGATGCAGCGCCTGGCGTCGAGCTGGTAGGGCGCGACGATCGCCCGGGTCGGGCAGATCGCCAGGCAGGCCTGACAATCTCCGCAATGATTGGCGCCTGCGGCGTCGAGCGTCAGCGGCAGATCGGTATAGATCTCGCCGAGAAAAAACCAGGAACCGGCGTGCCGGTTCAGCAGATTGGTATGTTTGCCGATCCAGCCCAGCCCCGCCTTTTCCGCCAGGGCTTTTTCCAGGACCGGCGCGGAGTCTACGAACACCCGATAAGCATAATCGCCGACGCGTCTGCTGAATGCGGATAGCGAGTCGCTGCAGCCGTTTGCGCAACACCTTGTGATAGTCGCGCCCCAGGGCATAGCGGGAGATGAACGCCTGGAGTGGATTGTGCTGGACCTGCAGGGCCAGCTCCGGGGCCTCCGGCAGATAGTCCATGCGCACCGAGATGACCCGCCGGGTGCCGGGCACCAACAGGGACGGGCGGCTGCGTTTCGCGGCCGTGGCGGGCCATGTAATCCATCTCGCCATGAAAGCCCCGCGCCAACCAGTCATCGAGCCTCGCCTCGGCCTGCATCAGCCGGGTGTCGGTGACGCCCACCTGGTCGAACCCCAGTTCCCGGCCCCAGGCCTTCATCTGGTGGGTCAGCAGGACAAAATCGATCGCTTTGCTCTGGGTCATGGAGTAACTATATCACTGGCAAGGGGCAGCGCCTTCAAGGTAAGGTTGCGGCTGGTAGAAACAGGATAGAGTCCCATGCATGTCATGCCTTTTAGCGAAACCCTGCCTTATGCGCTGTATCGTGCGCAGCAGGTGCGTGAGTTCGATCGCATCGCAATTCAGGAATATCGGCATTCCCGGCGCCGAGCTGATGCTGCGGGCAGGTACTCGCGTCTATGCGTTGATCGAGCAGCTCTGGCCTGCCGGCTACCCGCATCACCATCGTGTGCGGTGCGGGCAACAATGGAGGCGATGGCTATGTGGTCGCCAGGCTGGCCAGTCAGGCCGGGCGGCAGGTGCGCGTCCTCAGTCTGGCGGATCCGGCGAAACTGACCGGTGACGCCCTGGCTCATGGCGGATGCCTGGCGCGCCGTCGGGGGCGAGATCGAACCCTATACCGGCTTGCCAACCCAGAGTGATCTGATCGTCGATGCGATCCTGGGCACCGGGCTGGAACGGGAGGTGACCGGCGCTTGGGCGGAGGCGATACAGGCGATCAACCGGCATCCCGCTCCGGTGTTGGCCATCGATATCCCCTCGGGCCTGCATGCCGATACCGGCCGACGTATGGGTTGTGCGGTTCAGGCCCAGGCCACCCTCAGTTTCATCGGTCTTAAACAGGGTATGTTCACCGGCGTAGGTCCGGATTGTTGCGGGGCGATCATCTTCGATGCGCTGGAGATCCCGGCGCGCATCTACAGTCGGCAGATCTTGTCCGCCCGGCGTATCGACTGGGGCAAGCTTTCGCAACGTGCCTGGAGCCGCGGCGTCGATCGGCCCACAAGGGCGACCTGGGTCATGTGCTGGTGATCGGTGGTGATCAGGGCTATTCCGGCGCGGCGCGCCTGGCCGCAGAAGCGGCGGCGCGCAGCGGCGCCGGACTGGTTTCCGTCGCCACCCATCCGGCCCATGCCGCCCAGCTCAATCTGGGCCGGCCGGAGCTGATGTGCCGCGGAATCGAGCAATCGCCAGTGAACTCGATCCTCTGCTCGCCAGAGCGGATGTGATCGCCCTCGGGCCCGGGCTGGGACAGAGCAGCTGGGGGTGTGAGCTGTTTGGCGCCGCCCTCGACACGGAACTGCCCCTGGTGGTGGATGCAGATGCCCTCAATCTGTTGGCCGAAAGACCGGTCCAAAGGACCCGCTGGGTGTTGACGCCCCATCCCGGCGAAGCCGCCCGTCTGCTGCAGACCGACACGCAGGCGATTCAGGCGGATCGCTTCGCCGCCGTGACGAAACTCCAGACCCATTACGACGGCGTGGTGGTCCTGAAAGGGGCGGGGAGCCTGATTTGTGACGGTTCCCATCGTCCCCTGGGTCTGTGTAGCGGCGGCAATCCAGGCATGGCCACCGGTGGCAGCGGGGACCTGTTGACCGGTATCATCGCCGCTCTGATCGCGCAGGGCCATGCACTGTCGGAGGCGGCCGAGTTGGGCGTCACCCTGCATGCAGCGGCCGGTGATCGGGCCGCGCTTGCAGGCGAACGGGGCATGCTGGCGGGGGACCTGCTCGGCGAGCTGCGTCCCTTATTGAATCAGGAACAAGCGGATGTGGATGATTGAGCTGCGCGGAGAACCATTGCAGGAGTCGATGGGAAGTTGTCTGGCAACGCTGTGTACAGCACCCTGCATCCTCTATCTGCAAGGGGATCTGGGCACCGGCAAGACGACCCTGGTGCGTGGTTTTCTGCATGGCCTGGGGTATCGGGGCAAGGTGAAAAGCCCGACCTATACCCTGCTCGAGCCTTACGAGCTGAAAGATTGCGTCTGTTATCACTTCGACCTCTACCGCCTGGCGGATGCCGCTGAACTGGAATACCTGGGTCTCGAGGACCTGCTGGAGACCCGCGCCATCCTGCTGGTGGAGTGGCCGGAACGCGGCGCAGGGTTGTTGCCGGCGGCGGATCTTTTGATCCAACTGGAACATGCCGGGGCTGCCAGGAGACTGCGTCTCAGCGGAGCAAGCGAGGTCGGTCGCGCCATTGAAAGGCGCTTGCATGGAGTCAACCCGGAGACTTTCCTAGGCAACTCCCATGACGATTCAGGATAAAGGTTAAGAATTCATTCTATCTGACCGTTTTATCTTGGAAATAAGGAAAAACCATGCTATTTTTGCTACTGATGCGCTGATTCTGGGTTACTGGTGACAATGAACAAGCTTGGCACACTACTGATCCTGGCGCTCCTCTGGAGTCAGCCCCTTTACGCTCAACAATCCGACATCCGGAGCATGCGGTTTTGGTCGGCGCCCGATCATGTACGCCTGGTATTCGATGCGGACTCCCAGGTCAAGCATCGCCTGTTTATGCTGGAGAGTCCTGATCGTCTCGTACTGGATCTGAAAAATGCCAGGATGACCAAGCAATTGCCGGATCTGGGAGCGGACAATCGATTTATTCGGCAAATCCGCACAGCACAGCGCAATCAGAACGATGTACGGGTGGTGCTTGACCTGCAACGGGCCGTGAAGCCGAAAACCTTTTTTCTCAAACCCAATCGTCAGTATGGCCATCGCCTGGTTATCGACATCTATGCCAAGGACGAAGCAATCGACTCCCCGATTTCCAAACCCATCAAGACCATTGACGAACCCGGTCAGCGGGATGTGATCATCGCGATCGATGCCGGGCATGGGGGCGAGGACCCCGGCGCTCAAGGCAAGTTGGGTACCAACGAAAAGGATGTGGTACTGGCCATTTCCCGTCACCTGGTGCAGTTGATCAATAAGCAGCAGGGCATGAAGGGTGTGTTGATCCGGGATGGGGACTATTACCTGGGTTTGCGTAAACGGATGGCCAAGGCGCGCGAACAGCGCGCCGATCTATTCGTCTCCATTCATGCGGATGCCTTCAATGATTCCAGGGTAGGGGGGTCATCCGTCTATACCCTGTCGCGCAACGGGGCTTCTACCGAAGCCGCCCGTTGGCTGGCGGAGCGGGAGAACAGCGCCGACCTGGTGGGTGGCGTCTCCCTGGAGGACAAGGACGACACCTTGGCTTCCGTGTTGCTCGATCTTTCCCAGATCGGCACCCTGCAGGCCAGCAGCGAAGCGGCGGAGCGGGTGCTGAAGCAGCTCAAGAAGCTGGGTAAGACCCATAAACGGAGAGTCCAGCAAGCCGGATTCATGGTGCTGAAATCGCCGGACATCCCCTCCATGCTGGTGGAAACCGCCTTCATTTCCAATCCGAAGGAAGAACGCCGACTCAGGAACCTCGCCTATCAACGGCAACTGGCCAAGGCGTTGTTGCAAGGCATTGTCAGCTATTTCGAATACCAACCCCCACCTGGCACCTGGATGGCGGCGCAGCAGGCCAGAAAACTCGCCAAAAAGCATGTCATTTCCAAGGGTGACACGTTGGCCGCCATCGCCAAACAATACCAGGTCAGCGTCAGTCTGCTGCGCAATGCCAATGAGTTGAAAGGTGATACCTTGTGGGTTGGCCAGGTCCTGGAGATCCCGGATAGCTGAATCTGGATTGCGCCCAACTCCCCGTTCCCATGTGCGGCTGCTTGGGGACCAGGGGATCAACCATGGCCTTCTGCCTGTTCGGGATGGCACAATAGGGGTTGTTCGTTGCATTGCCCAGCGGCGGCCACACCCATATCAATCCTGTTTCATTTCTGCATGCCAATCAAGACGCTACCCCCCCAATTGATCAATCAGATCGCTGCCGGCGAAGTGATCGAGCGGCCGGCCTCGGTCGTCAAGGAGTTGGTGGAAAACAGTCTGGATGCCGGAGCGGTACGCATCGCCATCGAGATCGAGCAGGGTGGCGTCAAGCTGATCCGGGTGCGGGATGACGGGCAGGGCATCGCCATGCAGGAACTGGCCCTGGCCCTGTCCCGGCATGCCACCAGCAAGGTGGCATCCCTGGAGGACCTGGAAACCATCCACAGCATGGGTTTCAGGGGCGAGGCGCTACCCAGCATCAGCTCGGTTTCCCGACTTAAAATGAGCTCCCGCACCGAACAGCAGGATGCGGCTTACGAGGTCAGTGGCGATGGCGGGGAACGGATCGAATCCCCCAGACCGGCGGCCCATCCGTTGGGCACCACCGTACTGGTCAGAGACCTGTTCTATAATACGCCGGCACGACGCAAGTTTCTGCGCACCGAGCAGACCGAATTCAAGCATATCCAGAACCTGATCAACCGCCTGGCGCTGTCCCGCTTCGAGGTGGGTTTCAATCTGCAACACAATCAGCGACAAGTGCTGGCGCTGCCGCCCTGTGAGGATCGGCGGGATCAGGAGAGACGCCTGGCGGAGGTGCTGGGTCCCGCCTTCCTGGACAACGCCCTGTATATCCGGCACGAGTTGTCCGGTTATCGGTTGACCGGCTGGGTGGCGCGCCCCGGTTTTTCCCGCGCCCAGGCGGATATGCAGTTCTTCTATGTGAATCGGCGCATGGTACGGGACAAACTGGTCAGCCATGCGGTGCGACAGGCCTATCAGGATGTGCTGTTCCACGGCAGACAGCCTGCCTATGTGCTGTTTCTGGAACTCGATCCCCGGGGCGTGGATGTCAATGTGCATCCCAGCAAACATGAGGTCCGGTTTCGGGACAGCCGCTCGGTGCACGATTTTCTGTACCGTGGCCTGCATCGGGCGCTGGCCGAGAGTAAAGCCCAGACGACAACAGAAGAAACCATACCCCAGGGTGCAGCGCCCTGGCCCCGCAGCAGTGAACCTCACGCTAATGTCTATGCAGCCGAACCCAGGGTGCAGCAGGCCCTTGATTGGCGGGTCAGGGAACGGCCCTCGGCCTATCAGGCAAGCTTTCGCGCCCAACAACCCGCGCTGCAAACCCCGGACTTTGGACAAGCCGCGGTTGAGAAGGAAAACGGCGCCCATCCGTTGGGTTACGCCCTGGCGCAGCTGCATGGGATCTTCATCCTGGCGCAGAATCAAGCGGGACTGGTGCTGGTGGACATGCACGCGGCGCATGAACGCATCACCTATGAGCGCTTCAAACAGTGCCATCATGATCATGCCGTGACCCGACAGCCGCTGTTGTTGCCGGTGAGTGTGATGGTCAGTAGCCGCGAAGCCGAGCTGGCGGAGGCCAACAGAGAATTGTTGCAAGAATTCGGGGTCGAGGTGTCGAGGCTCGGACGGGAATCCCTGGCAGTCAGGGCGATACCCGCGCTGCTGCAGGGGGCGGATGTGGAGAAGCTGCTGCGAGACCTGCTCTCCGATCTGGCGGAATTCGGCGCCACCGATCGGGTGCGCGAAGAGATCGACAAGGTGCTGGCGACCATGGCCTGTCATGGTTCGGTGCGGGCCAACCGACGCCTGAACCTGGATGAAATGAACGCCCTGCTGCGGGATATGGAGCGTACTGAAAGGTCGGATCAGTGCAACCACGGCCGTCCCACCTGGATTCAGCTCAGCCTGGCGGAGCTGGACAAGTTCTTTCTGCGCGGCAGATGAGACGGCAGATGCCGGGATATACAGGGCTTGCGTTTCACCCTGGGTGGAATAGCGACTCGGTGGCCTTGAGCAGTCCGAGGATCTCCAAAGGAGCTCAGGGATAGATGTCGCTGAGCATCAGGCGGAATTTGCCCCCCGCGATATTTCTGATGGGGCCCACCGCTTCGGGTAAGACCGAGTTGGCGGTGCAACTGGTGGAATCGCTGCCGCTGGAGATCATCAGCGTGGATTCGGCACTGGTATACCGCGGCATGAATATCGGTACCGCCAAACCCGGCCCGGAAATCCTGGCGCGGGCTCCCCATCGTCTGATCGATATCCGCGAACCCCTGCAGACCTACTCTGTGGCTGAATTCCGCCAGGATGCCCTGAGCGCCATGCGGGAAATTACCGCTGCGGGTCGGGTGCCTCTGTTGGTGGGCGGGACAATGCTTTATTATCGCGCGCTGGAGCAGGGTTTATCCGAGCTGCCGAAGGCCAATCCGGAGGTCCGGGCCCGCTTGGAGGCGGAATTGCAGACCCTGGGACTGCTGCGTTTGCATCAGAGATTGCAGACACTCGATCCCCTTGCCGCACAGCGCATCCATGAAAATGATCCGCAACGAACCCTGCGGGCGTTGGAGGTGATCGAGCTGACCGGACGGCCCATGACCGAGATACAAGCGGCAGGTCGGGTAGATCTGCTACCATACCAGGTGCTCAAGCTCGTGCGCGCCCCGCTGGACAGAAAGACCCTGCATCGCCGGATCGAGGCGCGCTTTCGCCGCATGCTTGACGAAGGATTCGTTGAGGAAGTCAGGCAGTTACAGCACTTGCCGGGCTTCAGTCCGGTACTGCCGTCCATGCGTGCGGTCGGGTATCGACAGATGATCAGCCACCTGCTGGGTGAACTTAGCTGGGAAGGGATGATCGAAAAAGGGATAATTGCCACCCGGCAGCTGGCCAAACGGCAATTCACCTGGTTGAGGGCCGATCCTGAATTGATTTGGCTGGACGAAGAGAAGGGTGAGTTGGTTCAACAAGCCGGAAGAATCATCTCACAACGGCTTGCTATTCAGATGGATTAGACTAGAAACAAACAGTTACTTCTGAAAAGTAAGTAAATCAGTACATTGTGCTAAAATCAGGATTGCGGATCGGTTTGGCGGGAGCCTCGAGACCGTTTTCCGTGGGTAAATATAACTAAAGATAATGACAACATGGAGAACTACAAATGTCTAAGGGGCAAAGTCTACAAGACCCTTTTCTTAATGCGCTGAGGAAGGAGCGGGTTCCTGTTTCCATCTTTTTGGTGAATGGGATCAAGCTGCAGGGGCAGGTAGAGTCTTTCGATCAGTTTGTGGTATTGCTGAAAAACAGTGTAAGTCAAATGGTCTATAAACATGCCATTTCTACTATTGTTCCAGCTCGCAATGTCCGCATTCAGCACACAAATGGTCAGGCAGAAGAACCATCATCAAGTGGAAATTATTGACGGATGAAAAAGGCTGGGCGGCGCAGTCTCGGTCGCCCGGCATCGGAAACCGTATACCTGGTCAACCCTCCGTATCTCTTGGTGCCGCTGCTAGAATAGGGCCGCACCTGGAGGGTAAGAACATGCAGTCATGGTAGATGGCGCGAACAGTTCAATTGATTACCAAACTTCTCATCAACCGCGGACGGGAATACCTGATTCTTTTTCGCGTGCCACAACAGACCTATGTTTGAACGTCCACAAGCGGGAGAACGGGCGGTATTGGTCCATATCGATCTGGGCGGTGGGATCGATCCCGATGAACTGCAAGAATTTTCCGACCTGGTCCTGTCCGCAGGCGCCGATCCCGTGGAGTTCATCAGCGGCAGCCGCCAGCAACCCGATCCCCGTTTTTTCGTCGGTCGCGGTAAGGCGGAAGAGATCAGACAGGCCGTGCTGGCTAAACGGGCCGAACTGGTGATATTTGATCATGCCCTGTCGCCCAGTCAGGAACGCAACCTGGAAAGGGAGTTCGACTGTCGAGTGGTGGATCGAACGGGATTGATCCTTGACATCTTCGCCCAGCGCGCCCGCACCTTCGAGGGCAAGTTGCAGGTCGAACTCGCCCAGTTGCGTCACCTCTCCACTCGTCTGGTGCGGGGTTGGACCCATCTGGAACGGCAAAAAGGCGGAATCGGTCTGCGCGGGCCCGGTGAGACCCAGTTGGAAACGGACCGCCGACTATTGAACCAACGCATCGACCAGATCCGCAAAAGACTCGAGCGGGTAGAGTCACAACGCAAGCAGGGACGACGCAGTCGGGAGCGGGCGGATATCCGCACGGTTTCACTGGTTGGTTATACCAATGCCGGCAAGTCCACCCTGTTCAACGCCCTGGTGGATTCCGCTGTGTATGCGGCGGATCAGTTGTTCGCCACCCTCGACCCCACCTTGCGACGCCTTGAGCTGAAAGGTGAAGGGGCCGTGGTGATCGCCGATACCGTCGGCTTCATCAGCAACCTGCCGCACGATCTGGTGGCCGCTTTCAAATCGACTCTGCAGGAGACTAGCGAGGCTTCCCTGTTGCTGCACGTGGTGGATGCGGCCAGCCATCAGCGGGCAAGATGTCTCGCAGAGGTCAACGACGTGTTGCGGCAGATCGGCGCGGATGAGGTGCCGCAGCTGGAAATCTATAACAAGATCGACCTGCTGGAGCAGGCTCAGCCCCGCATCGAAAGAGACGAGACGGGACAGGTGGCAAGGATCTGGCTGTCGGCCCGCACCGGCGCGGGGATCGAATTGCTGCAGCAGGCCTTGCAGGAGTTTTTTCACCGCACCCATGTGCGTCAACGTCTGCGCTTACGGGCCCGGGATGGCCGTTGGCACGCCTTGCTCCACAGCCGCGGCGAGGTGTTACAGGAATCGGGTACGGACGAAGGTGGCTGGGAGATGGAGATCGATATGCCGGAGCGGGAATTTCACCGCCTGTTGAAGGAAGAGCCCGAACTGGAAGACTGTTTTTATGATTTGCAGCGGGTCGCGTTCCCCTGAGTCCTGCAGACTGTTAGAATGCCGATTCTGTATGTTTCTAAGGTTCCTTTCTGACTCGCCTGATGGGTATGCTTAACCTGTCTGAGAATGATCGAGTGAGATGTTTTTCATCTGATATATTTGGAGTAGCCAATGGCCTGGAATGAACCGGGAGGCGGTAACAAAGATCCCTGGAGCGGCAAAGGGGGTGACCAGGGGCCGCCTGATCTGGATGAGGTGATAAAAAAGCTTCAGGAAAAATTGGGTGGCATCTTTGGTGGTGGTAAGTCATCCAAAGGTGGTTCATCTGGAAGCCATGGTCCAGGTTCGGCAGGCGTTGGGCTGATTGTTGGCCTGGTCGTGCTGGTCTGGCTGGCATCCGGTATCTACATCATCGAGCCGGCGGAACGGGGGGTGGTGTTGCGCTTCGGCGCCTACACGGAGACCACCGAGCCCGGGCCGCACTGGCATATTCCCTTCCCGGTGGAAGAGGTGGTGAAGGTCAACGTGGATCAGATCTCCTCGTTCAATCACAAGGCCACCATGCTGACCCGGGACGAGAACATCGTCGATGTGGAACTGACGGTGCAGTCCCGGATTCAGGATGCGGCAGACTACCTGTTTCAGGACCAGAGTCCGGAGAAGACCATCCGGGACGCCATCGAGACCTCAGTGCGCGAGATCATCGGTAAAAGCAAGCTGGACTTCATCCTCACGGAAGGACGCAGCGCCATCGCGGATCGCATTATGACCACTGCCCAGGGTCTGATAAATCTTTACAAGACCGGTATGATCATCACCAGTGTGAACACCCAGCCGGCAAGACCGCCGGAGCAGGTGAAGAGCGCCTTCGACGACGCCATCAAGGCGCGCGAGGACAAGGAACGACTGGAGAACAAGGCCGAGGCCTATGCCAACGAAGTCATCCCTCAGGCCCGTGGTGAAGCAGCCCGTCAGGTGGCGGACGCCAAGGCCTACAAGGAGCGGGTGATTGCCGAGGCTGAGGGTCAGAGCAGTCGCTTCGTGGCGGTCCTTAAAGAGTATCAACAGGCGCCTCAGGTCACCCGGGAACGCCTTTATATTGACGCGGTGGAGACTGTGTTCAGTCAATCCAGCAAGGTGATGCTCGATACCGCCGGCGGCAATAGCCTGATCTATCTGCCGCTGGACAAGTTGATCCAGCAGAGTGGAATGACCCCGTCCTCCAGCTTTCCGGCGGCCACGCCGAGCAGCGCCAACCAAATCACCACTCGGCCTGAGCCGCGCGAGAATAGCCGCGGCAGGAGCGTACGATAATGAAGAGTTTGAAACTGTTGATGCCAGTCGCCGCGCTTGTCGTTGTGCTCATCTACGCTTCGGCCTTTACCGTCAACCAGTGGGAAGTGGCGTTGAAACTGCGTTTGGGTGAAATCGTTCGCACGGATTACGAACCGGGACTGCACTGGATGGTGCCGGTGATCAACAATGTGAAGAAATTCGATGCGCGGATTCAGACCCTGGATTCGCAACCGCAACGTTTTCTGACTATCGAAAAGAAAGACGTGATTGTCGATTCTTTCGCTAAGTGGCGGATCTCTAATGTGGCGCAATTCTATCGTTCCACTGGCGGCAGCCGGGACAAGACCTCGAGTCTGCTGTCCGAGCGGATCAACACCAGTCTGCGGAATGAGTTTGGTAAACGCACCATCATCGAGGTGGTGTCCGGTGAGCGGGCGGAAATCATGGCGCTGCTGACCAAGGATATCGACGCCAAGGGCGCGGAACTCGGCGTCGAGATCCTCGATATCCGGATCAAACAGATCGATCTGCCCCCCGAGGTCAGCGAGTCGGTCTACGACCGGATGCGGGCGGAACGGGAACGGGTGGCGCGGGACTTGCGCGCTCAGGGTGGCGAGGCGGCGGAAAGAATCCGCGCCGAAGCGGATCGGGAGCGGGTGGTGATTGTGGCGGAAGCCTACAAGCAGGCGGAAGGGTTGCGCGGTGAAGGGGATGCCAAGTCGGCGGAGATCTACGCGAACGCCTTCAATCAGGATGCCGAGTTCTACGCCTTTTATCGCAGTCTGAACGCCTACAAGAACAGTTTCAGCGATAGATCAGACCTGATGGTGTTGCAGCCCGATTCTGAATTCTTCCGCTACTTCAAGAATCAACGGGGGAATAGACAAGCCATTCCGGCTTTGCGAGAATAACCGGCGGCCCCCGCCAAATGGGGGCCGACTGAGGACCGGGATGATCCCGGTTTTTTTATGGGGTATACCGATGTGGCACGATCTGTGGGTGGCGCTGGCCCTGTTGCTGGTGCTCGAGGGCATATGGCCTTTCCTGAGTCCTGACAGCATGCGCAGGATGTTGTTGTCTATTTCCCAACAGGAGAACCGAGCGCTGCGGGTCAGCGGCCTGGTCAGCATGCTCTGCGGCGTGGGTCTGCTCTACCTGGTGAATTGAGGGAGACCATGTTGAACGAACGCTGGATATTACCGGATGGAATCGATGAGGTGCTGCCGCCCCAGGCGGGTCTGATCGAGTGCAAACGCCGCGAGCTGTTCGATCTGTATCGCAGCTGGGGATATGAATTCGTGATACCTCCTTTCGTCGAGTTTCTCGACTCGTTGCTGAGCGGAACCGGCAGCGATCTGGACCTGAAGACCTTCAAGCTGACCGATCAGTTGAGTGGCCGGATGCTGGGGGTGCGGGCGGATATCACGCCCCAGGTGGCCCGCATCGATGCGCACCACTATCGACACCGAAGTCACCCACCCGCCTGTGTTACCTGGGAACGGTGCTGCACACCCGTTCCGACGGCTTTGCCGGAACCCGCAGTCCATTACAGATCGGTGCCGAACTGTACGGGCACGCGGGCGTCGAGAGCGATGTGGAGATCCTGCGGCTGATGATGCAGACCCTGGAAAAAACCGGCATCAAGAACGTCTATCTCGATCTGGGGCATGTGGGTATATTCCGGGGACTGGCAAGACAGGCCGGACTCAACCGAGAACAGGAGACGGCCCTGTTCGACGCCCTGCAGCGTAAGGCCATGCCGGAAGCGGCTGAGCTGCTGAATGCATTCGACATTCAGGCGGGATCTGCCGAGATGCTGTTGCGGCTCGGGGAGCTGAACGGTGACGGCGCCCTCGAAGCGGCGAGGAAGGCCCTGCAAGGAGCCGATCGGACGGTGCAGGATGCGCTCGAATTATCTGCGCGGGATGGCCGATCAGATCGCGCACTGGCTGCCCGATGTGCCGGTGCATTTCGATCTGGCCGAACTGCGGGGATACCGCTTCCATACCGGTGTGGTATTCGCCGCTTTCGTTCCGGGCAGTGGCAAGGAGATAGCCCGGGGCGGGCGTTATGACGCGATCGGCAGGATCTTCGGCCGGGCGCGTCCCGCTACCGGCTTCAGTACGGACCTGAAGACGTTGATGTTGCTTGCGGAACCAGATGTCGAACCGGATAATCCAGTCGTGTTCGCGCCTTGGGACGACAGTCCGCTGTTACAGGAACGGATTACCCAGCTGCGCGCCACCGGCAAACGGGTGATCTGCGCCTTGCCCGGACAACAGGGCGGGGCGCAGGAGATGGGCTGCCATGAGATGTTGTCCTTCAATGGCGCCGTTTGGGAATTGCTGCCGGTCTGAGGCTCCGCCTCACACGGCTGTCGAGATTGACTGGCTGTTCCAGATAGGACTGGCGGACTGGCTGGCAGATTTGCAGCGATATGCGGACCGGGATCTACCGGCATGCGCCAGGCGTTGAGTCTTCGCGCATGCCTGAAGCGAAACCAGTGCTGTTTCGATTCTACTCCGACTCCCTCAGAGGTGCAGGGCGCCGGACTTCAATCATTTAGACTATCGAGATAAACCATGGGCAAGAATGTCGTTATTATAGGGACCCAGTGGGGTGATGAGGGCAAGGGTAAGGTTGTGGACCTGCTCACTGACAGGGCCGCCGCCGTCGTCAGGTTTCAGGGGGGACACAACGCAGGACATACCCTGGTCATCGATGGCAAGCAGACGGTGCTGCATCTCATCCCGTCGGGTATTTTGCGGGACAATGTGCGTTGCCTGATCGGCAACGGCGTGGTGCTCTCTCCGGACGCCCTGCTGGAAGAGATCGACATGCTCGAGCAGCGCGGGATTCCCGCCTCCGGTCGGATCGGCATCTCGGAGTCCTGTCCCCTGATCCTGCCCTACCATATCGCCCTGGATGCGGCCCGCGAGAAGGCCAGAGGCAAAAAGGCCATCGGCACCACCGGTCGCGGCATCGGTCCCGCCTATGAAGACAAGATTTCCCGGCGGGGCATCCGTCTGGGAGAGAGCTTCGATGCCGCGCACCTCAGCGAACGCCTGCGCGAGGTGATGGACTATCACAACTTCGCTTTGAAAAACCTGTTCGAGTATGGCGAGGTGGATTACCAGGCGGTGTTGGACGGCCTGCTGAGCCAGGCGGATCGAATCCGGCCGATGGTGGAAGATGTTACCGGCACCCTGCATCAGTTGCGTCAAGCGGGCCGCAACGTCATGTTCGAGGGCGCCCAGGGGGCGCTGCTCGACATCGATCACGGCACCTATCCCTATGTGACCTCGTCGAACACCACCGCCGGAGGCGCAGCCACGGGCACCGGCGTGGGGCCGCGGTATATCGATTATGTATTGGGTATCGTCAAGGCCTATACCACCCGTGTCGGGGCAGGGCCCTTTCCAACCGAGCTGTTCGACGACGCCGGTGACCATCTGGGCACCAAGGGCCATGAGTTTGGTGCCACCACCGGACGCAAACGGCGCTGTGGCTGGCTGGATGTGGTGGCCTTGAACCGCTCGCTGGAGATCAACAGCGTGACCGGCATGTGCATCACCAAACTGGATGTACTGGATGGTCTGGAGCGGATAAAGATCTGTGTCGGCTACGAACTCCAGGGTAAGCAGATCGCAACGCCGCCGGTCGGTGCGGATCGTTTTGCCGAGTGTCAACCGGTATACATCGAGATGCCGGGTTGGCAGGAGTCAACCGTCGGCATCACCAATTTCGTTCAGCTGCCGCAGGCGGCCCGGGATTATCTGCAAAAGATCGAGGAACTGTGCACTACGCCGATCGACATCATCTCCACCGGACCGGACCGGAAAGAGACGATCATTCGTCGCCATCCATTCGCTGACTGATGCGATCCTGATCTCCTCTCAGGCGCCCGGGAGGAGGCCCTAGCACTGCGTGTCGGTCCGAGTCCAGCGTTTACCCTATCACGAGGACAGCGCCGCGCTGTTTGCAGCCGTACGGCATCTTCCCTGGCCGGTATTCCTCGACAGCGCGCGGCCGATGGTGGCGCAGGGGCGCTACGACATCATTGCCGCCGCACCCTTTCAGACCCTGGTCACTCAGGGCGAGAACACCGAGATCCGTCATGCCGGGGGGTTAGAGCAATCCTCGGACGACCCATTCGAACTGTTGCGGAAGCGGCTGGCGTGCGCGCCGCAAACCGTTGTGCAGGGGCTGCCGTTTTGTGGCGGGGCGATCGGCTACTTCGGCTACGACCTGGCCAGACGCATCGAATGCTTGCCTCAGTTGGCGCAGGCCGACGATCCAATGCCGGAATTGGCGGTGGGGTTGTACGACTGGGCCCTGGTTGTGGATCATGCGCAGCGCTGTTCCCGGCTGGTCGGTCAGGGCAGGGATCCGGCGACCGCTGCGAACTGGCGACACTGGGTGCAGGCTTTCAGCCAGCCGGCGGTCGTCCGGGAACAACCTTTCCGCCTGTGCACACCGGTCCGGTCCAATCTGAGCAGGCTTGAGTATCAGGCGCGCTTCGAGCGAATCCAGTCCTACATTCTCGAGGGCGATTGTTACCAGGTCAATTTCGCCCAGCGTTTCCAGGCGGAGGCGAAAGGCGATCCCTGGACGGCCTACCAACGACTGCGCAAGATCAACCCTGCGCCTTACAGCGCCTTTCTCGAGATCCCCCAGGGCAGCGTCCTGTGCTCTTCTCCCGAGCGCTTCCTGCGACTGCGCGAACAGCGGGTGCAGACCTGTCCCATCAAAGGTACCGTGTCACGGCGGGCCGATCCGCTGGCGGATCGGCGCATGGCTGAACAGCTGGCTGCAAGCACCAAGGATCGGGCGGAAAACCTGATGATCGTCGATCTGATGCGCAATGACCTGGGTAAGGTCTGTCAGACCGGCAGTGTGGAAGTCACCGGTCTGTTCAATATCGAGAGTTTTGCCAGGGTGCATCACTATGGTCAGTACCATCGAGGGCAGGCTGGCGCCAGGCGAGGACGCGATCAGTCTGCTGCGGGCCTGTTTTCCCGGCGGCTCGATCACGGGCGCGCCCAAATTACGGGCGATGGAGATTATCGAAGAACTGGAAGGTCGGCGGCGCGGGCGTCTATTGCGGCGCCATCGGATATATCGGTTTCGATGGCGACGATGGACACCAATATCGCTATCCGTACCCTGACGATGGCGCAAGACAGACTTCGATTCTGGGCCGGTGGCGGGATCGTCTCCGACTCCAACAGTGAAGCGGAATATCAGGAGAGGCCTTCGACAAAGCGAAGGCTATTTTCGAGATGCTTGATACAGCAACGGGCTGAAAATGCTCTTGCAACCATGCCTATTCATCTCATGGGGCAGGTTCAACCCAGAAACCGCACTTGACCGCTCCATTCTGACAGTAACATGTTGATATGAAGCCGGTTTGTTTCGATAAGATGGTTCGCCTATTGGGTGAACTACGCTACAGGCTGAATGGCACACCCATGACGGCGCATGGCCGCGTTGCAACTCCTTGGAATAGAATCACTATTCCGTCTCGTTGCGCCTTGCCCTGCACCCCCATGGACGCACCCTTCAATCTGTTTAACTGCGGTTTCTAGGTTCAAGCATTACCAGCCTGGTTCTGGAAAGTCGGTCATGCCAGGCGAGTTTTTCCGGATTCAGCAGAATCCAGATATAACCGAGGCCGCCGCCAGCAAAGACAGGAGGGCGGCCAGAACTCTCAGCAAGGCACTCGCCCCAACCCAGCGGGTTGCCATCCTCAGCCACCACCTTGATGCGCCAGGCCCGCATGCCGAGGGTTTGTCCGCCCATGACCCAGAATCCGCAGAAGAACAGCACGAGGCATGAGACCGAACAGGAAAAACTGAATGAGTATGCGGCTAAATCCGGACGGCATGCCAAATGGCAGCGTCATCAAGCCGGTCGCAACCAACATCAGCGCGATCAGCAACAACCAGTCGTACAGCATGGCAGCCAGGCGTCTGAGCAGGCCGGGCGCGAGCGATTGGGCGGCCCGAATGCTTCGCGTGGTTGATCATGTCTGGCGATGCTTGATCTCTTTAGTGAAAAACCCTAACAGGTCAAAGTAATCGTCCGAATTTCGGTTCGTCTCATTATACTGGATACTGCACCCACCCTGAGAATACAACAACAGCGTAACAGGGGAGGATGGGGGAAACCGGGGGGCAGCGGCTATAGAGACCGCTGTTGCGAGGCCTGTGAGGTCTTGCAAAGAATTACAATTATTATTATCGAGGTATATCTTCGAAACCCCAAAATGAGGCGCCAATGGCGCCTCTTTTTTTGCGTCGAAGATACCGTTATGCTTGTTCCGAAATGAACGGAATCATCTCTTGCAGACAATGAATTGCATCTAACGAAGATGCAAATAAGTCGCCCAACAGACGAATGTTACCTTAAACGCTAATGCATCACCCTGATCAGACCAGGTTTCAAACTTGGCTAGCACGTATCCCTTTGCCCTGGCTGTCGATCCTGGTGAGCCTGTTCTGCGGGCTTATTGCGTGGGTGATTATCGATCCGATTCAAAGCCGGGAACTGGAGGGGGTCTTTCAGAAAGAGTTGGAAAACCGCTCGGAGAGCCGTGCGGTAGATACCCGCAGACGCTTCGAACACTCGCTCCTGGACATGGAGAAGGGCGCACTATGATCTGGCGCAGAATTGGTATCTGGTGAACTATGTCAATTCCGCAGACTGGAACATCAGTGCGGATCATCTCACTCAACTATTACAGTGAACCCGCCCCCTGGTTAGGAACCGAATTTCTCATTGCTCGGGGCCAGTAGAACCCAGTCATCTGATCCTGCTGGACCTGGCCGGACATACCCGGGAGGTCTATCATCATCTCGATCAACCCTTCCCTGTCGACCGGGCTGTCGATCTCTACAACGAGCAGATAAAGGGCCTTATCACGACCATTTGGCACTCACCATACTTCGTTACCTGGTCGAAGGTCGCCCGTGGCGCCGAGCAGGAACGGGCGATCGTCATGTTGATCGTGCCGTTGAATGAAAGGTTCCTGGTTGCTTCACAACAGTTTGCCGGGTTGGATGGTATCGTGATCGGTCTGTTCGACGGGGATCAGCAAAATCTTTTGGTCAGCAGTGACCGGGCCCTGATTGGGCTGCCCAGCAAACTGGCGGATTGGCAAGGTGACTTTCTGATCACCTCGCAGGCCTTCACGCGTTATGAGTCATTCGATCGAAATATGCTGTTTTTCTCCATGATTTCCCGGGCGAGAATGGAGACCCGGCTGGAAAACATCCTGAATTCCGTGCGGCGGGAAAGGATTTTCGAAGCCTTCGTCTACATGATAGCCTTTGCCTTGACGTTCTTTCTCATTTCATCCCGGCTCAACCAGATCCTGTGGCGAATCTCGCAATTTGCCCACAATGCATTGGGTATCGCGCAAGTGGCATCCACCCGCGGCAATCAACTGATGATGCTGGAAAGCCGGTTGCTGGATCTGTTCAATCAGGTCAGTTATGCCAGAGATGAAACGAAGGTGGAGCAGGAGTTGCGCATTCGCGAGTCAGAGGCGCTGAAGAGCGCCTTGCTGGATAATTCACTGGACCCGATCATCACCGTGGACACCAAGGGTTTCATCATCGAAGCGAATGCCACGGCGGAGACAACCTTTGGCTATCCCAGGGAACAAATGCTGGGAACCCCACTGGATCAACTGGTTATTCAACCCCAGGATCGGCTGCACATGCGCCAGATGCTGTCACACTGCCGTCAGCAGAGCGGCTGTGGTCCGCTCTGCCGCGCCCAAAGACTGTCGGGATTGGACGCGCAGGGCAAGGAGAAGCCTCTGGAGTGTTCAGTGATGTCGATCAGTCTCAAGGACAGGGTCGTATTCACTGTCTATCTCAGGGACATCACTGAAACCGAAAAGGCCCAGCGGCTGATCCAGAGTCTGGCCAAGTTCGCCAGCGAAAATCCCAGTCCGGTATTACGCATCAACAGCCGTGGCGTCATCATGTACGCGAACATCGCCAGTGAGCCGCTGTTGCAGTATTGGGGTTGCGAGCAGGGACAGACCCTGCCGCTCTACTGGCGGAACCTGGTTTTTCAGGCTTTGCAGGATGGTCTCAACAAAGAGTATGAGATCAATCTGGAGGATCAGATCATCTCCTTATTGATGGCGCCGGTGCTGGATCTGGATTACGTCAATCTGTACGGACGGGACATCACCCAGGTGCGTATTGCGGAACAGCAGAGCCGCCAGCATCAATCCGAACTCGTGCATGTCTGCCGGGTCAGCACCATGGGTGAGATGGCTACCGGCCTGGCCCATGAATTGAATCAACCGCTCGCAGCGATCGTGAATTTCGCCAGTGGCTGTGTGCGGCGCTTGCAGTCAGGAAACGGTGATGAAGCGGAGTTGGTGCATGCCATGGCCCAGATTACCGCCCAGGCGGAGCGGGCAAGCGAAATCATAAAGCGCCTGCGCGTCCTGGTCGGAAAACGTCCCCAGGAACACACCCTGGTCAATTTGAATCATCTGGTCCTGGAGGTGGCGTCGTTTGTCGAATATGTGGCAAGCAAACACCGTGTGGACGTGTCCTTACATCTGTATCCGGGACCTCTGCCGGTCGAGGTGGACCTGGTCCAGATCGAACAGGTTTTGTTGAACCTGATACGCAACGCGATCGATGCGATGCTGCATGTCAATGTGGAACGACGCAAGCTGGAACTGATAACCGAGAGGCGAGGGGATGATCAAGGTCGAGGTCATTGTCAAGGACTACCGGGCCGGGTATCCCTCCGGATACTATCGACCAGTCTGTTCGATGCCTTCTTCTCCACCAAGGAGGATGGCATGGGCATGGGTTTATCCATCAGCCGCAAGATCATCGAATCCCATCACGGCCAGATTTCCGCGACCTCCGAACTTGGCAAGGGGGCGGAATTCAGGATTGTGTTACCATCTGATCCGAAACTGGAACTGGCAGGATTTTAACCATGCAAAACAAACCAACGGTTTTTGTCGTTGACGATGATCAGGCCATGCGCAATTCGCTCAAATGGCTGATCGAATCTGTGGCCATGCAGGTGGAAACCTTCGATTCCGCCGATGCCTTTATCCGCAGCTACTATCCAGGACGCTCAGGCTGTCTGTTGCTCGATGTCCGCATGCCAGGGATGAGCGGTCTGGAGCTGCAGGAGTATCTGGTGCAGCAGCGGATTTCGATTCCGGTGATCATTATCACCGGCCACGGCGATGTGCCAATGGCGATACGTGCCATGAAAGCGGGCGCCGTGGATTTCATCGAGAAACCCTTCAATGACGAGTTGCTGCTGGAGAGTATTCGACATGCCCTGCAGTGGGACGAACAGCAGCGCGACAAGCAGAAGCAAAGGGCGGAGATCGCCGAACGTCTGGCCCGCTTGACGCCCCGCGAACATGAAGTGATGGCGATGGTCACCGGTGGCAAGGCGAACAAGGAGATTGCCGCCGGCCTGGGGGTCAGCGCCAAAACGGTCGAGGCCCATCGCGCCAGGGTCATGGAGAAGATGGAGGCCCACTCACTGGCGGAACTGGTCAGGATGGCCATGTTGGCCAACATCTTCGACCAGCGGTCCTGAGCCGGGTGCTACAGAAGGCTGACCGGCACGCTGGATTCGGCACCTAAAAGCTCCGATCGATACATCGCAAGTGCGCCAGCAGGTTGAAATTCTCTCACACGGCAATCACGCAGTGTGCTGGCCTGGGCCTTCTATGACTGGGCCAACTCGGCCTTCGCCACGACCGTCATGGCCGGTTTCTTTCCGGTTTTCTACAAGCAGTTCTGGAGCAGTGGCGTTGCGGTCACGGAAAGCACCTTTCGCCTGGGTGTTACCAACTCGCTGGCCAGTCTGGTGATCGTCTGCCTGGCCCCGATCCTGGGCGCGATTGCGGATCAGGCCGGCGCGAAAAAGGGTTTTCTGCTGTTCTTCACCAGCATGGGGATCGTCATGACCGGCGCCCTCTATCTGGTGGCCGAGGGCAGTTGGATCGCCGCCCTGGCGCTCTACGGTCTGGGACTGGTGGGTTTCACCGGCAGCAATATCTTCTACGACGCCTTGCTGGTCGCGGTCAGCGATATTCGCAGCTACGAAAAGGTCTCCGCCCTCGGTTTTGCTCTGGGCTATCTTGGGGGTGGCCTGTTGTTCGCCTTCGATGTGATGACTGACCCTGTACCCGGCGAGTTTCGGCCTGAGCGGACCCGCCGAGGCGGTGCGCCTGTCGTTTGTCACGGTCGCCGTCTGGTGGGCGGTGTTTGCGATTCCGTTGTTTGCTGTTCGTGCAGGAACCGCGGATTGAATCCTCCCCAAAAAACTGGGTGACTGCGGGTTTCCGCCAATTGACCGCGACCTTCCACAAGCTGCGCCGGTTGCGCATGACCTTCCTGTTTCTGCTGGCCTATTGGTGCTATATCGATGGCGTGGATACCATCGTGCTGATGGCGGTGGACTATGGTCTCTCGATCGGCTTCGATGCCAACAATCTGATGCTGGCCCTGTTGATCACCCAGTTCGTGGGTTTTCCCGCCGCGCTGCTGTTCGGCAGACTGGGTGAGAGCAGTGGACCCAAACAGGGCATCATGCTGGCCATTTTTGTCTATCTGGGGATTTTGCTGTGGGCCTATCGCATGGAATCGATCTGGGAATTCTATCTGTTGGCCGTGGCCATCGGCCTGGTGCAGGGCGGTATTCAGGCCCTGTCCCGCGCCCTGTTTGCCCGTCTGATTCCGCGCGATCAGGCCGGGGAGTTCTTCGGTTTCTACAACATGCTGGGCAAATTCGCAGTGGTTCTGGGACCGGTGCTGATGGGATGGGTCGGTGTCGCTGACGGGAGATACCCGTATCTCCATCCTTTCAGTGAGCGTGCTTTTCGTGCTGGGCGCGATCCTGTTGAGCCGGGTGGATGCGAGTCTGGGTCATGCGGCGGCCAGATCGCTGGAAAAGCCCGATCCGGCATAATGGCGCCACCCGCTTTCCTATTTCCCATGGCAGAAGACTCACAGCAGGATCGACTCTACGCCGAGACGCAGGCGGAGATTGCCGAGTTCGTGTTCGATGCGCGGGTTGCCGCGCGTGTTTCCTGATATGATCCGGCGCTCGGTACCGGGTTATGGCATCATTATCAACATGATCGGCACGCTCGCCGCCCAACGGGTCAAGACCGACACCCGTTGCTACGACTTGGGTTGTTCCCTGGGCGCTGCCGCTCTGGCGATTCGGCAGGGGGTCGGTGAGCGCGCCTTGTCAGATCATCGCGGTGGATAAATCCCTGGCCATGCTGCAGCGGGCGCGGGGATTCATTGAGCTCGGATAACGGGGCGCCGATCGATCTGGTCTGTGCCGACATCCAGGATATCGCCATTCGCCACTCCTCCATGGTGGTGCTCAACTTCACCCTGCAATTCGTGCCGGTTGAGCAAGCGTTTCAAACTGTTGCAGTCGATTTACGACGGGATGCTGCCCGGCGGGATCCTGGTGCTGTCCGAGAAGATCAGGCTGCAATCGCCGCTGGCGGACGACGTTGTTCGTCGACATGCACCATGCCTTCAAACGGACCCAGGGTTATTCCGAGCTGGAGATCAGCCAGAAGCGCGCCGCCTTGGACAGGGTATTGATACCTGAAACCCTGGAACGCCATAAAGTGCGTCTCCAGCAGGTGGGGTTCACCACCGTTGAAGTCTGGTTTCAATGTTTCAATTTCATCTCCCTGCTGGCGCTCAAGGCATGACGGACTGGGCGTGGATCGAACCGCTGCTGGAAGGTCCGCTCGGTGGATGGCTCGAACGACTGCCGAGGCAGGTCGAGACGGTCTGGCGCGAGCGGCCCCACGGGGATCAGGCCCGATGGCGGGAGGCCATCGCCAAGCTGCCGTGCTTGTCGATCACCGCTTGCGACTTGGATTCGTCCCGGGTCACGGCCGGCAGGACGAACGACTGTACGATGCTGCGCAGCGCCAGCAGATCAGGGAGCAGCTGATGCAACTGCATCCCTGGCGCAAGGGCCCGTATGAGATCTGCGGCATCCCGATCGAGACCGAATGGCGCTCAGACTGGAAATGGGAGCGCCTGCAACCGCATATCGAGCCGTTGGCAGATCGGCTGGTGCTGGATGTGGGATGCGGCAACGGCTATCACGGCTGGCGCATGCTGGGAGAGGGCGCCCGACTGGTCATCGGCATCGATCCCACGCAGTTGTTCGTGATGCAGTTCGAAGCGCTTCGGCACTTTCTGGGCAGCCAGCATCCATTGCGGGTGTTGCCCTTGGGTATTGAAGATCTGCCGGCGAATCTGCAGGGCTTCGATACGGTATTTTCCATGGGGGTGTTCTATCATCGCCGATCCCCGTTCGCTCATCTGGCGGAATTGAAGGGTGCCCTGCGCAAAGGCGGTGAGCTGGTGTTGGAGACCCTGGTGATCGAAGGTGATGGAGGGCCAGGTGCTGGTGCCGGAAGGCCGTTACGCCAAGATGCGCAATGTCTGGTTTATCCCGACTGTTCAGACCCTGGAGGGCTGGTTGCGACGGGCCGGATTTCGGCATGTGCGGCTGATCGACAGCAGTGTCACTAGCAGCGAGGAGCAGCATGCAACCGACTGGATGCGTTTCGAATCCCTGGCCGATTTTCTGAATCCGAAAGATCCCACGCGGACCGTCGAGGGTCATCCGGCGCCGCGCCGGGCGATTTTTCTGGGCAACACTTAGACATTCCGGTTTCAGGCTGAATCGATAAACGATTGTAATGGCACCAACATCCATCAAGTTAACCATGGCGCTAGGACTGCCTTTTACCCATAAACAGGTACGTGGTAACTATGCCCATCACCCGTCATCTATCAGTGAATACCCAGCACTCATATACTGAAACGCCGTATAACCCAACCACAATATTTGATGTCCTGGGGGTGGATCTTTTTTCCGATCCAGATAGCCCCCTATTGAAGCGACCAGCCGTACTGCGTCACCCAGTTGTGTAGGCGGCTTCAATTCTTTTTTTTAGCGTAAGCCCGCAGGGTGCGTATTTCAATGTCAGAGAAGAGTATCTCGGCAGGCAGCCCCGGCGTTTCTCTACCCAGCAGTGTCATCAACATGATTCGCCAGCCAATGACCAGATTGATCGCGATGGCCCGACGCAGACGTTCTGCGCTCTCATGGGCGAGCTTGTCGATAGAGCAACCTGATTTCAGTACCCGGTGCCAGTCTTCTATACGCCAGCGTAATGTATACCAACGCAGACATTGCTCGATATCTGCCGCAGAGTCGATAGTAACCGTCGTCAGCAGGAACCATTCCACGGCCTCGGTGTTCGCTGGTGGGTTTTCCTCCACCGCATGAATCAATTCGACCGTGACCGGTGGTCTATCGACATAATACTCGGGCGCAGGCAGTTGGATCTGCAGGTGACGCAGCGCCAGCTCCGCCAATCGTTTTGGCCGGGCTGCACGGGCTTTTTGCTTACTTTTCTTGGTTCGGGCACTTTGCTTTGGGATCGGAACCTGGATTCGGCCTTGTATGGGGGCCTGACGAACGGCGGCGAATAACTTGAAGGGCTCTTCCTTGAGATTGCGATCATGCTGGGCCCGGATCAGGATATCAACGCGGGGATTTTTACGTTGCTCATCGAAGAACTCGAAAAAATCGGCTTCCCGATCACACACGTCAACGATCTTCGTCTGTGGCATAGTACCGGCCAACTCCACCAGATCACGATGATGCTCGATCCAGACAAAGGTCTTTTTTTCCTCGACCGGGATTTGTGATGGTTTGCGTTTGTCAGTGGCTGGTTTGATCTTCGGGGCAAGGCACTGCGCTTTTACAACCCCCAGAGGAAGACCGTTAGTAGCCACTGCGAACGTTGAATGCAAATTCAGTCCCCTCATCTTAGCGCCCGTTTGATTGGCTTTGAGTTCGCCCAGGCCGGTACAGCTATCCAGGTTGGTGTAATTCAGTTCGCTGCCATCTTGCAAACACAGCACCGTGTTTTGTCCCATCATCCGTCGCGCGGTGCGCTGACGGTGAGGCGCCAGGATATTGGCCATGGTGACCGCCGAGGTTTCCGGTTGGTCGATCATCCGATAGTAGGCTTTCGTGGCCGCCCAATCGCCCTTGGCGACACCACTAAAGGCGCGGGTTGGCACCTCAGCTTTGGCCTTGGCCACACTGACCAGTCTTTTACTCAATCGCTTATCGCCCAGTCGTGCATCGCCAAACTCGTGTTCAGCCCAATGCGGCGCATCTAATCCTTCCGCTACGTCTAATGCGGCCGCTCCTGCGTTGGGCGATAGCCCCAACTGTTTCCTGAACCCGCTTTCCAACGGGTAGACATAAATGGCCTTGCGGCTGAGTGCCGATTTGGAAAACTGATCTTGTCTGCCACGCCCTTTTGTTTGCCCAATCTCGATCCAGTTAGCCGCCCGATAACAGGCACCTGAGTAGTGTTGCGTATCCACAAAGCTCTCCAGCAGATAGGGGCGGTATTGATAGCGCTGTTCGAAATCAATCGCCAGCTGCACCACGCTCATGCTCAACACCTTCGACGCCAGATTGCGGCACTCCACACTCGGTCGAATCAAAAAACGACTCATTGCGATCACTCGATGCAAGTGGGCTTGCTGTTGCTCTTTATCCCATCCAATCCACCTGTCCCGGTCCGCCAGTTGCAAGGCTGCCGCAGCAAATCCAAAACCACCCAGCCAGCCATGTCGGGAATTGATCAAGTAGCGTAATTGCCGCCCGACCAGTGGACCCTCACCCAACCTGGCATAGCCGGAACCAAAATCCGTCGCATCACCTATCCTTATCGCAAGTAGCCAGGATAAAGGATAACCATCATGAATTCCTTCATTGAGCGACACCAGGATAAGATCGCAGGTGTACTCTCCTGCTTCGATCGTGTTGTCATCACCGGCACCCTCCCTGATATCGGTTATGCGGGGGCTATGGCGGGCTACCTCAGTTACCACAAGATCCGCTTGTTTGACTTCCCCCGCTGGGCGGAGAAACTACGGGAAAAGTTACGCCACCATGCCGAGCAATTGGCCGCCAAGGCGGGTCTGGAAATCGAGTTCATCCGCCGCCACAAGGCCTTTCGCAAGGAAGACCGCATTCAGGCCATCCTCGCCGAACGGGGCGAACATCCCGGATTGGTGCACATCTTCTCGGCCATGGAGTCCTGTACCGCCTATCGCCCCTGGCATGACAAGCAGACCGGTCAGACCAGCCTCAAAACCACCTCAGGTAAATGCCTACACTACTATTTCTACTTCATCGATGAGGCCTTCGGCCTGTGCTACGTTCGCGTTCCCACCTGGGCACCTTTCCGCTTGCAAGTCTATTTCAATGGGCATAATTGGCTGGCCCAGCAGTTGACCAAGGCCGGTATCTCTTTCACGAGGGCGGACAATGCCTTCTTGAGCCTTGGCGATCCCCAACGCGCCCAGCAAATTGCCGACCGACTCGACGCCAAACCACTGCACCACCGCCTGGATCGCTGGGCCAGACAATTCTGCCCCATCCAGTCACAGTTCCACGCCGGCTACCATTGGAGCTTCATGCAGGTGGAGTTCGCCACCGATGTCGTCTTCCACCAACAGACCCAGTTTCAGCCACTCTACGAGGCCATCACCCGCACCGCCGTTCAAGCGGTTAAGGTCGATCAGGTCGCCACCTTCCTCGGCCGTAAACTCACCACCGCCTATCAGGGCGAAGTGGGCAATGATTTCAGCACCCGCATTCAGGGTACACGCATCCGCCACCAGATGGGGCCGGCCAGCCTAAAACTCTACGACAAAGCCGGCATCATGGCCCGGGTGGAATGCACCACCAACGATGTCACCTTCTTTAAAACCCACCGTTGGGTGGAACAGCGCGACGGTTACGCCCTGTGGAAACTGGCCCCGCTGCGCAAAAGCCTCTATAGCCTGGCGGATCTGCGCAAGCTGATGCGCGCCGCCAATGACCGCTATCTCGCCTACCTGGCAGCGATCGATGATCCAGAGACCGGCCTCAAAGACCTCGATAAACTGGCCAGCCCCGCGAAAGATAACCATCGCGCATTCCGTGGCTTCAATCTCTTCCAGCAACGGGACTTGCAGCTTTTCCTCACCCTCGGGCGAGGTGAATGGGCCATCAGCGGCTTTCGTGCCGCGGACCTGCGGGCTTTTATGCCCAGTCTATCATCCGGTCAATCATCCTATCTGCTCAAACGATTGCGCACTCACGGTCTGATCAAGAAAGTGGGACACCGCTATAAATATTACTTGACTAAATTGGGACGCCGGGTCTTGGCAGCATCTCTGAAAATTCGAGAGTATGTCGTGCTCCCTGCTCTCTGCTCCGAAACAACGTGAAATTTTCTTTGTATTTTTGTTCAAGATTTCTGGAGTAAGGTACTACGCTTTTTCCATCACTGCGTTCGGAAAAAGTGGTTCTCCTGCGGAGCACAACCGATAATAAACAATATCATGTAGGCTAGTCTGCCATGCAAAATTTAGACGACTTTTCCACTTATTATGACGAGTTGCTCGAAGGCCGCTATGATTGCATCGATCGCATCGTCCTCAATGGTTATTTCCCTCTCGGGCAACAAGGGGGCGGTTTTCGTACTTGGTGGCGTCAACTCACGGGGTCAGATGCCACCTTGGATCAGGTTCATTTACAGCGTATGGCTGGTCGCTTCAGCCGCCGAGTGCACGGCTGGGCCAAAAAGGAGGGTATACCCCTCATCCACTGTGTACCGGGTGAACGCAAACATGAACTGGCGGAGCAGTACCTGCCATCGAATCCCGACTACCAAGGGCTCTTTCTCATCCTGGTGGCCAAAGCACCAGGCTTGGTATGGGAGGTCAAGCACAATCCGAAAGGTGTCCCCCACCTGGTGCGCAAAACACCTTGGCCTTATGTGAACCACTATCACTTTCATCTGATCGATCCCGACTGGGGCCACATGACCCTCAAGATGAGTGGACACCCCCCATTTGGGTTACAGGTTATGCTCAATGGTCACGAATGGGTTGAACGTCAGGCCCGCAAACAGACTATCTCCGCGATGAAGGAGGGTAACTGTTTTGTGGGTGGTTCATTCCAGGCCCTGGATCGACTCGCAGACACCTTGTGCGATGAGCACGCCATAGGGCGATTGACCGAGGTCTGTGACCGTTGGGCTTATTCGAGCTGTCTGTGCTTTGCGCTGGATACAGAGGAGCAAAAGCGCTCTGGTTTCACCTACCGTTACTCGGCCTACCAGATCGAGTACAGTCGCAACCTTCTCTTTATCCGAGGGACCGCGTTGGACAGTGTGTTTCAAGGACTTATTGATCGAACCCGGCGCTATCGGGACATCCCCAAGCTGCAAACGATTTTCGGTTATAAGCACAGACCTCACCACCGTCAGGGCAAACAAGCCTTGCGCATGGTCCGAGCCTTGGACCAATCGGCCTATGATCTGACGGTGTTTAAGGTGCATTTTGGGCCATTGACCCTCAAACTCTATGACAAAGGGGCTCGGGTGCTGCGCATCGAAGCCATTGTGCATAATATCAAAGGGCTGCGCTGCGGCAAGACAGTGGAGAAACTTCCGATCATGCTGGTCGAACTTCAGCGAATGGTGATCGATTTTCTCAATGTCGTTCAGGCCGCCCACCGTAGCTACTTGCCTGATGGTAGGCTGGATGAACTCCTGGAACCTTCGCAACGAGGAAAGCGGCGCTTGGCTGGCGTAGACCTGCAAAAGCCCCGCATTCGGACAGTGAGTGAGGCGCTCCTGGCGCTGGCACCCAAACCCGGTGGCTTTACAGCGGCCGAGCTTGCAGCCAAGGTGGTTGATTTGCTGCCAGCCAGCGAGGTTATATACACATCACGTCAGGCCAGCTATGACTTGTCGAAATTGCGCGGCAAGCAACTGGTCGAACGGATTGACAAGTCACGACGATACCATGTTCCACCAGCAGGCATCCGGATTCTGGCCGGGATGTTAATCCTGCGTGAAAAGGTAATCAAACCGGTACTGGCCGGTCTGGTTAAACCTCATGTCGGTCGACCTCCGAAAAATGTCCATCCGATTGATCAGCACTATGACAACCTCCAACGTGAGTTGCGCCGTACCTTTGAAACGCTTGCGTTAGCGGCATGAGTAAACAGATGTATTACCAACATGTTTGTTTTAGGAACGCCCTAAGGGCCTAATGGATGCTCGCTGAGCATCAGCTCATTCCATATGCGCTTCTCTTCATCGGTACACACCAGCACCAACCTCAGATCCTCAACACCACCGACCTCACGCGGAACATCAACAGGCAGCGGTACAGGTTCGGGTAAACGGCGAGACTGCTTCCTGGCCCGTTTGCGTCGGATACCAGGCAATGCAATATGTCCTGCCTGCTCCAACTGCCGCAACGCCTTCGCGCAACTGCTGGTTTGAATCTGGCCACGCGCATCATAAAATTTAAAATGCTTACAGGCTCGCGTCGCTAAATCCGTTCGATGGGGAATAGCTTCGTGCTCCAGCAGGTGCTTGATATTATTCTATGTTCGCGGGCGTCGACAGCGTCCGCTTGATTTGGTTTTGTGTGATCATGCGGCAAGCATGCACTACTTAAGCCAATATGTCCAGCTTATCAATGAGGGTAAGAGGCAGCGCTAGCCAGGACCGGACTAAAAGTTGCGTTTGCTTCCTAGTGCGCAACGCGACCAAACAAGCGTGTCTTTAATATCTCTCGACTTTGAGGAAAAGGGCATTTATTCTTACTATACGGTCGCAGATCGAGGGCGTGTCGGTCAACTGAATCAGCAGACGTTGGATGACAGTGCCCTCGCCCGCCACCGGTGGCATAGGGTTCGAATCCCTCTCACTCTCTCAAACCCAAACAGGATTAGACTCCCAGTATGGAACAAGACACGGGACGCCGTTATTGGAAAGTCTCCCACCCATAGCTGTGAAAGAGAGGGAAAAGCGTGATGCTACAGGAAAAATACAGGCTGCCGCTGACCGCCATGGAGAGCGCAGCGAAGGCGGTTAGTCCCCGGGAGTCGTGAGGCGAGACTGATTACCCGTCGTGCGCACAGCGCCAGAGGGGAAGCAAAGCGAGCATCCGAACACGACGTCCAGCCATTTGCGGGAGTGCTGCGTAGCCAGCGCCGAGCGAAGCAATGGCGTGGCGAAGCGGCACGTACGCAGGGCGGCCGGGGCACTAACAGGTTGTCGAAGATCGAGTGCGTTTTGGGGACTTGGATGTCCCAAAACGCATCACGAGATCAAAGACTCGCTTGTCATTTATCCCTTGCTTATTCTCGGTTTGCTGGCTGGCTGTTCGGTCAGAACTCAGTTTCACCTGCCAGGGAACGTGCCTCAGGTCAGCAACGGGATGGCGCGGATCGTATTCACCCGGGAATCACAACTAGCCGGTGCACGATGGGACCTGGATCTGGTGGACATCGGTGACAAAATCGAACCCAACGCCATGATCTCCTACCGTGCCTGCTGGTCCAGGGACTTTATTCGACCGAACCAGGTCCTGCATGCTACCGGGCAAGACATCATTAATGATTTTTACTGGCGAAATCCTGGTTCAATCAAGTCGATTTACTGTGGCGATGGAAAGAGTCGATGTAACGACGACTACTGGCTTGGTTTCTACCGAGGGGACGTGGGACTGGTCTGGGACAGGGGTATAGTGGTCGGCTTAAGCGGCTACACATCCATCGAGGCAGTTCAGGACGGCAAATCACTCACCGAGCAGTTCGATCTTGCCAATCGACTGATCAGGCTGCTCAGTGACGAAGACCAGGAACTGACGCTTCCCCCCGATGCCATCAGTGGGTTGTTCTTCAACTACTACAACAATGAAAAGATCATCTCCCTGATGGAAAAGCTGCGAAAAGAGCAGTTCGAACCGGTCACCGTAAAAGGGAAAACCGATATTATCGGGGATGTGACCTTCAAGAATGTCCTCAACCTGGGAGTGCTGGGCTATTTCGATGCCCCCGAGAACGGCATCCTGGGTTTCAGAAGTGATGAAGTGGAAACCACTATCGTTTTCACCCCACCAATACCGCAACCTGAATCACCCTGCGCCAAATCGCCCTACCTGATCGACAACCGCTACATTTCACGAAACATACAGGTGATGGGAAAAGTGGGTTCGGGTGAAACCATCGTCTGGGATAGAAACCCGGGCAGGATGCGCCTGGCAATGGTCTGGTATGACGGTACCGACATCATGCCCAGGGATATCGAAGTCGAAGAGGGTAAAACCTACTACCTTCACTACACGGTACGCCAACCAAGGACCGAGCGCTGGGAGTTGCTGGAAATCCAGTAAGCCTGGTTTGCAATGAAAGCAATGGATGTCTGCACCAGGGTGATCAGTAACCTAGACGAGCACCCCTGACAATCCACTTTTGATAGCCTATTCCTAGCGATTCTCGAGCATAAGAAACCCCCCCCATTGACTGGGTCTCAATTCAAATATGAATCTGTCCTCTATGAGATCAATGCATCATTCAGTCTCTGTCACGAAACCGGACATGTCATAGACGATGGGATCCGCATAGGGGGGCACTGCAGGAATGCATCCACCTATTTCCTCACATTGCGGCGGCGTAACATTTGGGCACTCCGGTGTGGGTTCGGTCTGCAACACCAATTCATAATCCACGCTTATTCCTTCTAGCTCACCGGTACCAAGCCAAACACCAGGAAAGGTCGAAAGGTCCTTCGTCTTGATTTTCATATCCTCGGTTAGAAAACTCTCCATCCCTAAATAATCATCGGGTGTAAAAACACGTACACCGGTCAGAAAGGTCCACTTGGGAGTGATCTTCCAATCGAGATTTAGCACTTCCCATCCGTTGACCAAGGGATGGTCTGTTTCTACTAGATACAAACTCACCACGCCATAAACGAGCGTGACGGTAGGATTTTCAGGATCAGGGTCTTTGAACTTGATTTCTGGAGGGTTGGCACTGATAAAACATAATGTCGCCGTGCCTTCATATCCCACTGATTCGGCTATGCTACGGGGTGGAATTTGTAGAAATAATAACGCGATCAGGGATGTGACTGCGATAGAGAATATCTGTCTCATAACAATCCCTCCATTTTTTTCTTTAGTGAATGCCTCACGATCAACATTGCGCACTTTACTGCGTCCTCACCTACACTTCTGGTTTGTGACGCAGTAATGGCGGTGAAGTAAACTCAACAAAATAATCCTCTTATTAAAATTAATGGGGGTGGACGGTTAGCTCCTCTTGACACAACATATTGTGGTGGAGCTTTCCAAGCACAAAACGCCGACACAGCCAGTGTTGATTGCTGGGCGGGATTATCCGAACACCTATCGTGAATTCGTTGATTGGTTTCATGATGAAACTGCGTGTGTCGCATACTTAGAGAAATTGCGCTGGCCGAATGGATTCCAATGCCCTGTATGTGGGGTTATAGGGGAGCCTTGGAAACAAACACGAGGTCGTTTAGTGTGCACATCCTGTCGCCATCAGACAACGATTACCGCCGGAACGATTCTTGAGAATACGCGAACCCCTTTAACGACATGGTTCGAAGCGGTTTGGCATGTGACCACTGCAAAAAACGGCTTTTCAGCTAAGACCCTTGAGTGTACGTTGGGTACGAGGTATCGAGTGGCCTGGACAATCCTGCAAAGATACAGATAGCGATGGTGCGATCTGAACGCGAACAGCTGTCTGGTGATGTTGAGATTGATGAAGCGCTCGTCGGAGGTATCGAACATGGCGGAAAACGTGGCCGTGGCGCCAAGAAATGCATCGTAGCTATCGCCGTGGAGGTAAAGCAACCAAAAGGATTCGGACGGGTGCGGATGCGCTACATTCCTGACGCTTCAGACTCCAGTCTGCGTCCATTTGTATGCGACATGGTCGCTCCTGGATCAACAGTGCTCACAGACGGTTGGAAAGGTTACAACCAGTTATCCAAATGCGGATACACACACTCGAAGTTTGTACTCTCCTCATCGGGCGACCCGGCACACGTCGCTATGCCGGGTGTCCACCGAATTGCAAGTCTGTTGAAGCGATGGATTCTCGGTACCCACCAAGGTTTCGTATCCGAAGAGCACTTGCAGTCCTACTTGGAGGAGTTTACTTTTCGTTTTAATCGGCGTACTTCGCATAGCTGTGGTCTTGTTTTTCGCCGACTTATTGAACAAATGATTGCGACTGGACCTATTACCGAAGCTAACGTCACTCATGGCTATGATTGGTGACAACACAATATGTTGGGGGTGGAGGAGCTAACCGACTACCCACTTAAAATTATATTTGAATATTTCCTTTACTGGACAGCCTTTTACTGACAATAGTCAAGGATAAAAACAGTTGGTATTGAGCGTTTACCTTGACAGATTGCTTAAAGATTTAAAAAGTGTTTGGTGCATGCCTGCTCTTTATCACTGGGCCAATTTGCTTGCCAGCATATATAAATCTGAGCAACTTGCCTTCCATCCATCTGGCGCCGATTTGGGTCGGTTCCTATCTATCAGAGGGGTGTAGCTACAACATGATATATAGACTCAGCAAGCAGCACCATACTGATTGATTTTTCCCCAAAACTGTTCCCAACGATTAGACCGCTCCAGGGTTCGCAGGCTCAGGATGATGGAGGCACCTTTCTCATTCCACTTCATACCCGATTGGCATAAGCGTTGTTTGACAATCATTTTACAAGCCGCTTCGGTAACACCCGAGCCTATCGGCAAGGCCTGCTTAACCAGTGAATAATACCGCATTCTGGCTTTCTGATGAGTGGGGTGTAGCTACAATATGATGTAGTGGCTCAACATGCAGCGCCATACTGATTGATTTTTCCCCAAAACTGTTCCCAACGATTAGACCGCTCCAGGGTTCGCAGACTCAGGATGATGGAGGCACCTTTCTCATTCCACTTCATACCCGATTGGCATAAGCGTTGTTTGACAATCATTTTACAAGCCGCTTCGGTAACACCCGAGCCTATCGGCAAGGCCTGCTTAACCAGTGAATAATACCGCATTCTGGCTTTCTGATGAGTGAAATAGGTAACAGCCTTTTGGAGCTTCTCACGGTTGCTTGTGGATCATTTCCCCACTAACTTTTCTTCGAGCTCTTTCAGTATCCGTCCCGCCGCCCCCTTGAGATGCTTGAGTTTGTGGCACCGTTCGTCCAACCACTGCTTTTTGCGGGCAGCATCGCGCTTGCCCGGGAACAGCGCCTCACCGGCTTGCGCCAGATATTCGGTCGCATGCCAGAAATCGGTCACCTGGATCGAGGTATGTTGGTTCAAAAATGACCCGTTATCCGTCGCACCATCCGCCAAGCCGATATACCGGGCGTCGGGATAGAGTTGCTTGGTGTGGGCGATTTCCTGGCGCAGGCGCTCCAGAAAACTGGCCTTGCCGTATTCGGGGGTGGCGCCGATATAGGTCGTATGCAATCGCTCACCGGCACTGTCATAGAGCGCCACGGTGCCCACCATGGCGATGCGGTAGCCTTGTTCTCGGAGGTAGATCGTGGTGCCGTCCAGGCCGATACTGACCGTGGCCACCGGTGAGTCCAGGGGCGGTGTCGCATAGTGCCACTGTTCTTCTTTTGCTTGCGCCAGCGCACCCACCGTCTCTGAGACCTTCTGGATATAACCGCGCGACAGCGCCCGGCCGTGGTTGCTTTGCAGATCCGTTTTCACCTCATCGACGCTGAGCTTCGAGTATTTATGCGACAGCAACTTCGCCAGTTTCGGGGTCGCCCCTTGAATGATCCGGGCATCGCGTTCCAAGGGACAAAAGGTCGCCCCACCCTGGGGGCTTTGGTAGACATGGCGTTTGACCCGCGTCTCACCGTAGGGGGTCTGGTAAGGTTTTTCCACCTGCCCTTTGCTCGTCAGTTTGGTGCTGCCCATTTGGATGGGACTGCCGTCGGTATCAAAGCACTTTAAGAGCTCACCGGTGGCCAAGGTACCCGCTTCGTTCAGGGCTTGCTCAATGTGTCCCTCTCCCTCCAGCATGGAGCGTGTGAACGGGAGCGTTATTTCGATAACCAGGGTATCCTCTGTGCAAGAGGTAATTTTGGCAGTCATTTGCGTACACTTTCTTAAGGTAATTTCGAGAAAGTGTATCATGCCAATTGATAAATCGGTAGAATTATTACATCATGTCGTAGCTACACCCTATCAGAGTGGTTTTCAAGAAGACCGGTATAGGGTGATCAACGACCTTTGAACCCGTATTCCCGGTATTCACTCCCCTGGTTGCCTCTTTCTAGCCATAAGCAGCCTCACTGCTGCAATCCTCCACCCATATGATCGCTTCTAGCAGTCATCGACTACGCGAAATTCTCATAGCAGCAATTAGACGCTAGCTGATGTCTGCGTTTGGCCGCAAAGCCACAGCCTTCCTCGCTTGCGACTTCGAGTTAATGTGGTCGTCGGCTGTCGGTACGCTACCGAGGCAATGGCGGGCTGTATCCCAGCTATCTGTGTAACTGGCGCCGCCGCGAAGGCCTGGCCACCCGCGATTGCCTCTCCGTGCGTAGCGATCTGCTTGATACTGCCATCTCCGAGCAGGTGCTAAAGGCGCTACAACCCGCCGAGCTGGAGTTGGCCCTGGCAGCGCTGGAAGATCTGGAGGGGTGTAGCTACAACATGATGTAATAATTCTACCGATTTATCAATTGGCATGATACACTTTCTCGAAATTACCTTAAGAAAGTGTACGCAAATGACTGCCAAAATTACCTCTTGCACAGAGGATACCCTGGTTATCGAAATAACGCTCCCGTTCACACGCTCCATGCTGGAGGGAGAGGGACACATTGAGCAAGCCCTGAACGAAGCGGGTACCTTGGCCACCGGTGAGCTCTTAAAGTGCTTTGATACCGACGGCAGCCCCATCCAAATGGGCAGCACCAAACTGACGAGCAAAGGGCAGGTGGAAAAACCTTACCAGACCCCCTACGGTGAGACGCGGGTCAAACGCCATGTCTACCAAAGCCCCCAGGGTGGGGCGACCTTTTGTCCCTTGGAACGCGATGCCCGGATCATTCAAGGGGCGACCCCGAAACTGGCGAAGTTGCTGTCGCATAAATACTCGAAGCTCAGCGTCGATGAGGTGAAAACGGATCTGCAAAGCAACCATGGCCGGGCGCTGTCGCGCGGTTATATCCAGAAGGTCTCAGAGACGGTGGGTGCGCTGGCGCAAGCAAAAGAAGAACAGTGGCACTATGCGACACCGCCCCTGGACTCACCGGTGGCCACGGTCAGTATCGGCCTGGACGGCACCACGATCTACCTCCGAGAACAAGGCTACCGCATCGCCATGGTGGGCACCGTGGCGCTCTATGACAGTGCCGGTGAGCGATTGCATACGACCTATATCGGCGCCACCCCCGAATACGGCAAGGCCAGTTTTCTGGAGCGCCTGCGCCAGGAAATCGCCCACACCAAGCAACTCTATCCCGACGCCCGGTATATCGGCTTGGCGGATGGTGCGACGGATAACGGGTCATTTTTGAACCAACATACCTCGATCCAGGTGACCGATTTCTGGCATGCGACCGAATATCTGGCGCAAGCCGGTGAGGCGCTGTTCCCGGGCAAGCGCGATGCTGCCCGCAAAAAGCAGTGGTTGGACGAACGGTGCCACAAACTCAAGCATCTCAAGGGGGCGGCGGGACGGATACTGAAAGAGCTCGAAGAAAAGTTAGTGGGGAAATTATCCACAAGCAACCGTGAGAAGCTCCAAAAGGCTGTTACCTATTTCACTCATCAGAAAGCCAGAATGCGGTATTATTCACTGGTTAAGCAGGCCTTGCCGATAGGCTCGGGTGTTACCGAAGCGGCTTGTAAAATGATTGTCAAACAACGCTTATGCCAATCGGGTATGAAGTGGAATGAGAAAGGTGCCTCCATCATCCTGAGTCTGCGAACCCTGGAGCGGTCTAATCGTTGGGAACAGTTTTGGGGAAAAATCAATCAGTATGGCGCTGCATGTTGAGCCACTACATCATATTGTAGCTACACCCCCTTCCAGCAGATTTCGCTGAGCTTCGGACTGGTCTGCGGGTCACTGATTACCGGTGGTTTCTCGGTGATCTGCCGCAAACCGATCAGCTGGCTGTGATGAGCGCGTTGCACCACACCTTCCTGACCCTGGGCGGCATGACCATCCTGTCATCCCTGTCGTTCTGGACGCTGAGCTCGACGGACGGTGAAAGTGTCAGTCGGCGGCGGATTCGCGAAGCGGTATGAGGGTAATGCAGGCCCATAGCCAACCGCTCCTGCAAGAGTCACCGAACCGGTCGCGGTGGAGAAACGCAATGGATTGGGTGTAATTTCGATAAAATCAAGGTTATGTATCTGGGGTCAGAGCGGGCGCGGCACGGTGCTCTCCGGCCAGCAACAGATACATCGCCGGCACCACGAAAAGTGTGAACAGGGTGCCGATCGACATCCCGGTGAAGATCACCAGGCCCATGGCGTAACGGCCTGCCGCGCCGGCGCCCGAGGCGATCACCAGCGGCACGACGCCGAACACCATGGCAGCGGTGGTCATCAGGATCGGACGCAGGCGCACTGCCGCCGCCGCCTCGATCGCCTCGCGCTTGGACTTGCCGGCCAGGCGCGCCTGGTTGGCGAACTGGACGATCAGGATGCCGTGTTTGCTGATCAGGCCCATCAAGGTTACCAGACCGACCTCAGTGTAGATGTTCATCGAGGTGAAGCCGAGAAAGATGAAGATCATCGCGCCGAACAGCGCCAGCGGCACCGTCACGAGGATGATGACCGGGTCGCGAAAACTCTCGAACTGCGCCGCCAGCGCCAGAAACACGATGATCACCGCAAACATCATGGTGGCTAGAAAACCGCCCGATTCCTGCATGAACTGGCGTGACGCGCCGGCGTAGTCCACTATATAACCGCTTGACGCCACTTGTTCGAGGGTGTCGCGCAGGAAGGTGAGCGCCTCGTCCTGCGAAACCCCAGGCACACCGGAGATCGTTGCCGCATTGAGCTGCTGGAAGTGCGCGATCGATTCAGGCACCACGTCGTAGCGGATACTGGCCACCGTTTTGGCCGGTATCATCTGGCCGCCCGGTGTCTTGATGTAGAAATTAAGCAGGTCCGACGGATTGAGCCGGTCGACCTGCTGCACCTGCGGAATCACCTTGTAGGAGCGTCCGGCGATCGAGAAGTAGTTGACATAACCGCCGCCCAGCGCCGCGCCCAGGGCGTAGCCGACGTCCTGCTGGGTCATGCCGAGGGCGGCGATCTCGTCCCGGTTCACCACCACGGTGGCCTGCGGTCGGTCGATCTTTAGGTCTGCATCGACGAAGTAGAACTTGCCCGAGACGCGCGCCTTGTCGAGGATCTGCTGCACCACGGTGTTGAGATTTTCGAACGGCTCGGTGGTGGTGATCACGAACTGCAGCGGCAGGCCCGATGCACCGGGCAGGGGTGGAAACTGGAAGGCGGCGACGCGTGCGCCGGCGATCTTGTTCCAGCGCGCCTGCAGGTCCTGCTGAATCTCCGCGGCGCTGCGCGTGCGCTGGTCCCAGGGTTTGAACAACACCCCGCCGATACCGGCGTTGACGGTCGGCACCCCGGTAATCTGAAACATCTGGCTGTACTCGGGCATCGCTTGCGCGACCTTGAACACCTGCTCGGCATAAGTCTGCATCTGCTCCGAAGTCGCGGTCGGCGGACCCGTGACCAGCGAGAGCACGAGGCCCTGATCTTCTTCCGGTGCGAGTTCGAACTTTGCCATGTTGAACATCACGACCAGCAGGCCGAGCAGGATCACCCCCATCACAATCAGCACCGGATAGTCGCGAGCAGACGATGTAGCAACCGCGTATAAGCGAGACGCGTCCGGGTAAAAATTCTATCGATGGCCTGGACAAATCTTCCCGTATCCTGGGATGGTTTGAAAAATCGCGAGCACATCATCGGCGACAGGGTCAGCGCGACGATCCCCGAAACAGCGACAGCGCCGGCGAGTGCGAAGGCGAACTCTACGAACAGCGCTCCCGTGAGCCCGCCCTGAAAACCAGTCGGCACATAGAAGGGGATCAGCACGACCGTCATCGCAAGGATCGGACTGCCGAGTTCACGTGCGGCAAGCAGGGCGGGCTGCATTGGCGATTTACCTTCTTCTTTCATGTGGCGGTCGACGTTCTCGGCCACTATGATCGCATCATCGATCACCAGCCCGATGGCGAGCACCAGCGCGAGCAGGGTCAGCAGGTTGATGGAATAGCCGAGCATGAGCATTATGAAGAAGGTGCCGATCAACGACAGCGGCATCGCGATCAGCGGAATCGCCACCGCGCGCGCTGCCGAGGAACAGGAAGATGACCACCGAGACGATCAGCAGCGCTTCGACCAAGGTCTTGACCACCTCATAGATCGAGGTGTTGATGTACTCGGTCGAGTCATGGACGATCTTGCCAACCAGGCCGGTCGGCAACTGGTCGCGGATCTCCGGAAACGCGTTACGCACGCGCTACCTGCGAGGATGTTCGCATCCGGCGCGACTTTGATGCCGACGAACACCGAGCGTATGCCGCCAAACGCCACGTTGAAGTCGTAGTTCTCCGAGCCCAGCACCACGTTGACCACGTCCTCCAGGCGCACGATCGAATCGCCGCTGCGCTGGATGACCAGTTGTTTAAATTCCTCCACCGAATGCAGGTCGGTGCCGGCGGTGAGTGGAATCGTTACCATCTGGCCTTTGCTCGCACCGACGCGGCCAGTCGGTTGGTATCGAGCCAGGCGCGTAACGCGAACTGGCGCGCGCCAGCAGTTCGGCGGTCTGTACCCCGGCAACCGAATCGAGCTTGGGTTTGACCACCCGCGCCAGATAATCCGTGACGTTATTGATCGGCAGCGTGTCGCTGTAAAAACCCAGGTACATCGCATCGGTGGTCTGGCCGATCGCGACGCTCAGCACCGGGTTCTGCGGCTGCGCCGGCAGTTGGTTCTTCACCGAGTTCACCTGGGTGCTGATCTCGGTCAGTGCCAGGTTCGCGTCGTAGTTGAGGCGCAGCGTGGCCGTGATCGTGGATATTCCAATGCTGCTCGACGAAGCGAGGTAATCGATGCCCTGCGCCTGCGCGATGGCCGATTCAAGCGCCTGCGTGATGAAGCCGGCCATGGTCTGGGCATCCGCACCGAAGTAGCTGGTCGACACCGTGACGACCGCATTCTGAGTTTGCGGGTACTGGTTGACCGGCAGGCTGAACAGGGAGCGCAAGCCCAGCACCACGATCAGCAGGCTCACCACCGTGGCCAGCACTGGACGATGGATAAAGATATCGGTGAAATTCATCACGGCGGATCCGAATGCTCCTGGGGGTTGGCTTCGGGGCTGTCCCCGCCGGTTGCACCGTGTTGTCGACCACCACCGGCGTGCCGTTTTTCAGCTTGAGCTGGCCGCTGGTCACAACCTCCTGGCCGACCTCCAGACCCTGCAGGATCGCGACCTGATCACCGCGGGTCTCGCCGGTCGTGACGAACACCTGCTGCGCCATCAGTCCTGCTGCAGGCGAGACGGGTGGTGAGGATTTTGCCCCGCTCGTCGTCAGGTCTTCTTCGCGCCTTGTGTCGACCTTCGGATTGATGGCGCCGGTGAAGGTCTCGTCTCTAGCGTTGCGGTGTCGGTGAGCGCAATCCGGTTCCAGCAATCTGCTGCCAGCGCACAGCTGCTTGGCATCAGTATCCTACCATACCTGAGCAACATCAATGGTAACCGGTTATAAACTGGATATGTCGGGTTTCTCGTCAGGACAAGTCGCGAATGCCTTGCGCGCGTTGATTGGGTAGAGTGCAACCAGGCCGGACGAAAGATCTGCCGCTGCATGACTTCCACCGGAAAATTCTGTCGATGATGATTCAGAAAACGCTGACTTACGCCTTATAATCTTCGCGGAAGACACTTAAACTACCCACATCCCAGTCCTACTGGCAGGGTCCAGCTCTCTATGAGATCAAGTGTCAATGACTTTGTCGGTAGAGAAAAACGTCTCATCACAACGAAGGTTTCAGCTATGCAGAGTTCACTGGAAGTATTTATGGACAAACGGTCGCGCAAGACCGTAATCATAACCAGTATTGTCCTGTTACTGGCGGGGATAACAGGTATTGCGTTGCCGCAGGTCATGTCGATGGCTGCCGCCTTTTTTGTTGGTTGGCTGATGCCATCGCCGGCGGTATGGCTGCTTACATCACCTGGTATGGCTTCCGCGATCGCTGGGTAGTGTGGCTCAAACCGTTTGCCTTGATCGTAGTTGGCTTGCTCATTCTCATACACCCCATCGCCGGCACGGCGGCGCTCGGGTTGATGCTGGCTGTCTATTTCCTGCTTGACGGTTTTGCCGGCGTTGGATCCGCGTGGGAAATGCGGCCTCGGCGTGGTTGGGGTTGGTTGATGTTCAATGGACTCTTATCCCTCGTGCTTGCGCTCGTGTTTATCCTGGGCTGGCCGTTTACCGCTGCCTGGCTGATCGGGCTGTTTATTGGTATCAGTCTTTTATTTGACGGTCTGGCACTGTTGATGCTCGGGTTTGCCGCCAAGGCAAACTGAATTTCGAATTAGTCCCTACCTGATACTCTGGTTGAGAGCGCTGCAAGGCGCATCGCATGTCATATTGATGAGTGACACCGTTTCGCCTTATCTGTCGGGTTGAACTGGCGAATGTCTAGACTCGTTCCGCGCCTTGCCTCTCAGCAAACCTTCAGAAAAAAGCAGGGGTGAAATTTATGGATCGCAATGTAAAAGAACTCGCCGAAAAGCTCCTGAGAACCGGCTATGACGACTTGCCCGAACGGGAACAGCGCGTGTTGCGGCGCATGGCGAAGCGGATCGTCATTTCACAAAACGTGAATGAGCGGTTTCACGAAAAGCTGACGTTCGGGCAGCACCTGGCGGATCAGGTCGCCGCATTCGGCGGCTCTTGGACCTTCATCATCATCTTCGCCGTCATCCTTGCCGCCTGGGTGCTCGTGAACAGCTGGCTGCTGCCGAACCGGGATGTGTTCGATCCCTATCCGTTCATTTTCCTGAATCTGATCCTGTCGATGCTGGCCGCCATTCAAGCCCCGGTGAT
>CAVQUR010000014.1:0-60990 GCA_963716875.1 uncultured Gammaproteobacteria bacterium
TAGTTGTCAAGGAAGATGTCGCATTTTTTAGGCTGCTTTAGCTTTGTCTTTGAACTCCTCCTGGGTTGATTTATTCGGGTTCAGGAAGACGATTTCTTCAGGCTGCCAGTTCCGAGAGGATCGAGACCAACGATCAGGTCTTCGTGCTTTGGCTGCCTCGTAGAGGTCGTTCCGTTGCGCCAGGATAACGCTATCCTCACCGCAGTGACGCTGAGCCTGGCGTGACGAACTTCAGGGCGCTGTGGCGATGAACCTCGTTGTACCAATGCTGGAAGCCAGCAACCCATTCACGCGCCTCCTGCGAGGCTACCGAAGGGCTTGTCGGGAAAGCCAGGGTGATACTTCAATGTTTTGAACAGGGCCTCGGAGTAGGGGTTGTCGTTGCTGACAGAGGGTCGGCTGAAGGATGGCATGACGCCAAGTCGCTGTAGCGTAGCCAGCATGGTGGCACCTTTCATTGGCGAACCGTTGTCCGAATGCAGTACCAGGGATTCCGCGCCAACCCCCTCACGCAGATGGGTCTTGTGGAATACCGAAGCGGCATGATCCGCAGACTCGGTGTCGTAGACTCTCCCACCCCACGATCTTGCGGCTGTAGACATCCATGATCAGGTAGAGATAGAAGAACATACCCTTGACCGTCGTGGCCAAATAGGTGATATCCCAACTCCACAGCTGGTTCGCCGCGCTGGCCTGCAGCGGTGTCGGGCGATGATGCCTGGGCGCCTTGGCCTTGCCGCGGTGGGCCAGCTGATCAGCCTCTCGCAGCACCCGGTAAAAGCTGGATTCCGAGGCGATGTAACGACCACGATCAGCCAGTATCGGGACGATCTGGCTCGGAGGCATGTGAGCAAATTCCGGCTCATTAGCAAGCGCCAGGATCTGCCTGCGCTCGGCCTCAGAGAGCTTATTGGCGGGCTCTCGTTGTTGGCCAGCCTGCTGGCGGCCATCAGCCTTCACCTCACCTTCCTCGCGCCAGCGTTGCAGTGTGCGCGGTGAAATGGCCACCACGCGACAGGCCTCTGTCACCCGGGCACCGGCTACACAGGCCTCATCGATGCAGACCGTCACTTCTTGTCGCTCCCATAGCTCGATTTTTCGTCCTCGGGCTCCCCCCAGATGGCCTGGACTTTTTTTTGGAGTACCAAGATGGCTGCCGTCTCCGCCAAGGCTTTGTCTTTGCGTCTCAGCTCAGTCTCCAACTGCTTGATCTGTTTGGCCTGCGCTCTGATCTGGGTCAGATCGACCTTGGGTGCCGCCGGGGCATTGGCCTGCAGGCAGGTCTTGCGCCATGCCTGGATCTGCTCGGGATACAGCCCCTTGCGCCGGCAATACTCACTCAGCTCGACCTCGTTGAGACTGGCGCTCTCGATCACCACAGCGAACTTCTCTTCGCTGCTCAGTTCACCGGAGGGTACCTGTGGTGGCCGGGGACATCACCTGGGACGTCGATGCTTGATGCGCCAGGTATACAGCGTGTCTTTCGGGATCCCCTGTCTCGGGCCAAGTGTGGAACACCCACGTTGTTGGGCGGCAACATCTTGGCAATGATGCTGGATTTAAACTCTTCTGAGTACTCTCTCATGGATCTCATTCTCAGTGGCAACTGAGGAAGGTCGGCCAATCGCTCCGCGCCCGCTGGTGTCTCACGTCCAGTCGCCCTACGGGCTCCTTCCCGTGAGACACCAGCGGAACCATAACCTCCCATCCAGTGATGCCCCCAACTCAAACAAAGGCTCTCAAGGAGAGGCGACATCTATCCTGACACCGGGGGATACTGACCGTGGCCACCGGTGAGTCCAGGGGCGGTGTCGCATAGTGCCACTGTTCTTCTTTTGCTTGCGCCAGCGCACCCACCGTCTCTGAGACCTTCTGGATATAACCGCGCGACAGCGCCCGGCCGTGGTTGCTTTGCAGATCCGTTATCACCTCATCGACGCTGAGCTTCGAGTATTTATGCGACAGCAACTTCGCCAGTTTCGGGGTCGCCCCTTGAATGATCCGGGCATCGCGTTCCAAGGGACAAAAGGTCGCCCCACCCTGGGGGCTTTGGTAGACATGGCGTTTGACCCGCGTCTCACCGTAGGGGGTCTGGTAAGGTTTTTCCACCTGCCCTTTGCTCGTCAGTTTGGTGCTGCCCATTTGGATGGGGCTGCCGTCGGTATCAAAGCACTTTAAGAGCTCACCGGTGGCCAAGGTAATCGCTTCGTTCAGGGCTTGCTCAATGTGTCCCTCTCCCTCCAGCATGGAGCGTGTGAACGGGAGCGTTATTTCGATAACCAGGGTAGCCTCTGTGCAAGAGGTAATTTTGGCAGTCATTTGCGTACACTTTCTTAAGGTAATTTCGAGAAAGTGTATCATGCCAATTGATAAATCGGTAGAATTATTACATCATGTTGTAGCTACACCCGCACACCTAATGGTTTGCGCATGGCTATGTCTCGACAAAAAGAGCCATTTACCATTGCCTTGGTTGGCGCGAGGCGGCAGGTCGGGAGAAAGTTCTTTTTCGAAGCACGAAGGATTGCCGCAATCATGATCAAGATCCTGATGAACTGCCACAGGGCAGTGATCCTACTGCACATCTATTAAAACCCTGTCTCCAGAATCGACAACAAGTGATCTCGACCGAATAAAGCATCTATTGGGTCAGATTTCTATAAAGCTCTATCTCTATCTTCGAGGAGAGTAATTGTGACAAGTTTTCAATCTGTAGTGGCAGAAGATACTCCTGGATCAAATGATGAAATACTGGGTATAGAAAAACGGGATCTGGATAATCAATCATCAGCCTTGCTGGTCTCCGTGCCGATTGATCAGATCCGGGCTTATGAGCGAAACCCACGTCAGGTTCCTAATCCTGTCCATGGCGAATTGCTACTGCAAGCGGCTGTTGGCAACTGATATAACCCGCGACAAAGCGGCATCCAGCCGTAATTGACTCAGATCAGCACAGCGAATGGTGGACTCACGACTTGTTTCTGCCGGAGTATTACGATTAATGGGGTCTCCACTTAGCTGTACTATACTCAACCCATTATGGAGGGTCCATACGAGATCGATTTGCGTGCAGGCAAAGACTACCCAGGAAGTTGGCAAGAGTTCCAGGAATGGTTTCCTGATGAATCTGCCTGTACAAGATATCTAGAACGGCTGCGTTGGCCAGACGGCTTCGTCTGCCCAACATGTGGGCACAACAAAGCGTGGCGGACTTCTGATCACTTATGGAAATGCCAGAAGTGTAATCGTAGAACATCGGTTACTGCGGGAACGATACTGGATAAAACAAGAACTCCCCTCCAATTGTGGTTTGCCGCTGCCTGGTACATCACCAACCAGAAACTGGGGGTCAGCGCACTGGGTCTTCAACGCGTACTGGGATTGGGCAGTCAGCAGACAGCCTGGACAATGCTGCACAAATTCCGAAAGGCAATGGTTCGACCAAATCGCACGAAGCTGGTTGGAGAAGTCGAGGTTGATGAAACATATGTCGGAGGTCCCAGCAAAGGAGGTAAACGAGGCCGTGGAGCGGAAAAGAAATTTATCGTGGTTATTGCCATCGAGCTTCATGAACCGAAAGGATTTGGCCGAGTCCGAATGCGTCACGTACCTGATGTTACTGCAGCCAGCATCATTCCCTTTATTTGCGACGTTGTTGAAGCAGGCTCGCTTATCCGAACAGACGCATACAATGCCTACGACTCTCTACCCTCGAAAGGATATCAGCATCATAGACTCAATCTGTCGAGCAGCGACGACCCGGCGCACATATCGATGCCGGCAGTCCATCTTGTTGCCAGCTTGCTCAAGCGCTGGCTTCTGGGAACCCATCAGGGTTCCATCCATGGTGCACATTTGCAGGCCTATCTGGATGAATATACGTTCCGCTTTAATCGACGCAACTCGCGCAGACGTGGTCTGCTTTTCTACCGCCTACTTCAACAAGTTGTGGTCACAGCTCCGGAACCGTATAGGAAAATCGTGGGGAAATAACAAATTACAATACATTTTTGGGTACAGCTAAGTGGAGACCCCATTTTTCAGGATATGTTTTATTCATTTGCATTTCTGGGACGATTCAAGTGATTGAGAATAACCATGTCACTCTGCGGCTGGCTTGCAATAATTTATCCAGCTAATTTTCGAACATATGATTTTTAACCAACGATCTAACCAATATAAGTTGCAGGCAATCCAAATGCTTCAAGATACGCAGATGTTGCTGCGGATACCGAATAGGGACGTGCCGCTTGTTGCAGCAGGTCGCGCGGCAGCGGATTGTCCAACGTCTTCATAAGCGCTTGACTCAATGCCAGATCATCTCCGACCGGCACCAGCGGGCCGAATTTTCCGGCTTTCAGTATTTCACTTGGTCCACTGGGACAATCCACAGAAACAACCGGGGTCCCCACCGCAAGCGCTTCGATTATAACAAAACCCAAACCTTCCCATAGGGAGGTTAAAGCGAAACAAGCGGAATATGCCATATAGCTATAAGGATCTGATTTAAATCCAAGTAAACCCACATCCGCCGCCACGCCTAGAGATGCCGCAAGACTTGCAAGTTCCTGCCTTTGCTTGCCTTTACCCAAGATGACAAGCCGACATTTTTTTTGTTGACGCACTCTGGAAAAAGCCCGAATCAAGGTGCTAAAGTCTTTTCGCATCCCTAATTCACCTACCCCCAGAATCACAGGAGGCTGATTTGCTTGAAACCATGCTTCTTCGGGTCGAGTGTAGACATCATTGAATGCTGCATCAGGAACTACCGGGCTGGGTACCACTCTGATGCGATCGCGCTGCAATCCCGTATAAGTTGCCATATCATCCGCCACACCTTTGGATGTCACTATCACCTGATCGGCATAAGCATATAACTTTCCCATGGATGTTCGCTGTAACCAACGCTCAAATGCTCCCCGATTGGCAAGATCAATAGAGATAGTCGTTCCTGAACTCAATACAAGATAGGGATTGGTCCGGGATAAATATCTCGCCAATAATGCGGTTCGGTTCACTCTATCCTTGTCCGAAAGCAATACCGCCGGTCGCTCTCTGCGCAGGTAGCGAATCAGCGGAAAAAGACTTGGGTAAGTACTACTCGTACCCAATTCGATCACATTGACTCTCTCTGGTATGTTTAGCAAATAGGGCCCGTGTCGATTGATATGCAGTAAATCAATTTCATAGCCACGTTCCGCCAGGGAAGGAATTAAGTTCTGCATAGCCCGATCAACGCCACTATGACCTGATGTCGAAAGAAAACAGGCGATCCTTCGAGGATTTTTCACGTCAAATTCTTACCTTTAAATTGCGCAAGGCAAATATCGGCAAACCAATGCGCCACACCACCGGGTAGCGCCCGCAACCAAAGTCGCTTGTCTCTTACCTTTTGATACTGGCCTGTGAGTGAAGTCCCGGCATGCAATGCATATCTGACATAATTGGCGGCATCCCGATATAACTGTCTGGAAGAACAGACATCAGCATGATCATTCATCATTTCCAGGAAGGCCAGGGAAAATCCTTTTGGACTTTGCTTCCTGCGTAAGGACGTTACAGATGACAAACCGTCCGGTTGGTAATAAATTCGTTGCACAACTTCATTGAAATAACGAAAAACATACTTGTTTGCCATCCGGCACCAGAGAATAGATTCCCGATTATGCTTTTCACCCGCAAAGAGCGGAAAAGGATATTCCTTCATGACAGAAGTGCGAAGCGCATGACGCTTATCACCTGAAACACCTAATTTATACCGCATTTCAGGATATGTTGAAGTCATTCCATCCTGAGGAAACAATTCACCTGCAATTTCTCCGGATGGCATGACAATCGAGAGTCCTTCAACTCCTGCATAGCGTGCTCTCTCATCCACGGGAATCTTATTCCAATTGTGATAAAATAACTCAAGCGCCCTTGGCGCAAGCTCATCATCGGAATCAAGCAATACCATAAGAAAGCCATCGACATAAGAAAGGGCCTGGTTATAAGCCGCAATTTTCCCGGAATTTTGCTGCCAAATGTAGTTAACGGGAAAATCCACGGTCTCTCTCCATGCGTCTACAACCTCCCTGGTTTGGTCATCCGAACCATCATCCACGATCAGAACATCGAAATCTCTGAAGGTCTGTTGTTGAATGCTGAGCAACGCGCGGGGCAAGAGTGCTGCGCGGTTATAGGTGGGAATGAATACGGTGAAAAAGGGTGTCTCTCTCTGCATCAGTGCCTTGCAACATTCAAGTTCGATGCGTGATGCCCAGTTTACTCAGGCGCTTGCGTAGTGAATTGAGCCATTTTTCGGGACGTGTTATGGGCCTCCAGGGCTGAAACGGATCACGCACGGTTCTATTGTTGCCCAAATGGAAGACCCCTCCGTCTTCCAGCATCACCATTCGGTATCCCAGGGATTTATAATGGACACTCAAATTTTTCTCTTCACCTATCGCCACATAGGATCCGACACGTCGATAATCTTTTAATCGGCGAAGCCCCGGATTGAACGACATGCCAAACCACTCAGGATGGGATGCAGACGACATGCGGCGGAAACTTATCCCATGACAATTTTCCACAGGCTGTTCCAATGCCTCAGGCGGAGCATCTTCGGGGCTACGCAGAGCCACCATGATCACATCCTCGAAGGCCTCTAACAAGCACATCGATTCCTGAATAAACCCGGACCGGGTGAATTCCCAGTCATCTTCGCAATGAAAAATATACGGCGTAACAACCGTGGAATAGGCCAAATCGATCGATGCGAGTTGACCCAGTTTGGGTCGGTTTATAATGAGTTCGATGTTGTAAGGAAATTTTGCAATAACCTTGTGAATCGTTTCGTCAGCGGAATCTTCGACTATGAGATAGCGCGCAATCGGCGCATCATTATATTCAAAGAAACTCGACAAGGTCCGCTCGAGTAGGTCAAAACGGCCACAACTCGTCAGTACAAATGTGACGGTATTTTCCATAGCGACCCTTTATCTAATGCAATGTTCTACCAATCAATCTATCAACTGGTAGCGATCAGCTAGCCAGCTCAGCTGCGAATGACTGTCTTTTTCAAAATCACCCACATAATAAATCATTACTGAGCTTTTCTGTAATATTAATGAATTAACCCAAACTCGAATGCTGCCGTATAAGGCATTTTGCCTTTGCCGCAAATTCGGAAACGCAGTAGTAAACCGCGATTTCCAGGATATATTGGTAATGGTTACCTGACCGGTGTGATATGCGAGGATGCCCCACAATAATGGCAAGAGGAAGCGTTCAGTACGAGCCAGGACTTAACGAGGGCGCTCAAGGAAATCGCGCAACCGATAAATTCGCACGAGGCGCCGTGAAGTTAAACCCAGCTCAACAGAAAATGGAGTGGGTCATGACAGCATATGGAGCAGCCGAACCCCCAGCGCAATGGCCGGGATTGCGCGAGTACCCGGAAAACCCCGGCCGGTAGAAATCAAGGAGAGCCTTCCTAATCCTTGACTGGATTCGGTGCCTCTCCTCCGGTTTGGAATACCGCACTGACCGGCGAAACAAACGCCGGAAGAAAAAATTCCTTGTATTTTTCGATCATGCCTACCACCGAACTGTTGGTGAGTTCTTCCACTCGACGTGGAGGATACCCCAACTCGGCATATGGCAGATAAGGATCTTCATTATTGTGGCAATCCGTACAGACAATAGGCTGCTTGCTGATCCCGTTGTGAATGAACTCGATCATTTGAGATTTTTTCTGGGTACTCAGCCGCTTTTCTTCCTTAAGGTATCTATCTACGATCTCCTTACTCGTTCCCTTGGTAAAGCTGAATATGTTATCCGTGAAGGTGCCCGGAGCTATTTTTGCCTCGTAATTACCATAGGCCGGATAATAGTCCTCATCTCCCTCGGCGTACTTATGTTCGATTTTCACCAAGGCTTTTGGATTGACCGCCTGCTCCCCTGTCCCCGTGTCATACCAGCGGAAGGTATATTTTTCTGATTTGTCTTCTTGGCGAATATGGCAGGTCTGGCAGGCGGTATAAAAGGCATGCATATTGAGAAAACTGCGAATCTCCTTGGATTTGTTATGGGGCACATTGCCATGACAATTCACACAGGTGCTGGCCTTGTCCTCCTCTACATAGAAGCCGATGTGATGGAACCTGCCTTCAATATAGGGTTGTTCGATGACCTGATTCCCAAGATAGAGCTTTTTCGTCTTGTCCTCACTGGCGATCAGTTTAACGAACAACCGTTCTTCGTCGGTACCCGCATGGCCAAGTTCCTTCAGGGATGCCTCGGCTTCTTCCTTCCCTTCGAAGCCGAAGATCAACGGGTACATGAAATAGCCATACCAGAGCGTAAAGGCCATCAAAAAGATGACATAACCCCTGAATACCAGGTTTTTGAGAAACTTCACCATTCGTAATTCTCCCCGGCAAAACTCTGAGGCTTGATTTCGTCCTCCAGGCCATTCTCGATCATGACCTTCACGTATTCTGCATAGTGCTCGTGAACCATGTCATGTTCGTTGAGATACCCCGTCATCCATACGGTGGCTGAGGGAAATTTCTCCGGCGCATAGTGCACATTATACCAATGCACGAAGAACAGGAACAGCACCGCCAGCAACGCCTCGTCGCTGTGCATGATGTAGAAGGCGTTCATGGCGAAGCCAGGCATGATGTGGGAGAACTCATCCCGCCACCACAGGATGAAACCGGCGGGACCCAGGATCGGTATACCCCAGTAAGGTGCAAAGTAGTCAAACTTTTCCCGCCATGACATACGGTCATGTCGGGGCGGACGGTTGGTAAAATAGAGCAGATACTTCCAGATCTGTTTTATGTCGGTCCAATCCTTCTTGTTTGGCACCATTTCAAGCGAAAGCAGCGCATTGGTCGCGCTTTTGATGTTGAGCTCTCTCTTTTCCTTGAGTTTGGCCAAATGATTCTTGTAATACTTGTAGATCCAATAGATGGTATGGTAAACGAATAACAACAACAACACGCTGCCTGCACCTCGATGGATCAAAGGCGCGATCTCCGGCCCTCCCATAAAATCATACAGAGGTTTCGCCCAAGCCTCTTCTGAGTGCCTGAGAGGAAAACCCGTCAGCGCCAGCAGGATGATGGTGATAAACAGCACCACATGCTGGACCCGTTGATGCGCAGAAAAACGAAAGAAATAACGCTCTCCGTTTTTGTAGATAATCGGTTCGTAATTTTTTCTCATTAGTCTCCTCCTCACCGATCAGACGAACGATTCTCGTCTTTTATTTCTCTTATGACATCATCATAGCCAGCCACATGTTTCTCTTTGAAGAAAGCAAATCGTGGAAACAGTCTACGCAGCAGTTCCAGAAAGATAAGCGCCAGGAAGAAATACAAGACAAAGGCCATCAATGCCTTGAAAAATATCAGCATGTAGAACTGCATGGGATATTTTTTTCGGTCGTAAGTCACATGGGTCTGGAAACTGGCCAACTGGGGACTGGCGCTTGCATGGCACTCCGAGGTCCTGCAGGTCGTTGCCACATTGTTCTGATTGACCGCCGAGGTGATGACATCCTTGGCTTCGATGAGATGGGAATTCTCCCCCTCCACCACATGACAGTCGAGGCAGTCTGGCATCCGCTCCGAACCTAACCGCAGCAGCTTCGCGTGAAAGGTTTCATTGTATGAGGTGATGACATCATCCAGCTTGTGTCTTTGCCGGAAACCTTCATCCTCATGGCATTTGGCGCAGACTTCGATGGTCTCCAGCGGAAAACGGGTTTTGTGCAGACGGGTGGTGACATGATCGTAAAAGTCTTCGGCGAAGGTCCCGCTGGTATGGCAGCTTTCGCAGCGGCTGATCGCCCGCTTCGACACCCCGGCAATCTTTTCCCCCTTGAAGATGGAGAACGGCCGATACAGGGGTTCGTCATGGCAACTCTTGCAACCCGGATAGTCCTGCTGATACTCCTTGGGATTACCATTTTCGTCCAACTTGCCATGCGCACTCTTGGCCAGTGTATCGGCCACCGATTGATGCGAAAACTTGGTCTGTCCCGATGGCTCTATGATGTGGCACTCCTGAGTACAGTCAACCTTCTTGGCCGGATTGTGAGGAATGCGATCGATATCACTGTGACAATCCTTGCACTCGACGCGGCGATGCGGGCCGCTGTCGAAGAGTTCCTCGTTGATATAGAACAGGCGGAACTGACCACTTTCATCGATTCGGCTCAAACCCCTGTATTTGTGGCAGAGCACGCAGTTGAGTTCATCGTCTGACTGAGCCGGACTGCAAAGAATTAGCAGGATAAGCGCACTCAACAACTGGCTGAATAGACTGTGTGAATAGAGTTTATTCATGATTACTCCTGCGGTAACCCTTTCTTGTTTTATAGATTGTTTTATTTGGTGATCAGCTATCAAGCCCAGCTGGATTTTGTTATTCGTCAGGTACGGGTTGCCTGGCCTCAATTTGTACTGCACGGCAAGCTCCATGACGGCGTCAAGCCGCCTAGAATGTCTTCAAACCGCTCCTCGCCGAGCCATTGACACTGACGTTTGTTGATTAATTCGCTTTTATTTTCCTCGTATTTTACCAGCAGGGCTTTAAGTTGTCCTGAGCTACGTCAATCGGATTGCTATTGGATTGTCAGGATAGATCATGACTCTAAACTTGGTTTTTACTTAATGTAATCAGGGAACATGAGATATGGATTAGGGGTATCATCTAATTCGATTGTATACTCCTCCTTAAGGATTATCTAAATTTAACTGCCCTTGATTCGGAAAAAATCGCCAGTAAGCGCGATCACTCTAACTACTATCTACTTCAACCTTTCCAGGACAACCGAAATTACCGCAGGATCGACTCAGATCACGCCCGGTATTGCTTTACCTGGACAACGGCTGACACTTAACTCTGCCGCCGGGAACTGGCATGATATAGGGCTTGCATCCCTAGCTTCCCTCATCGAATCCAGATTGCCCATGTGTGGAATTGCCGGCCTCCTGTTGCGGGGCGAACCAGCGACCCGAGAACCCCTCGAAAGGTTTGTCGACGCCCTGAGTCATCGCGGCCCCGATGCCGCCGGCATCTACCATGACGGTCCAGTGGGCCTGGCCCATACCCGTCTTTCGATCATCGATCTCAGCGGCGGTGACCAGCCCCTGAAATCCAGGGACGGGCGGTTGATCCTGGTGGCAAACGGCGAGATCTACAACCATGTGGAACTGCGTTGCGAACTCGAGGCGGATGGCGCCATCTATCAAACCCACTCCGACTGTGAATCCATTCTGTACAGCTTGCGCCAGTGGGGCCTGCAGGGCATCGATCAACTGCACGGCATGTTCGCCTTCGCCCTCTGGGACAGGAAGTCGCAACAATTGCTGTTAGCCAGGGATCGACTCGGCATCAAACCGCTGTATTATGCTCAGTTGCCGGACCGGTTTATCTTCGCATCGGAAATCAAGGCCTTATTACCCCAATTATCGAAACTGCCCGAAATACGCCCGGAGGCCCTGGCGCAATTCCTGCAAAACCAGTTCATTACCGGACGCGAGACCATCTTCCATGGCATCCAGCGGGTGCTGCCCGGCGAATATCTGAGCATCGACAATTCCCTCCGAGTCACCCACCACAAATACTGGGAGCCGCAACGGGCGGCACCGCGCGCCCTCGATTTCGCGCAAGCAAAGGACGAGTTCGACCATCTGTTTCCCCAGGTATTCAACGAACACATCCGTTCGGATGTGCCCTATGGCCTGTTCCTCTCCGGTGGGGTCGACTCGGCAGTGCTGCTGGCGATGCTCAAACGCTGGCAGGGGCAGCCTATCCAGACCTTCTCGGTGGGTTTTCGTGACAGCAGGATGGAGGATGAGCTGGATACGGCCAGCCGGCTGGCGCAGCGCTTTGCCACCGAGCATCATCGTCTCGAACTGGGCCCTGACGATCTGTTCGAGCGCCTGGTACACACCACCTGGTCCTGTGACGACCTGATGCGAGATTACGCCTGCCTGCCGCTCGCGGCCCTTTCGGAATATGCCGCGCGATCCCTCAAGGTGATCTTTACCGGCGAGGGGGGCGACGAGGTATTCGCCGGCTATCGGCGTTACCGCCGAACCTTTGAAGACCGCCTTAAGGGCCTGCTTCGGCCGGGGACCGGTGGCTTTCGCACCCGAAGTCAGTGGCGTGGGCGACGCCCTCGGCAGGTCTTTTTGGCCCCGCTGCAGCAGCACCTTGCGGATAGCCGAAAGGTATTTCTAACCAGTTATCAGGCAGCCCGACCGGACTGGTCGATTTGCACCAAGCGCCAATACACCGACTTGGTCACCGGTCTGCCGGACAATCTGCTGGTCAAAGCGGACCGCATCACCATGGCCTTTGGCCTGGAGGCGCGGGTACCGATGCTGGATCACCAGGTGGTTGAGTTCGGCCTCTCGTTGCCGGATGAATTGAAACTCCATGGCCATCAGGGTAAATGGTTCCTCAAACAGTGGGCTGAACAGCACTTGCCGCCGGAACATCTCTACCGTGCCAAGCGCGGCTTCCACGTGCCGATCGGCGAATGGCTCTCCGGGCGCTTTCTCGAAATCCTCGGTGAACGGTTGCTCAAAGATCGTGCGATCACCGATTGGTTCAATCCCCAGGGTGTACAGAGGCTGGTTGATGAACAGCAACACCGCGGCAGTGCCGCCCGGGAACTCTACGGCCTGATGCAATTCGCCATCTGGCATCGCCTGTTTCTGGAACAACCGGGCCGCCGGCCGGCAGCCCGGGAAAATCCTCTCGACTGGATTGGAGCAGCCTAGCTGATGCGACCCACCGGCCCGGATCTTGCCGTACTCGCCTCCTTTTCCGGCGAAGGGGGAGTCGAACGCATGCTTGTGAATCTGCTGAATGCCTTTGCCGAGCGGGGTCATATACTCCATCTGCTTTTGATCAGAACGAGCAGCCGGCATCTGCGCGATCTCCATCCGTCCATCCAGATTATCGATCTGGGCAGCCGCCACACCACCACCAGCCTCTGGCCCCTGGTGCGCTATCTGCGCCGGTTCCGCGCGCCCCGCCTGCTGGTCGCCAAGGACAGGGCAGGGCGCCTGGCGGTACTCGCTCGTCTGCTCGCAAGGGTCCAGACCCGCATCGTAGTCAGGCTTGGCACCAACCTGTCCGCCGCCCTGGCGCATCGCTCAGGGTTGCAAATCTGGCTGAGACGCACGCCGATCCGCCTGCTTTATTCCCACATCGATCAGATCATCGCGGTTTCAGAAGGGGTGCGCCAGGATACGCTGGAAGTTTCCGGCATCGAGCCCGCGCGGGTCAGTGTGGTGCGCAATCCGGTGGTGACGCCCAGACTCTATGAACTCGCTCAGCAACCACCGCCACACCCCTGGTTCGCCGAACCGCACCTGCCGGTCATTCTCGGCGCCGGCAGGTTGACCCGGCAAAAGGATTTTTCGACTTTGATCCGTGCCTTCGCGCGGCTTCGGGAGACCCACCTTGGCCGTCTGATCATCCTCGGAGACGGTCGCCAGGCTAGCAGCCTGCGCTCCCTCGCGGCGGAACTGGGAATCGACCAAGACCTGGATCTGCCTGGATTCACCGACAACCCCTACAGCTTCATGGCCCACGCTCAGCTGTTCGTACTCTCCTCCCGCTGGGAAGGCTCACCCAACGTGCTCACCGAGGCGATGGCGCTGGGCACCCCGGTGGTCGCCACCGATTGTCCGAGCGGCCCCGCGGAGATCCTGCAGGGCGGTCGTTACGGTCCCCTGGTGCCGATGGGAGACTGGCCGGCGCTGGCCGCCGCCATGGCCCGAGTGCTGGACGAGCCGCCGGAGCGAGACAGCCTGCGTGAGGCCGTGCGAGAATACACGGTGGAAACCAGCGCTTCCCACTATTTGAGGCTACTCGGACTGGAACCGGCCTGATGCTGCTATCGATAAAATACAACTTTCTGTTCGTACATATCGCCAAGACCGGCGGCACCAGTGTCCGGGCGGCGCTGCAACCCTTGCGCTGGCGGGATCCCTGGTATTATCCGATGCTGTTGTGTTCCCGCTTCAGCCACCTGGCAGGACACCGGCTCGGCAGTAAGTTGCCCCGCCACGCCCGCATTATCGCGGCCAAGGAGATGCTGCCGGAAGCGTTCTTCCAGGGCCTGTACAAATTCGCCATCGTGCGCAATCCCTGGGACCTGCAAGTCAGCTCCTACCACCATATCCGCCGGGAACGGCCCCACCTGCTGGCACAGATCGAGGATTTCGATCAATTCATGCGCTGGAAGCTGGATCCGGAACGCCCCTATCAGTACCACATCGATACCTCGATCCAGGCGCAACTCGATTATCTGATCGATCTTCAGGGCAATCTGCAGATCGACTTCATCGGTCGCTATGAGACCCTGACCGATGATTTCCGGCAGATCTGCGAAACGATCGGCGTGCGGCAACGGGAACTGCCCCACAAACGTCAGGCCAAGGATCGCAAGCAGGACTACCGCAGCTACTACCGCGACGACCTAGCCGAGTTGGTGGGCCGCTATTTCAAACGGGATATCGAAGCCCTGGGCTATCGTTTCGACGACTGAGTACAGGGTACTAATCGGTCAGTTGATACCGGGCGCCGCAATAGGGGCAGGTAACCGTGCCGCTCTTCTCGATCGGCAGATAGACCTTGGGATGCATCGCAGCCAGGGCATCGCCCGCACGCGGACAGCTCAGGGGCAGGTCGTTCCGGGATACCTTGATGATCTCCTGTTCAGGAATTCTGACATTGGTTTGCGACATAGACTCCTCTTTAGGCAACTGCGACAAGCCGACTACCCAGCAAATTCAGCGGAAACCGATCCGCCCCTGGGAATGCCGACGTTTGCGCAGACGATAACTCCGAATAAAAGAACCGGTCTGGCAAGCCGTTCCTCGGCTTTTTTCCTGCAGGCTCCATGGCGAACTGCTGCGGGATTCCACTCCTTCATGCCGGCTTCCCACTCGACAGCTGATGCTCAACTCTTGCCGGCAGCATAGACATAGGCCAGCCACTCGGGACGAGTCTCCCGCCGGCCATGCACCTGATCGAAATAGAGCCCCTGCAACCGTTCGGTGATTGGACCGCGGGCGCCGCTACCGATCCGGCGATTGTCCACCTCACGGATCGGCGTAACCTCCGCTGCGGTGCCGGTGAAAAACGCCTCATCGGCAATATACACCTCATCCCGGGTGATGCGCTTTTCCACCACCCGCAGACCCAGCTCAGTGGCCAGTTCGATCACCGTCTTGCGGGTGATGCCATCGAGCGCGGAAGTCAGATCCGGAGTGTAGATGACCCCGTCGCGCACGATGAAGATGTTCTCACCCGAGCCCTCCATCACATAACCCTCGGCATCCAGCAGCAACGCCTCGTCATATCCACCGTCCAGCGCCTCTTTCAATGCCAACATGGAGTTCATGTAGTTGCCGTTGGCCTTGGCTCGACACATGGTGATGTTGACATGATGCCGGGTGAAGGAGGAGACCCGAATACGGATCCCCTTTTGCATATTTTCCGCGCCCAGATAGGCGCCCCACTCCCAGGCCGCCACCATGCAGTGCACCTGCAGGTTGTCTGCACGCAGTCCCATACCTTCAGAGCCGTAAAAGCACATGGGACGAATGTAGGCGGAATCGAGCTTATTTTCCCGTACCGCCGCCAGTTGGGCTTGATTCAGGGTATCTCGCGCAAAGGGCATGTCTATCCCGAGAATATGGGCGGAGCGGAACAGCCGATCGGTGTGCTCTTCCAGACGGAAAATCGCGGTACCGCGTTCCGCATGATAGGCGCGTACCCCCTCGAAGACCCCCATGCCGTAGTGCAGGGTATGCGTTAGCACATGGGTCTTCGCCTCACGCCAGGGCACCATCTCGCCATCCAGCCAGATCACCCCATCACGGTCCGCCATTGTCGCCTTCATCGCTGTGTCTCTCGTTGTATGACCATATATCAGGACAATGCAAGCTTCCCCACCTGACTTGCAGTTCCAGCCCCGGGCCTTACTGGGGCGGCTATATGCCTCCCTCGTCACCTGCCGGCAAGAATGTCCGATCCCAAACCTGCCTAACCAAGGTCTGCTCTCCCTGCAACAGATCCGCGTCGACCAGCCCGGGCTGGTCCTGCAGCGCGCTGCGGTGATAAACAGCCCGCAAGGACCGGTAGGCGTCCATCATGCGATCCGCTGCGTCACCACTCAACAGACCGAGCCTGGAGAGGGTCTCCAAGAGCCGAATATTATCGGTCCAACCGAGCAGATCCGGGTAATCACACGCCCACCGCAGGACCGCGTATTGAACCATAAATTCGATATCTACGATACCGCCCCGGCCCTGTTTCAGATCGAACAGACCCGACTTGCTTTTATCGAGGTTGCTGCGCATCTTTTCACGCATCTCTACCACCTCGGCCCGCAGCTTCTCCGGGTCGCGGCGTTGCGCAAGGATATCGCGCCGGATCGCCTCGAACCGGGCGGCGACCCGCGGGTCGCCCGCCACCACCCGCGCCCTGACCAGGGCCTGGTGCTCCCAGGTCCAGGCACGCTCGGTCTGATAGGTCTCGAAGGCCTTCATCGAACTGACCAGCATGCCCGAGTTGCCGTTGGGACGCAGCCGCATGTCCACTTCATACAGGATGCCCGAAGGCGTGCGTGTGGTAAACAGATGGATCATGCGTTGCGCCAGGCGCGCATAAAAGGTATCCACCACGATCGGTTTTGCACCCTCGGTACTGGCGAACTGATCCTCGATGCCATGCAGAAACACGATATCCAGATCCGAACCATAGCCCAGTTCGATACCACCCAGTTTGCCGTAGCCCACCACGATGAAACCTGTTTCACCCTCGTCCAGGCCAGCGGGTCGGCCATGCCGTTGCGCCATTTCACACCAGGCCAACGCTACCACCCGGGAGATACTGGTCTCGGCGATCTCCGTCAGATAATCGCTCACCACCATGAGCGGGATCCGGGCCGTGATATCCGCTGCCGCAACCCGCAGCATGTTGCTCTGGGCGAACAGGCGCAGCCGATCCATCTGGCTTTCCAGATCGGCAGCGTCCACATTGCCGAGCTGTGAGGTGAGTTCCGCTTCCAACTCCTGGCGCTTCAATGGAGAATAGAGCCGGCGCGGATCGAGCAGCTCGTCCAACAGGATGGGATGCCGGGTCAGCAACCTGGCAATCCATGGACTCATGCCGCTCAGACGCACCAGTTGGGAAAGGGCCAGTGGATTTTCCATCAACAGTGCAATATAGGCCGTCCGGCGCGCGATCGATTCGAGCAGTCCCAACACCCGACCCAGGGCCAGGCTGTCCGTCTCCAGTTGCGCCACCGCCTCGAGCACCAGCGGCATCAATTGGTCGAGCCGCGCCCGACCCTTGGTGCCGAGCGCGCGACAGGCATGGCTGGAGCGGAACAGGTCCAGTTGACGCAGGGCGTCCGCCGGATCACTGAAACCCGCCTGCTGCAGCGCCGCCTGCGCCGGTCCCACATCGAGGACATGTCTCCATAAATCGTGCAACCGTTGCGACGCCTCATCCGGCGTCGTCTGCGGAGCCGCAAACAACATATCGAAATGGCCCTGCACCCGTTGTCGATGGAACTCCAGCCGGGCGGCAAAGCTGTCCCAATCGGAGAAATGCATGGTCCGCGCTAAACGCAGCCGCCCGACCTCATCCTTGGGCAGTAGATGGCTCTGTTTGTCGGCCCAGGCCTGGATACGGTTCTCCACCAGACGCAGAAACTCATAGGCCTCGCGTAACTCACGCACCACATAGGCTGGCAGGATATTTTTCTCTTGCAACAGTTCGAGCACCGGCAGTATCGGACGGATCTGCAGGTCCTGGTCTCTTCCACCCCGGATCAATTGAAAGGCCTGACCGATGAATTCGATCTCCCGTATACCTCCTGGCCCCAGTTTCACATTCGCGTCCATGCCCTTCTTGTGCAGTTCCTTGCTGATCAGCAGCTTCATCTCCCGCAGGGATTCGATGGCGCCGAAGTCCAGATAACGCCGGTAGACGAACGGGCGCAGCAGCTGCAGCAAACGCGCACCGGCACGCGGGTCACCGGCCACCACCCGGGCCTTGATCATGGCGTAGCGTTCCCACTCCCTGGCCTGGGACGCGTAGTAACTCTCCAGGGCATCATAATTCATCGCCAGGGGACCCGCATTGCCAAACGGACGCAAACGGGCATCCACTCGAAACACGAAACCGTCGGCGGTCACGCTATCCAAGGCCTGGATCAGGCGCTGACAGAGGCGGATAAAGAATTGTTCATTGCTCTGAAAGCGCCCGCCATCCGTCTGGCCCGTCTCAGGAAAGGCGAAGATCAGATCGATGTCCGAGGAAAGATTGAGTTCCCGCGCCCCCAGCTTGCCCATGCCGAGCACCACCAGCGACTGCCTTTCCCCTGCCTTGTTGCGTGGCGTACCCAATTCCTGACAAGTCCACTGATCGAGCAGCGCCAGCGCTTGTTCGATGCAGGCATCGGCCAGCGCCGACAGGTCCTCCAGGGTTTCGGCCAACGGCGCCTGACCGGTTATGTCTCGCCAGATGATGCGCACGATCTGGAAGCGGCGAAACTGCCGCAGGCGTTGACCGAGCTGTCTTTCATCCCGCACCTCGACCAGCCATGCGGTGAGTTGCGCGGCTATCTCGCCCTGCGCATAACGGGAGTCGAGATAACCGGACTCCAACAGTTCCGGCAGCAGTTCGATGTTCCGCTGACAGGCTTGCGTTACATAGCTGCTGGCCTCCCAGACCCGTTTCAGCGCGGTCAGAAAGCGCTCATCTTTCGGGGGCTCAAGCCCCCCTTGAATGGCCTTCTCACACCAGTCGGACCACTCCAGTTCCACTTGAGATTCGAGTGACACGGACACACCTCTCTGCATGTTCGGATTTCCATTATCCATCTTTCACCACGCGATGAGGAGTTTGGATGCATGATCCTTCGACTGTTTGCAAAAGGGAGTGAGTTTATCGATGGGAATACAGAACCAGGCCGTGCTGGGTCAACCAGTTGCGGTCCAGTTGCCAGCTGATTCGTTTTACCCCCGGCTCGGCCAGGATCAGTTCGCGGACCCTGGTCTGCACTGCAGCCAGATGTTGCTGGGCCTTTTGAAATTCCGCTGAGTCGGGAGCGCATCCCGCCACCTTGGGAAAGAGGATGCCCATGACCTGCTCCACCGGTACATCCGTCGAGCGTGGCGTGCTTAGCGTCGCCACGCCATCGTCAACCCTGACCACCCGAAACGCATAGGGGAAACTGGTAATCTTCAGATCTTCTTCGAGCATGTCATTCAGTTTCGAAACCATGGGATCCTCATAAAGGAAGATCACCAGCAGTCCCGCCACCAGGACAGTGAGGAAAATCAGATAATTTCTTGATCCTCGGTCCATAGATCAGCGCACCTGAAACTTGATAACTCGCAGCTTAGCAAACACCGATATTCGAGGTCTTTGCGAAAACGCAAGGTAAAACAGCAGACCTATGGACGTTACCGCGCGGGCTATCGCGAGTGGCAGCTAGCTGTCTCATGTGCCTGATTTAGAACAGATTCAACATTGTTTCCTGGGCTTGGACACTTGTTGACAAGGCCATCCAGGATTTCACGCTGCTGGCTGGCCTCCGCGCCAGTTTGACGGGTGAGCATCCATCTGTAAGTTATTTAAGCGCATCAGAAAAACCCCGCACCTGAAGCAGGTGCGGGGTTTTTCGTGGTTGGCGCTGAAATGATGGATGAGTTACATCATGCCACCCATACCGCCCATACCGCCCATACCGCCCATGTCGCCGCCCATGGGAGCTGCCGGCTCATCTTTCGCTTCTTCTGCGACCATGCACTCGGTGGTGATCATCAGACCAGCCACAGAAGCGGCATTCTGCAGCGCAGTAGCGGGTTACCTTGGTGGGGTCCAGGATACCCATCTCCACCATGTCGCCATATTCATCGGTAGCCGCGTTGAAACCGTAATTACCCTCTCCCTCAGCTACCTTGTTCAACACCACGGAGGCCTCGCCACCCGCGTTGGCGACGATCTGGCGCAACGGCTCCTCCATGGACCGGCGACCGATGGTGATGCCTACATCCTGATCATGATTCTCCCCTGTCAGCTTATCCAAAGCCCGCAGGGCGCGGATCAAGGCGACCCCACCGCCAGGCACCACACCCTCTTCCACCGCTGCGCGGGTCGCGTGCAGGGCATCTTCCACGCGGGCCTTCTTCTCTTTCATCTCCACTTCAGTCGCGGCGCCCACCTTGATCACGGCGACGCCACCGGCCAGCTTGGCCACCCGCTCCTGCAGCTTTTCCCGATCATAGTCGGAGGAGGTCTCCTCTATCTGGGCGCGGATCTGCTCGACCCGGGCCTTGATGTCGTTCTCGCTGCCGGCGCCATCGATCAAGGTGGTCTCCTCCTTGGTGATCACGATCTTCTTGGCATTGCCCAGTTCCTGCAGGCCCGCTTTTTCCAACGACAGACCAACCTCTTCGGAGATGACGGTGGCGCCGCTCAGGATCGCGATATCCTGCAGCATGGCCTTGCGCCGATCGCCGAAACCCGGTGCCTTGACCGCGGCGACCTTGACGATGCCACGCAGGTTATTCACCACCAGGGTAGCCAGGGCTTCGCCTTCCACATCCTCCGCAACGATCAACAGAGGCCGGCCGGATTTTGCGACCGCCTCGAGGACCGGTAGCAGTTCGCGGATATTGGAAATCTTTTTGTCGTGCAGCAGGATATAGGGGTCTTCCAGTTCAGTGGACATGTTCTGTTGGTTATTGATGAAATACGGAGAGAGGTATCCCCGATCGAACTGCATGCCCTCGACCACATCCAGTTCATTGTCCAGCGCCGAACCCTCTTCCACGGTAATGACACCCTCCTTGCCGACCTTCTTCATCGCCTCGGCAATGATATTGCCGATGTTCTCGTCGGAGTTGGCTGAGATGGTGCCGACCTGGGCGATCTCCTTATCATTGGAGCAGGGACGGGAAATCTTTTTCAGCTCTTCCACCGCCGCGATGACCGCCTTATCGATACCCCGCTTGAGATCCATCGGATTCATGCCGGCGGCAACGGCCTTAAGACCTTCGCGCACCATCGCCTGGGCCAGCACAGTAGCGGTAGTGGTGCCGTCACCCGCCACATCGGAGGTTTGAGAGGCAACCTCTTTCACCATCTGGGCGCCCATGTTCTCGAATTTGTCAGCCAGTTCGATCTCTTTGGCCACCGAGACACCATCTTTGGTCATGGTAGGCGCGCCAAAGGACTTCTCCAGTACGACGTTGCGCCCCTTGGGCCCCAGGGTGACCTTCACGGCGTTGGCCAGCACGTTGACACCCTTGATCATGCGTTGGCGAGCATCATCACCAAATTTAACTTCTTTTGCAGTCATTTATCTAATGTCCTTGGAAATTGTGAAAAATCGACTCTAGGCAAAGCAGCTTGCCTCGTCAGTTAAGCTTCAGGTATCGAATAGGTTAGCCTTCGATGACACCCATGATGTCTTCTTCGCGCATCACCAGCACCTCCTCACCACCGATCTTGACCTCGGTGCCTGAATACTTGCCAAACAGGACCTTGTCACCGACCTTCACGTCCAGGGGCGAATTTCGCCTTTGTCATTGACTTTACCACTGCCTATAGCCAGGACTTCACCCTGAACCGGCTTTTCGGTGGCAGCATCGGGGAGCACAATACCGCCGGGGCTGGTGCGCTCTTCTTCCATACGACGAACGATCACACGATCGTGCAGCGGGCGAATATTCATCTACTGAGTTCTCCTGAGAATTAGAAATAAAAATCAATATCATCCGGTCAAGCCGTTAGCACTCGCCAGAAATGAGTGCTAATAATAGGGGCAAATTATCGAGAGTCAAGGGCAGAACAGCCGTTACTGTTGGTTTTCCATACACCGGTAAACCGCAGTTGGCCGGTTCATGTGGCAGCCTGAACCCGCATTTCTCACATCTGACCTCCAAGGACGGAGGATCTGCAATGGGACTGCAGGCACAAACCTGGTCCAGGGGGTCAGCTAGATTGCCGCTGTTCGGAACGGCAGAACGATTCCGCCTCGTTGCTTGGGAACATGCCCACACGACGGACATCGGATCTGATACCCCCGGCTTACACCTGCGCTGCGCTAAAATTGGTCTTATCACTTGGAACCGGCGACAATTCCGCTATCATCGAGATCAGTTGTGGAATCGCTGCATTCTGCAACGACCGCTTATTGCGCCCCACAAGGGCAAATGAAACCCAGCAGGGGGGAAACCATGTTCGAGGCAACCAAAGTTGGACGTTCTGTCGACAAGGATACTTTCAAGACCCAGCAAGAGGAGTTACGCACCCAGCTACTCCTGATCCAGCGTGAACTCAGGCAATCCGATATTCCAGTCTTCGTGATCATCTCCGGAGTAGAAGGGGCCGGCAAAGGTGAAGTGGTCAACCGCCTGAATGAGTGGCTGGATACCCGCCATGTCCAGACTTTCGCGTTCTGGGACGAGACCGACGAAGAACGACAACGCCCCCGATACTGGCGTTTCTGGCGTTCACTGCCGCCTCGGGGTGAGCTGTCGATCCTGTTCGGCGGCTGGTACCTGGCGCCGATCGAACATCGCTTTCGCGGGCTGTGCAACGACGCGGAACTCGATGCCGAGTTGAACCGCATCGTGGACTTCGAGCGGATGCTGATCCAGGACGGCGCGCTGATCGTGAAATTCTGGTTCCACCTCTCGGAAAAAGAACAAAAGAAACGACTCAAGGAACTCTCCAGGGACGATCGGAGCCGCTGGAAGATGTTACCGGACAAATCCAAGTTCTCGGAACAGTACAACCATTTCGAAAGTGTGGCAGAACGTATCATCCGGCACACGGATCGGGGTATTTCACCTTGGTACCTGATCGAGGCCAAGGATCGTCGCTATCGTGATCTCACGATGGGCAAGACCTTGCTGCAGGCGATCAAACGACGCCTGAGCGAACCCCCGGTCATGGAACCACCGGCCACCTCCAGCAACCCGGAGCTTCCCGATGTGGAGAGCGCCCAGATCACCCTGCTCGACCAGTTGGACCTGTCTCTGAGCTTAGCGCGGGATGTCTACAAATCAGAACTCGAACAGCTGAAATCCGAGATCAACGACCTGTGTTGGGAGGCCTATAAGAACAAGCGTTCCATCATGCTGGTGTTCGAAGGAGTCGATGCCGGAGGCAAGGGCGGCGCCATCCGTCGTTTTACCAGCGCCATCGATGCGCGACTGTTCCGCGCCATTCCGGTGGCCGCGCCCACTGACGAAGAAATGGCCCACCACTATCTGTGGCGTTTCTGGCGTCATGTCCCCCGAGCCGGCTACATCTCCATCTACGACCGTTCCTGGTATGGGCGGGTGTTGGTGGAGCGGGTGGAGGGCTTCGCCAGCAATGCCGAATGGCGCCGGGCCTATGCGGAGATCAATCAGTTCGAAGAGCAGCTCGTGGAGAGTGGCGTGATCCTCTTCAAGTTCTGGCTGCAGATCAGCCAGGAGGAACAGCTGCGGCGCTTTCAGGATCGCGAGAACGTGCCGTACAAACGTTACAAGATGACGGACGAAGATTGGCGCAATCGCGAGAAATGGCCCCAATACAAGCTTGCGGTGAACGAGATGGTGGTGCACACCAGCACCGAGTCCGCCTCCTGGACCATGGTGGAGGGTGACGACAAACCCTTCGCCCGCATCAAGGTCCTGCGCACCATCTGCGAAGGCATCAAAGCGGCCCTGAAACAGGACGATATCTGCATCTCCAGCGGCTATATCCCCTGTGGCCAGAAAGGCTCCCTGGAGGAAAAGAAAAAGGACGCAAAACCAACGGATTGAACGGCCCGCGGGTCTTGGTTCCTGATGGCCCCTGGGAAAATTTCAGACAGTTGTTGCGTCGGCTCCAGAACGCCACCACAGGCAAAATGGGTGCCTGTCCGTGGATCGGCATTATGCATTCCAACCGATAACAATGCTTGTGGTGGCATTGAGTGAGGTAACGATCGTGTCTGACGAGAGAAAAAAGAAGTTCCGGAAGCTTAAGGCATCCGTGTAGAAAAGGAAGCTGTTTAAGCTGCAGTTGGAACTGGTGAAACTCCAGGAATGGATCAAACACGAGGGACTCAAGGTCGTCGTCATCTTCGAGGGACGGGATGCTGCCGGTAAGGGTGGCGTGATCAAACGCATCACCCAGCATCTGAATCCACGCATCTGCCGCGTGGTAGCACTACCGGCACCTACCGAGCGGGAAAAGACCCAATGGTATTTCCAACGCTATGTCCCCCACCTGCCTGCGGCCGGTGAAATGGTGTCTGTTCGACCGCAGCTGGTACAACCGGGCCGGAGTGGAAAAGGTAATGGGTTTCTGCACGCCGGAAGAACATCAGGAGTTTCTCCGCTCATGCCCGGAATTCGAACGCATGCTGGTACGCTCCGGCATCATCCTGCTCAAATACTGGTTTTCGGTCTCTGACGAAGAACAGGAACGCCGGTTTCAGAGTCGTCTTGAAGAACCGCACAAACGCTGGAAACTCAGCCCGATGGATCTGGAGTCCCGTTCACGCTGGGTGGAATACTCCAAGGCCAAGGACGAGATGTTCGCCCATACCGATATCAAACAGGCCCCCTGGTACGTGGTCAACTCGGACATTAAAAAACACGCCCGGCTCAATTGCATTGCGCATATCCTCAGCATGATCCCCTATGAAGACCTGACACCGGAACCGATCGAGCTACCCCATAGACTGGACAATGCAGGTTATGTCAGACCGCCGATCACCGATCAGACGTTTGTACGCGGAATTCTATCCGTGAGCCTGATGATCCGTGTAGGCTGCACGATGCTTACCTGGCTTAGACCGACAATTCCACCGTTACCTCGTGCGTCGATTACCAGCATGTACCTGAATTTGCTGGCAAGCACCGGGGGGCTGTAAAAGTAGCCCTGCACCAACCTGACTCCCCGCTGCCGCAGAAATTCGAGCTGCTGCTGATTCTCCACCCCTTCAGCCACCACCTACGAGGTTCAGGCTGTGCGCCATCGCCACGATCGCCTCGACCAGCACTTCATCGTTCTGGTCGACCCCCAGGTCACGTACGAAACTGCGATCGATCTTCAGCACCTGCAACGGGAAACGCTTCAAATAGCTGAGCGATGAATAGCCGGTACCAAAATCATCCAGGGCGAGTCTGATTCCCCGCTCGTGCAAGGCTTCGAGAATCTCTTGCGGCTCCTTGGTGTCCTGTACCAGCAGGCTCTCGGTGATCTCCAGCTCCAAGTCTGCTGTCGGCAGGCCGGTCGATGCCAGCACCTGCTCCACCTCATTGAGCAGCTTGCCGGTGCGAAATTGATGAGATGACACATTGACCGCCACATGAATCGGAGCAACCGGCGATGCCACGCCATTTTTTCGCCTCCTCGCAGGCACTGGCCAGCACCCAGTTACCGATCGTCTCGATCAAGCCCGATATTCTCGGCTACGCGGATGAACTTGTCCGGCGACACCGTCCCCAACTCCGCGCTGCTTCCACCGCAACAGGGCCTCGGCTCCGACAATCTTACCGGTGAAGACATCGATCTTCGGCTGATAGACCAGATGCAGTTCCCGGTTGATCAGCGCCTTGCGCAGGTGGGTCTCGATGATCACATTTTCTTCGGTGGCCGCGCGCATACTTTGCGAGAAATATTGAAAATCGACCGCGACCGTTCAATTTGGCCTGATACATCGCGGTATCGGCATGCTGCATGAGTAGATCAACCGATTCACCATCTTCAGGAAAAATACTGATGCCGATACTGGTAGTGGTGTAGATCTCGCGGGATCTCGACTTTGAAGGGCTTTTCGAAACAGGAGATTAGCTTGTGGGCGACCACTTCCGCCTGTTCGGCCCGCTGCAGGCCTTCGAGCATCACCAGAAACTCATCGCCGCCCAGGCGGGCCGGGGTGTCGGAATCCCTCAGTATCGGATCGAATGCGTTCCGCGGCCTGCTTCAGACAGCTCATCACCAATGTTGTGGCCAAGCGTATCATTGATATTTTTAAAGTTGTCCAGGTCCATAAACAACAACGCCACCTTGGCGTGCTCACGCCTGGCTCGGGCAAAGGCATCATCGATCCGGGTGAGCATGTAGTAGCGATTGGGGAGCCTGGTCAGCTGGTCATAGTTGGCCTGTTGGATCAGCTTGACTTTCCGATTCCTTGCGCGCCGTGACGTCCAATACGGTCGCGACAAATACCGGGGGTTCTTCCTCAGTGGATATTTGTAAATGCCCTTCTATATCATAGGTCGAACCATCCTTGCGCCGATGCAGACCTTGATAGGGCACGAACTCCTGGGCACCTTCGATCAGGGGTTGAATCAACCGATTGACAGTCTCCCTGTCCGGACTGGCGAGGATCTCCAGCATGCCCTTCCCAGTGATTTCCTCCTGGGTATAGCCCAGATTTTGAATCGCACCCAGATTGACCTGCAGACAGGTCAGTTTCTCTGCGTCCAGTACATAGATCTCATTGGAACTATCATTCAGGATACGACCCAACCGATTGCCCAGACGATGTTTTTCTTTCTCTAGATTATCCACCAGGGCCAGGTTGACATATCTCAGTTTAAGGGATGTCTCCACCAGATCATTCATTCGATAGCTGGCGCGCAACAGCAACAGGTAGAAGGCGTATACCAACAGCCCCATGCCGAGATGCAGTCGATCACCATTGCTCACGGTAAGCGTGGCCACGGGCAACAGGAGACAAGAAATGTAGATACAAAAGGAAATAAAATCGGAAACCAGGATCGTCAGCGCACCGGCCGACATACCCGCCATCAGCATCACCGTGACCGCCTGGTAGGCCACTGAATCTATTGGGTAAAACAACAGACCGGCGCTACCGAAGGTCAGGCCGCTGAACAGTACCCCGATACGAAAGCGCGAGCCCCAGATGAATCGCTCATCATCCACTGGTCCGGCCGCCCTGAAGCGCCTTTCCAGCAACCCCCGCAGCAGCAGGATGATAACCAGGGCAGCATACCAAGCCGCCAGGGTCTCCCAAGAGCCATTTGCAATGTGGATGGAGATGAAGATCGCACCGACAATCGAGGTGGCCAGAATCGTGGGCCAGGTGCCGTCATACGAGTACCCCTATCTTGTCAGCCCTGATCCTGCGGAGGAGATCCTGCTCTGATGAATACACCTATTCGCCTCGGGGAAAGTCAATCTGAAATCACCTTCCAAGCTATCGGCTATGAGGTGATTATCTTGACATAGCAAGCAGGTATTCCGCATGGTGTCAAGGCTCGTCCTCGCGGCGATAATCGCCCTCGATGACCCGATGTTGCTGCGCCGGACTGCCGGGCTGCTGGGCGGCGGCTGAGCGCAGCATGCCTGCCCGTTTTAAACCGGCGGTCAACAACCAGCGCCTCAGGGAGGGTATCAACAACAGAAAGCCCACCCCATCGGTGATAAAGCCGGGCAATAGCAGCAGGAAACCGCTGATCAGCAATACGGCCCCTTCCATCATCTCGAATGCGGGTATCTCACCCCGATTCATGGACTTACGCACCCGCATCAGGGTGGAAAATCCCTGCGTACGGACCATCCAACCACCCAACAAGGCGGTGAAAATCGTTAGAAAAATCGTTGGAAAAGCCCCGATCTCCGCCCCGACCCGGATCAAAAAATAGAGTTCGATCAGGGGGATACCTAACAGCAGGAGGAACAAAAAGACAACAGGATTCATTATTTCAGCTTACGCGCTAGCATCCCTGAGAACAAGCTCATACCTCAGGCAGGATTTTGCTCCAACCGATCTGATCAAGTATCTTTCCCGGATGCCGACATCTCTGCTTCTGACTTTCTGCACCGTTCCCGACCGGGCAACAGCTATACGTCTGGCCGAACACCTGGTTGACCAGGGTGTGGCGGCTTGCGTCAACGTCTCTTCTCCGATCACTTCGATCTTTCGTTGGAAAGGCAAAAGAGATACAGCCGAAGAGATCCTGCTCTTGATCAAGACCACGAAGCAGCAATATACGGCCCTGGAAGCAGCGATTCTTGAACTGCATCCCTATGAACTTCCTGAGATTATCGCAGTCCCTGTAGAACAGGGTTTGCGCGGCTATCTAGACTGGGTTGAACGATGTACAACAAAATTCTGATCCTCCTCGTATTGCTACTCACCGGCCTGGGGACGATGGCCCAGCAGACCCTGGACGATGATGACCTGCTGATGCCGGATCAGGCCTTCCAGATCAAAGGACGCGCCGACGGACCGGAACAACTCATCGTCGAATGGCGGATTGCCGACGGTTACTATATGTACCGTGACAAAATCCACTTCGAAACCGACGCGACCGGTGTCAAACTGGCTCAAGCCATCCTGCCGGACGCCGAGATCAAACACGACGAATTCTTCGGCGATGTAGCGATCTATCGCAACACCGTTACCACCCGGATTCCGTTCCAACGGGATAAGGGTGCCGCTGCAGAAACCATTAGCCTGCAGGCCCGTTCCCAGGGTTGCGCCGACCGCGGTATCTGCTTCCCACCCCAAGTCCAGGAGGTCTTGCTGGCCCTGGAACCGGCTATACCGGCAGTGTCCAGTGAACCAAACCCTCTGCCGAGACAGGTCTGGCGGACCTGCTGGACAATCCCCGCCACGTCGCCGTTCGGCGCCACCGATGATGAGATCCTGCCTCCCGACGAAGCCTACCAGCTCAGCGCTATCGTAGAGGATGGCGACCACCTGCGCCTGTTGTGGAATATCGCGGAAGGCACCTATCTCTACCATGACAAGATCGAACTGCGCCTGCTGGATGCCCAAGGCGTATCGATCGGCGACTATGTGCTGCCCGAACCCGAGGTCAAACCGGATAGCGTCAGACCCGATGGCAGTACCGGTGATGTGGCGCTCTATCATGAGGAGATCGACCTCAGAGTGCCGCTCCTGCGCACTCACACTGCAGCCAGCGAGATCACCCTGGAAGCCGCCTATCAGGGCTGCGCCGAACGTGGCATCTGTTATCCACCGATCCGCAAACAGTTCCAGCTGTCGCTGCCTGCGATCAGTGAGGCCGCGGCAGCGCAGACCACACCCGAGGAAATTCCGGCTAGCGCACCGGCTCCCGTATCCGAGGTGGATGAGATCACCGCCACCCTGCAGGCCGGCTCCCTGCTGGTGATTCTGGGTGTCTTCTTTCTGTTCGGCCTGGGCCTCGCCTTCACCCCGTGCATCTTTCCCATGATCCCGATCCTGTCCGGCATCATCGCCGGCCAGGGCGACAAGATCACGACCCGCAAGGCCTTCATCCTGTCCCTGGTCTACGTACTCGCGATGGCGCTTACCTACACCTTTGCCGGGGTGCTGGCCGGTCTGTTCGGCGGTAACCTTCAGGCAACCTTCCAAAACCCCTGGATTCTGAGTGGCTTTGCCGCGGTGTTCGTCCTGCTGGCGCTCTCCATGTTCGGCTTCTATGACCTGCAACTGCCCAGCAGCCTGCAGAGCAAACTCACCGAGATCAGCAACAAACAACAAGGCGGCACCCTGCTGGGTGTGGCCATCATGGGCCTGCTCTCGGCCCTGATCGTCGGTCCCTGTGTAGCGCCGCCCCTGGCCGGAGCCCTCATCTATATCGGCCAGACCGGTGACGCCCTGCTGGGCGGCCTGGCGCTGTTCGCTCTCAGCATGGGTATGGGAGCGCCCTTGTTGGCGATCGGCGCCTCGGCCGGCAAACTGCTGCCCCGAGCGGGCAGCTGGATGGACGCGGTCAAAGCGGTGTTTGGTGTGGCGCTGCTGGGGGTGGCGATCCTACTGCTGGAACGAATCATCCCAACCGACATCGCCATGCTGCTGTGGGGCATCCTGTTGATTGTCTCGGCCATCTATATGGGCGCCTTGCGCCACCTGGAGATCGAAGCCAGCGGCTGGCAGAAGCTCTGGAAGGGACTGGGGGTGGTGTTCCTCGTCTACGGCGCCCTGATGCTGGTCGGCGCGGCGGCCGGCGGCAAGGACACCCTGCAACCTCTGCGCGGGCTGGCACTCGGCGACGGCTCGCATACTCCCCAGGAATTGGTCTTTCAGCGAATTAAGACCCTGGCCGACCTAAAGCGGGAAGTCGCCGGCGCCAGCGCCCGGGACCAGACCGTGATGCTCGATTTCTATGCCGACTGGTGTGTATCCTGCAAAGAGATGGAAAAATATACCTTCAGCGACCCCCAAGTGATCAGCGCCCTGCAAGACACCCTGCTGCTGCAGGCCGACGTGACCGCCAACGACGACCTGGATCAGGCCCTGCTGCAAGGTCACTTCGGTCTGCCGGGACCGCCGGCCATCATGTTCTACGGGAAGGACGGCCAGGAGCGCAAAAACTATCGCGTGATCGGCTACAAACCGGCCGTCGAGTTTGCCGGCCATGTCAAAGAGGCCTTGCGCTGAGTCACATTTTTATCCAGCGATCTGAAACTTGACCTAACGGCGATCCAGGGCAATTCCAGCACGCAGCCCAAACGCGCCATGGATCCCCGGTCCTGCCAGCCAAACAGGCGAGCCAATCCTGCCTCAGGGCAATTTGTGACGATTATGGGAGAACTTGCACTGAAACTGGACAATATCGACCAGTTCTTGCAAAATCCCCTGCATTTCATAGAATCCACTGACGCGCCAATTTAGGTGTTAGCAGGCGTCGCCAGTCCCCATCTGCCCAGGACATCGACACTATGGCGACCATTCTGGTACTCAACGGCCCCAACCTCAATCTGTTGGGCTTACGCGAACCGGAACATTATGGCCACGCCACGCTGGACGACATCCGCAAAGCAGCTGGAACAACAAGCAACAGATACAGCGGACACCGGCTCGAATTTCGACAAAGCAATGCGGAACACGAGTTGGTCGAGTGGATCCATCAGGCATTCCGCGAGGGTGTCGCCTTCATCCTGATCAATCCGGCCGCCTTTACCCATACCAGTATTGCCATCCGGGATGCCTTGCTGGGCACGGGCATCCCCTTCATCGAGGTGCACCTCTCGAATGTGCACGCCCGGGAGCCATTCCGCGCCCATTCTTATTTATCTGACAAAGCCGTCGGCGTGATCGCCGGACTGGGCGCCCAGGGCTACGAACTTGCCTTGCAGGCCGCCGTCCGGCAACTGGATGCCGGCAACAACAAACGAGACTGAACAACCATGGATATCCGCAAAGTAAAAAAACTGATCGAACTGCTGGAAGAGTCCGATATCGCTGAAATCGAGATTCATGAAGGGGAGGAATCGGTGCGTATCAGCCGCCAGAGCGCCCACCCGGCCCAGCTGTTCAGCCCCGCAAGGCTTACGCACCCGCAGCTGCGCCGGCTCCGGCCGCCCAGGTTCCAGCCCCGCCGGCGGAAGAAATACCCATGGAGATTCAGGGCCATATCGTTAAATCCCCCATGGTAGGGACCTTTTACCGGTCGCCATCGCCCGGGAGTAAATCCTTTGTGGAAGAAGGGCAACAGGTTGCCGAAGGCGACATCCTCTGCATCATCGAGGCGATGAAGATCCTCAATCAGATCGAGTCTGACAAGGCGGGGACGGTGAAAAAGATCCTGGTGGAAAATGGTCAACCTGTCGAGTACAACGAACCTCTTTTCATCATTGACTGAGCAGTATCATGATAGACAAGATTGTTATTGCCAATCGAGGCGAGATTGCCCTTCGTATTCTGCGCGCCTGCAAAGAACTGGGAATCAAGACCGTCGCCGTGCATTCGGAAGCCGATCGGGATTTGAAACATGTCCTGCTGGCGGACGAGTCGGTCTGCATTGGCCCCGCCCCATCGAGTGAGAGTTATCTGCACATTCCGGCCATCATCAGCGCCGCGGAAGTCACCGACTCGGTTGCCATCCATCCGGGCTATGGTTTTCTCTCCGAAAACGCGGACTTTGCGGAGCGGGTGGAGAACAGCGGCTTCATCTTCATCGGCCCCAGGGCCGACACCATCCGCACCATGGGCGATAAGGTCGCCGCCATCAATGCCATGCAGCAGGCCGGCGTGCCCACGGTGCCCGGCTCTGACGGCCCTTTGGACAATGACACCGAACGCACCAAGGCGCTGGCCACACGGATCGGTTACCCGGTGATCATCAAGGCCGCCGGCGGTGGTGGCGGCCGCGGCATGCGGGTGGTGCATTCGGAAGCCACGCTGCTTAATGCGGTCGCGATGACCCAGGCGGAAGCGGAAGCCGCCTTTAGCAATGGCATGGTGTACATGGAGAAATATCTGGAGAACCCACGCCATGTGGAATTTCAGGTGCTTTCCGACACCCATGGCAATGCCATCCATCTCGGCGAACGGGACTGCTCCATGCAGCGCCGTCATCAGAAGGTGGTGGAAGAGGCCCCGGCACCCGGTATCACGCCGGAACAGCGCCAGCGGGTGGGCGAGCGTTGTGCCGAGGCCTGCCGGCAGATCGGCTACCGGGGCGCCGGCACCTTCGAATTCCTCTACGAAAACGATGAATTCTATTTCATCGAAATGAATACCCGGGTGCAGGTGGAACATCCCGTCACTGAGTTGATCACCGGCGTGGACATCGTGCGGGAGCAGATCCTGATCGCGAGCGGCAACCCCCTCAGCCTGAAACAGGAGGATGTCGCCATCAACGGCCACGCCGTGGAGTGCCGCATCAACGCGGAGGATCCGGTGAAATTTCTTCCCAGCCCCGGCACCATCACCCAACTCCACATCCCCGGAGGCCCGGGAATTCGGGTGGATACCCACATCTACCAGGGCTACCGGGTGCCGCCCTACTACGACTCCATGATCGGCAAATTGATCGCTCACGGCTCGAACCGCAAGTCCGCCATCGCACGGATGCGCATCGCCCTGGACGAGATGGTGATCAGCGGCATCAAAACCAATATACCGCTCCAATTGGATATCATGAATGATTCGGTGTTCCAGGCCGGTGGGGCGAATATCCACTATTTGGAGAAAAAACTGGGACTGTGATACCGACCAATTGCTGCCAATGGGGCAAACATCGATGGACTGCCTGAAGCGGCAAACCCTATCTCCGGCAGCCTGAGCAGGTTAAGGCATTCACCGACTGTCATGTCCTGGCTGCAGATTTCCCTCGACACCTCGGAGCAACAGGCCCCCTTAGTGGAACTCCTGTTCGAGAACCTCGGCGCCCTTTCAGTCACCTTGACTGACGCGGGGGAGCAACCTCTGCACGAACTTTTGCCTGGAGAAGAGCGGATCTGGCATCACACCCGGGTCATCGGCCTCTTTGAGGACAGCTTGGATATCGATGAACTGCAGACCGCCATTAAGCTCTCTCTCAAGCGGGACATCACCCGCAGCCTGCGCCTCGAGAGACTGCAAGAGCAGGTTTGGGAACGGGTCTGGCTGGAACATTTCCACCCGATGCAATTCGGCAGACGCCTATGGATCTGTCCGGCCGGTCAGCGCCCGACCGCGACCGATGCGGTGATCGTCGAGCTGGACCCTGGACTCGCGTTTGGCACCGGCACCCATCCGACCACCGCACTCTGCCTTGAATGGCTCGAGGGCAACGCCCTGGCGGGAAAAACCCTGGTCGATTACGGTTGCGGCTCGGGGATCCTGGCGATCACGGCCCTGCGCCTGGGAGCAGCCACCGCAATCGCGGTGGATCATGACCCCCAGGCCCTCGAAGCGACCCGCGACAATGCCACGAAAAATGCTGTTCTCGAGCGCTTGACCACCCATCTACCCGCCGCCGTCCCCAATCAGCCAAGCGATCTGCTGGTCGCCAATATTCTGGCCGGACCGCTCATTGAACTGGCTCCCAGGCTCTGCGGGTTAGTCAAACCCGCAGGACGATTCGCCCTCTCAGGCATACTTGCGGACCAGTCCGCAGCGGTGGCGGCCGCCTATGCGCCATTTGCCACCCTGAGCCCTAGACAACAGCTGGATGACTGGATCTTGTTGCACGGCCAGAAAAAGTGCCGATGAAAGAATCCCATGACCCTATTGATCCAGAAGCCGCTGCGGTCTAAGTTTGTCAATAACTGCTGGTCAGCGCCTGTTCTAAGGAATCCACCCTAAATTGATGCATCATCTTCCGGTTCTCGATGACGTCAGCGACCGCGACGAGAACCGATCTACCGCCATACGAAATTCGATGCGATGCCGGTTGTCCTTAAGTTCATCCAGTCGAGTTCGATAGCCTGTTATCAAGCCGCTGATTTCGAAGAGACTACTGCCCATGTTTACGCAATGCCCACACTGTCATACCCTGTTCCGCATCCAACGGCGACCAGTTGAATATCGCCGCCGGACAGGTCCGGTGTTGCCAGTGCCACCAGACATTCAATGCCCTGGATAGCCTGCAGGAAAATCCGTCGTCAAACCGGCTCACGAGCAACCTCTAGCGGACCTCGTGACAGCGAACTTGGAAGATTGGACGCCGCTTACCGAGCCTGACGCCCTGAGCGGGACACCCTGAATCTCGATTGGGATCAGCTGTACGATGCGACCAACCTGAAGGATGACCTGGTGGACTCGGATCTAGGTCCCTTTCTGGAGCAGGACGACGGCCTGGAGACCGAACCCGATTACTTCGCCTCCGGCGGCGAATCCCAGATGTCATCGCTGCTGGACAGTGATTCGTCTCCCGGTGATTTCACTCGTAGAAGCCCCTACCGAGGACGCTAAGACCGAACCCGCGACCCGTCAGGCGGACGAGACGCCGGACACAGCCCAATCGCGTGCTTCCCACCACACCAGGGGTTACCAGAGACGTTGTCGGCAGAGATGAATTTCCATGGCCTTCAGGCGAACCAGCCGGAGCGGCAGGCAAACGCCCTCTTCCTTTACCACGAAACTGAAAGATGAAGCAGACATGCGGCCGAGCCAGACCGGACCGGCAGTCGCATACACGATCGACCAGATGTTCGAAAAGGATCCATTCAGTTACAGCTGCGATTACCTGGAGTTTGGGCAGTCTGTTACTGGCCTGCACACTGATTCTGCAACTGGCCTGGCACTATCGCGATCAGGTGATCCATAAAGAGATCGGGCGGCAGCTCTTGACCCAGATGTGCAACATCCTCGACTGCACCGTACCGCTACGCCGAGACACCAGTAAAATTCTTCGTCGAATACCGTGACTTACGAGCTCATCCCAAAGAACCTAAAGCGCTTCAGTTGCGCCTCCACATGGTCAATCGCGCCACCTTCGAGCAGCCCTATCCCAATCTGCATCTGAGTCTTTTCAATGATGCGGAGAGACTCATCGCGGAGCGTACCTTTGTTCCAGCGGAATATTTGCCAAACGGACAGCCAAACGATCTGCTGATGCACCGATCCCAATCCCTGCAGATCAACCTGGAACTATTGGACCCTGGGAAAGACGTGACTGGGTTTAAATTTGAATTTTTGTAACGGGCGCAGGGAGTTCCCTGTTCATTCGCTGTCAAACCCATCCGCGCTGGCGAGTGCGGAGTGATTTTTGGCGCAGATTGTCTTTGATTCCCCCTATTTTTGGCGGTAGTATTGACGCCTTTTCTCCCGGACAGAAGCTTGGCAAAACCCTTTCCAAGCGATTCAACGAATACGCCCCGTGAAGTCAACATCTGTCGTCGGAGTAAAAGTGTTTTACCCTATCGATATCCAGCGTTTGTTAAGACAACCACTGTGATTGGTCAGACAGGATGCAGATCGGACCCCATAAAATAAATAACAGTCTGATTTTGGCGCCTATGGCCGGCGTGACCGACAGACCATTTCGTCAGCTGTGCCGAAATCTCGGAGCCGGCCTGGCGGTTTCCGAAATGGTGTCCGCCAACTCGAGTCTGTGGGGAAGCCGCAAGACCCTCCGGCGCCTCGATCACAACGGAGAGCAGGGACCCATTTCCGTCCAGCTCCTCGGGGCAGACCCGCGGTTGATGGCGGATGCCGCAAAAGCCAATCTGGATCTGGGCGCCCAGATCATTGACATCAACATGGGCTGTCCGGCAAAAAAGGTCTGCCAGCTCGCTGCGGGATCGGCCTTGCTGCAGGACGAGCGGCTGGTCGCGAAAATCTTGCATGCGGTGGTCAAAGCCGTGGATGCGCCGGTCACCCTCAAGATCCGCACCGGATGGGACCCTGAGCACCGTAACGGCTTGGAAATCGCGCGGATCGCCGAAGACTCAGGGATCCAGGCCCTGGCGATACACGGTCGCACCCGAGCCTGTAAATTTTCCGGGGACGCCGAATATACAACCATTCGCCGTATTAAACAGGCGATCAGCATCCCGGTGATTGCGAATGGAGACATCGATTCCCCAATCAAGGCCAAACAGGTCTTGGCGTTCACCGGTGCCGATGGCATTATGGTCGGCCGCGCCGCCCAGGGCAGACCCTGGATATTTCGCGAGATCGGCCATTTCCTACAAACCGGAGAGGAACCAGCAAAACCCTCCATAGACTGGATAGAATCACTGCTGTTACACCATCTGCAACAGCTGTATGAATTCTATGGAGAATACCAGGGCATACGCATCGCCCGTAAGCATCTTGCCTGGTACAGCAAAGGACACCCGGGTGGCGCAGCGTTCAGAAATAAGATAAACAACTCAGACACGACTATCGCGCAACGGCAGCAGGTCCGGCAGTTTTTCGATTGCCAGCGTGACGGAGAGGAGCTAGCGGCATGAATATGGAAGCAGGGGCTTTGCAGGATGAGGGATCGGAAGCCCTCACCGTCATACACAGTAAAAAAACCGAACCACTGCGTCAGTGTGTGTTGGACGCAATGCAACGCTATTTCAGTCACCTGGACGGACATGGTGCATCCAATCTCTACCGCTTGGTCATGAACGAGGTGGAAGCCCCTTTGCTGGAAAGCGTGATGCAATATACCGGGGGCAATCAGACCCGCGCTGCGTCTCTGCTTGGACTCAGCCGCAGTACACTGCGTAAAAAACTTTCACAATACGGCATGGACTGAACGGGATCGCCGGCCTTTTGCCCAGGGATACGGCCTGGCGCAAACATGACCTGCCAGCAGTTCAGCATGCGAAACCCGAATATCACAATTTACTCATACAGCAACGGACCGATCAACCATGTCATTGATACACCGCGCCCTGATCAGCGTCTCGGATAAAACCGGCATTGTCGAGTTTGCCCGTGGCCTGGCCGAAAACAATATCGAAATCCTCTCCACTGGCGGTACCGCCAAGCTGCTGACCCAGCATGACATACCCGTCATTGAGGTATCCGAGTTCACCGGTTTTCCGGAAATGATGGACGGCCGGGTGAAAACCCTGCATCCGAAGATCCATGGCGGCATCCTGGGACGCCGCGGCATCGACGATGGGGTCATGAAGAAAAACGGCATCAAATCGATCGATCTGATCGTGGTCAATCTCTACCCGTTCGCGCAGACCATAGCCGATCCCGACTGCGACCTGGCTACCGCGATCGAAAACATCGATATCGGCGGGCCCACCCTGTTGCGGGCAGCGGCCAAGAATCACCAGCATGTCACCGTACTGGTGGATACGACAGACTATGGGCGGGTACTGCATGAAATCAACGCCAACAAGGGTGACGTCACGGACACCACCCGCTTCGATCTGGCGGTGAAGGCCTTTGAACATACGGCCCGCTACGACGGCGCCATCGCCAATTATCTCGGTACTCGGGTGGGCGAGACAGCAACAGACTTCCCCCGCACCCTGTCCCTGCAATTCAAGCAGATCCAGACCATGCGGTATGGGGAAAATCCGCATCAGAAGGCGGCTTTCTTCGTGGAACACCAGGTCGATGAGGCCTGTGTCGCCACCGCCAAGCAGCTTCAGGGCAAGGAACTCTCCTACAACAATATCGCCGATACCGATGCCGCCCTGGAGTGCGTGAAAAATTTCGACGAAGGACCCACCTGTGTCATCGTCAAGCACGCCAACCCCTGCGGCGTAGCCTTGGGCGACAGTCTGCTGGATGCCTACAACCGCGCCTTCAGCACCGATCCCGAATCCGCCTTTGGCGGCATCATCGCCTTCAACGGCAAACTGGACGGAGAAACCGCCAGGACCATCGTCGACAAACAATTCGTCGAGGTGATCATCGCGCCGAAAGTCTCGGCTGCGGCCCTCGAGGCGGTGCGCGCCAAGAAAAATGTGCGTCTGCTGGAATGTGGCGAATGGGGTTCGGAAGTGCTGCATCGAACCGAGTTCAAGCGCGTCAATGGCGGACTGCTGGTGCAGGATGCGGATCTGCAACTGACCGGCGGACTCCGGGTGGTTACCGAACGTCATCCTACGGAAGATGAGATGCGTGATCTGCTGTTCACGTGGCGAGTAGCCAAATTCGTCAAATCAAACGCGATCGTATACGGCAAGAACGGCATGACCATCGGGGTCGGAGCCGGTCAAATGAGCCGTGTCAACTCCGCCCGCATTGCCGGCATCAAGGCCGAGCAGGCGGGTTTGCCGGTCAAGGGCTCGGTGATGGCCTCCGATGCCTTTTTCCCCTTCCGTGACGGCATTGACAACGCTGCTGCAGCGGGCATTGTCGCGGTTATTCAGCCCGGCGGCTCGATGCGCGACGAGGAGGCGATCCAGGCGGCCAACGAGCACGGCATGGCCATGGTCTTTACCGGCATGCGCCACTTCAGGCATTGAGTTGCGCTGGGCAATGACTCTGCACACACCTGGCAAATAGAGAGCGCTCTTCATGAGGGGCCAGAGACCATGACCCTTCCGAGCAAAGGCACGGATCCCGTGGATTCGACTGTCCCCATGCGATTTCAACACGAATCACAAGTCTGATGAATATCCTCGTAATCGGCTCAGGCGGCCGCGAACATGCACTGGCCTGGAAAGCAGCCCAATCCCCCCTGGCGGACAAGATTTACGTTGCCCCGGGCAATGCCGGCACCGCCCGGGAAGCCAAAATCGAGAACGTATCGATCGGGGCCGAGGCGATCGATGCCCTGGTCAAGTTCGCCCGTGAACACGACATCGGTCTGACCATCGTAGGTCCCGAGGTGCCCCTGGTACTGGGTCTGGTGGACGCCTTCACTGCAGCCGGCTTGCCCTGTTTCGGCCCCACTCGGGGCGCGGCCCAACTGGAAGGCTCGAAGGTCTTCACCAAGAATTTCCTAGGTCGCCATCGGATCCCGACGGCGGATTATCGCAGCTTCAGTGAGCTCGAACCCGCGCTCGACTATCTGCGACAGCAGGGCGCACCGATCGTAATCAAAGCGGATGGACTGGCCGCAGGCAAGGGGGTGATCGTCGCCGCGAGTCTAGCCGAGGCGGAGCAGACGGTGCGCGACATGCTCTCCGGCAATGCCTTTGGCGCTGCCGGACGCCAGGTGGTCATCGAGGAGTATCTGACCGGCGAGGAGGCCAGTTTCATCGTTATGGTCGACGGCGCGCATGTACTTCCTATGGCCACCAGCCAGGATCATAAAAGGATAGGCGATGGGGACACCGGGCCAAATACCGGCGGCATGGGCGCCTATTCCCCCGCCCCGGTGGTGACCGATCAGATCCACCAGCGCATCATGCAAGAGGTGATCCTGCCGACCGTGCAGGGGATGGCCGACGAGGGCTTACCCTATACCGGCTTTCTCTATGCCGGCCTCATGATCATGTCGGACGGCACCCCCAAGATCATCGAATACAACTGTCGCTTCGGCGACCCTGAAACCCAACCGATTATGCTGCGCATGCGCTCCGATCTGGTGGCTCACTGTCTCGCCGCCCTGCAGGGCAGACTCGATCAGGAAACCACCTTCTGGGACCCCAAGGTCGCCCTGGGCGTCGTGCTCGCAGCGGGCGGCTATCCGGGCACCTACGCCAAGGATCTGGTGATCTCCGGTCTGCCGGAGTCAGAACTACCGGACGCCAAGGTGTTTCATGCCGGCACTGCGGAGAAAAACGGACAGATCGTCACAGCCGGCGGCCGGGTGCTGTGCGCCACCGCGATGGGCAAAACCGCCGCGGAGGCCCAGCAAAGGGCCTATGCCCTAGCCCACTCGATCAACTGGGACAGGGTCTACTACCGCACCGATATCGGTTATCGCGCGGTAGCCCGGGAAAAGGGCCAATAGCTATCGCTGCCAGTCGATTGATACCGCCAATCAAGCGGGCTGTTCTGTTTCGCACCGCCCTTATCGCTGCCTTGCTGGGCATAGGTTATCTTGCCGCCAGCCCAATCACTTTTCCGGTGGTTTCCAGCATCAATGACAAGGTCCAGCACCTGGCCGCCTTTCTGTTGCTGGCCTTGCTCAGCGATTTCGCGTTTCCTCGGCGTGCATGGAATTGGCGTAAATACCTTCCCCTGCTGAGTTACGGATTAGTTCTGGAAATTTTCCAACATTTCCTTCCATTTCGGTTCTTTTCCGTCGCGGATCTGGCCGCCGATGCCATTGGACTGGCCCTTTACCCCATACTGCGAAGACTGCTGGCCAACATCGCAGGATTGCGCCTGGTCTAAGCCACTGGTCAATATCCTCACCGGCTCCTCGCATGACAGCCAGCACCTACACTTTTACTCATGCTTTGACGAAATGCCACTGAATTTCACAACCAATTGACAGACTACCTTGAACTATAAGTTGCTGATGGGCAAGATAGCGTAGTGCTGATCACCCCGGATGATAATGAACATCCATTGACCTTACGCCCGCAGTTTTTTTATATGACTCAACACCAAAATCCCACCGCTAATTCCTGTCATGAGTGACATCAAACACAACGCCTTCAAATACGATTTTCTCGGTTCCGATACCAAGGCAATCCAGCGGTCTGTCTCCAACCATCTGGTCTATACCGTGGGTAAGGACCCATTCACCGCCACCGCGCACGACTGGATGATGGCCTTCAGTCACGTGGTGCGCGACCGACTTATCGAACGTTGGATGGAGACTCAGCGCAGCTATTACCGGCATGATTCCAAACGGGTTTACTACCTTTCCATGGAATTCCTGATCGGGCGCACCCTGATGAACAGCCTGCTCAACATGGACATTCATGACGCCTGCAGCGAGGCCCTGCACAAACTGGGCGTCGAACTGGAAACCCTGCGCAACCTGGAACATGACGCCGCCTTGGGCAATGGCGGTCTGGGCAGGTTGGCGGCCTGCTTTCTCGACTCTATGGCTACCTTGAATATTCCCGGCACCGGTTACGGCATCCGTTACGAATATGGTATGTTCCGCCAGAAGATCGAGGACAATCAGCAGGTGGAGCTACCGGAAAACTGGCTGACCCACGGCAACCCCTGGGAATTCCCCCGACCCGAGGTGTCATACAAGATTCGCTTCGGGGGGCGCGTCATGGAATATCAGGGTCCTGACGGCAATCGCCACTTCGACTGGATCGAAGGGGACGTGGTCATTGCCCAGGCCTACGACACTCCCATCCCCGGTTTCCACAATGACACCGTCAACAATCTGCGGCTCTGGAGCGCCAAGGCCTACGTGGACTTCGACCTGGCCCGCTTCAATCTGGGCGAGTACACCCAGGCCGTGGAAGAAAAAAACTTTTCCGAAAATATCTCGAAGGTTCTGTATCCGGATGACAGCAGCGTCAAGGGCAAGGTGTTGCGGCTCAAGCAGCAGTATTTCTTCGTCAGCGCCTCCCTGAAGGACATCCTGCGTCGCTTCTTTTATGATCATGATGATCTGACCGAACTGCCCGACAAGGTCGCCATACAACTCAATGACACCCATCCCGCCATCGCCATCCCGGAGATGATGCGCCTGCTACTAGATAAACACCACCTGGAATGGCAACAGGCCTGGGACATCACCACGCGCGTCTTCTCCTACACCAATCACACCCTGCTGCCAGAGGCATTGGAAACCTGGCCGGTGCATATCTTTGAAGAACTGCTGCCGCGGCACCTGCAATTGATCTATGAGATCAACCGGCGTTTCCTGCTCATGGTGGGACACTTGCGTCCCGAAGATATGGAGATACTCAAGCGGGTCTCCATCTTCGACGAAAACGGCGAACGACGGGTGCGCATGGCCAATCTCGCCGTCGTGGGCAGTCATAAGGTCAATGGGGTTTCGGCACTGCACTCAAAGCTATTACGCACTTCGACCTTCAAGGAATTTGACCAGATCTTCCCCGGCAAGATCATCAATATCACCAACGGTATCACTCCCCGCCGCTGGCTGTTCCTGTCCAACCGCAACCTCTCGAAACTGATCTGCGAGGCGATCGGCGACGGTTGGACCCGAGATCTGGAGCAACTCGTCAGGTTGGAGGCATACGCTAACGACGGCAACTTTCAAAAAAGTTTCATGAATGCAAAGCAGGCTAATAAGATGCGCCTGTCCGGTCTGGTGCACTATTTCCTCGGCAAAGAAATCAATCCGTATACCCTTTTCGATGTCCAGGTCAAACGCATCCATGAATACAAGCGACAACTGCTCAATCTGATGCGGGTGATCGCCCTCTACAATCGCCTGTCGGAGAATCCCGAAATGGACCTGGTGCCCCGCACCATCATCTTTGGCGGCAAGGCGGCACCCGGCTATTTCATGGCCAAATTGCTCATTCGCTTGATCAACGATGTGGCCGACGTGATCGACAACGACCGGGAGGTCAATGAACAATTAAAAGTTCTGTTCATTCCCAATTACGATGTCACCACGGCGGTCGATATCCTTCCGGCAGCCGATCTTTCGCAACAGATCTCTACCGCAGGGCTGGAGGCATCCGGCACCGGCAACATGAAACTGGCATTGAATGGCGCCCTCACGATGGGTACCATGGATGGAGCCAATATCGAGATGCGGGAACAGGTCGGCGCTGAGAATTTCTTCATTTTCGGCCTGACCACCGAACAGATCCAGGAATTGCGCCACACCGGTTACCAACCGCGCCACTACTACGAAAGCAACCCCAGGCTGAAACAAGTGATCGACATGATCGGTAACGGCTTCTTTTCACCTGACGACTCGAATCGCTATCGGGCAATCACGGAGAATCTGCTCAACAGCGATCCCTTCATGGTGCTCGCTGATTTCCAATCCTACCTGGACATCAGCGACCAGGCGGACGACATTTACCAAACCCAGGACCGCTGGAGTCGTATGGCGATCCTCAATACCGCCAGGATGGGCTATTTCTCCAGTGACCGGACGATCAAGGAGTATGCGAAGAATATCTGGGGGGTGGAGAGCGTGGAGCGATAAGACAACGATCAATAAATATTGTTTGTTCCGAATACCTTAGACAGATTGCTTGTCTTGATTGTTGAGGAACCGCTTTGGCGGGCAAGGACATTATTCGCCAGTTACGGCTGTGAGCCATGATGCGGTAATTCGATCCACTGGACAAACGGTCGCGTATACCTCCAACGGGGCGCATAAGAGATGCCATTGACTGCCATCCCGGCGAGACAGCTCGCGATCTGCTTTTACCCCCAGCCCCAGCCGTCCCGGCGATGTTCGGCAACCGCGCTGGCGTTTCTCGCTCCACTGGCCAAACGGTCGCAGCTCACCCAAAAAGAAACCCGCACGATGGCGGGTTCTTTTGTAATGGCTGGGGATGGAGGATTCGAACCTCCACATACGGAGTCAGAGTCCGCTGTCCTGCCATTAGACGAATCCCCAGTGAATTTTCAACTCCAGCATGGGCGGCCAGGCGGCTGCCTGAACTGAGGATCAGCGTTTGGAGTACTGAGGACGTTTGCGCGCCTTGTGCAGACCTACTTTTTTACGCTCAACAGCGCGGGCATCGCGGGTCAGGAACCCGGCTCTGCGCAGGGTGGAATGCAAGGACTCATCATAAGCGTCTAAAGCACGTGCAATGCCATGACGAATGGCGCCTGCCTGCCCGGTAGTGCCGCCACCTACCACGGTGACCTTGATGTCCACTTTCTCATTCATTTCAGTGACATCCAGAGGTTGACGTACCACCATGCGAGCGGTTTCGCGCCCAAAGTATTGATCCAAAGGACGATTGTTGACCACAATGTCGCCCTTGCCCGAGGTCAGGAAGACCCTTGCGGTCGAGCTTTTACGACGTCCTGTTGTATTTAGAATATTTGCCATCGCTATTTAATCCTGGGATAAACTGTTCAGATTTCCAGCGGTTGCGGCTGCTGGGCCTGATGGGTATGTTCTGGACCGGCAAACACGCGTAGTTTCTTGAACATGGCGCGACCCAGCGGATTCTTGGGAAGCATGCCCTTGACCGAGTGCTGGATGACCCGCTCTGGCGCCTTGATCAATTGTTTTTCCAAACTGATGGACTTTAGATTGCCCACGTAGCCAGTGTGATGGTGGTAGATCTTATCCGACATCTTGTTGCCGGTAACACGAACCTTTTCGGCATTGATCACGACGATGTAGTCGCCCGTATCCACATGGGGCGTGTATTCTGGCTTATGCTTGCCGCGCAGGCGGCGTGCGATCTCTGTCGACAGACGACCCAGGGTCTTATCTGTTGCGTCCACGAGGTACCAAGTGCGGCGTACCTCAGCCGGCTTTGCGCTTACGGTTGTCATCCGGTGTCGCTCCAATGGAGAACTGTTGGCATCTGAAAAAGACGCCGAATGTTACATGATCCACAGCCTACAAACAAGCTGCTGCTGCAAAAGGGCAAAAAAAAAGCGCAACGGATATGTTGCGCTTGAATTATAACCACCAAAGGAGGATGGAGGAGTGCTGAATCAGTCAATGAATCAGCATGTGAAAATAATCTAATATACAAATCCTCATTTGTCAAGGGTTAGCCATTACACGGTTAACCCGACCCTGCGTGAACACCGAGCCATAGAGTGAATCTGTCATCCCCAGCATTCTGCACACAATTTGGACAAATTGCGTCTACTCTGAAAAAATCCCCCCTGTAGGTAATGTGGTCTGAAATTTAATCGAACATCCAATGCTGTCGAATCTAAACACCATCCTCTCCATATCGGGCTTCAGCATCTGAGTGTAGATGATTTAATACTTACGCGGATTAACTTGTTCCTCAATTGGGTTGAGCAACGACACATGCTCCAGAGATGTACGCTTAAGTCAGGCGGAATCTGAAAAATTTCGCGCCTTGGGACTGGCCGTTATTGAGACTGAAGCATCAGCCATCGTCGCCCTAACGCATCGTATTAATTGTGATTTTTCACGAGCCTGCCACTACATGCTGAATTGTAGTGGGCGGATCGTGGTGATTGGTATGGGCAAATCAGGCCATATTGGCGGTAAGATTGCCGCAACTCTGGCCAGCACCGGTAGTCCTGCCTTCTTCGTCCACCCAGGCGAAGCAAGCCATGGGGATATGGGTATGGTTACGGCCACAGACGTGGTGCTGGCGTTGTCGAATTCAGGTGAAACAGGTGAAATACTGACCATCTTGCCCCTGATCAAACGACTCGGAGCCCCACTGATCAGCATGACTGGCAAGCCCAATTCAACGCTCGCACGGGAAGCAGACGTCAATATCGATGTCAGCGTAGAGAAAGAAGCCTGTCCGCTCGGCCTCGCTCCAACCGCGAGCACCACAGCAGCCCTGGTCATGGGGGATGCCATGGCGGTGGCATTGCTCGAAGCACGCGGCTTTACCGCGCAGGACTTTGCCCTCTCTCATCCCGGCGGCAGCCTGGGGAGACGCCTGTTGTTGCATGTCAGTGATATCATGCATACTGGTGATGCATTGCCCGTGGTCTGCAGTGATGCGACCTTGCATCAAGCACTCCAGGTGATGTCTGAAAAAGGCCTGGGCATGACCGCCGTGGTGGCGCCTAACGGCCAATTAGCGGGCATCTATACGGATGGCGATTTACGGCGTACCCTGGACAAGCCTATTGATATTCATGCGGTGCGTGTCTCAGATGCAATGACACTCAAATGCAAGACCGTGCCCCCGGAGATGCTGGCTGCGGAAGCTCTGCAGATGATGGATGAGCTTAAAATCAACGGCCTGTTGGTGGTGGATAAAAATGACAAGCTGGTCGGCGCATTCAACATGCATGACCTGTTACGCGCTGGAGTTATGTAGGAGAGCATACAGTGCAGGATATTCAGGAAAAAGCTAGACAAATCAGACTGGTTATCTTCGATGTAGATGGCGTTCTCACCGATGGCAGCCTCTACCTGGGTGACGATGGCCAGGAATATAAAGCCTTCAATTCCCGTGATGGTCATGGCATAAAAATGCTGCAATCCTCCGGAGTGGAGATCGGTGTCATTACCGGTCGCAGCTCTGATGTGGTGCGCATCCGCATGGAAAGCCTGGGCATCAAACATGTGTATCAAGGGCAACGGGACAAACTGCCTGCATATCTCGAGCTGCGGGACAAACTGAAGCTTGCCGATGCGCAGGTCGCCTATGTGGGAGACGATGTGGTCGACCTGCCGATCATGCGGCGAGTCGGTCTCGCTATAGCCGTGAACGATGCCCACCCCTTCGTGCTCCAACATGCCCACTGGCAGACCCCCCATGCCGGAGGACGCAGCGCAGGCAGGGACGTCTGCGAGCTTCTGATGGATGCGCAAGGCAAACTCCAGGCAGCTTTGGAAAGTTATCTTTGAATCAAACTCTTTACTCCTGTTCTCGCTTGTTTCCGTTGCAGCGGGTTCAGCTGGTGGTTGTCGACATCAGCGCGCCGGAGCAGATGGCAACACGCGGCACGGACCAGTTTCCGGATGCCTATGCCAGAGAACTGACGGTGATCAGTTACAACAAACAAGGCCTGCCGCAGTATAAGCTAAAGACTCCGTTGATGCGTCACTACGAGAAGGATGACACCACTGAATTGGATCGGCCGCTCATGTGGCAATACAATGGAGAAAAGCCACCTTGGACGGTACGTGGGGAGCAGGCCATTATGACCAGCGACAAAGATGACCTGTTCATGGCCGGTGAGGTTTATATCGAACGTGATGGGACAGACACCATCAGTCCCTATCACATCACTACCCGGAACCTGACGGTAAACACGATCACCGCTTTTGCTGAGACCGAACAACCGATCCGTGTTTACTAGCAATGATCATCAGATCAATGGGATTGGCATGCAGGGCTGGTTGCAGGATCCGGTCAGGATCAAGTTACTCAACAAGGTACGTGGAACCTATGAGCTTCGATAACCGCGGGACAACACTCCTTTTGATAGCGGCCTCTGTTGCCCACCCCGCCCTGGGCCTAAGCACGGATAAGGACCAGCCCATCTATCTGGAGGCCGACAGCGTGGAAATCGATGAGGTAAGCGGTGTCAGCACCTACCAGGGCAATGTCATCGTGACCCAGGGCAGCCTCAAGCTATGGGCCGACAAGATGTGGATCCATCGAAAAAACGGCATTACGGAAAAAATAGTCACGCGGGGCGAACCCACCCACTTCCGCCAGCGATGGATGATGCGAACCAGGAGACCAGAGGCAGCGCCAAACGAGCGGAATTCTATGTACAAAAGGATGAAATCCATCTCAACGACGAGGCGACTTCTGGAACAGAAACAGGACAAGTTCCGCAGTGACCGCATCATCTTCCTGCGCAGCAAATCCCTGGTCAAGGCAGGCGCCAGCGCTCAGGGTAAACAACGGGTGCATGTCACCATCGAGTCTGAACAGCCAACTCCATGAGCCGTTTGCACGCAGAAAACCTACAAAAACGATATCGTAAGCGTAAAGTGGTCGATGACGTATCGCTTTCGGTCGATACCGGTCGAGGTGATCGGGTTACTGGGACCCAATGGCGCCGGCAAAACCACCACGTTCTACATGATTGTCGGCCTGATACCGGCAGACCAGGGGCGTATCCTGCTGGATGAGCAGAATCTCACCGACCGGTCGATGCATATTCGCGCCCAGCTTGGCCTGGGCTATTTAGCCCAGGAAGCCTCCATCTTTCGGCGCCTCTCAGTCGAAAACAACATTCTCGCCATTCTCGAGACCCGCAAGGAACTTGACCAACAGAGCCGCCAGGAACAGTGTGACGAATTGCTCAAGGAATTCGGCATCAGCCACCTTCGAGACCACCTAGCCATGAGCCTGTCGGGCGGCGAGCGCCGCCGACTCGAGATCGCCCGAGCACTCTCCATCCGCCCCCGCTTCATCCTGCTGGATGAACCCTTCGCCGGCGTTGATCCGCTGGCGGTGCTTGACATAAAAAAGATCATCCAGCACCTCAAGGAACTCAATATCGGCGTATTGATCACTGACCACAATGTCCGTGAGACGCTGGATATCTGTGACCGGGCCTACATCATCAATGCAGGCTCGGTATTGGCAGAGGGGGAGACGGAGTCAATCCTCAAGAATCCGGAAGTCCGCTCGGTCTATCTGGGGGAACACTTTAGAATGTAGGAAACGAGACCAGAGCGACCTTTGCCCAAAATCGAGGAGGTTGATTCGCAAATGCGCGAGGGGTCGTCAAGAATATTTACCGCATGCAGCATTTTTTAGCTAAAATGAAACCGTAATTACATACAAATAACATACCAGGTTTAGTATATATATCTGCCATATGAAGCAGACACTTCAGCTTAGACTCGGACAGCACCTCACCATGACGCCGCAACTGCAACAGGCGATCCGCCTGTTGCAGTTATCCGCCCTGGATCTGACTCAGGAGGTGCAAGAAGCGCTTGAGGCGAATCCCCTGCTGGAAGCTGAAGAGGATTATCAGCAACATGCCAATGCCAGCGAACAACGACTCAAGGATCTGGACGATGCCAGACAGGACACAGTCACCAATAACGATCTCAATAATGAACGGGAAATTCAGACCGATTCCGCTTCCCTCAGCGAAGAACTCCCGGTGGACAGCGAATGGGCTGATGTCTATGACAGTTATGTCCCCAGCACGGGTGCGCCTGGCGATGGAGGAGACACGGAATTCCTGCTCCAGCGGGGGGCATCTCCGAATCCCTGCATGACCACCTGATATGGCAGATGAATCTGACGCCGTTTACCCCCCTTGACATTGAAATCGCTACCGCGATCATCGATGCCATCAATGTAGACGGCTACTTCACCGAAACCCTGGAGGAGATTCTGCAGTCTATCTCGGACGAGGAGTTGACCCTGCAGGAAGTGGCAGCGGTTCTGCATCGCATTCAGGCCTTCGATCCTCCCGGCGTGGGGGCCCAAAACCCCCAGGAATGTTTGCTGATTCAACTCCGACAATTGCCTGAGAGAGACCCCATTTCGGACTCTGGCGATCCAGCTTTGTCAGCATCAATTCAAGCTGCTGGCCAATCAGGACCAGGCGCAAATCAAACGCCGCCTCAAGATCCATGATGACGATGACTCGCCGGCATAACCCAGCTGATCCGTTCGCTGAATCCCCGACCCGGCACGCGGATCGCCGAATCAGAATCTCACTATGTAGTGCCCGATGTTTTCGTCAGCAAACGACAGGACCGTTGGATAGTCGAGTTGAATGGCGAGGCGACGCCGAAATTGCGCGTCAACCATGAATATGCCAACCTGATACGTCGGGCCGACTCCAGTGACGACAATACCTTCTTGAAAAACCATCTCCAGGAAGCCCGTTGGTTCATTAAAAGCCTGCAGAGTCGCAATGAGACCATTCTGCGGGTAGCCACCAAGATCGTAGAATACCAAAGGGCCTTTTTCGAGCATGGCGATGAGGCGATGAAACCGCTGGTGCTGCGGGATATCGCTGAATCGTTGGAGATGCATGAATCGACCATCTCACGGGTCACCACCCAGAAGTATATGTATACCCCGCGCGGCACCTATGAATTTAAATATTTTTTTTCGAGCCATGTCAGCACCAGCGCAGGCGGCGAATGCTCCTCCACTGCCATCCGCGCACTGATCAAGAAGTTGGTTGCCGCTGAAAAGCCCAGCAAGCCACTCAGTGACAACAAAATTGCCACCATCCTTTCCGAGCAGGGTATCGAGGTTGCCCGCCGGACGGTGGCCAAATACCGCGAGTCGATGGCTATTCCGCCATCGAATGAGCGCAAGCGTCTGATTTAACGGTCTGCTCAGCAGACAGCGAGATCAGGCAGGGCGATGAGAAAACTCATCTGACCGAGAGCCGCCAAGTTAGTGCCGCTCTTCGGTGTAAGACAGGAGATAACTATGCAAATCAGCGTGACCGGCCATCATGTCGATATCACCGATGCTCTGAAAAACTATGTGGATAACAAATTTGAGCGCCTTGAGCGCCACTTCGAAAATGTCACCAAAGTTCACGTCATTCTCAGCGTCGAAAAGTTGCGTCAGAAAGCGGAAGCCACCGTTCATGTCAATGGAGCCAGCGTGTTTGCTGATTCCGTACATGAAGACATGTATGCCGCGATAGACGGATTGACTGATAAATTGGACAGGCAGGTCATCAAGCACAAGGAAAAGATGAAGAGCCATCGCGGTGGAAATGGGGCAAAATACCCCGAAGAATTCGAATAACAACAGGCGAGGTCTTCATGTTTCCCGAAGGTTTCATCATTGAGAAACGTATCGGCTGCAACGTGGAGGCAGCGAGCAAGAAACGGGTGCTGGAACAGCTTGGTCAACGCTTGGCCGACACAGTTCCAGCCCTCACCCAGGATATGGTTTTTGACGCCCTCCTGGAACGCGAACGACTTGGCAGTACAGGTCTAGGCAAAGGCATCGCCCTCCCCCATGCACGAATGCCCCAGGTCGCAAAGGCCGTGGCCGCATTCATCAAACTCCCCAAAGGCGTTGATTTCGATGCGGTCGACGCCCAACCGGTCGATTTGGCATTCGCCATGCTGGTGCCCAAGGAGGCAACCCAGGAACACCTGCAGCTTCTGGCACAGCTGGCGAAAATGTTCAGTGACAGTGATTTCTGTAACGCTTTACGCAAAGCGGACACGACTCAAAAGCTGTTGCAACTCATTCAGCAAATGGATGCCACGACACAACCATGACTCCCGCCTCCACGATTCGGGATCTCTTCAATCAACTGGGCACGGAACTGGGATTGAAGTGGAATGGCATAGGAGAAATCCGACCGATTATCCGCAACCGACTTGAGGGACCCAAGGAGCCCCCAGTCGGCCCTTTCAATATGATAAGGCCCAACCGAATCCAGATCATCGGCCCCCCGGAGCAGTCGCATCTAGAATCTCTGGAACAGTCGGAATTTCAGGATTGTCTGCAAAGTCTTTTCGAAACGCAGCCGGCAGCCATTATCTTTACCGACAATCTCCAGCCCCATGGAGGAGTGCGCCGAACTGGCCGCTAGCACTTACACACCACTCTTACATACCCCGCTGCCGGATTACCGGGTCATCAATTATCTGTTGGCATATTTCAGCCAGCCGCAAAGTGACTCGACCACGATCCATGGCGTCTTCATGGAGGTTCTTGGGTAAGGGTGTGTTGATTTCCGGCGACCCGGCAGTGGGCAAGAGCGAACTCGCTTGGCTCTGATCTGCGCGGGGTCATCGCCTGGTGGCGGACGATGTAGTCGAATTCACTCGCCTGGACAGCAATACCCTCAGCGGCCATTGCCCACCCTTGCTGCAGGACTTCCTCGAAGTCCGTGGACTTGGTATGATCAACGTCAAGGCCATGTTCGGTAACAGCGCCATCAAGCCCAGTAAATTCCTGCATCTGGTCATCGACCTGCAGACCTTGACCAGCGAGGCACTGGCAAACATAGATCGCTTGCATGGCGACCACTCAGTCAGGTCCATCCTGGATGTCAACATTCCCCAGACCACCTTGCCCATTGCTCCTGGTCGAAACATGGCCATTCAGGTTGAAACCGCCGTCAGGCAGCACCTGCTGAAACTCGACGGTTACGATGCTGCAGATGAGTTTGCCAAACGCCAACAGGATTAAATCGACCGAGAGACCGACCCATGACGGAATAGCACAGGCATGAATTGTTCGAGACTCGACTTCCTCGGTATGTGGTGAGAGGTGATTCCAGCCCTGCAGCCAGCTCAATACCGCAACTTTATTAATCAAAATAGTATGGGTTAATCTACAATTGAACGATAACCCGAACCACAACCCAGAACCCAACCAATCGCACCATGGGTATCAAACTGCAAATCATTACCGGCCTCTCAGGCTCAGGTAAGACTATTGCCCTGCACACCCTGGAAGACCTGGGTTACTACTGTATCGACAATCTCCCAGTATGCCTGTTGGAGGCTTTTGCGGAACATCTCATCAGTGCCGCTCCAAATAAATATATTCGCGAAGACCGCTGTCGGGATCGATGCCCGCAGCCAGTCCGAGCACATTCCAAACCTGCCCGAAATGATCCAGTGGCAATTCGGGAACAGGGGATTCAATGTGATGTCATATTTCTAGAGGCGCAACCAAACACCCTGATCAGGCGCTTCAGTGAAACCCGTCGCAGACATCCACTGTCTGATGACAATCGTTCATTGGATGAAGCGATCGGACAGGAACGCATCCTGCTGGAACCACTCATCAGCACCGCTGATCTGTGTATCGATACCACCCACACCACACTGCATGAATTACGGGATCTGATCCGGGCCCGCATGTCCGGCGACAGACGTCGGGTCTCGGTGTTGTTCGAGTCCTTCGCATTCAAGCACGGCGTTCCCCGGGATGTGGATTTTGTCTTCGATGTGCGTTGCCTGCCCAATCCCCATTGGAAAACGGAACTACGGCCATTGACAGGACTGACCCCTCAGGTTGGGGTCTTTCTGGAATTGTGTGACGAAACCCATCAGATGGTGGATGACCTGATCCGTTTTCTGGATCGTTGGATTCCTCGTTTCGAAGCGGATGGCCGCAGTTATCTGACGATTGCTATCGGTTGCACGGGAGGCCAACACCGCTCAGTTTACATCACAGACAGATTGTACAGCCATTTTCAGTCCCAGGGCCTACAGGCCTTGAGTCGTCATCGGGAGCTGCCATGAGTATCGGTCTCCTTATCATCACCCACAATCAGATCGGGGATGCGCTGTTGCAGACCGCAATCCGCATGCTTGAAAAATGCCCATTACAGACAAAGACACTGGAGGTTACCAATCAATGTAACCCGGATGACCTGCGCCAGCGAGCGTTTGAGCTGATGAAACAGCTGGATCAAGGAGATGGAGTGCTGGTGCTCACCGACATGTACGGCTCCACCCCAAGCAATATCGCTGCCACCCTGTTGAGCAAGGGCAGTGTACATGTGGTGGCCGGGATCAACCTGCCGATGCTGATAAGGGTGCTCAACTACCCCAATCTGGACCTCAATGATCTCACGATCAAGGCGGTAAGCGGTGGCAATGACGGGATAGTACACTGCATACCGGGACAACCCTAAGGAAAAGCCCCAGCATGATCACCAAGCAGATTACCATCATCAATAAACTGGGGCTGCATGCACGCGCGGCCGCCAAATTGGTAAACTGTGCCAGTGCCTTCAGAAGCACGGTATTCATTGAAAGAAATGGTCAACGTGTGAATGGAAAAAGCATCATGGGGGTCATGATGCTGGCCGCCAGCCAGGGCTGCAGCCTGAAAATCGATGTTTCCGGTACCGATGAATGCGGCGCGATTGAGGCGATAGAAAAACTGATCAATGCCCGTTTCGGAGAAGATCAATGACCCTCTCATGCTTTGGCATTGGCATCTGCGCCTCCCGTGAGATCGCCATCGGCGATGCCTATTTACTGCGCAAGCAAATTCCCGAGATCAGCAAACGACAAATTCCTGAAGAACAGATCGAGCAGGAAATTGAGCGTTACCTCGAGGCCCTGGCGATGGCAAGGGAAAAGCTCAATTCGGTGCGACTCCATATTCCAGGTGAAAGCGCCAGTGATATCGATGCTTTCATTGATACCCATCTGCTGATGCTCGAGGACAGCGCGGTCAGCCAGGCGCCGATCCATTTGATTCGCTATCAACACTATTCCGCAGAATGGGCCTTGCAGGTCAGACGCGACGAGTTGGTGAGGATCTTCGACGAAATGGATGATCCCTATCTGCGCACCCGTAAGGAAGATGTGGAGCATGTGGTGGGTCAAGTCCAACTGGCGCTGGCCGGTGACCCCACGGAGCAGACGGAAAACCTGCAGAATCGCATCGTGGTGGCGCGGGACCTGACCCCGGCTGATACCATCCTGATGAAACATCAGGGAGTGGCCGCCTTCATCACAGAATTTGGCGGCCCGCTTTCACACACCGCGATTCTGGCGCGTAGCCTTGGAATACCTGCGGTGGTCGGCATACATCAGGCCACCCAGCTATTTCTGCAAGGTGAAACCCTGGTGGTAGACGGCTCCCAGGGTGTCGTGCTGGCTGATCCCACGCCTGACATGGTGCTGCATTACCAGGCGAGAATTCACGCCCGCGAATTGCGTGAGGCGGAACTGCGTCGCCACATCGATCTGCCGGCTTTTACCCATGACGGGGAGAGGATCTCCCTGTTCGCCAACATCGAGTTGCCGGAAGACATCACCGCCACCCTGAACAATCGGGCGGATGGCGTGGGTCTGTTCCGCACCGAGTTCCTGTATATGAATCGCCAGGCTCCCCCCTCGGAAGAGGAGCAGCTCGAGGCCTATCTGGCCGCCGTCGAGGGACTTAAGGGCATCCCCATCACCATCCGCACCCTGGATCTCGGCGCAGATAAAACCACCGACGGAAAAGGATGCCTGCCCTCAGTCAATCCGGCCCTCGGCTTGCGGGCAATACGTCTTTGCCTGAAAGAACCCGGTCTCTTTATACCCCAACTCAGGGCGATCTTGCGGGCCTCAGCCCACGGCACCGTGCGGCTGATGATCCCCATGCTCTCCTCCTTACAGGAGCTCAAGGAAACCCTCAGGCTGATCGAACAAACCAAGCAAGCGCTCAGCGAGGATGGACTGGAATTCGATCCCCACATCCCGGTGGGTGGTATGATCGAAATCCCTGCCGCCGCCATCACCGCGACTGCCTTCGCTCGGCAGCTCGACTTTCTCTCCATCGGCACCAATGACCTGATCCAATACACTCTGGCGGTCGACCGTATGGATGAAGAAGTCAATTTCCTGTTCGATCCATTGCATCCTGCGGTGCTGCATCTGATCCGCATCACCATCGATGCGGCTATTGATGCTAACATCCCAATCGGCATGTGTGGGGAGATGGCGGGTGATCCGCGCTTTACTCGCTTGCTGCTGGGTATGGGGTTGCGGGAGCTGAGCATGCAACCGGCCGCGCTGCTTGAGGTGCGCGAAATCATCCGCAGCAGCAACCTGAAGGATCTGGGACAGCGCACCCGGGAATTCTTTGAACGATTGCAAGAAGAAGACGACGACGTAGGCGCATTGTTTGAACGTCTGTTCGGTCAAGTTTCACGTTAAAATAAACTCTAAGCCACCTACCCCCGTCATAAACTGATTTTGCCCGAAAGTTAACGACTCGCTATGTCCACCAGCCCGCAAAACATCTCGGAGGAAGGCCGACTGCAGGCAGTACAAGACGTCCTGCAGAGCGGCACCCTGCAGCAGGCGGGTCGCATGCTCAACGCGCTCCGTCCGGCGGAGATCGCGCACCTGCTGGAGTCCCTCCCCCTGAGTCAGCGTAAGATTGCCTGGGAACTGTTGGACGATACCACCGACGGTGAAATCCTCTTGGAGGTGACCGACGATGTGCGGGACAGTTTGATGGAGCAGATGGACGCAGCCGAACTGATAGCCGCCACCGAGGGCCTCGACACGGACGACCTGGCTGATCTGGTCAAGGAGTTGCCGCGCCATATCACCTGGGAGGTTCTCGATTCCCTCGACCAGCAAAACCGCGAGCGTCTGGAATCCATTCTCTCCTATCCGGAGGACAGCGCCGGCGGGTTGATGAACGTGGACACCGTCACGGTCAGGGCCGAAGTGACGCTGGACGTGGTGATGCGCTATCTGCGCAGACTGGGCCAGCATGTCCCCAACGACACGGACAAACTCTTCGTGGTCAATCGGGACGGCCTCTATCTCGGCGCCATCTCCCTGGCCGAGATGCTCACCCACGACCCGGATGACAGTGTGGCCGAGGTGATGTCCCTGGACCTGAAACCCATCCCCGCCGATTGGGATGAACGTGAGGTCGCCAATCGGTTCGAACAACACGACCTGCTGTCCGCCCCGGTGGTGGACACGAGAAGGCAGACTACTGGGACGTATCACCATCGACGACGTGGTGGACGTGATCCGCGAGGAGGGCGAACACCAGTTCATGGGACAGGCCGGCTCTGAGTGAGGATGAAGACATGTTCGCGCCGGTGCTGATCAGCGCGCAACGACGCGCCCTGTGGCTCGGTATCAATCTTCTCACCGCCTTTCTCGCCTCCTGGGTCATCCGCCAGTTCGAGCACACGCTCGACCAGATTGTCGCCCTGGCGGTGCTGATGCCCATCGTCGCCAGCATGGGCGGCATCGCCGGCACCCAGACCCTGACCCTGGCGATCCGCGGCATTGCGTTGGGACAGTTGTCCGCCCAGAACTCCCGCTGGCTGCTGATCAAGGAACTGGCGGTGGGGACCATCAACAGTATGATCTGGGCCGTGGTGGTGGGCGTGATCGTCTGGTTCTGGTTTCATGATGGGGATATCGCGCTGCTGATTGCCGTCGCCATGACCATCAACCTGATCTTCGCCGCCCTCGCCGGCGCGGTACTGCCACTGCTGCTGGAAAGGCTGGGCATCGACCCGGCTTTGGCTGGCGGAGTGCTGCTCACCACGGTGACCGACGTGGTGGGCTTTCTCGCGTTTCTGGGCCTGGCCACTTGGTTCCTGCTCTAGTCACGAACTGCCGTCCAGAAGAGTTCAGATTCAGCGCCGCTGCTCCCACTGCGCGACGGGCGGATGGTAGATGAACTGTACCACCGCACCGTCCGGATCATAACAGTAGAAACTGCGGGCGCCATCCCGGTGGGTCCTGGGTTCGCTGCGCATTCTGACCCCCTGCTCCCTGAGAAAACCGAACCATTCATCCACCGCTTGCGGAGCGGCGAGAAAAAAACCGATGTGATCCAGACGCTGGTCCAGTTCATCCCGCTCGCCAGCGGGCGCCTGGTGCAGGGCCAGATTGTCCGGACCGCTGGTCAGATACAGATTCTGCGGGTCGGGTCGCCACTCCTCCCGCATCCCCAGCAAGCCCACGTAGAATGCCTCGCAGGCCTGCATGTCCCGGACACACAGCGCGACATGACGCATGCCCAGGACGGCGGCCGGCCGGTCTTTCATGCCAACACCTCATCCATGGCCCGTTGCCAGGTCTCTTCGCCATAGACCCGTTTCACCACCAGGGGCAGGGAAACCGCCCCATGGGCCAGTAGCTGAGCATGATAGTCCTGGAGACTGAGCTCGGGCTGTTGCTGCAGCACGATGCGGCGGGTGGTTTCCATCAAAGCGGCGCCTAAAAGCGCCATATAGGCATCGGTGGGACGACGCGACAGCGTGGTCAGACTCGATTCCGCCCAGCCGGGAAGTGGCGACAGGGCGCGCAATCGCTCCAGCGCCTGCATGCTGCTGATCAATCCCAGATGAAATTCGAGATCGACGACCGCCTGTTCCGCCAGGGCCAGACGTCGCTGCGCGAGCTGCAGCCGATCCTGCTCGTTGAAGTAGCCCCGGTCTTCCAGCAGATGACTCATATAGTGCGCCCAGCCCCGCTTGAATGCGGCTGAAGGATTGATCTGCCTGACCAGACTGTGGGCCTGGACGCCTCCGGCCCAGGCCAGATAGTGACGGCCGGCCCAACCTCCGTACAGGCTGCGCAGCCGAACGACGCCAGGCTCTCACCACCACCCAACTGCCAGCCATCCGGGATCAAGAAAGATCCCACCCGTGGCGCTGCGTAGATAACTCCCGCATTCACATTTGGTAAAACAGTGTGCGGTGACAGATAATTCGAGCCCCTGTTCCGGTGGCATTGAGTAGTCGGTACTCGATCACGAAGAGCTTGAGTCGATCAGCCTCCTCCCGGTAGGCCAGAAGCCGATCATCCCCGGTCAACGGGTTTCATGTGCGATCTCCCGCTGAATCCGTTCCAGGGTAAAGCCTTGTTCTTCCTCCCGCTGTTGAATCTGAATCTGCAGCAAGCGGGCCGTATGCATCGCATCTTCACCGGTCAGCTCCAATTGATGTCGATGCCGCAGCAGATGATTACTCATGACCCGGGCCACAATCCGAGCTACCCCCCGCAAGAGGCGCGAGATCCTTGATTAAATACTGGCGAAAATCCTCGATCGCTTCGGCCGCCTGGCTACTCAGCGCCTTCAGTCTCCCCAGGTCGGCACAGCATTCCCGGGTCCTGGGGAAGCTCACGTTCCAGGCGTTTGAGCCAGGGGACACCCGCCTCCGCCGTCTCCAGCGCGTCCGCCAGCCACAGGGTTGAGACCAGTTCCGGCAGCTCAGACAGCTGCCCCCTGGCCGACCTCAAATAATCTGCGGTGCGCTCGAGCATACCCTGCAGGGCGGCGCAGAATTTTTCAGGCTGACGCACCACCAGTTCCTGCAGCGAACGCAGCGGTAGATACTTGGCCGGGTCCCGATGTCGCCAGTCACATTCCAGCAAGGTGCGATGTTCGATCATCGCGGCCCCGAAGATCAGCTCCATATCGAGTTGGCGGTCCGCATCCAAAGCATAGAAATCCAGCTCTTCCAGACTGACCAGAAGGTTACACAGCCAACTGGCCAGAGCCCCCACATCATCATCCCCATCCGCTGCCAACAGACCTTCGTATCCGGATACGCCGGCAAAGATGGCAGCCACCGGATGAAAGCGAAACCAGACCTTGTAAAACTCACAGATCAGATCATCAAAGGTTGTCTGCTTCAGACATTACGGATCTCATAGTCATGGGTGATCTCGGCAGTCTTGCCCAGCATGATGGAGGCGGAGCAATACTTATCCGCACTGAGGGATATAGCCCGTGCCACCTGCTTCTCGTTCAGATTCTTACCGCTGACGATAAAGTGAACATGAATCCGGGCAAATACCTTGGGATCCGCATCGGCGCGTTCCGCTTCAAGTTCAACCACGCAATCAGTCACTTCCTGGCGGGCGCGTTGCAGGATATGCAGCACGTCGAATTCGGTGCAGCCGCCCATACCAATCAATAGCATTTCCATGGGTCGGACGCCAATGTTTCGACCTCCATGCTCCGGCGGACCATCCATCACTACGGCATGGCCACTGCCTGCCTCCCCCAACATCGTGGCCTGTTCCACCCACTTAATTCGCGCCTTCATGCAAACCTCCACAAAATAGCATGCATCATAACAAATTGGGCATCCGTTCACTCGCTGCAGAACGGGTTATGTTTTTTTATACGCTGCGGTATGTTACTTTCTTCTGTTGTTTTTTTGCAGATTCGACAAGCCGGCAGGGCTTGCTAAACTTGCTCTAGACAATCGATAACCTAAAAAATCGTTTACGTAATTATTTAAGCTGAGCAGCGAGATCATGACGATCATAAAACCACCGCCCCAGGAACCCGAGTATCTTCAGCGATTCCTCTCCTTTTGTCACCGTCGCCGTTATCCGAAGAATACCGAAATCATTCATATCGGTGACCCTGCGGATATTCTCTACTACATGATCGAAGGTTCAGTGGCAGTCTACATCGAGGATGACGACGGCAAGGAGATTATCCTCACCTATCTCAATAAAGGCGAGTTCATCGGCGAGATGGGACTGTTTGTACCGGAACCTAAGCGCAGCGTGATGGTGCGCACCCGTACGGCCTGCCAAATCGCCGAGATCAGTTATCAGCGACTGGAACAATTGTTCGATCATGACCTGAAGGATTACACCAAGGAAATCCTCTACGCCATGGGCGCGCAGCTCTCCCAACGCCTGATGCAGACCAGCACCAAGGTCGGCCATCTGGCTTTCTTCGATGTCACCGGGCGAATCGCCCGCACCCTGCTGGAGTTGTGCAAGGAACCCGATGCCATGACCCACCCGGACGGCATGCAGATCCGCATTACCCGACAGGAGATCGGCCGGATCGTCGGCTGCTCCAGGGAAATGGCGGGGCGGGTCTTGAAAAATCTCGAGGAGCAGGGCCTGATCAGCGTGAGTGGCAAGACCATCGTGGTGTTCGGCACACGCTGATTTTAGCTATCTGGGCGCAGAACCCTTACATAGGCTGCTCTTTTGCTTGGGTGCGCGTGGAATTCTGGGTCGTACTCAATGACTCCAATTTTCAAACGGACACCGTTACCGGTGAATGCAGCTGACCCGAACAACTCAGCCAGCATAACACCCGGCTCGGGGCGCGCATGAACGCCTCACCCACCAGAAACGCATGCACCCCATTGGCGCGCATCAGCGCCACATCATCCCGGGCGTGGATGCCGCTCTCGGTGACCAGGATGCACTCATGCGGGAATCCGCTCCAACATGCGCAAGGTGGTATCGAGGCTGACCGTGAAGTTGCGAAGATTGCGATTATTGATGCCAATCAATCGGTTGTCGACTCGTAATGCCCGCTCCAGTTCAACTTCGTCGTGTACCTCGATCAACACATCCATGCCCAGTCGCTGGGCCAGGGCATGCAACTCCAGTCAGTTGGCGATCCTCCAGACAGGCGACGATCAACAGAATACAGTCTGCCCCAATGACTCGAGCCTCGTAGACCTGATAGGGATCGACCATGAAGTCCTTGCGAATCACCGGCAGCTCACAGGCAGCACGCGCCTGCTGCAGATATTCGTCACTGCCCTGAAAAAAATCTCTATCGGTCAGCACCGAGAGACAGGCCGCGCCGGCAGCGGCATAACCGCGGGCAATCGCCGCCGGTTGAAAATCCTCGCGCAAGATGCCTTTGCTGGGCGAGGCCCGCTTGATCTCGGCGATCACCCCCGCCCCACCGGCCGCGATCTTCGCCGCCAGGGCATCGCTAAAGCCCCGCACCGGGCTCGCATCCGTTAGCGCATCGATCAATTTCTCCAGCGGCGTTTGGCGGCTGCGATCGGTGATCTCCTGCCGCTTGCGCTGAACGATCTTTTTCAGGATGTCAGGTGTATCTGTCATGCTGTCGGGGGATTCTGAATTAAAGAGCGACGATTTAGCTGTCGATTGACCAGCC
>CAVQUR010000015.1:0-124095 GCA_963716875.1 uncultured Gammaproteobacteria bacterium
GCTTCCAGAAGAACTGAAGGCCATTGCGATCGACCCGAACGGTACCCCAGGAGTGACTGTCGACCAGCTCGTCAAAGTGCTCGGTCAACTGTTCGATACTGAGTTGTTGGGGGAGACAGTCGAAACGATCGACGAGGCGTCGTACAGCGCGGGCATAGACATCAATGGTGCTGGCGCTGTACCCGTGTAGCTTCAGGGCGCGCAGGTGTTTCTTGTAAAGCGCATCAAAGCGTTTTTGTTCACTGGCATTCATGGGGTAAACTCCTCTGTAGACCGCCCGACAATGGGCTACTCGAGGAGCTTACCTGGGGATGAAGGAGTTATCCTGCCGCGCAGCGGCTTCGTTCAACAAAGCCATAAACTTGGAACCACCTACTGCGGGGCGTTTTCATGTTTGTACTGTTCGTGAATGTGTATCAATCCATCAATTCAGTGCCTTTTACTCGGTGGTCCGGTTATGGCAAACGTTAGCTGAGGAATAACCCGCATAAAACTGGTAACTAAAATGACAGATTCAACCTCACTACGAGTTTTCGTCGCGATGCCTGGGACCGATATGGGACCCAATGCGAGTTATTCTAATCCGGAGGCGGTTAAGGCCAATTTACTCGTTCCGAGCATTACGCGAGCATTACGCGAGCATTACGTTGACACCTTACCATTTACACTAATTATCTCAAGTTTCGGAGTTCAAAACGGCGAAAACCTTGCCATCGCCATCACTCATACTCCAATTGCATCGTAAACGCATCCAGCTGAAGGCTCTGGATAAAGAATTCATGAACGCGTTGATCAATGGCCAGCATTAGCGTATCAGCTGAGCAACCCAGGGTTGCTTTTAACTCGTTGAGTGTATCGGTGATGATGGCACGAAATAGCTGCCAGAGACGCCCAGCGAAACTCAGTGAATCCAGCTGATCCTGTATCTGGGAGCGAATGTCACCGATGCGTGCCGCTTGGTCGACGAACTGTTGCTGGACCAACATCAAGTAACGAATTGCACACAGGTGGATTGAGGCGGTATGCGAGGCAAAGGTGGCGGTTTGCTCCTGGAGGAAACCCAGATGCTGCTTCGCTTCCTTGAAATAGACTTCGATGCTCCAGCGCAAGGCATAGGTCTCAAGCAACTTGCTCATACTCATCTGTGTGTCGGTCGTCAAGAATAACGCCCAATCCTTTCGTCCTACAGCCGCTACACCGAGTTCTTTGAGCCCCCGCACAAAGAGCAATCTCACGGTTTGCCAGCGCGGCTGCTTGTCCTCCTTTTCAGCCAGATCCAATTCCACATCCAGGCTCATGGCCTTCCAGGGCAGGCCGCGAACCTTCCGCCACGCTCCCTTGACGACATGGGTATACAGCTCCTGGGCATTCAGCAATTGTTTTTCCCCTCCAGCAAACGCTGCACGATATTTCAACTTGCCCTTTTTCATGCGCAGGATCGCACACAGCTCCAGTTCCAAGGCGGTGCGGATCATCGGCTTGGTACCAAACCAGGCATCCCCCAAGAGATAATCCGCGCACATCCCATCGCGAATTGCCCGCTTGAGCATGTTCGCCGCCATCTCCGGTTTGCTCTGGGTGGTCGCCTCTCGATAGCGCTTGGCCGCTACACTTCGTCCTTCCTTGTAAGGCTTGATCAATTCCCTGGCTTTGACCTGACTGATGTATATCTGTGAATCCAAGGGCAGGAAAGTCTCTTCGGTGGCCAATCCCAACGTCAACACCTGCTGTCCCATGACATGACGTCCTGTCACGTGATCAAAATGACTGGAGACCCCTTCCATTTTCTTGCCCCGGCGCGCCTTGATCGAATCATCCAACACGAACGCCTTAACCCGACTGCCGGAGAGTTGATGGTGTTGATAGACCGCCTTGGCTGACTGGCTGTTGAGCGCACGCCAGTTGATCTCTTCGCGTTTGAGTAAATCATACATCACATCTTTCCTCGCCTGAGAAAACAGCCCCAAGGCTTTGCGGGAAAACATCGCGATAGATGAAACGTTTAACCATTTCCACAGCAGTAGGACAAAGACTACCTCGGTAATCTCGATACCACTGCGTTTGGTGAAGCCGGCGCGTCTGATCAATGTATTCATTTTCAGTTGCTTCCAGGTATCGGCGAAGAGGTTATCAATGAAGTGCTTTGAATCGGTGATCACGGCACTGATCAAGGGTGGTAGGCAATCTCGCTTTGTGTCATGCTTCATGTGGGCCTCCGGGTGGTATTGTTGTTTGCCTTTGAACACAAACATTTTACCATGCGTGAGGCCCGCTTGTTTCTGCTATTCAATATGTTAGGTGTATTTTATTGCTGAATCTGAACTCCGAAACTTGAGTAATTATTTCCACGGCTATGATTATGCAATGTCAAGATTGCCAAGAATCATCGTACCTGGGATGGCGCACCATGTGACGCAGAGAGGGAATCGTCGTCAACGGGTATTTTGGGTTAACGATGATTACGGTCTTTATAAAGATTGGTTGGCTAAGTCTTGCCGTGAAAACGGCGCAGAGGTGTGGTCGTATTGTTTGATGCCCAATCATGTTCACTTGATTCTGGTTCCAGCAGACGACACTGGTTTGTCTCGCGCGATAGGTGAGACGCATCGACGGTACAGCAGCTACATCAATGCACGACTTCGAGTAACGGGCCATCTATTTCAGGGGCGCTTTGGCAGTGTGGCTATGGATGAATTGCATCTGCTGGCAGCTTTCCGCTATGTGGCGATGAATCCGGTTAAGGCGAAAATGGTCGCCCAAGCGTCGGACTGGGCATGGTCGAGTACGAAAGCACACCTGTGCGGGAAAGACGATAGCCTGGTGTACGTACGACCGCTACTTGACCGTGTTGATAATGTAGCCGAGTTTTTGGCGGCCACACCAGAGCAGGAGTTGGAATTTGCCTTGGAAAAGGGACAATCTATTGGACGGCCATTGATGGAAGAGAGCGCGTTGATGGAACTCGAAAGAAAGCTGGGGCGACCGATTCGCCCCGCTAAGCGGGGTCGACCGAAGAGAAAGGGTGAAGATACTAGTCAGATGAAATTGGTATAAATGGTAAGGTGTCACCGTTATCGTTATCCCCGTTATCCCAAGGAACCTCTTAGTGATACTTGCCGGCCGGGGATTTCTTATGGGTGGATTATTGCTGATCTTGCACACACTCATACACTAGGTTGAGATCCAACAGATCACCACCAACTCAACAGGAAGCGCTATGCCAGATATTGTTCCGTACCAACAAAGACAAACAGGCAGAGATACATGCCTTCCTACTCAATGTAGATCCTTATCGCTATGCCTGTGTGAAGTCAAAAGCCAATGCGCACAATCGTCGGACTCGTTAAAGTTAAACACCAGAAATAGTGGATAGATGGCCGTCCTTGGTCTGGAATCACCCTTATGCGGACCTAACTTGTGATCTCAGCCCTCGGAATTGAAAGCCTTATATATTTTGTCGGATCTATGTCCGGTATGCGCCTTGTATTGTGCGCAAGATAAGGATCACTGCCGGCAGGGTTTCAAGAAAGGACAGATCAGTGATCCCAGCGCCATTGATGAGGCCTTGGCGTTGAGCGGTGCATTGTATGACCACGAACAGATTCTGCAGGAGCGCAAGCTCTAGGGTGAGCAGAAACTCGCCTATTGGGCGCAGCACAGCAAAGCGATGGCATAGGCAGTATGGGCGTGTTGCGGCGGTCAGTGCCATCGAGCGGATCGGCTATCCAGCAGTCCGCTTTCAAAGGCATAGAGTATGCCTTGGCAAACAAAGCCAGCCTGGAGGTGTTTCTAGCTGATCCGGCGGTGCCAATCGATACCAACCATATTGAGTTAACCGGGTTTGTTTGCATTGGTGTCGAGGGCTGAAAAACACTTTTTCCTTTCTATACCTGTGGCCGCCACGACGTTACAATAGCGACCAATTAGGCAACGGATCCCGACGAACCCCGGGCAGTTGCACACCGACAACCAAGAACGCATCCGGCCATGAGCAATCCCCTTGCGAAAACCCGCCCAGACCCGCTAAAGAACACCGGTCCGGCCAATGACCGGTGCCGTGCCGCATGATCCTGCCACTGCTGGTACTGATCCCCTTCCTCGGGGCCATCCTGGTCTCTTGGGTTGGCGGCCGTGGGCGGATGCTGTCAGCCTATACCGCGACTGCGGTGACCTTCAGCGCTGTGATGCTGTTGTTGCCACTGGTCGGCGAGGTGATGCAGGGTGCAACCTTGTTGTGGCGCTACGAATGGCTCGGCGAGGCGGGCCTGATCATTGCCTTCCGACTTGACGGCCTGGGACTCCTGTTTGCCCTAATGATTCTGGGGATTGGTCTACTGGTCATCCTGTACGCACGTTACTACCTGTCAGAAAACGATCCCATGGGGCGCTTCTACGCCTACCTGTTGCTGTTTCAGGGGTCGATGCTCGGGATCGTGCTGTCGGAACACCTGATCCTGCTGCTGATCTTCTGGGAACTGACCAGCATCAGCTCCTTCCTGCTGATCAGCTACTGGCGGCACCGCGAGGACGCCCGTCAGGGTGCGCGCATGGCGCTTGCGATCACCGGCGGCGGCGGGCTTGCCATGCTGGCCGGCTTCCTGCTGCTCGGGGAGATCGTCGGCAGCTACGAGTTGTCGGTGATCCTGGCGCTCGGGCGATGTGATCCGCGAGCACCCCTGGTATGTGCCGACGCTGGTGCTGATCCTGCTCGGCGTGTTCACCAAGTCGGCACAGTTTCCGTTCCATTTCTGGCTGCCACACGCCATGGCGGCGCCGACCCCGGTCAGCGCCTATCTGCACTCGGCCACCATGGTCAAGGCCGGGCGTGTTCCTGCTGGCGCGATTGTTCCCTGCGCTGTCCTATACTCCGGAGTGGTCTTGGCTGGTGGGCGGCGCCGGTCTGATTACGCTGCTGCTCGGCGCCTACACCGCGCTGTTCAAGCACGATCTCAAGGGCCTGCTGGCCTACTCGACGATCAGCCACCTCGGGCTGATCACCCTGCTGTTCGGCATCGGCACGCCGCTGGCCGCGGTGGCCGGCGGTGTTCCACATCATGAATCACGCCACCTTCAAGGCCTCGTTGTTCATGGCCGCCGGCATCATCGACCACGAGGCCGGCACCCGCGATATGCGCAAGCTCAACGGCCTTTGGAAGTACATGCCCTACACGGCGGTGCTGGCCATGGTCGCGGCCGCAGCCATGGCCGGCGTGCCGCTGCTTAATGGATTCCTGTCCAAGGAGATGTTCTTCGCCAAGACCGTCTACCTGACCGGCGAGGGCACCATTCCCTGGCTGCCGATCATGGCCACCCTGGCCGGGGCCTTCGCGGTCGCCTACTCGCTGCGCTTCATCCACGACGTGTTCTTCAACGGCGAGCCGATCGACCTGCCGCGAACCCCGCACGAACCGCCGCGCTGGATGAAGCTGCCGGTGGAGATCCTGGTGGTGATCTGCCTGGCGGTCGGCATCCTGCCGGCCTGGACATTCGGCCCGCTGTTGGCGACGGCCGCTGCCGCGACGCTGCAGACTGAGTTGCCCGAGTACAGCCTGGCGATCTGGCATGGCTTCAACCCGGCGCTGGTGATGAGCATGGTGGCCCTGCTGGTGGAGGCGCCATGATCTATGTTGCGCGCCATCCGCTGTTTCGCTGGCACGACCGCACTGTCGGCCGGATCGATGCCCGCAGCATGTATCAGTGGCTGGAGCAGCGGTCTGTTCCGCGGCGCCGAACACCTCGACGCCGTTCTGCACCGTCCGGCACTGCAGCGCATGGTGGCGGTCACCACGCTGGGCGCCGGCACGCTCGCCCTGGTTGGCCTGTGGGGCTTCGGTCCGCTGCGCGGCTCGCAACCGCTGACCCCGCTCGATCCGGTCAGCCTGGTGGCTGGGAGCGTCCTGCTGGCCGCCGCGCTGGGCACGGTGCTGCTGCATCGGCAGCGCCTGACGGCGCTGCTGCTGCTGAGCGTGGTTGGTTTAATCGTCGCGCTGACCTTCGTCAAGTTCTCCGCCCCTGACCTGGCGCTTACCCAGCTATCGGTGGAGGTGGTCACCATTGTGCTGCTACTGCTGGCATTATATTTCCTGCCGGCACAGACCCCGACCGAGTCGAGCCCCGTGCGACGTACCCGCGACCTGCTGCTGGCAGGTGCGGCGGGGCTGGGTGCCTGTGCACTCGCCTGGGCAGTGCTGACCCGGCCCTACGAAACCATTGCCGGCTACTTCCTGGCCAACAGCGTGCCGGGCGGCGGTGGCACGAATGTGGTCAACGTCATCCTGGTGGACTTCCGCGGCTTCGACACCCTGGGCGAGATTACCGTGCTGGCCATTGCCGCTATTGGCATCTATGCCATGCTGGAGGGTCTGCGCCTGACGGCACCGGAGAGCGATACCAGCGGGCGGCGCTGGAACTGGGATACGCATCCGGTGATAGTGGCGTCGTTCTCGCGGTTGCTGCTGCCGCTGGCGCTGCTGGTGGCGATCTTCGTGCTGCTGCGCGGCCACAACCTGCCCGGCGGCGGCTTCATCGCGGGCCTTATCACCGCCGTGGCACTAATCACCCAATACCTGGCCAATGGCATCGCCTGGACGCAGTCGCGCATGAGCACCGAGTTGTCTCCGTTGATCGGCATAGGCCTGCTGCTCGCCACGGCCAGCGGCCTGGGCAGCTGGCTGTTCGGCTACCCCTTCCTGACTTCGACCTTCAGCCATGTGCACTGGCCGCTGGTGGGTGAATTCGAGCTCGCCTCAGCCATGCTGTTCGATCTCGGCGTGTTCATGGTGGTGGTCGGCGTCACCCTGGTGATCCTGCTGCAGCTCGGTCACCTGCACGACTTCAACCGACCTGCACACAAGACCGGAGACCGACGACTGATGGAGGCCCTGATCGCTATCGTCATTGGCGTGCTCACCGCCTGCGGCGTGTACCTCAGTCTGCGCGGCCGCACCTTCCCCGTGGTGCTGGGCCTGACCCTGATGTCGTATGCGGTCAACCTGTTCCTGTTCGTCATGGGGCGGCTGGTGATCGGCGCACCGCCGATCATTCAGGAAGGTATCGCCTATGCAGACCCGTTGCCGCAGGCCTGGTGCTTGACCGCTATCGTGATCAGCTTCGGCATGACCGCTTTCGTGGTGATCCTGGCGCTGCGCGCCCGCGCCGAGCTCGGCAACGACCATGTCGACGGCGAGGAGCGAACGCGATGAACCATCTGGTGATCGCCCCGCTGCTGCTGCCGCTGCTGGCCGGGGTCGCCCTGATCATGCTGCGCGGTTCGGCCACGCCGGTGCGCCGCGGCCTGAGCATCACGGCCACCCTGGTGACGGTTGGTCGTCGCCCTGGCGCTGCTGCAGCGGGTCGAGCGACGGCGCCGTGCTGGTGTATCGCCTGGGCAACTGGCCGGCGCCCTTCGGCATCGTGCTGGTCGCCGACCGCCTGGCCGCAGTCATGGTGCTGATCACCGCGTGCTGGCGGCCAGCGTGGTGTTGATACGGTGCGCGGCGCCGATCACGCCGGACGCTACTTCCAGGTGCTGTTCCAGCTGCAGCTGTTCGGCCTGAACGGCGCCTTCCTGACCGGCGACCTGTTCAATCTGTTCGTATTCTTCGAGGTGCTGTTGATCGCCTCCTATGGTCTGCTGCTGCACGGCGGCGGCCGCGAGCGCACCCGCGCCGGGCTGCATTACGTGGTCGCTCAACCTGGTCGGCTCGACGCTATTCCTGTTCGCCGTCGGCACCCTGTACGGGGTGCTCGGCACCCTCAACATGGCCGACCTGGCGCAGCGTCTGGCCGCAGTGCCGCCGACCGACCTGGGCGTGGTGCGGGCTGCCGGGCTGCTGTTGTTCGCGGTGTTCGCTCTCAAGGCGGCACTGGCCCCGCTGCACCTGTGGCTGCCCGGTGCTTACGGGCATACCAGCGCGCCGGTCGCGGCCATGTTCGCCATCATGACCAAGGTCGGGGCTTACGCCATCCTGCGGGTGTACAGCCTGATGTTCGGGCCCGACAGCGGACCGGTCGCCGGGTCTGCTCGATCCCTGGCTGTTGCCGCTGGCGCTGCTCACCGTCGTGGTCGGCACCATCGGCGTGCTGGCGAGCCGGCGCCTGGCCCAGCAGGCCGCCTACCTGGTGGTAGTCTCCGCCGGCACCCTGCTCACCGCCTTCGGTCTGGGCGACGTCGCACGCGTTCGCTGCCGGGCTGTATTACCTCGCGCATACCACCTTTGCCGCCGCGGCGCTATTCCTGCTGGCCGACGTCCTGGGCGGGACGCGCGGCACCGCGCACGATCGACTGGTCACCGGACCTGCGCTGCCGCGGGGTCAGCTGTTGGCTGGAGTCTTTCTGCTGATAGCCCTGACGGTGAGCGGGATACCGCCGTTGTCCGGTTTCATCGGCAAATGGCTGATCCTGCAGGCGAGCCTCGACGCCCCTGGGATGCCATGGGTGCTCGGCGTACTGCTGGTCACCGAGTCTGCTTGGTGATCATGGCGCTGGCGCGTAGCGGGAGCAGGCTGTTTTTCGAGCGTCGATGACGGCGCGGCCAGCAGCCGGGCCGATTGCGTCTCGGCGATCTCGCGCCCCGTTGGCACTGGCGATGATCGGTATCGGATGGTGGTGTATGCCGGGCCGCTGTACGAGTTCAGCCAGGCGGCGGCGCCCAGCTGGTTGCAGCCCGCGATGCCTATCTGGACGCCGTGCTGCAGGCTGGCGGACGGGGTCTGACGCGATGACCCGTCTTCTGCCGCATCCGCTGCTTTCGGCCATCCTGGTGGTGATCTGGCTGTTGCTGGTCAAACGAGCTGAACGTCGGCCATCTGCTGCTGGGGATGCTACTCGGCTGGGCGGTGCCTCTGTACACGGCACGCTTCTGGCCGGACCAGGTGCAGGTGCGACGACCACTGCTGTTGCTGCGCTTCATGACGGTGGTGCTGTACGACATCCTGGTCGCCAACGTCATGGTGGCCGGCTCATCCTGGGGCGACAGGAACACCTGACAACCGGCGTTTCTGGTGCTGCCGCTGCGCTTGCGCAGCGATGCTGGCGATCAGCCTGCTCGCCAACACCGTATCACTGACCCCGGGCACGGTGTCGGCCTATCTGAGTGCCGATCGCCGCTGTCTGATCATCCACAGCCTGCACACCACCGACGCCGGAGGAGCTGCTGGCGACCATTCGCCAGCGTTACGAGACGCCGCTAAAGGAGATCCTGGAAGCATGCTGAGCACGGCCGTCTACATCGCCTTCGGCCTGGTGAGCATCGCATTGCTGCTGTCCTTCTGGCGCCTGCTGCTGGGACCGAGCAAACCCGACCGGATCCTGGCCCTGGATACCCTGTACGTGAACACGGTGGCGCTGCTGGTGCTGCTGGGCATCCATCTGCGCAGCAACCTGTATTTCGAGGCCGCGCTGCTGATCGCCATGATCGGCTTCGTCAGCACCGTCGCCCTGAGCAAGTTTCTCACCCGCGGCGACATCATCGAGTGAGACGACTATGTTGGAATTGCTGATTTCCTTGTTGATCCTGATCGGCGCCGGCTTCACCCTGATTGGTTCGCTTGGCCTGTTGCGGCTGCGTGATTTCTATAGCCGCCTGCACGCCCCCACCAAGGCGACCACGCTCGGTGTGGGCAGTCTGCTGATCGCCTCGGCGGTGTTTTTCAGCCACCAGGATGAGGGCTTGAGCCTGCACGAGGTACTGGTCACCCTGTTCCTGTTCATCACGGCACCGGTGGGCGCCCACCTGATGGCCAAGGCGGCGCTGCACCTGCGGCTGAAGTCGCTGGCCAAGCCACCCGAGGATGACATGCTGAACGGCGCGGAATGCCGCGACCAGCCTGCAGCCGACGCGGCAGTAGCGGACCCTACAGAATCCGACTCGGCAACGCGATGACCGCCGCGTTGCCGCCGCCGTGTGGCGGGAACACCAGCGCCACCTTAATGTCGTAATTTCCTCACCGGCCGCAACTCGGCCCTCATCAACCTGGCAACGCTCACAGTGATGATCAAGAAACTCGTGTGGTTTTTCGCAGGAATTGGCGCCTTTTTCGCCCTGACTTACGTCTTTACCCTGTTCCAATTGAAACCCGTCAGCATGGACTTGTCTTTGGCCGGACAGGGCAAACCGAGTCTGGTGCTCGCCTATGAGAACTTTTCCCCAACCGGCGGTGCTGCGCTTGAGCAACTACGGAAGGTGCGTGGTGACTACGAATCGCGACTTGTCTTCATCGTCGCGGACCTGGGAACGCCGCGGGGGCGGCAGTTCGCCTTGCAGCATGGCCTGGTGGATGGCCAGGCGGTGCTGCTCAACGGCCAGGAATCACCGCTCGCAGCTTTTGTGATACCGAACGACACGGCGGCTTTGCGCGCCCGGCTAGATAAAGAACTCGGTCAAAGTGAATGATCATAAAGCAGGCCAGGGTCGGGCATGCTGTGATCGGTCCGCTATGTCCGATATTGTTAAGGGTTATCAGATGCCTGCCCTGCTACTCATACGTATCAGTTTTTGGTGACTCTCAGTGGGCAGGCGTCTGATAACCCTTAACCCTAGATTCCTCAGTTGAGAATAGGGCTACAATAGCAAGCTGTTGAATAGCTGAGATAAAACTATGGTGTTGCCACCGAAAGTCATTCATCCAGAGGGTGAAGCCGATTTTCCTGAAAAACGGCCGACATCGGCGGCCATCGAAGTGGAAACCTTCGCGGGAAAAGTCCACGTTGACTGGGATCCAACCGCTGCGGTCACGCCAATCGGCCAGCTGCCGTTTTTTATCGAGTTTTTAAAACTTGGCCACCGCTTCCACCCCTGGGTAGAGGACTGTCCGCTCCACTACCTCAGTAACAACGCTCCTCGGAAGATTGATGTGTTGGGTTCGCTGTTTCTCTCCATCTTATCGGGCCACAATCGCTATGCGCATATGACGGCATTAAGAGGAGACAGCGTCAACACCAAACTGCTGGGCATGAACAAAGTCATCAGTGACGATTCTGCCATTCGCGCCCTGAAACGGATGGATGAAAAAGCAGCGGTCCAGTGGTTACAAGATCATCTTCAATCCTGCTACGCACCCTTACTGCCCACCCCCTGGATACTGGACGTTGATGTCACCGTGAAGCCGCTCTACGGTCATCAGGAGGGTGCCAAGGTGGGTTACAACCCGCACAAACCGGGGCGTCCTTCGCATACGTATCACAGCTACCTCATGGCCAATACCCGTTTGGTCCTGGAGGTGGATGTACAGCCTGGCGATCAATCCCATGCCTGTCACTCCATGCCGGGCTTGATCAGTCTACTGAAAAGATTGCCCGAAGATAGCCAGCCGGCCTTTATCCGGGGCGATTGCGAGTGGGGCAATGATCCGGTGATGAGCGAACTGGAAACCATGGGCCAACAATACCTGTTCAAGCTGAAACGCTCCAAACGGGTCAAGGCACTGATTGCGCAGGTACATGGACTGAGTGTCTGGACCCGATTCAACGCTGAATGGGAGTTAAAAGAGAGCCGCCTGCAACTGCAGGGATGGAACAGTGCACGGCGGGTGGTAGTGGCACGGCGCCGACTACCGAAGGATCCACTGATCAGTCTTGAATACACCCGCAAAGGACAACGCGAACTGGCCTTGGTAGAAGGCCCCGAAGACATGCGTCTGTTTGAGTACAGCGTGCTGGTCACCAACCTCGACGATGAGTTGGTCACCCTGATGCGGCACTACCGGGACCGTGCCGACTGCGAAAACAACTTCGATGAAGCAAAAAACCAATGGGGCTGGGGTGGCTTTGTCACCCGACAGCTGCAAACCAGTCAAATCATGGCCCGCCTGGTGGCCTTGATCTACAACTGGTGGAATCTGTTTGTCCGCTTGGCCATTCCAGACAAACATCATGAAGCCATCACCAGTCGACCACTCCTGCTCAGCAGTGTGGGACGACTCACGGAAAGCGGCCGACAACGACGGATGGTCATCACCTCGACCCATGGTGAGACAGCCACCATTCAACGTGCCTATGAACGTGTTCACGCGTTCTTCTCTTGGTTGAAAGCCACTGCGACTCAGTTAACCCAGAGCGAGTGCTGGCAACTCATTGTGACCAAGTCGATGGAGGTTTTTATGGGGCAAGACCCACCGACTAGGCTTCCCCAAACAGGGTGAGGGGAGTGTGGGTTAAATGTCGTGATGCACGATGCTGACTTCTATGGTCTGGCAGGGGCTACTGAGGATTTTAGGTTAACAGGAACAGACGAATAAGAATTATTTTCAATTGAACCGGTTCGCTCAAAATCCCTGATGGCCACAATGACTGGTTTTGGCTAACACCAGTCATTCTATAATGATCCTTGTCCGTGGAGCAGGAGCAAAAATTTCGTAACGTCTTGCAGTATGAACGGGGGTTTCTTGGGTAGGTCACAAGATCGGTTGTAAAATGCGGTCATGCTGAATCTCACCGCGGAACAAATCCAGCTGGCCAGCCTCATCGATGCCCATGTCAGCCGCTATCCGGACACCGACCGGGGTGACGAGCAGTTATTCGTCACATTGTATGATTATATGGACGCCTTCAAGCGCATCCTGGATAGCGCAACGCCGGTGCAAATGGACACTCTCTGTCAGCAGTACCCCGGTTTTTATCGCTTGGCGATGCTGTTGGAATCGCTCGCGCAGGGGATTGCCGAGGGAGCGATCGAGGTCCCCAAGGATCATTGACCGGGGCGCCGCTGCCAGGACAGGGCATGCTGTAATCGGTCCACTATGTCCGATAATATTGAATATCGGACATAGTATGAAAGGCGAGAAATCGGCTAGAATGGTGCCTCATCTCACCAGCCCAAGCATCTCACGATGAATCCCAAGCGCAGCGCGCCGGCGCCCATCCTGGACAATCTGGACCCGTTGGACAATCCGTTCCAGCAAAAACGCTTCTCCGCGGCCCCCTATTTGGACAAGCCGGTGCGCGGCGCGGCCACCGACCTCGAATACGTCCTCAAGTTTCTCTACAGCTACCGGGGCAGTCCCGCCACCTACAACAGCTATCGGCGCGAACTCGAGCGCCTGCTGCAATGGGCCTGGCGGATCGAGGCGGTCTCGGTCCTGAGCCTGAAGCGGGAGCAGATCGAGGCGTTCATCCAGTTTTGCCAGCAACCCCCCCTGGCCTGGATTGGGACGAAACAGGTCCCGCGTTTCCTGCTTCGCGAGGGCCAACGGGTGGCCAACCCGGCCTGGCGGCCCTTCGTCACCACGGTCGCGAAGGCCGATTTCCCAGCCGGGGCACAAGCGGATCCCAAACAGTATGCGCCCTCGCAGGCCGCCATCAAGGCCAGCTTCACCGTCCTGTCGTCGTTCTATACCTATCTGGTCCAGGAAGGCCGCCTGGTCGCCAATCCGGTCGCCCTGATCCGACAGAAGAGCCGCTTTGTGCGTAAGGATCAGCTCAAGCCGCCGATCCGGCGCATCAGCACCTTGCAGTGGGATTATGTGCTGGAGAGCGCCGAGCAGCTGGCCCAGGCCAACCCGGCCGAGCACGAGCGGACCCTGTTCATCCTGCACTGTCTGTTCGCCATGTACCTGCGCATCTCCGAACTGGTGGCGGATGCGCGCTCCACCCCGCTGATGAGCCACTTCCGTAAGGATCAAGATGGCCACTGGTGGTTTCATGTGACAGGCAAAGGCAACAAGCAGCGCACCGTCACGGTCTGTGACGCCATGCTCAAGGCGCTGAAACGCTACCGCCAGGCCTTGGGCCTCTCGCCGCTGCCCGCCCCGACCGAACAGACCCCGCTCATTGCCTCGCACCGGGGCCAGGGCCCGGTCACCAGCACCCGCCACATCCGACGCCTCGTGCAGGCCTGTTTCGATGCGGCCTATCAGCGCATGCAAGCCGATGGCCTGGCGGCGGATGCCCTGGAGTTGAAGGCCGCGACGGTCCATTGGCTGCGCCACACCGGGATCTCGGAAGACGTGAAGATCCGCCCCCGGGAACACGTGCGGGATGACGCGGGACATGCCAGCATGGCCACCACGGATCACTATGTGGAATCCGATCGGCGCGAGCGGCACGCCTCGGGGCGCAGGAAACGCATCAAGGATTTCTAATGATTTCCATTCGTTAGCGATCAAAGTGTGTTATGCACACCCCTATATTGTTGGAGACCCTTGAACCATAACGTCAAGGGCGTGCGTGTCCGATCGAAGATCGTGCCTGCGGTCACCGACGTACGGCCACCGCATCCGGAACACATGAACCGGCCATCGCCCAGCCTCCAGCCACCATCATGCCTGCAAACCGGGCAAACAAAGCCACGAGGCCAGCGTAGCCACTCCAGGTAGTCCAAGCAGTCCGCATCGCTCCGAAACCAGGCCTGGAACTCGCCCACGGACCGAGGATAATTTGTACCAGCACGAGGATATTCCACCCCCTGAGTTTACTCCGGTTAAGTGGAGTGCCCAAAAAATTTATATGCGGTCGCCCTGGGGGGCGATCTGATACATTGCCTCGATTATGGTTTTGTGCTTGTATATGCAGACGCGTATGATGACGTGCCCACAATCTGCATAGGGAGGTGTTCAGTGAAAACAGTCAAATCTGCTTTTTCCATTCTGCTCTTAACCCTGACCACGCTACTGTTCACCGCCTGTGGTGGCGGTGGTGGTGATAGTAGTGTAGACCCAGTACCCATCGAACCCATCGAACCCATCGAACCCATCGAACCCATCGAACCCATCGAACCCACCACCGGTGTCAGTATTACCTCAACCAATGCAGAGCTGATTGCCGCCAAGCTGGTGAGAACGATTGCCAGTCTGCAGGTAACGACCTCTGGCACTGATTTCCTGTCAGGAGTTTCGATCGATATGGTAGCTGCTGATGCCAGATATGCGGATATGATTACCTCACTACTGAGACAACAATCCATTCTAGAAAGTCAGTTATATACCCAGACAGTGACAGGTATCGTCGTCAATGAGACACTGGTCTGCACGGACGGGGGAACCTTGACATTGTCAGGCGATGTCAGCAACGTGAATACGATTTCCGTGGGTGATTCGTTGACCTTCACCTTCTACAGCTGTGTCGAATTGGGTACGGTATGGAATGGCACGTTGAGTTTCATCATTACAGAGTTGACCGGTAATGTTGATTTGACGCCACCTTACGGACTCAGCGTGGATGCTTTCATGACCTCTCTCTCAATCAGTGATGGCAGCACTGTCATCATCGGCGACGGCGACATGAGCCTGAAGATAAGTGAAGATCTGTCCGGTAATGAGACGGTGGTACTGTCAGGTGATTCGTACACCGAGTCGGTGAATGGTCAATCTGAGACGCTGACCAATTATATCTATGAAATCGATACTTCTAGCATAAGTGGTGCTATCAGTTACGATCTTTTCAGTATTGATCTAAGTGGGACATATGAAAGCGCTGCGATCGGTGGCTCCGTGTCCTTTGATACACTTACCCTCTTCACAGGCAATACCCTGATTTCTGAAAATCCAACCGCAGGTGAGTTGTTGATTACCAGCAGTATCGATAATTCACAGGCGCTGGTTACCGCATGGGCTGACGGAATCAATGTCGAGATAAGGGTCGATGCCAATGGTGATGGCATCGATAGCCTCTTCGTGGCAATCCTTCAGACGACTTGGACGGCGTTGTACAGCCTCTAGCAGGAGCGCCATTTAAGGTTCTGTCGCAATCAGCATCGAACCTGGATCGATGGTAACATGATAGACAATTTATCAAACGGCTCAGCCACAACATGATCAGCTTCAAAGGCCGACATTTTCAACAGGAGATGATACTCCAAAGCATTCGTTGGTACCTGGCTTATTCACTGAGCTCCGGGGTGTCTTCGATCTCAGGATGCGAAAAGGGACATCCAAGTCAGCCTTTTCGCCATCGATCTTTGACAGCTTATTACTGCCCGGGCCGTCCGGCTCTCGTAGCGGTATATTACATCACGATGTTTGCGATTCACCACTACTCGATCCAATGACTGGACTCCTCGAGAAAGCTGCTGCTACACACGCCTGTGGCGGATGATGCAGACAGCCTCGGCTACCCGGGACTACCGACCTGCGCATTCGCTCTCCCTGGTCGGCAGCGATCGTGATATTGAAGAGATCATGATGGAGCGTGGCTTTGTCGTCGATCACAGCACGATTCAACGCTGGGTTGTTCATTTCACTCCGGAACTCGAGAAGGCCTTCCACAAGAAAAAGAAACGGCCCGGGAATCGATGGCGACTCGATGAGACCTACATCAAGGTCAAAAGCCAGTGGAAGTATTTCTATCGGGCGGTGGATAAACAAGGCAATACCATTGATTTCTTACTCACGGCCAAGCGTGATAAGAAGGCGGCTTTGCGCTTTCTGACCAAAGCGATTGAGCGGAATGGTAAACCCGGGCTCATCAATATCGACAAAAGTGGTGCGAATACAGCCGCGATCAAAGGTTGGGTATTTCGACATAAGCGGACGAGAAATGCCACAGAAGCGACTTATCCTATTGTTTTACATGTAAAAGTGTAACGTACAGACGTACAGGGTCAGGTCTCGTATTGTTGCATCCACTCTTATAGCCCATTCGGACGGATGAAGGTGATATGGACTATTTCTTTGGGTTAAGCCGTTTACCACGGCCATCCGAAGCGTGGTCCGGTAGGTGCCATCTTTAACTGTTTTTAATACTGGCTATACGTCTGATATACCCCTGGACTTAAGATGACTCAGTATCGTCGTATCGCTCCTGTTTTTAGATGTAGCAGCCTTCATGAATATAACGACACCGTCAATGTCCCGGATGATACCTTTCAGTCGCTCGTTGTCTTCATTTGCGCTGCTAATGGACTGGAAGGCGAGGTCCATCAGGTGCTTGTCATGCCGTGCGATTCCGATTGCATAGGCAAGGTAGCAGGCCAGGCCCGGGTGTCTGTTATCGATTCGGGTTGCGTAGGAGCGCCAGGCCTTGACCCAACGCACCCACTCCATTTCCGAAAGTTTCTTGCCGTCGAGGTGCAGGAACAGGGTCACGCTTATAAGATCATCCTTCCAGTTCCATTCTGGTGATTTTTCTTTACGACGGGCAAGATTAATAGCATGTTCATGGAATTCGAGGCAACGTCCGCACTGGTAATAACACGCGAGCACGTACGCGATGTATTCACGTTCAAGATAACGTACAGGGTCAGGTCTCGTATTGTTGCATCCACTCTTATAGCCCATTCGGACGGATGAAGGTGATATGGACTATTTCTTTGGGTTAAGCCGTTTACCACGGCCATCCGAAGCGTGGTCCGGTAGGTGCCATCTTTAACTGTTTTTAATACTGGCTATACGTCTGATATACCCCTGGACTTAAGATGACTCAGTATCGTCGTATCGCTCCTGTTTTTAGATGTAGCAGCCTTCATGAATATAACGACACCGTCAATGTCCCGGATGATACCTTTCAGTCGCTCGTTGTCTTCATTTGCGCTGCTAATGGACTGGAAGGCGAGGTCCATCAGGTGCTTGTCATGCCGTGCGATTCCGATTGCATAGGCAAGGTAGCAGGCCAGGCCCGGGTGTCTGTTATCGATTCGGGTTGCGTAGGAGCGCCAGGCCTTGACCCAACGCACCCACTCCATTTCCGAAAGTTTCTTGCCGTCGAGGTGCAGGAACAGGGTCACGCTTATAAGATCATCCTTCCAGTTCCATTCTGGTGATTTTTCTTTACGACGGGCAAGATTAATAGCATGTTCATGGAATTCGAGGCAACGTCCGCACTGGTAATAACACGCGAGCACGTACGCGATGTATTCACGTTCAAGATGGGTAATCTGGAACGGTGCCGTTTCGCCGGGCACGCCTTCGAACACGATCTGATGCAGTTCATTAAGCACGTCATTGAATGCCCAACCAAGTAACGGGGTTTTGGTTTTTATCATGCCGTTGTACCTTTCAGTATGACAAGGTTAAATATTGAAACAATCAGTAGTATCCGTGCCGGCATTTATCTTCGACATAATAGGGAACTGACCAAAATGAGGCTAAGTTAAGCTGTCTTCACATAAAACTGAACCGTGAAAAAACATTTAGTATACAGGTTAGCTCGTTGATGTATAGATGCTGATGATCCCTAACTTGTGGCATTCAGTACGGGCCACGCTTTCATTCCGTGCATAACACTGCTTGGGGCAGTTCTTATGTTTTCCAATTAAAGGGGTCAAAGCCGAATGGCACTTACTTAAACTTTTTGGGGTGGCCATTTTTCCGAACATCTTCTTGAGCAATGGACCTCGGTTTAGTGAGTAACGGAAAGGGGTTAGGCCTTCGTTTAACGGCCCGTGGCTCGATTCGCCCCGGTCGTTTTGCGAACTGCTGCTGCGCAATCAGGATGAATAATCCAATAAGTCTATTGTCATCTTAACTCCCTGCTCCGCGAAGCGCCTGGGGTCGGGTCTCTTATTGCTCTTTACCCACAAGACATCAGAACACGATGAAATAATAGGGGAAAGAACACAGGTCTAATCAAAGGACTGTGTGCTATCCCCATATTCAAGATATCAATAATCAATGATACTGTTTCTTTCTCTTACCGGCATAAAAGAGGGTTCAAGCATATCGATGTGGAACCCGTCTGACAACAGACATATGCCGATTCTTCGAGCCCAAGATAGTTGGCACAATCCGTATCCGTAGTGCAGGACTGTTGATAGAGATAATCGCACACGTAGTATCCACTCTCGCCCATCACACAGATACCCGGCCCGGTAGAAGAGGTCGTACCACCTTCACAGTCGATGAACTGAGTCTCAGGACTGCATTCGTCATACTCAGTGGGGTAAAAACATGTTTTGTCGACCCACACCCCACCCTCAGCGATACATGCCTCGACTTTGTATTTCGGCGCTGACATGACCACGAATGGCATTAAAAAAAGAAAAAACATGACAACTCTTTTCATCAGTAGTCTCCTACTCTAACTAATATACATGGATTGTGCGCAGTCCTAGCACACTGCAGAAGGTGTCGATTGACTCGACCTTATCGTATGCGAGAAAAACTTCGTTTGGTCTATAAAACCAGGGGAGAAAGTATCGGGATATGTTTCAGGCAAATGTCGGCCTTATCACATTATCAGCAATTACTAAATCTTTAATTGTTTGTTAATGGAAAAGCGCGAACTTAATTACAAAATATCAAGTCAAAACGGCGATATTCGGCTTGTTGTTATGCGCTGATATCACATCCTATTAGGAGGAATTCAGGACTTTCGGGTACGAACCCATTCGAAACCCCACTTGCAGTAGGACACAATCGAAAACAACAGGGAACGCAGCATGGTCCCATGTCGCAGTTCAGTATGAAAGCAAAGCCTTACATCAAACCCTGATCCCGTCACCTTACACAGGCAGCGGGTCACCTCACCCGGCGGGTTTCAACAGATCCTTGATCGTTTCTTCGATCTCGGTGTGATCGAATTCACGACCACCGATGGCGCGATAGCGGATTCTGCCTTCTTTATCCAGCAGGTAGGTCGTGGGTAAGCCCTTGACCCCGAACTGCTCCGCCACGCTGCTGTCGCGATCGAACAGGATCGGGAAGGTCGGTTCCAGGCTGAGTCGACCGGTGAACTCGAACACCAGATCCGGGTCTTCGAACTGGTTGACCGCGATCACCACAAAGCCCTGGTCCTTGAGTTTGGTGTACAGGCGTTCCAGGGAAGGCATCTCGCGTCGGCAGGGCGGACACCAGGTGGCCCAGAAGTTGAGCATCACCACCTTGCCGCGGTAGTTGCTGAGCGTATAGGTCTCGCCGTCCATATTCTGCAGGGTGAAATCCGGCGCATTCTGTGGTGGGGAGACAGCGGTCATGGTGTGGCTGAGCGGCGGTTCCTCGGCCGGGGCGTACAGCGGCAGTAGCGAGCAACCGAGCGCGAAGGCGACAATCAGCCTATTCAGGTGCCGGAGCACATTCCAGGTCGGGTAGGATCTTTTCATGGGATTCTCCTGCGATTGTCCAGACAATCTTCAGTCCGAGACGACTACCGTGCGGTTCTGCAATAGTGGTGAAACCTTGAATCCAGTCGCCTTCGGAAAAGGTCACATCATCGGCGAGTATCGACCAACTGAACCTTACCCCAATACCGTGCCACTGCTCCAGCCACTGAGTCTTAGTCTTGATCTTATGTTCCACAGCGTCGTGGGTCAGATAGCGCCAATCCGCGACGCGATACGATAGGGGCTGATCGCTGAGGTTGCGCACGATACTACCGAACACACACTGTGTTGCGACAGATTCGATCACTTCCTTCGGCAGGCCACGCGCGGCATAACTTGCGCGAATGAAATCCGGTGGAACCTGCAGAAACTCGATCGCCAGGCCCTCCCCTTCGAATTGCCAGCTTTTGAGCCCGGTGTGCGGATCGACGCGCGCATTAACCTCGCCCTCAACTGCGACCACATCGGAAATCGGCTTCGACAGCATGAGCGATACCAAGGCTCCGACGACTCGGCGATGTCTTGCTTGCGCTTGAGAAGAAACATCCATCACATGATGACTACGTTGGATCGAAAGCTTCATTCTAGTCCCTCCAGTAATGGATGAACACTTGCCATACCACGAATTTACTTCCCTCCTACCCCATCATGGAAATGCCTGGCGATGTTGTCAGCACCAGTTTGTAGTGCGGGCCAGAAAGTCAAACTTCCATAAAATCAGAGAAATTACCATAATGGAAACTGTTTGCTGAGGAGATGATCAAACTACCGGATGCTTGGAGGCATGGGTCTAGCTTTGTACGACCAAAGATCCATGTTTCTTCTTATTTATCAACAACGACACGCCATAAATAGCAGCACCTTGCGTCTGGTTTAACAATCCAACACTGAATTGAGACTCGGACGCTACAGATAAATTAGAATCACACGAATGTATGTTATGGTGTCACTAAATTTATGATTTACACGTTACAGGATATTTTTTGGTTGGGGTATGTGAATGAAATGTTCTTGCCCTAACTTTCCCAAGCAAGTTCAATACCACCTGAACAGGATAACAAATGGCCAAACCTAACTACGCATTCGATAAGCGGCAAAGAGAACTCGCCAAAAAACAGAAGAAGGAAGAGAAGCGGCAGCATAAAGCCGAAACAAAGCAGAGATCTACGCAAGAGGAGTCGGCCCAACCGCCCGCCGTCGGGACAGCCGACGACTGAGCCACCAGCAAATATCAGATTTCAGTAAATAGGCTTAAATGGCCAGGCTCGCATGTGACGAACACTTCAAATTAAGCCGGGGCCAGTTACTCTCGATGATCAGGCAATCGGGCACAAGTAACGATTCAAGACTCACGGAGCGAAATAATGAAATATGGCTTTCTTTCGATTATTTTTTTCTATGGTCTTCTTTCTAGCGGTCTTTCTAGCGGTCATTCTAGCGGTCTTTTCTCAGCAAGGCGCAGCTTCGTGGCTCATTGACCAGGCACCAATTACAAGGCAATCCGAGGTAAGCCATTGCTCTACAATTGCATGCCGGGTTGAGGCGCTTGCCATGCCAATGAGTACATTGAAGGGAATTACCCGGTCAGAAATGCACCCACCATTGATCAGGCTTGCCGAGTATTCAGAACCATCCCCAATGGATGTATACGATACGGCCCGCCAATCGGCCGCACGCACCACCGCCACAGAGGGATACGTCACTGAATTTCCAGCCTCCAGTTTCAAGTGTGGTATTTATTCGGGAATCTGCGTCATGATGCAACCCGGCAGGGTCGGTGACTATTGTGTGTGCCAAACACCTTCCGGGCTGATCCATGGGGTCATCGTGCCTTGAGTTTGTTTTGCTGAAATCTACTTGAAATCAGTTTAAGGTCACAAGCATATTATCCGGCGGTAGGCCAATGGCGGGAACCCCTTTTCTGGAAGGGACCTCAGAACCCGGAAAACATGGAAGTCAACTATATTCACATCCCTGTGACTGGATTCCACCACTTACTGGTGGAATGACCGCTTTGAAAATCCCTGGACAGGCGAAAGGAACTAAGCTGGAAAATATTGCGTGAAGGTTTGAGAGCTATAGGTATTATCCCCAAACTACCATTCTACCCATCGGCGTTTATCTTAGTAATAATTTCCTGTAGCGTCGCATCCACCTTGTCATTGTCGATTTGACAGGTCCCCGCGGCAGTATGGCCCCCGCCACCATAATTGAGGCAGAGTTCACCCACATTGGTCTTGGAGACCACGATTGAGGATTGACTTACCTATTGCAAAGACGGTGTTCTGCTGCTTGAGACCCCACATGACATGGATAGAGATATTCGTCTCAGGATAGAGCGCATAGATCATAAAACGGTTTACTGCATAGATGGTCTGTTCATTACGCAGGTCGAGTACGACCAGGTTGTTGTGGACAGTGGCGCATCGTTGGATCTGTGTTATCGCCAACGCCTCGTGCTCAGCGTAGAGTTCAATTCTTTCCTTGACGTCCTCATGTTTCATCACATCATCAACCTGATGATCCTTGCACAGGTCGATCAGTTCCATCATCAATTGATAATTGGAGATGCGGAAGTCGCGGAAGCGACCGAGACCGGTGCGTGCGTCCATCAAAAAGTTCATCAAGACCCAGCCACTGGGCTTGAGGATCTCCTCCAGTGTAAACTGGGCTGAATCGGCCTTATCGACCGCCGACATCATCTCATTCCATGCTGCAGGGAATCGTTCGGCGCCACCATAGAATTCATAGACCACACGCGCCGCAGAGGGGGCATCGGGGTCGATGATATGATTGTCTCGTTTTTCGTTACGGAGCGTCTCGCTCAGGTGGTGATCGAAAGCAAGGTGAATTCCATCCACATACGGTAGATTGGTCGAGATATCCGAATTCGGTGACTTCTATTTTGCCATCCTGCATATCTTTGGGATGAACGAATTTTATGTCTCGAATAATGCCAACTTCCTTCAGAAGAACGCGCAGACCAATCCATCAAAATCGCTACGAGTAACAAGTCGGTATTGTTTTTCACTCATTGGTTGAATCCACTTTTAGTTTCGACATGTGTATTTATTCAAATGACTTCAGAGACCTGGAGGGTTGTTAGCGGAAACATGACGCGAAACGGCGGGCAGTAAGAACTGAGCACCCTCCTGTCAACCCGTTTTCTGGAATTACCTCGAAAATTCCGAATCTCCGTGGTGAATAGTCACCTTATAGACGGCTATTCAGTCGGCCAGAGAAACCCTAACTTGAGGGCGATTCGAGATATATCCTTATTTAGAGTATGGTTAATCGGACAAAGGGCGAGGTGGATTAGGTTCGAGTCAGCCCAATTTGATTTCGAACAGGATTCTAGCAACCCCCGCAGGATTTGCACGGATAAACGGGCGATCAATGACGCCTCAAAAATCACTCAGCAGACGTTGCATTGATCGCCCTTGACACAACCGAGCGAATGCTATCTTTTAAGTTTCACACAATCGCTGTTCGATCAGTGGTGAGTTCTACAACTTGCGCCACAATCCGGAATGTGAGGGTATGCCAAAGATATCCCGACTTGGATAGTCGGTCTTGCGTTGTGTTATCAACTTTCCCTCCAGTTTCTTCAGTCGCTTCACCAGGGCATGGTGTAGGTCTCTGAAAGGCTTGCCGTCACCCGCAAAGGCAGTCAGTCCCGCCACATAGTCAACCTGGTACTCATAAGCCAGTCTTTGAAAAAACTCATGGGATGTGAAGCGCACCGCCATGACTCTGTATAATGGCCTCGAAATGTGTTTCCAGACGATCGAGTTCTGCTGGGTCATTGGTCATGAAAATACCCCTAATGAAATGTAGTTATTTTCTGTCTAACGGTTGATAATGGAGCCGGGATCAGTTTACCGGCAGTCTGTGCAGAATTTCAGGTTTTTTTTACCTCGCAAACTGTTCGATAGTTAAAAAATAGCGGCATTGCAGACAGTTAAGAATTTTACTGAAGACGAAGCATCCATGGCGATATCTTCGACCGTCTATTCCCAGTTGGTGCAATGAATCGAACCGCGTCATTAACATGCAATAGCCATTGCCCCGTATTCAATAACCTGACAGATAAACTCAGATGTTTAAAGAATCTCCTCATCATATGACCCGGCTGACCCGGGATACCCTGGCTCTGGTGTTGGCGGGCGGACGTGGATCACGCCTGCATGAGTTGACACGCTGGCGCGCCAAACCTGCGGTCTATTTCGGCGGCAAGTTCCGTATTATTGACTTCCCTTTGTCCAATTGCGTCAACTCCGGCATCCGCCGCATCAGTGTGCTGACGCAGTACAAGGCGCACTCCCTGATCCGGCATCTGGTGAAAGGCTGGAGTTCCTTTCAAAGTGAACTGGGTGAATTCGTCGAAGTGCTGCCGGCCTCCCAACGCACCACATCCAACTGGTACACCGGCACCGCCGATGCCATCTATCAAAACCTGGATATCATCCGGTCATTGCGACCCAAGTACATCCTGGTCCTGTCCGGGGACCACATCTATAAGATGGATTACGGCTCCCTATTGGCCTATCACGTGGACAAACAAGCCGATATGACGATCTCCTGCAACGAAGTTTCCCTGGAAGAGGCCAAGGGTTTTGGCGTGATCAGTATCGACAAAGAAAACCGGGTCTTGGCGTTCGATGAAAAACCGGACGATCCCCGCCCAATCCCTGGATCGAGCGAAATCGCCCTGGCATCGATGGGTAATTATGTATTCAACACCGATTTCCTCTATGAAACGTTACAGAAGGATGCGACCAACAACCAGTCGAGTCATGACTTCGGCAAGGACATCATTCCTTCCATCATCCATGAAACACAGATCTATGCCTACCCGTTTCAAGGCGAGCAACATGGCGTGCAACCCTACTGGCGCGATGTAGGGACACTGGATGCATTCTGGGAGGCCAACATGGACCTGGTGGCTGTGACTCCCGAACTCAATCTATACGATGAAGAGTGGCCCATCCTGACCTATCAGAGCCAATTGCCTTCCGCCAAGTTTGTCTTTCGGGATAAAGACAGGCGAGGAATGGCGCTGGACTCCATCGTATCCGGCGGCTGTATCATCTCCGGCGCCTCTATCGAACGCTCACTCTTGTTTTCCAGGGTAAAAGTCAACTCTTTGCCAAAGTGGATGAGTCTGTCGTGCTACCGGAAGTGGATATAGGAAGACATTGTCGGATCAAGCGTGCGATCATCGATCGTGGCTGCCAACTGCCACGATGGCACGGTGATTGGCGAAGATCCTGAAGAAGATGCGAAACGTTTCCGGGTGACCTCGAAAGGCATTGTTCTGGTTACCCCTGATATGCTGGGCCAGAAACCTAATACGACTATGTAGTTGCCAGACGAAAACTTAAAATCACGATCAAAAAAAGGCGCAAAACATCTTGGCGTATCCCTGCGGAATGGCATTGAACTTATGAAAGCAGGCGCTTGAACCGCGTTGTCCAGGTGAGTTTCTCCGGCTGTTTGGTCTGTATGTAATTGCAGAGGATGCGCGCGCCTTCGATACGGGCTCGTATGGCATCGGCAACTTCGCCGCACAAACCGGGTTCCGACACCACCGTCACCCACAGAATCCCCAGACGCAGATTCAGATCCGCAAACTGAATACGCTCCCCGAAGCCCACCAGTACCTCCTGCAACTGCTGACGGATCAATATCGGCATTGTCCTGCCCTGCTGAAGCCCCGGCAGAAGCATCATCAGATCACTCAGCGCGCGCCCTTGGCTGTCCCTGGCGGGTGCATAACGCCACAGGTCACCTCCAGGAGACATCTCGGCCGGCACTTCCAAGGAGTCACATTTTTTTTGAACGACAACTGACTTTGTTCGAGAACCCATAGGCTTATAGTATCTGAGATCAAAGCTTCAGGTTTTATACCATATCAAGGATTCACCATCATTCCAGAATCACGAACTGTTGCCTGGAAAATCATAAGCATCTTGCAGGCATTCTTTAAAGTGCAACGATTACCGGGTTATAGCGAAGGCCGTATACAGCCATTGAAGTTGAAATCAGTAACCGAAGACCCAGTAAAAAAGTTAAAGCACCGCAGATTCTTTCCGCTATAGCAGGTTACCGGATCAGTAATTACCGTATGCCATTCGGCGAAATATTCGCATTGGAGAGATAATGTGAGTTCCCACAGCACGAAATTTATCCTACTGATTTATACTGCTTTTGTGATTGCCCTATTTGCCGATCCTGTATTGGCAAACAAATTTCAAACCATCGGCAGTGGCGTCAGTGGTGAATTCAAGATCAAAATCGAGTATCTCAGGATCTTCGCCTATGTCGTCAGCGGTCTTTTTATGCTCTTCAGCTTATTATCAGTAATCACAAAAAAAAACAACGCGCATGATCTCAATTACACTGCTTGGAAACTCTCTGCAACAATCTTCTTTGTGCTGGCTTTAGTTGCGCTTTTCATTGCCATTCTGTTGTGACACTGGCAAAGCTATATACTTGCCAGAGTCTTACATCCAGCTGTCATCAAAAACCGCTTCAGTGTGTGATCAAAACAATCAGGCCTAATTCCAGCAACGAATTATTCGAAGATAAGCATAATTAAAACCGCTCTCCGTCCAACCGGATATAGTGAAATCACACTACTGCATCCGCCTTTAGCACCGACTTTTATCCAAAGTACCGGGCATTTCGAGTTGATGAGATCTTTACCCGATCATTCACCAGAGCAGCACGTTTCTCAGACACGCCCAATGTCGTGAGTTGTGATTACCTCTGCAAATCGAAGCCGTGAACTGAACTCAACCGTCTGACGTGACTCTACCGCTGCAGATTTACTTTCACTTGTTAACGAAAATATCCTTTTCCTCATCCTTGGAGTTTTTTATGCAGACAATTTTGTATGTGTCAATATTTCGTCAAATCATGGCGGTTGTCTTCTCGTTCATCTTTTTTGCCCTGTCCGTTGTTCTCAGCGGCATTACTATCCAGGCAATGGCGGAGGGAGCTTTCGGTTCCATGCAACTTATCGAGGCTTTCCTTAAAGCGATCAACATGGCGGTGATCTCGCTCGCAACGTTCGAGCTTGGACTCGTGGTCATCAAGGAGTATGGCGGTAAGGATGATGATGGGCATATCGTCGTAGTGTTACGTCGAACCCTACCACGTTTTGTCAGTATCGTCTGTATTGCCCTGGTACTGGAAGGGCTACTCATGGTCATCAAGTACAGTCAACTGGATCTGGCCGGAAATCTCTACTATCCGGTTGCTATCATCATCAGCGCGGCTCTTCTTTTAATGGGTTTGGGCGTATTTCTTCGTTTGTCGGATGCGGCTACGTTTCAAGTTGAACAAGCGGCATCGCAAGACGAGCCTGGAGCACAGCACTGTCAAGTGTCGCGCTTGATCCAGCCCCGTCAAGCGATTTTCCGACCTCAAACCCGCAGCTTATACGACGGTCGACTGACCCGACAATTCATGTCGACGCGCTGTCTCGGGGCGGGCGATGAGGGATCAGACCGACACGCGCAGGACGCGTGAATGCCGGTCTTCTGTATGAGAGGTCACCAACAGAATATCCCACTCATTCAGTTGGGTTTTCTGGTGCCCATAGACACTTGGCATGTCAGTCGCTGCTTCAATGGTGCCTGTGTTTCTTCCTTTCCTCAGCTCTTACCAGACCTTCCACTAGCACAGGGATGTGCATGGTGACCGTGCCTGTTCGAGAAGTCTTTCATAGCCTTCGTCCACCAGTTGGTACACTTCTTCCAGATGCGCTCCTTGGACCTGTTCCAAAATGGTACTCGCTTTTTTCATCTTGAGTACCTTTTTGTCCCGTGTTGGGTCCAAAGCCATTTTTTCTTGAGACCACTCTGTATTGTACGGATTGCTCTGAGCATCTCAGATTGCTCCCTGAAATGGACTGCCCAAGGTCAGCCGACAGTGGTAACAGATGAAAGTAACTGGAAATCAGTGAGTTCCAGATCAAGAACCCTTAGATATCAACGATGCTGGTGGCATAGACCCTCCACCCGGTAGCCCATGCAGGTGCTACCTGTATACCGTTTAGGGAGTAAAAGATAAGCACTGCCTCATGGTAAATCATTGAGAATTCGCAAACCATCATTGCATTTGTCTTTGCAACCTTTTCCGAACAACAGATACGAATAGGCGAGGCGGATGCGGCTGTAAAACTGCAAGCCCTCTCTCGCCTGCAATTTGGCCATTTTGAATCATACCAGGTCGTGCTGGTGATAGAGATCGATCAGCGAGACGCCCTAAGCCCTGCACGCCAAGCGCTCGATTTCCGTCTTGTGGTCCTCTTTCCACTTGCAGTGCACAACAGAGTATGGATACTGAGTCCATTCGGTCAGCAAAGGAAACACCGTGAAGCCTCGTCCAGTTTTACTCGCCATCTTCGATGGCTTTCGGCCTCAATCCCAGTCGAGCGCATAATGCCTGGGCCCTGGCGCATACCCCTAATCTCGACTACTACTTCGCCTCTTATCCCCACACGGTATTACAGGCCTCTGGACGCGCCGTCGGCCTGCCTGATTCGCAATTCGGTAATTCCGAGGTGGGCCACCTGACCCTGGGTTCCGGACGGATTTTGGAACAGGACCTGGTACGCATCGCCAACGCCATCTACGACGGTAGCCTGATGGATCAGCCCGCCTGGCAAGCGATGCTGCAAGGCACTACACGTCTGCATCTGGTCGGTATGGTTTCGGATGGCGGGGTCCACTCGCATATCGAGCATCTGCTCGGCATCCTGGATCTGCTGCGCAAGGCGAATATTGAACCCGTGGTGCATATGATCACGGATGGCCGGGATACCGCGCCCCGAGGCAGCCTCACCTATCTGGCAACCTTGGAAGAGTCCTTATCGCGCTTCAAGCAAGGACATATCGCCACCCTCAGCGGGCGTTACTGTGCAATGGACCGGGCCAACAACTGGGATCGAACCCAACGGGCCTGGAACGCCATCATCCATGGAAAGGGCTTGAAGGCCGGGTCGCCACGCGAGGCGATTGAATCCGCCTATGCGCGTGGCGAGGGTGATGAGTTCATTCTGCCTACCGTGATAGGAGATCATGTCGGTATTCCCAAGGATGAGCCTATTCTATTTTTCAACTTCCGCAGTGACCGCGCCCGCCAGCTGGCGGCCGCCGTTGGTCTCGATCATTTCGACACCTTCGATCGTGAAGGCGTGGGCTCCAGACGACTCTACTGCATGACGGAATATGACGCGGAATACCCCTTCGATGTCTTGTTCGCTCCTCAAGTGCCGGAACAGGTACTCGCGGAAATCATCAGCGATATGGGCCTGAATCAGCTGCACTGCGCCGAAACGGAGAAATATCCGCACGTCACCTATTTTTTCAATGGCGGCCGTGAACCACCCTATCCTGGTGAAGACCGGGTCATCGTTCCTTCACCCAAGGTAGCAACCTATGATCAGCAACCAGAGATGAGCGCCTCCTATGTCGCGGACAAGCTGATCGAGGCGATCAAGAGTGACAATTATTCTTTCATTCTGACCAACTTCGCCAACGGCGACATGGTTGGCCACACCGCCCGCCGAGAAGCGATTATCCAGTCCGTGGAAACCCTCGATCTACAGAGTCACCGGGTATTTCGGGTGGCCCTGGAGCGTGGCTGGCGGGTCTTGTTGACCGCCGATCATGGTAATTGCGACGAAATGGTGGACCCGAATACCGGTGATCCTCACACCCAGCATACAGAGTATCCGGTGCCCTTTCTGATCATGGGGGAAGGGCCCGTCCGTTTACGCATTGGCCGGGGTCTGTCCGACATCGCGCCGACCGTACTAGACCTGCTCGGTCTGCCCCAGCCACCTGTTATGACCGGGCGCAGTCTCATCATGAAAGGTGGACTACGATGAGTCAGGAGATTGACATGTCGATCGCGGAAAGTATCAAGCCAGTTGCAGTGCTGGCCCTGAATCCAGCAGTGGATATCACCTATGAGATCCCGCAGTTACTCGCCGACCAGAAGGTGCGCGCTTCTCAGACCCACTACCATCCCGGGGGCAACGGCATCAATGTGGCCCGGGCCTTGACTGAGTTGGAAATCCCGGTTCGTTGTTGCAGTGTCATCGGCGGCAAGGGTGGTGAACTCTTCCTGCGTCTACTGGGTGACGCGTTAGGTGAAGGGCACCGCTATATCGAAGTGGATGGGGAAACCCGGATCAATGCAACCCTCCTGCAAAATCAGCCTCCCAGCCAATACGAAGTGGACAGTGGTGGTCCGGAGATCACGGAGCCGATGCTGGATCAGATTACCGAATGTTTTCTGGAAAATTGCGCCCATGGTTTTGCGGTACTGACGGGCTCGACCCCACCGGGTGTACCTGACGATACCTACGCTGAACTGACTGAACGGATCTCCGCGATGCATGGCAAGGTGGTGCTCGATGCCCATGGAAGCGTGCTGAAGAAGGCCCTGGAGGCGAAACCCTTCCTAATGCGCACCAACCGCTATGTAATGGAGATGCTGATCAAACAGCGGCTTGAAAGTGTCCAGGCGGTTGCCAATGCCGCCCGGCAGATACAACGGAAAGGGATCCAGTTTGTCTGCATTTCCCTCGGCAAAGAGGGTGCGTTACTGGTAGACAGCCAGAACAGTTATCACTCTACCGCACCCAGGGTTCGTGTTTACTCCACGGTCGGCAGCGGAGACGCCATGCTGGCCGGCATGGTCGCAGCCTGTTTACGCGAACAGGATCCCCAAGAGATGCTGCGTTTCGGCGTCATCTGCGGCAGTGCAACCGCCTCCCATCCGGGAACCGAACTGTTCAATCGCACCGAGGTCGAACTGGCGGAATACGACCTGAGCTTGAGCGCACTGGATATATGAGGTGAACCACTTTTACGGCTTCTGCCTGGCAGATATACCTGGCGGAGGAATGCGTAAGTAACGGCATATAGAACAGTGCGCCTGTTGGCGGGAGAGACATGACTCTGTATCGTAAGAGCGCATGCCAGTTTTCCTTCGCTGTACATCGGAGGCCGCCAACCAGCCTACCGGAACTTATACACCGCGCGTCACGACGCCATGCATGTTCGATTCTCCTGCCAGGAACTGCAGGGACGTGTATGCGATTCCCTGTTATTAATACCTCCCTGCTCGCTCGGAGGCAGGCCGCGCCATTCTGACAGTGCGACGTTAGTTAGTCTTGACCAATTACGCAGCCAGCGGGATACCCGTCACCCTCCTCCATAACTCCACCTTCTTTACCATCATTCCAGGATGATGGATTCGAGTACCATCAGGAATTTTCTGCTTAAGATATCTTCACTCCCGCCGATAATTTTTTAACAGATTCTTCTCATTTATTACTGTCATCCAGATTCTTACCACATACAACCAGACCTCCGGCATGTGTGCAGAGGATCCAGTTCGAACTGATTGAATATGCTGCATAACCTCTTGAACCAAAAGAGTTACCTCGTGGTCGATGACTTCGGTGATATGCGTTCGACATTGCGCAGCATGCTGTCATTGTTCGGTGTGACCGACATCGACGTCGCAAAAAACGGCGCCGATGCCATCCAACAGATGCAGACATAAGAAATATGGGGTCGTGCTCTGTGACTACAATCTGGGACCAGGCAGGGATGGACAGCAGGTCCTGGAAGAGGCGCGACACCGAAACCTCATCAGTGTCAGCACCGCGTTTATCATGATCACGGCGGAAAATACCCTGAGCATGGTTCTGGGCGCCATCGAATATGAACCCGATGGCTATCTGTACAAGCCGTTCACCAAAGATCTCCTGCGCAGCCGACTGGAAAAGGTGCTTACCAAAAAATCGGATCTCAGACCGATAGACGAGGCCCTGGAGCGAAAAGACTACACGACGGCCATCCAGTTGCTGGATCAGCGCATCGGAGCAAAGCCGAAAAACCTTGCGGAACTGTTACGCTTGAAAGGTGATATCTGCATTCGTTCGGGAGCCTATGAACAGGCAGCCGCCATCTTCGAGAGGGTACTGGCGTCACCGAGAAGTGCCTTGGGCCCGTATGGGACTTGGGTAAGGTCTATTACGGCCTTAAGCAATTCGAGGCCGCCAGACTAGACCTTTCAGGAAATCATCAACGACCAATGAACGGTTTACTGCGGCATACGACTGGCTATCTCGTTCTCTGAAGGCCCTGGGTGATCTAAAAGGTTCTCAAGAGGTGCTGAGCACTGCGGTCAAGATGTCACCCAAGGCCATTCTACGGCAACAGGAACTGGGTGAGATCGCCATGGAGAACAAAGACTTCAGTACAGCGGAAATGGCCTTCTCCCAGGCGGTAAATCTAGGCAAGCACTCGATCCATAAACACCCAAAGATCTATGCCGGACTGGCGGAATCCACAGTTTCCAACGAGGACAATAAAAACAAACAGAGTGCCTTCAAGGTCATAGAACAGATGCAACGGGACTTTAAAGGCAATCGAGAGGCCGACCTCTACGCCGCCATCGCCGCCACAGTCGTGCATCTTGCTCTGGGAGAGGAGGAGAAGTCTGCTTGCGAGCATGACAGACGCCGAACATCTGTACGATCAAATCGGACTCATGTCAATCCGGAACTGACCCTATCGATGGCCAAGATCTATGCCAAACTAGGTCATGACGAAAAGTCCAAATCGCTATTCCAGAACGTCATAAAAAACAACCATGACGACGATGAATTCCTCCGCCGCGTGGAAGCCGCACTGATCGAAACAGGCATGTCGGAAACCGCCAGTTCGATGATTTCCGAAACCAGAGAAGGAGATCATCGCGCTCAATAACAAAGGGGTGCGTCTGGTGTCAGATGGCCAGATCGAGCAAGCGATCGATTTATTTGAAATGGCCGCCGAAGCCATGTGCGGCAACAAGGCCATTAATCTCAATGCCGCCAAGGTCTTGATCATGCATATGGAGAAAAATGGACTGAAAACAAACTATCTCGCCCAGATCCCGGCAGTATATCGAACGGATACAAAGACTCGATCCTGACTATAAAGGCCTGCAAAAACTGCAAGAAAGGCTGAAAAAGCTGGTCAGTACAGTTCACGGAGTAACGGAGCTGCCTCTATCATCAAATTTTCCGATGTTCTGGCCTCCAGCATTCACGATATAAAGAATGCACTCAGCATGGTCACCAGCACCATTGAAGAATTGACTTTGGAGCCGAATCTTCAGTTGTCCGACAATCCCAAAGTCATACGCCTGCAGATGGAGGCTCAACGAGCAAATCATGATCTGATACAGTTACTCCTCCTGTATAGATACGAAAATGAAAGACTCAGCGCGAATCTCACCGAGAACAATCTGGAAGATTTCATCGAGGACATCGCAATAGAAAACCGTGCGCTTGCAGCAGCACGCGGGATTACCATCGACACCCGCTGTGACCCATCTCGAACCGCTTACTTCGATGAAAATCTGGTCAGAAGCGTGATCAATAGTGCGGTTGGTAATTCCCAACGTTATACACGCGATCGAATCTTTTTGTGCGCCGATGAAGCGGATGGATTTACCGTACTCCGGGTTGAGGACAATGGAGACGGATTTCCAGACAGCATGCTCGAACTACCGGCAGCCATCGATACATCAGACAATATCGATCACGGCCATACCCAACTGGGTCTCTACTTCGCGAACCTGATTGCCGGCATGCATAGCAATCAGAATCGAAATGGATTTATTCGGTTGGAAAACGAGATCAACCTTGCTGGAGGTTGTTTTTCCCTTTGGCTGCCCTAATGTGGTGTAAGGCGTAAAGGGTACGCCAGGCTAACAATCCAGACAGACAAATACCCTGTATTTCGTATGTGATTTATACCTGTTTATACCATTGTACGTTGAACCACAATAATACAAGCGACCAAGACAACGACCGGTTTGCATCCACAATAAATGGTAGTTGGCAGATTGGCGGATCATCTGCCAAACTCATGAAGCGAAATTTCCAATCTGCTTGTTTGTTAGCTGAAAATTCATGACTTCAGCCACTGGAATTTCATTCGCGTCAAACCATAAGGAGAACTGTATGCAAAAACAAACGACCAACGAGAACCAGGGCATCAGCCGGCGGGATATCCTCATCGGCGCCGGAGCTGTGGCGACGGCATTGGCCAGTGGAGCGGTTTACGCTGCAGATCATGCGGGTCACCGACATGAGGACCATGCGCCTAGATACCCGGCACTTCTGGATGCGGTGAATCAATGCCTCGATAAGGGACAGCGTTGTATCGCACATTGCCTGGTGTCTTTCCGGGAAGGGGACATCAGCCTGGCGGCTTGCGCTGCCAAGGTTCATGAGATGGAAGCAGTCTGCAACGGCTTCTCGTATCTGGTTACGGCAAATTCCAGCTACTCCAAGGACTATGCAAAGATTTGCAAGACAGTCTGCTCTGACTGTGAAAAAGAGTGCAGAAAACACGAAGACAAACACACGGAATGCAAGGAATGCGCCGATGCCTGCGCGCAGATCGTTAAAAGCATCGACGCAGTTTATGCCTAGTCAAACCCCCTCAGAAAACCAGTTTTCCCAATAAAACGCATGCTGCGCGCAGCATAATCTGTGGTGATCGAACTAAGGAAGGTCTGATGATTTCAGACCTTCCCTTAGTTCGGCCCGTTCAGACAATAACCAACAGCTGGCTTTGTGGTCAGACTCGATCTGGGTCTGATCCGGATAGGCCTTGCGGCAAAGTTCACCTGCCTGCGGGCAACGGGGATGGAAATGACATCCGCTGGGAGGATGCGCGGGTGATGGCATGTCTCCCGCCAACTGGATCACCTGCCGCTGATGCGTCGGATCGGCCACCGGCACGGCGGACAGCAGCGCCTGGGTATAGGGATGCGCCGGGCGCTCCAGCACTTGATCGACCTTACCCTGTTCCACGATCCGTCCCAGGTACATCACCGCCACCTCATCCGCCAGATAGGCGACTACTGAGATATTGTGGGTGATGAACAGATAGGAGAGGTCGAGTTCACCCTGCAGTTTTTTCAACAGATTGAGGATCTGGGCCTGCACCGAGACATCCAGGGCGCTGGTGGGCTCGTCACAGACGATCAGCTTGGGTTCGCACCGCCAGGGCGCGGGCGATACAGATACGCTGACGCTGCCCCCCGGAAAACTCATGGGGATAACGACCTGCCGCTTCGGCTGACAGACCCACCTGTTCCAGCAATTCATTGACCCGCCAGTTGCGCTGCGTCTTGGTGTACATTCTCTGGGCCTGCATGCCCTCGGCTATGATATTGCGTACCAGCATGCGGGGATTCATGGACGACATCGGGATCCTGAAAAATGATCTGCATATCGGCGCGACGTCGGCGCAGGGCCTCACCCTTGAGCCGAGTGAGTTCGTCTCCCGCAAAGGACACCTCACCTGCCGTCGGCCTGATGAGTTGCAAGATCGCCTTCCCCACCGTGGTCTTGCCACAGCCCGACTCCCCCACCAGGGCCAGAGTGTGACCTTTAGGGATCGCCATCCCGACCCCATCCACCGCCCGTACATGGCCCACGACGCGCCGGAGGACACCCTTCTGGACCGGAAAATGAACCTTCAGATTGGTCACCGATAGGAGCGGTTCAGAGTGTTTGGCGGCGGAGACATGCCGAACAGGTTGGCGGACTTGGTCGCGAGCCGAGCTGCATTGGATCTTCGGCATAGAGCAGACAGCGTACTCCCCGGTGCGCATCCAATTGGCGCCACCGAGGAATCTCCCGGTTGCATCGCTCGCCGCTCTCCTCGCAGCGCTGCACGAAACGGCAGCCGCTGAAAATCTGATTCAACGAGGGCACCGAACCCTTGATCACCGCCAGTTTCTCGTCCCGCTTTTGCCGTTCGGCAATGACTCGAACAACTTGCGGCTATAGGGGTGCTTGGGTCCCTGAAAAAAGCGCGGCACATCCCCGGTCTCCACGATCTGCCCGGCATACATCACGGCCAGACGGTCGGCCGTCTCCGCCACCACGCCCAGATCATGGGTAATCAGCAGTATCGACATGCCGGTCTCCGCCTGCAGATCCTTGCAGCAGATTCAAGACCTGGGCCTGGATGGTCACATCCAGCGCCGTGGTTGGTTCGTCGGCGATCAACAGTTGCGGTCGGCCCGCCAACGCCATGGCGATCATGACCCGCTGTTTCATGCCGCCGGAAAGCTGATGCGGATACTCCCGGGCACGGCGCGCCGGGTCCGGAATTCCCACTGCATCCAGCAACGCCACCACCCGGTCATTGACCGATGCCCCTTTCGTACCGTCATGCAGACGCACCGCCTCGGCAATCTGATCGCCGATACGCAACACCGGATTGAGGGAGGTCATGGGTTCCTGGAAGATCATCCCCATGCGGCCACCCCGCACCTGCCGCATCTCCCGCTCACTCAGCCACAGCAGGTCCGTACCGTCGAATTGGATCGCCGCCTTCCATGACCCGACCCGAAGGCGGCAACAGGCGCATCATGGAGAGCGCGGTCATCGACTTGCCGCAACCCGATTCACCCAGCAGGGCAAAGGTCTCGCCCCGCTGTATGGTGAGATCCAGGCCATCCACCACCCAGACCGGATCCTGCTCGTCACCAAGCCGGGTACGCAGATTTTCGATTTTCAGCAGGGGCTCATTCATCAGCAGGGTTACTCAGCGGGTCATACGCAGGCGTGGATCGAAGGCATCCCGCACCACGTCAGAGAACAGATTCGCAGCCAGCACCAGGGTGAACATGAACACCAGGGCCGCCGCCAGCGACCACCAGACGATCGGTTCCCGGGCCATCTCCAGACGTGCGCCGTTGATCATGTTGCCCCAGCTGTTCATGGTCGGATCGACCCCGATATTGACATAGGAGAGCACCGCCTCGGCCAGCACCAGGCCGCTGAAATCCAGCACCAGGGTGATCAGCACGATGTGCAGTACGTTGGGCAGGATGTGTCGACCGATAATGGTGAAATGACCGACCCCGAAGGCCTGGGAGGCCTGTACATACTCCAGTTCGCGCAGTTTGAAGGTCTCCCCGCGCAGCAGTCGACACAGGCCGGTCCAACTGGTGACCCCCAGGATCATGCACAGAAACAGCAGACGCAGATCGGCCCGCTGGGTGAGGCTGGCGAACTCAGCCTCGTGATTACTCATGTAGATCTGCATCATCAGGATGGCGGCGGCGATGAGCAACACCCCCGGAATCGAGTTGAGGGTGGTGTAGGTGTACTGGATGACGTCATCCACCCAGCCGCGGAAATAACCCGCCATGATGCCCAGCAGTATCGCCGCCGGCAGCATCACCAGGGTGGTCAGGGTGCCGATCAAGAGGCCGGTGCGGATACTCTTCAAGGCCTGATAGAACACATCCTCTCCCACCTTGTCGGTGCCCAGCAGGTGATAGTGCAAGCCCAGTTCCGCGCAGACAAACCCGATCATCAGGATGCATACCGCCGGTGGTCAACAGGGTGCGCCAGGGGATTTCGGTCTCGAAAGTCAGCACCTGCCGGAGCTGCGGATTGAAGTGCCGGTCCGATCTGGCCGCCAGCCAGCTAACCAGCAGCGCGGCTAACAGCAACCAGACCACGAATCCCTCGAGCAATCCCTTACACGACAAGGAACACGATATCGGTCAGCCAATCCTGCTCCGGGTTCTGCAGATGCGCGCCACCGTACTCGAGGCGCGGATAGTCCCGCACGGTGCCTGCCATCCGGCAATTCGATGTTCTCCTTCGTGTACTGGTGGACGGCCAAGGGCGCGGAGTAGGTCTTCTCCTGACGGCTGCGCAGCGGGTGACACAAATAGTCGAAAACGCTCAGCACCTCGGCGCTTTCCGTCTCGCCGTTGGCATCCGGCTGAGGACGGTAATGGATCGAATCGAGCAGACCGATCAGTACATAGACCGACAACACCACCAGGGCGCCCATACCGACCTTGCTGCGGGAGACCACGCGCCAGGGCGCACGCAGATGTTCCTTGCGTCTCGCATAGAAGGCAAATACCGCCGCCAGCACCACCAGCAGAAAGATCAAGCCATCGGTCCACAGCACCACCAGATCGATCATGACAGCCTCACCCGGGGATCCACCATGGTGTAGGAGATATCGGTGAGGATCAGACCGATGATATAGAGCACCGAACCGAGGAACACCATCGAGCGCACCACGGCAAAATCCTGATTACTGATGGCGTCGATGGTGTAGCTGCCCAGACCGGGAATACCGAAAAAAGATTCGGTGATCAGACTGCCCATGAACAGCAGCGGCAACACCGCCACCACCCCGGTGAGGATCGGGATCAGGGCGTTCTTGAACACATGGCCGAACAGCACCCACTGTTCGCTCAGACCCTTGGCCCGGGCGGTTCGCACATAGTCCCGGTTGATCTCCTCCAGAAACAGGGTGCGATACCAGCGGGTACCGGCGCCGATCCCGCCGATGACCCCGATGATCACCGGCAGGATGAGGAATTTGAGCGCACCAAGTCCCGGTGTCATAGCCCGAGATCGGCACCAGATGCAGCAGTTTGCCCACCAGATACTGGCCGCCGATGATATAGAAGAGGGCCGAGATCGACATCATCACGACACAGATCACCACCCCCCAGAAATCGATGTAGGTGGCGCGAAAGAAGGCGATCAGCAGGGCAAAGGTGATGTTCACCGCCAGCCCCACCAGCAGCACCGGCAGGGCGATGGCCAGACTGGGCCACATGCGCTGGGTGATGTCGTAACCGATATCACGACCACTGTCGGAGGAGCCGAAATCGAACTGGAACAGCTTCAGGGATTTCTGAAAGAAGATGGTCTGGGTCAGTTTTGCCCCACCCTCGCGCCGCGGCATTGTAAAGCAATGGCAGATCGTAGCCACGCTCCTCTTTCCACTGTTGAATCGCCTCCGGGGTAACACGTTTCATGCCCAGATTCATGCGCGCCATGTCGTCCGGCGAATTGACCACGAAGAACAGCATGAAGGTGATGATGTTCACTCCGAGCAGGATCGGGATGGCATACAGCATCCGGCGGATGATGTAGGCGATCATATCGCCGCTGCTCCGCTCACGTCGTCGGAACATGATAAAGGCCGGGATCAGGGAGATCAGCAATACCGTCCCGAGACTGGCCACCGGCCAGAGCACGGGTTGATTCCAGGCCTGCCGACGCTGCGCCCGCAACTGCGGATCGATCCGCTTGTATTTCAGGGTGTTGTTGGCCATCAGATTGGGCTTGACGTTGTGATACCAGGCGTGGTGCAGGGAGAATGCCTTCGGGTGATAGCCCCAGAGCCAGGGCGCGTCTCGGCGCAGGATCTCCAGCATACGATCGATGATCGCCAGGCGCTCCGGCCCGTTGTCCATGTTCTTCATCCGGGCAAACAGGGCGTCGAATTCCGGATTCGCATAGTTGGAGGCATTCTCGCCGCCGCCGTCCACCTTGGCATTAGGCCCGTAAAGCAGAAACAGGAAGTTCTCCGGATCGGGATAGTCCGCGTTCCAGCCCCAACTGAACATCTGCGCGGTGCCTTTGCGTACCTTCTCCTGGAACCGGTTGTAGTCGGTGTTGCGCACCACCAGCTGGATGCCCAGTTTGCTGAACTGTTTGCGCCACCAGTTCATGTGCGCCTTGTCATCCGGCCCGGTGGCCACCGCATCGTAGTAGAGCACCAGCGGCTTGCCGGTTTGAGGGGTCGCGCCCGTCCGGATAGCCCGCCCTGGCTCAGCAATTCGCCGCGCCTGTTCGATGGAACGGCGCAGCACCTTGCCGTTCACCACCTCGTAGACGTAGGGATTGATGCCCTCCACACCCGTCCCGGTTGCCATAGATCCCGGGTGGCAGTGGCCCCTGGGCCGGCAGTCCCCGGCCATTGGCAAAGATGGAGATGAATTCCTCGTAGTCGACGGCGATGGAGATGGCCCGACGCAGCAGGCGCGCCGACTCCGAATCTCCACCCACTACCGGATCCCGCATGTTGAAACCGAAATAACCAGATCGAGGTCTGTACCGCGGTGGTGAGCTGGATGCCCATCTCCCGCATCGACTCGGTCAGCTCGACTTCACCTTGGCTCACCGAACTGCACCGCCTGATCGAAACTGTCCGAGGAGATCCCGGAAGTATCGTAATAGCCCTGCAGAAATTTGTTCCAGTAGGGGATGGTCTCCTGCTCCAGGCTGTAGATCGCCTTGTCGATGAACGGCATCTCGCGTCCCGCGTCGATCAGCAAGCCGTTGGTCTGCGTCCTCCGCTTCCCCTTCGGTGGGATAGATCTCGCCATGGAAATGGGGATTGCGCTCCAGCACCATGCGCAGATTCGGATTGTTCTCCGTCAGCATGAATGCCCCGGTGCCGACCGGAAACCAGTCCAGCTTGATGTTGCGTTTCCAGAGCCCGGGCTGGGCATAGAAACGATCGGCCTCCCAGGGCATAGGGGCAAAGAAGGGCATCGCCATCCAGTAGACGAATTGGGGATACTTGCCCTGCAGGCGAATCCGGTAGCTATAACGATCCACCACCTGGACCCCCTGCATAGCGTATTGCCGCAGATCCACAAACGGGCGGTCTTCTTCCCCAGCGGCCTGTAACCGTTCATCCACCGCCTTGAGCTGTTTGGAAAACTCATCGAAACCCAGGATATAGTCCGCCCATCACGCCGGCAATCGGGCAATGAAAGCGGGGAAAGGCCAGCCGTTTGATCTGGTAGACATAGTCCTCCGCGGTCAACTCGCGGGTCGCGGTGCGGGGCAGATCGGACAGCGTATGCACCGAGGTCAGCTGGGCCTCCGTCAGCTGGTGATAGAGATGTCGACCGGAATGCATCCAAGGCGAACAGCTGATGGGGTTGATACTGGATGCCCGGTTTGATGCGCACCAGATAGTCGCTGAAGACGATCTGCTCCAGCTGCGGTATCCGCTGGCAGACTGTTGCCCTGCTGCGTCCAGATAAGTCGACTTCCGGCATGCCCTGGGCGGTCAGCGGCACCAGTTCATAGGGACGCTTGAGAAAATGGTATTGCAAGGGCGGTTCATAGATCTGGGCGATGAAGGCGTATTCGTTGGAGCTGTAGGAACGGGCGGGGTCGAGGTGTTTGGGCCGCTCGGAAAATGAACTGTAGAGGATAGACTTGCCTTCATCAGCCGCGGGATAGGGGCTGTTCCAGGGGGAACCATCACAACGCCGTCAACAACAGAACGGCGAACAGGAGGACGAAATTTGTCTGTATTTGTTTAACTGCATTGACTGGAGCACAACCAACCCTTTCCGATTTAGGAAAATTCCGGTAGTTTAAGCCGTTCATATCGACCGGATCTGACGAAACTTTGCATTATCCGTGTTTCTTTACGATGACACCACCAAGGAATTGTTCCATGGGTTTTTTACAAGACAAACGTATCCTTATCGTTGGCGTGGCGAGCAACCGTTCCATCGCCTGGGGCATCGCCGAGGCGATGCATCGGGAAGGGGCCAAACTCGCCTTCACCTACCAGGGCGACAAGTTGAAAAAGCGCGTCGACCAGATTGCCGAACAATGCGGATCGGATATCGTGCTGCCGTTGGATGTCACCAGCGACGAGCAGATTACAGCGGTCTTCGAAGCGAACTTGGCAAGCATTGGGACGGCCTGGACGGCATCGTGCATTCCGTGGGTTTCGCGCCCCGGGACCATCTCGAGGGTGGCTTTCTGGACCATCTCACCCGGGAAGGTTTTGCCCTGGCCCATGACATCAGCGCCTACAGCTTCGCTGCGCTGGCCAAGGCAGGACTGCCGCTGATGCAGGGGCGCAATGCGGCGCTGATCACCATGAGCTATCTAGGGGCGGTGCGCACGGTGCCCAATTACAATGTGATGGGGGTCGCCAAGGCCAGCCTGGAGGCCAGCGTTCGTTACATGGCGGATTCTCTGGGTCCTCAGGGGATCAGGGTGAATGCAATCTCCGCCGGTCCGATACGCACCCTGGCCGCGTCCGGCATCAAAAATTTCAAGGGCATGCTGGATGAGGCGGAAAAAAAGAATCCGCTGCGACGCAATGTGACCATCGAAGAGGTGGGCAATGCAGCCGCGTTTCTGTGTTCCGATCTGGCGTCTGGCATTACCGGCGATGTGCTGTATGTGGATTCCGGCTATCACATCCTGGGTATGGCTTGAACTGCTGGCATGCATAACCTCCCCTAAAACCCAAAAAGCGCCTAACCGGCGCTTTTTTCTGTGAGGTCGAGCAGGGCGCACGTATTGCTCGGATGCCGCCGGTGACATGCAGCGGTTTTAGCTACTCTTGGTCTCACCGGTTGGCGATAGGAGATATCCGCCCTGCTCTCACAGATCCGCGACCAGGCGATCATATTGAACCCGCCCCAAGCGCAGTCGCAGGTTATTCTTCAATTGGTCTTTCAGTACGGCATTCATCTGATCTGCAGGAAGCATCCTTCACTCCATACAGGTCATAGACAGCGAAGCCCCCGGTGGCCAGTTGGATCATACCGGATACCGGCTTACCCTCCTCGGCCGGATGGGGCAGGCGGAAAACCTCACTCATCAAGCTAGGGGGAACGGACATGTCGTTGCGCGACAAGGCATCCTTGCGCTTGACCTTATACTGATCCGCCACTTGAGCGATATCCGTGCCCGAACTGCAGGCTGGCCAGGCGTTTTTCCGCTTCGGCCCGAGCCTGCTCCACCGCACGCTGCTTTTTCAGATCTGGCCGCGATCTTTCACTGACCTCTTCCAGGGACTTGTACGGATGCCTCCTTGTACTCGGTCACCCGCAGCACCATAGACTGTTCCTTGTCCAATTCGATCAGTTCACTGTTATTGCGTCCCTGCAACACATCGTCACTGAAAGCCGCGGCCAAGGACCTTGGGGGACTGCAAATACCGGATGCCTTGTCGCGAGCTGATCCAATCGCTGGTCTCCACCTTGAGCTTGAGGGCGGTGGCCGCCGGCAACAGGGTGGTGGGGTCTTCATAGCTCAAGTCCGCCAGCCGCTCGGCCATCTCGAAATAGAGCCGTTCACCCTCGGCCTTGCGGTAGTCATTTTCCACTTCGCTACGGGCCTCTTCGAAGCGCTTGATGCTGCTGGGCTTGATCCCGGTCAGCTTGATCAGATGGTAACCGAAGCGGCTGCGCACCGGCTCACTCAACTCACCTTCCTGCAGGGAGAATGCCGCCTCTTCGAAGGCCGGATCCATGATGCCTTTGCCGAAATAGCCCAGATCACCCCCTTCCGCCGCAGACCCCGGGTCTTCGGAATCGGCCTCGGCCAATGCGGCGAAATCCTCACCTTGCGGCGCGCGCTCGCGCAAGAGCGATGATCTTGCTGCCTGCGCCTCTGTCACTGGCGGCTTGATCGGCATCCTCTTCCAGCCTGATCAGGATATGGCTGGCTTGACGCTGTTCCGGCTCCCCAAAGTTTTCCAGGTGGTTTTCGTAAAAGCCCCGTAAGGCAGCGTCATCCATCTGCACCGTCTTCCCGGCCATCTCCACATTCAGCAGGATATATTCCAGTTTCACCTGTTCGGGGATGCGAAATTCGTCCTGATGCTGATCGTAATAGGCTTGATATCCGCATCCGGGATCTTCTCGTCCGACTGAAATCGTCCGTCGTGACATATGAAATAGGCGACTGCCCGGGTCTGATTCTGCAACCGCAGGATCTCTTTCATCTCCTGATCCGTGATGAACGCGCTGGCCTGCACGGCTCGCGAGAGTTGCTCTGTCATGATGGCCTGACGAATCCGTTCCTCGAAACCCGCCGCGTGTACAAACCCTGCATCCTGGCATACCGCTCGAAGGTCTGCTGATCGAAACGGCCATCCTTCTTGAACGCGTCGATCTCCATGATGGCCTGCCTGACCAGAGGATCTCCCGACCCGCAGGCCCATATCGTGTGAGGCCTGCAGGATCACATTCTCACTCACCATTTGCTTCAGAACCTCTTGGCGCATCCGCTTATCGTCGAACAGTTCAGGACGATAGGCCGCCCCCAACTGGTCGCGCAACTCTTGACGGAAACGCTGATAACGGCTGATCCAGCGCCTGTTCGGTGATGTCATCGCCATTGACGGTGGCGACCACGGGCTCAGAGCCGCTCCCCAGGTATTCCTGTATGCCCCATAGGGCGAAGGGAATACTGATGAGTATGACAATTGCCCAAGCGATCCAACCCTGAGCTTTATCCCTGATATTCTGTAACATGATCGTTATCTCATTATTTTATCTACGCTAAAGGAAACCCAGATCAAGGCCTTCCCTCACCTTGCTCAGGGTACGGACATCCGTAACCTCTGTCACACCTGCAACATCTTCCAGCAATGCAAGACATGGCAAGACAGCCACAGCTCCATCAGGCGTTATCAGCCCCCCCGCAGACCACCTGAAACAAAAACGGGGTATCAAGACTGATACCCCGTTGTCATCTCAATATTGGCGGAGCGGACGGGGCTCGAACCCGCGACCCCCGGCGTGACAGGCCGGTATTCTAACCATCTGAACTACCGCTCCGGGTTTGGTGGGCGCTGCAGGGATCGAACCTGCGACCCTCGCCTTGTAAGGGCGATGCTCTCCCAGCTGAGCTAAGCGCCCCAAAGAGGGGCGCTAGTTTACGGCATCCTTCAATGCTTTACCAGCCTTGAATGACGGGATATTGGAAGCCTTGATCTGGATGGTTTCACCAGTCTGGGGATTACGGCCCTGACGTGCAGCTCTTTCCTTGACTGAAAAGGTGCCAAAGCCAACCAAAGAGACCTGATCGCCTTCTTTCATCGCACCGATGATCGCCTCAACCATGCCATCCAGCGCGCGGGCTGCAGCAGCCTTGGAAATATCCGCTGCATCCGCCATTGCTTCAATCAGTTCTGCCTTGTTCATTAATAATTTTCCCCTTTGGTCAATCCAGCAAACCCGTTGTTTTGCTGATTTAAATGATGTCCGTGTAGCCCCGTGACGGTTCCTAAAACCCGGGAATTTATACAGACTGCCCGATATACTGTCAAGCCGACGCTCAGATGCCCGCCAAGCAGTTCACAACTATTTACCAAACCTCAATGTTTGGTCATTCCAGCGCCCTTTTTGGCTACCCTGCCAGTCTTTTTCATCGCTTTGGCTTCCTCTGCTACAGGAGGCGGGTTTTTTCTCACCCTGACGTATTCGGAATCTCGATCAGCGCGATCTCCAGCACCTCATCGATCCAGCGCACGGGTTTGATCATCAGGTTCTGTTTGATGTTCCTGGGAATATCGACCAGATCCCGTTCGTTCTCTTCCGGGATGATCACGGTGGTGATCCCACCACGATGGGCCGCCAGCAGCTTCTCTTTCAGCCCGCCGATCGGCAGCACCTCACCGCGCAGGGTAATCTCACCGGTCATGGCCACATCCGCCCGCACCGGAATGCGGGTCAGCGCGGAAACCAGACAGGTGCACATGCCGACACCGGCACTGGGGCCATCCTTGGGCGTGGCGCCTTCCGGCACGTGGATGTGGACATCATATTTCTGGTGAAAATCATCCTCCAGGCCCAACGACTCGGCCCGACTGCGAACCACCGTCATCGCCGCTTGAATCGACTCCTGCATCACCTCGCCCAATTGTCCGGTGTGGGTCAGACGGCCCTTTACCCGGCATCAACGCGGCCTCGATGGTCAACAGTTCACCACCCACCTCGGTCCAGGCCAGACCCGGTCACCTGACCGATCTGATCGTGCTCCTCTGCGCGGCCATAGCGAAAACGCCTGACCCCAAGATAGTAGTCGAGCCGTTTGGGGCCCACGTTGATCGTGGCCTTGGGCTTTTTCAACAGGATATCCTTCACCACTTTGCGGCAGATCTTGGCGATCTCCCGTTCCAGGTTACGCACACCGGCCTCGCGAGTGTAGTAACGCACGATATCACGCAGGGTCGCCTCACTGATGTTCAACTCATCCGGTTTCAGGCCATTGTTCTCCATCTGCTTGGGCACCAGATAGCGTGCAGCAATGCTGACCTTTTCATCTTCGGTATAGCCGGAAAGCCGGATCACCTCCATCCGATCCAGTAAAGGCGGGGGGAATATTCAAGGTATTGGCGGTGGCGACAAACATCACCTCCGACAGATCAAAATCGACCTCCAGATAGTGATCATTGAAGGTATGATTCTGCTCGGGATCCAGCACTTCCAGCAGGGCGGAGGCCGGATCACCGCGGAAATCCATGGCCATCTTGTCGATTTCATCCAACAGGAACAAGGGATTGCGGGTTTTCACCTTGCTCAGATTATTGATGATCTTGCCCGGCAGGGCACCGATATAGGTGCGCCGGTGACCGCGGATCTCCGCTTCGTCACGCACCCCGCCCAGGGCCATACGGGTAAATTTCCGGTTGGTGGCACGGGCGATGGATTGACCCAAGGAGGTCTTGCCCACACCCGGCGGCCCCACCAGACAGAGGATGGGGCCCTTTCAGTTTCCGCACCCGCTGTTGCACCGCCAGGTATTCGAGGATCCGTTCCTTGACCTTTTCCAGACCGTAGTGATCCACGTCCAGGACCGTTTCAGCCGCGCCGAGGTCGTTGCGAATCTTGGTTCGCTTCTTCCAGGGCAAGCCGACCAGGGTATCGATATAGTTGCGCACCACGGTGGCTTCCGCCGACATGGGCGACATCAGTTTCAGCTTGTTCAATTCTCCTTCGGCCTTGGTTTTCGCCTCCTTGGTCATGCCGGCGGTCTCGATTTTTTTCGCCAGTTCCTCGATCTCGTTAGGCGCTTCGTCCATCTCGCCCAGTTCCTTCTGGATCGCCTTCATCTGTTCATTCAGATAGTACTCGCGCTGATTCTTCTCCATCTGGCGCTTGACCCGGCCGCGAATCCGCTTTTCCATCTGCAGGATATCGTTTTCCCCCTCCATCAGCCCCATCAGGTGCTCGATCCGCTCACGCACGTTGGGCATCTCCAACACCTGTTGCTTCTCCTCCAGTTTCAATGACATATGCGCCGCGATGGTGTCCGCCAGACGGCTTGGCTCGTCAATGCTGGAGAGCGAGGTCAATACCTCGGGGGGGACTTTTTTATTCAGCTTGACATACTGGTCGAACAGATTGGTCGCGGAACGCATCAACACTTCGGTCTCGCGTTCGTTCAGATCGAGGGTGTCTTTGAGACTCTTCAACTGGGCGGTGAAATACTCATCGGTATCGACAAATTGGATGATGCTGGCCCTTTCGCTGCCTTCTACCAAGACCTTGACCGTACCGTCAGGGAGTTTGAGCAATTGCAGGATATTCGCCAGGGTGCCGATCGAATAGATGCCGCCCACATCCGGATCGTCCACATCGGCGCTCTTCTGTGCCGCCAGCAGGATTTGCTTGTTGCTCTGCATCGCCGCATCCAACGCCAGGATTGATTTATCGCGTCCCACGAAGAGTGGAATCACCATGTGTGGATAGACCACGACGTCACGTAATGGCAGAACCGGCACCACATTGCGTGAATCTACGATGCCGGTGTTCTTATCTTCTTGGCCCATAATATGTGTTCCTCAGCAGGCGTCGCATCCGGACGAGGATGCGTACTACCAGGTACTCAATCAAGGATAGTGATAACGAGAGGAGCAATCGCCCTGTCAGGGCGATATGCCGAATGTATATGTCATTGAATTGGTGCAGTTCCGGCTGATTTCAAGCCCTGGCGGCTAAAAAAGCAACGAGAACCTATCTAACCCGGCACCATACCTGTTAATCCGATGCGGCTATCTGTTTTTCCCCGCTCTCGAAAAGCATCAGTGGTTTGGACTCACCCGAGATGACTGAATCGTCAATCACGACCTTCGTCACCTCTTCCATGGATGGCAGATCGTACATGGTATCCAGCAAGACCTGTTCCAGTATCGTACGCAGATCCACGGGCGCCCGTCTTGCGCGCCATGGCTTTGCGGGCGATAGAACGTAAGGCATCTTCCCTGATTTCGAGTTCACAGCCCTCCATTTCGAACAGGCGGGCGTATTGCTTGGTCAAGGCATTCTTGGGTTCCGTAAGAATCTGTACCAGTGACTTTTCATCCAGTTCCTGCAGCGTGGCGACTACCGGAAGACGTCCGACAAACTCGGGTATCAGGCCATATTTAATCAGGTCTTCAGGTTCCACGTCGACCAGAATCTCACCCACCGAACGGCTGTCTTTCTTGCTTCTGACTTCAGCAGAGAAACCAATGCCGCCCTTCTCGGAGCGGTCTTTGATCACTTTTTCCAGGCCCGCAAAGGCGCCACCCACAATGAACAGGATATTGGAGGTATTGACCTGCAGAAACTCCTGTTGGGGATGTTTGCGTCCTCCCTGGGGTGGCACTGAAGCAACCGTCCCTTCGATCAGTTTGAGCAAGGCCTGTTGTACCCCCTCGCCGGAAACATCTCGGGTGATGGAGGGATTATCCGATTTACGGGAAATCTTGTCGATCTCATCGATATAGACGATGCCGGTCTGAGCCTTCTCTACGTCATAATCACACTTCTGCAACAACTTCTGGATGATGTTTTCCACATCCTCGCCCACATAGCCGGCCTCAGTGAGAGTCGTCGCGTCGGCGATCGTAAAAGGCACATTCAGCAGCCGAGCCAGGGTCTCGGCCAACAGGGTTTTACCCGATCCGGTGGGCCCGATCAGCAGAATGTTGGACTTCGCCAGTTCCACGTCACTGTTCTTGCCGATATTTTCCAACCGTTTGTAATGGTTGTAGACGGCGACCGACAAAACCTTCTTGGCGCGGGTCTGGCCGATCACATATTGGTCCAGTGTCTTGTTGATCTCGTGGGGTTTCGGCAGACTGGCCGGTGCGGTCCTCACTCGATTCCTGCATCTCCTCACGGATGATATCGTTGCAGAGTTCCACGCACTCGTCGCAGATGAATACCGAGGGTCCGGCAATCAGTTTACGCACTTCATGCTGGCTTTTTCCGCAAAAGGAGCAGTACAACAGTTTCCCGTCTTCGCCCTTTCCGCTTTTGTCTCCGCTCATACCACATTCTCCTGGGGTAATCTCAGGTTAAGCCCAATCATAACCAACTGTAAGCAGATGGTAAAATTTCTATACGACTAACTCATGGGTAGAAATACTCGATTTGGATAGGCTATGCGACTACCTCACCCTGAATCAACCTCTGATCGCTCAAGGTTAGAGCTTGGCTCCGCCGCTTCTATTGGCCAATACCTGATCGATGAGACCGTAGGCGACGCAATCTTCACCACCCATGAAGTTATCCCGCTCGGTATCCCTGGCAATCGTTTCCAACGACTGGCCGGTATGCGTAGACAGGATTGTATTGAGCCGCTCCCGCAGTAGCAGGATCTCTCTTGCATGAATCTCTATATCCGTGGCCTGCCCCTGGTACCCACCCAAGGGTTGATGAATCATCATGCGAGAATTCGGCAGACAGTAGCGTTTGCCCTTGGCTCCGCCGGCCAGCAGCAGGGCGCCCATACTGGCGGCCTGACCAATGCACATGGTACTCACATCCGGGCGCACGAACTGCATGGTGTCGTAGATGGAGAGTCCCGCGGTGACGGACCCACCGGGAGAGTTGATGTAGAGATGGATGTCCTTGTCGGGGTTCTCCGATTCCAGAAACAGCAATTGGGCCACGATCAGATTGGCCATGTGGTCTTCCACCACGCCAACCACAAAGATGACCCGCTCTTTGAGCAGTCGTGAATAGATATCGAACGAACGCTCACCCCGCGCCGTCTGCTCGATAACGATGGGCACCAGCCCAAGATTCTGCGTGTCCAAACCACCCATGTGTTGAATATCGGTCATAGCTTCGGTTTCCTTTAGGAAAACTCCGATTATTTCAGAGCTTCTCACTGCTTATCAGTTGTGGTTGTCGACATTTTCACCCGGGAGATCCGACAGTTCAAAACCATCAGCCTACCGCCGTGAGTGCAGCGAAGGAGCTCTGTTCATCAGTAACTTCGACCTGCGCCAGTACCCAGTCCACCACCTGGTCTTCCAGCACGACATTTTCGATTGCCGCCATCTGGCTACGATTAGCCAGGTAATGCTTGATCACCTCATCCGAATCCTCATAACTTGCCGCAACTTCCTCTAACGTGCTGCGAACCCTAGCCTTGTCGAGCTCGATCTTGTGTTGTTTGATGATCTCACTGATCACCAGCCCCAGGGTCACGCGCCGTTTGGCCTGCTCCTCGAACAGATTATCGGGCAGTTCGATCGACCCTGAGCCACCCTGCAGTTGACTGCGGGTCTGCTTGCGCAACGCGTCGATCTCTTCCTTCACCAAGACCCTCGGGACCTCAATCTTGTTGCTGTTGTAGAGCAGGTCCATGGCCTGGTTCTTGAGCCTGCTCCAGATGCGCTGCTGCATTTCGCGCTGCATGTTTTGCCGGATATCGTTCCGCAACTGGTCCACACCCGCATGGGCGCCGAACTCCTTGGCGAACGCCTCGTTGACCTCCGGCAGCACCTGTTCCGCCACTTCGCTGGCTTCCACCCCGAACGTTACCGGCTTACCGGCCAGCTCATCCACCCGATAATCTTCAGGGAATTTGAGTTCAAGCGTGCGTTTTTCCTCTTTGACAATACCAACCAGAGCCGGATTCGAAACCCTCAATCATACGCTTGGAGCCAAGCACCAAAGGCACATCCTGGGCGTTTCCGCCTTCAAAGGCCTCACCCTCCATCAATCCTTGGAAGCTGATCTTGACCTGATCACCTTCGGCCGCCGCCCGCTCGACCGCCTGCCAGGTTGCGCGCTGCTCGCGCAGCTTTTCGAGCATCTCTTCCACATCCTGATCCGTGACCTCCGCCACCGGTCGCTTGAGGATCCCATCAAGCTTGGCCAGGGAGATTTCCGGCATTACCTCGAGGGTCGCGATATAGCTGAAGAGATTCTTGCCTTCCGTGACTTTCGGTTCGATCTTGGGCATACCCGCGGGATGCAGGTTTTGCTGCTGCAAGGCTTCCTGGTAGCTGGATTCGATGATCTGTCCGTATACCTCCTGCAGCACCTGACCGCCATAGCGGCGACGCAGCATGTCCATGGGTACCTTGCCGGGACGAAAACCATCCATTTTGGCGGACTTGCCGATCTGTTTCAGACGCTTGTTCACTGCCTCCTCGATCTGTTCAGCCGGCAGCTCGACGGTCATACGCCGCTCAAGCCCTTCTCCCGCTTCCACCGAAACTTGCATCACACTCTCTCCCGGCAGACCAAACTGCCTCTACACTCGAATCAGTCAATGATATGGACAATGGAACCGGTCCGGGCGCGCACCCGAATCGGGAAATATGGTGCGAAAGGAGAGACTCGAACTCTCACGGGTTACCCCACTGGAACCTAAATCCAGCGCGTCTACCAATTCCGCCACTCTCGCATGGCAAACATGATGGTGGGCCAGGGCTGAAACCCCAAGCCAATCACAAACTATCCATTATACCGACGAATCATGCATCTAGCCAAAAAGCATTCATCAAACACCCCAAATAACCCCAAACGACGGCTGATTCGAGCCAGAGCCAGATACAACCAGCCACTTGCAGGCGATTATCGCCTATCAGCGGAAATCATCCGACTTCGATCCGCTCGACCCGTTGGAAACCCCGCGGCAGCTTATTACCACGCCGGCCTCGTTCACCCTGATAACTGTCGAGATCCGTCGGCTTGAGCGTGATGTGGCGCTTACCGGAATAAGCGGTCAGGCTCGCTCCAGACGGCACCACGGCGATGACCGACACGAATTCCTCCCGCGTCTCCACCCGTTTGCCGGGGATAGCGATGATCTTATTGCCCTTGCCGCGCGCCAGTTCCGGCAGTTCGGCCACTGGAAACACCAGCATCCGGCCTTCATTGGTGATCGCCACCAGCCGGTCGCTCGCCGCCTCGACCAGCGGCACCGGCGGCAACACCCGGGCGCCCTTGGGCAGACTCAGGACCGACTTGCCCGCCTTGTTTTTCGCAAACATGCTCGCGCCAGTTTGACCCGAAAACCGTAACCGGCGTCCGAGGCCAGCAGATAGACGGTCTCGGGATCTCCCCCCAGCACCGAGACAAATCCCGCCCCGGCCGGCGGATTCAAGCGCCCGGTGAGCGGTTCGCCCTGGCTGCGCGCGGAGGGCAGACTGTGGGCCTGCAGGGAGTAGCTGCGTCCGCTGGAATCGAGAAACACCACCTGCTGGTTACTGCGCAGCCGGGCGGCGGCCAGAAAGCAGTCGCCGGATTTGTAACTGAGCCCGGTCGGATCGATCTCGTGTCCTTTGGCCGCACGCGCCCAGCCTTTTTCCGACAGCACCACCATGACCGGCTCGCTGGGCGTCAGCTCGAGTTCGTCCAGGGCCTCGGCCGCGGGCCGCTCCACGATAGGTGAACGGCGCGGATCTCCATATTTCTCCGCATCGGCCTGAATCTCCTTGCGGATCAGGGTGCGCAGCCGCTGACTGGAGCCCAGGGTCTTCTCCAGCCAGTTGCGTTCCTCCGCCAGCTCCTCCTGTTCGCCGCGGATCTTGATCTCTTCCAGCTTCGCCAGTGGCGCAGAGCGCAGGTTGAGGATCGCCTCCGCCTGCTGGCCGGACAGACCCGAAGCGGCGCATCAACTCCGCCTTGGGATCGTCCTCATAGCGAATGATGGCGATCACCTCATCGATATTGAGGTAGGCGATCAGCAGACCTTCAAGGATATGCAACCGCTCCAGCACCTGATCCAGCCGATACTGGAGTCGTCGCCGGACCGTCTCGGTACGGAAACTCAGCCACTCCTTGAGCAGGCTCAGCAGATCCTTCACCGCCGGCCGACCGTTGACGCCGATCAGGTTGAGATTGACCCGATAGGTCCGTTCCAGGTCGGTGGTGGCGAACAGATGGGACATCAGACGCTGCGCATCCACCCGGTTGGAGCGCGGCAGGATCACCAGCCGGGTGGGGTTTTCGTGATCCGACTCGTCCCGCAGGTCCTCCACCATCGGCAGCTTCTTGGCCTGCATCTGGGCCGCGATCTGCTCCAGCACTCGAGCCCCCGAGACCTGATGGGGCAGCGCCGTGATGATGATATCGCCGTGTTCCCGTTCATAGCGGGCGCGCATGCGGATGCTGCCATTGCCGGTCTCATAGAGCTTCTGCAGTTCCTCGGGCGAGCTGATGATCTCCGCCTCGGTCGGGTAGTCGGGACCTTGTATATGCGCCAGCAGGTCGGCCAGGGTTGCCTTGGGCGATTCCAGCAGATGGACACAGGCACTCGCCACCTCCCGCAGGTTATGCGGCGGGATATCCGTCGCCATGCCCACGGCAATACCTGAGGTGCCGTTCAACAGCACATTCGGCAACCGGGCCGGCAGCACCACGGGCTCCCGCAGGGTACCGTCGAAGTTGGGCTGCCAATCCACCGTACCCTGCCCCAGTTCCTGCAGCAGCACCTGGGCATAGGCGGTGAGCCGCGATTCGGTGTAACGCATGGCGGCAAAGGACTTGGGATCGTCCGGCGAACCCCAGTTGCCCTGACCGTCCACCAGCGGGTAGCGATAGGAGAACTCCTGCGCCATCAGCACCATCGCCTCGTAGCAGGCCGTGTCGCCATGGGGATGGAACTTGCCCAGCACATCACCCACGGTGCGGGCGGATTTCTTGAATTTGGCGGTGGCGCTCAGCCCCAGCTCCGACATCGCATAGACGATGCGGCGCTGCACCGGTTTCAGACCATCCCCGATGTGCGGCAGGGCGCGGTCGAGAATGACATACATGGAATAGTCCAGGTAGGCCTTCTCGGTAAACTGACTCAGCGGGATCTGTTCTATCCCTTCCAGACTGGGATCCATTTGGTTGGTCATGGACGGCCATTCACTCGCTTACGGAATTGCCGCCGCATGATACGCGATGTACACAGACACACAAGGGTACAGTATCGGGCCGCCGAACAACGCCGTACCCAGGAAATGCTGTGAAGGCCGGCGGTTTTCCCAGGGTAACCCGCAATGCGCATCAGCAGGGCATTGAGCTGGCTGCGCGGTAAAAGAAATTCAACAGTTTCACCCGATTACTTTAGAATCGGCCACCATCGACAAACAATCACCGGAACCATGACTGCCAACAGCGAGAACTTTACCACCCCCCAGGATGCCGAAGACGCCTACTACGACGCCATTGAGGCAAAGGATCTCGATGCCATGATGCAGGTGTGGGAGGACTCGGAAGAGATCCTCTGCCTGCTCCCCATGATGCCGGCCCAACGCGGTATGGCGAGTATCCGGCGGGCCTGGGAACCGCTGCTGACGGGCGAGATTCAGCTCGACATCGAGATCAAGCACCTGGCCTGGATCGAGGCCGAAAACCTTGCCGTCCATCTGATCGAAGAGCATGTAAAGGTGCCGGGCCAAGGGGACAAACAGACGGTTTATGCCAGCAACATCTACCGCAAGGGCGCCTACGGGCTGGCATATCCTGATGCATCAGAACTCCCCCACTCCACCCCCGCCGGGTCTGCAGATGCCGGAGATGGGATAGGGTGGAAAACCACAAACAGGTGTTGCCGGAGCATCTGAAACCACTACGGTTACCTGTTCGGCGGAAATCTGTTGAAGTGGATGGATGCGGTGGCCTGGATCGCCGCCACCATGGAGCATCCCGGTTGCAAGTTCGTCACGATCGGCATGGATCGGGTGGAGTTCCGCAAGAGCGTCCGGGAAGGCACCATTCTGCGTTTCCAGATCGAGTTGGTGCGCCCTGGCAATACCTCGGTGCAATATCAGGTGACCGTGTATGCCGACGATCCCGACAGCGGGGCTGAAGCATCGATCTTCGGCACCCGAGTGACCTTCGTCTGTCTGGATGAGCAGGGCCAGAAGCGTTCCCTGTCGGTTGTGCGCCCCTAGCATTGGGCCCGGCCCCTAATGCAGCGGCAGCGAACCGAACCGCAGCAACTCCCGCAACAATACGGTCGCATAGCAACCGGCCGGCAGACTGAATTCCAGCAACAGGCTGTCGCGGTCGGGAAATCTCCAGGCATAAATCGCCCACGCGCACCCGCAGGGGACGTCGCTCCTGTTGCAGACCCACATGCTCGAGACCGTTGCGCCAGACGGCATAGGGCGTGAGCAGAGTCTCCTCCAATGCCAGGGTTTCACCGCTCACCGGCGCCCGACCACGCCCCCAGAGACGGTCCGGAGGGGTGGATGTCCAGGCTGCGGCAGCGGTCGATCAGGGTTTCGTCCACTTCTTCACCGGGGAAACCGGCGCGGCTGCCATCCAGCTTGAAGTAGTCGCCCGGCCTGGGACGATCCCAGCTCTGCCGCTCGATGCGGGCGGCCAGCACCTCGTTGAACAACTGGGAGCGGGCGGCGGAGATCAGCAGCCCACGCAGCTTGCGTTCCAACCGACCCAGTCTGCGCTCGAACAGGGCCTCTGCCTGAACGAGATTGGCGTATGCATGCCCGAAACGCTGCTCCCCGAAATAGTTGGGCATGCCCGAACTGCGCAGCTGCTGCAGACGCTGCTCCAGGACTCTGCGGATCAGCCTTCAGACGCACGAATTCGCAGCCGGAACCGATTACCCCGCAAGGCGCCGACCCGCAGCTTGCGCCGATGTCGCGTCACCCGCAGCACTTGGAGCTGATCCGACGCCAACTGTTCCCAGTCCGGCTCCGGCCGGCCGGCCAGATCGACCGAGAACCACTGGCTGGTCACCCCATGTCGGTCCTTCAGCCCCGCATAGCCCACATCCCGCTGCCCCACGCCGGCGAGCGCGGCGATCTGTTTGGCGAGCCAGAGGGTATTGGTGTCCCGTTTGCGCAGATGCAGGAATACATGCTGCCCTTCGCCGGCCGGCTCGAAACCCAGGATCTCATTGACCTGAAAATCTTCCGCCAGGGCGCGGATCGCCCCATCACCCGCCGGGCCGCCCCAGGCATAGGGCATGGCATCCAATCGGCGCCAAGCCGTTGCTGTCAAGGGTTCACTCCTCCAGCAAGGCCACGGCGTAGGCGGCAATACCTTCGGCCCGCCCGGCAAAACCCATCCCCTCGGTGGTGGTGGCCTTCACGTTGACCCGGTGGACGTCCACCTGCAGATCGGCCGCGAGGCGGCCCCGCATGGCATCGAGATAGGGGGCGAGTCTAGGCTGTTGCGCCAGCACGGTGAGATCCGCGTTGCTGATCCTGAAGCCCGTCAGATGCAGGCGTTTCACCACATCCCGCAGCAGAATCCGGCTGTCGATGCCGGCATATTTCGCGTCGCTGTCCGGGTAATGCCGTCCGATATCCCCCAGGCCGGCGGCGCCCAATAAGGCATCACACAAGGCATGAATCAACACGTCGCCATCCGAATGTGCCCGCATGCCCCGCGGATGGTCGATCGTCACCCCACCCAAGACGAGTCGACGTCCTTCTTCGAATCGATGCGCATCATACCCTTGCCCAATCCGCATGTTGTTCTCCAGTTCTCCCGATAAAGATTTCAGCCAATCTGACGCTAGCAAACTATCCGCAATACAATGGGATTGTATACCTTCCGATGAGCACAAAACCAACCCAGGAAGAGTTGACTCAGGCCAGTCAACTCACACCGCTGAGAAACCTGCCCCGGCGCGTGCTCGCGTATATCGCCGAACAGATTGAGGTGAATCACTACAGCCCTGGCAGTCAAATACCCATCAACGGGACACGGATGCCACAGATCTATCTGCTACTGAAAGGGGAAGTCGAGCTGACGGGTCCGGATGGCGCGAAACAGACCATCGCCAGCAACGCGCAAGGAGAGGTTGAACCCTTGCGCTATGCGCCCGAAACAGACGCTATGCTGGCAGTCAAGCCGGCATCGATCATGCGCTGCCCCGTCGATCTGTACGACAATCTCCGCAAATTACCACCGCTCGAACAACCGGCGGACCAATCCGTGACCCGGATGGAATCGGAGATCAGGGGTACCGATATCTTCTGGAAGTTCTACGATTCATTCAAGGGAGGCAAGCTCAAACTACCCAGTCAGCCAGGCATCGCCATGCGCATCGCCAAGGTCGTCAACGACCCGAGCACTGACAGCCACGACATCGCCCGGGTCATTCAGGCGGATCCAACGGTGGCCGGGCGGATCATCAGTGTGGTCAACAGCGTCGCCTATCGTGGCAGGATAATCATCGATAACCTGCCTGACGCGGTCACCCGGCTGGGGCGCAACGTGACCCATAACCTGGTGATCAGCTTTGCCATGAGCAGTCTGTTCGACACCCGCTCCCACACCCTGAACGAATTCATGTCCGCCTCCTGGAAACATGCCAGTTTTGTGGCGGCCATCTGTCATGAGTTAGGCCGGCTGACACCCGGTTTGAGTGCGGACAATGCCCTGCTGTGTGGCCTGGTGCACGATATCGGCATCCTCCCGATCATCAATGTCGCCCGCACTCAGCCTGAACTGGTGGAAAATCCGGAGCAACTTAACCTGATCATCAACCGACTCAAAGGGGATATCGGAGCCATCGTGCTGCGGGAGTGGGGCTTCCCGGCTGGTTTCATCCAGGCGGCCTTGCATGCCGAGGACTGGATGCAGGATATCAACGACAAGCCCAGTTACGTGGATCTGGTGATCCTGGCGCAACTGCATGCCTTCGTCGGCACTAAAAGGATGCAGCAACTGCCGAGACTCGATCTGGTGCCGGCCTTTCACAAACTGGCGCTGGGCAAACTGACCCCGCGCTTCTCTTTGCACATTCTGGAAAATGCCAAACAGAACATCCAGGAACTGCAGGTGCTTCTGTCAGGCAAGTGATTGCCGGGTCAGGTAAAACTCGGCCAGCGCCAGATCCTCGGGGCGGGTGATCTTGATATTGTCCGAGCGCCCCTCGAGCAACCGGGGTGCATACCCGGCCAGTTCCATCGCGCTGGCATCGTCAGTGACCAACAAGCCCTTTGTCAGGGCCTGAGTCAACGCCTTAAGCAAGACCCCCAGACGAAACATTTGCGGTGTAAAGGCGCGCCACAGTCGCTCCCGCGGCAGCGTAGCCAACACTTGACCCTGATCATCCGCTTGCTTGATGGTGTCATGCAGCGGCGCGGCCAGCAGCCCCCCGACCGGATCTTTCGCCAACGTTCCAATCAGTCGTTCCAGATCATCCCGATGGAGACAGGGGCGGGCGGCATCATGCACCAAGACCCAATCCTGATCCTTTGCGGACTGCCGCAAGCATTCCAGGGCATTGAGCACGGAATGACAACGCTCCGCGCCGCCACGCACAGTGAACACCCGCGGATGGCCGGCAAAGGCGGTGGCGGACCACCACTCATCTCCGCTTGAGACGAGCCACATAGATCCGCTTCGACCTGGTCGTGGGACAACAAGCGCTTGCAAGGTGTGTTCGATGACCTGACGACCCAGCAGGGGCAGGTATTGTTTGGGGATCTCACTGGCCATGCGACGACCGGCGCCGGCAGCGGGTACCACCGCCCAGAAGCGCTCACTCATGATGTTCAGGCGTGGGATCGATGACCTGATAGAAGATCTCTCCCTCCTTGATCATCCCCAGTTCACTGCGCGCCCGCTCCTCGATCGCGGCATTGCCACTGCGCAGGTCCTCGACTTCGGCCTGCAGGGCCCGGTTGCGTTCCCGCAGTTTCACCAACTCCTGCTCGAGCCCACCGATCTCCTGTTTCAGATTACCCACTTCCGCCAGGCTGCCTTTGCCGACCCAGAGGCGGTATTGGAGCATCAGAAACAACGCTGAACAGTACCGCGATGAGTATACGCATAAGTCTGTCGCCGGGTTCCCACGCTCCCGGTGGGAACCCGGCGCAATTGGATCAGATCGCTACCGGAAAGGCATCCGCACCGGCATAGACAGCCTCGTCACCCAGTTGATCCTCGATCCGCATCAGCTGATTGTACTTGGCCACCCGGTCCGAACGGGACAGGGAACCGGTCTTGATCTGACCGGTGTTGGCGGCCACCACCAGGTCGGCGATGGTGGTGTCTTCGGTTTCGCCGGAACGATGGGACACCACCGCACTGTAGCCCGCCGCCCGCGCCATCTCGATCGCCGCCAGGGTCTCGGTCAGGGTGCCGATCTGGTTGACCTTGATGAGGATGGAGTTGGCGATCTTCTCGTCGATGCCGCGCTGCAGAATCTTGGTATTGGTGACGAACAGATCGTCGCCCACCAGTTGCACCCGCTTGCCCAGTTTTTCGGTATGATACTTCCAGCCCTCCCAGTCGCTCTCATCCATGCCGTCCTCGATGGAGATGATCGGATACTGATCGACCCAGCCGGCCAGGTAATCGGTGAACTCCTGGGCGGTGAACTTGCGACCCTCGGACGCCAGGTGGTAGACCCCGTCCTTATAGAATTCCGAACTGGCCACATCCAGGCCCAGATAGATGTCCTTACCGACTTTGAATCCGGCCTTGTCGATGGCCTCCAGGATCACCTCGATGGCCGCCTCATTGGAGGGCAGATCCGGGGCGAAACCACCCTCGTCACCTACTCCGGTTGCCAGACCACGGCCACTCAGCACGCTCTTCAGGGCATGAAACACCTCGGCGCCGTAACGCACCGCTTCGCGAATGGAACCCGCACCGACCGGCAGGATCATGAATTCCTGCAGATCCACCGAATTCTGGGCATGGGCGCCGCCATTGATGATGTTCATCATCGGTACCGGTAGACGATAGGGCCCGGCCGATAGCGATCGATACAGGGGCAGTGACCGTTCCTGGGCCGCCGCATGGGCCGCGGCAAGTGAGACGCCCAGCAAGCGCATTGGCCCCCAGCTTGTTCTTGTTGTCGGTGCCGTCCAGTTCCAGCATGCGCTTATCCAGCGGCTGCCTGGTCGGTAACCTCCATGCCCAGCAAGGCATCGCGCAGGGCGCCGTTGACATTCGCGACCGCCTGCAGTACGCCCTTGCCCAGATAACGACTCTTGTCGCCATCCCGCAACTCCAGCGCTTCACGGGAACCGGTAGAGGCGCCGGACGGCACCATGGCGCGTCCGATAGCCCCGTCGGCGGTGATCACATCCGCTTCGATGGTGGGATTACCCCGGGAATCCAGGATCTCCCGTCCACGAATATCGACTATTTCTGACATAAGGTCTCCATAATTTTTGTTGAGGTGAATCTAGCTTCAGTTAATGATTGAGGAAAATTATTAGCATACTACGGGCCGGCTGTCAGCGAAGGTTATTTTTTTATTGCCGGGACACCGGGCATCCTGCGCATCAATTATCGGAATACGCGAAATTCCAATACCCTCAATTAGGGTAAAACACCCAGCACAGAAGCAATTGGAGCAGTTCAGATCGTGACCTCGATGAAGCCCCGGTTTTTGACCGTGCTGTCGATCACACTCAGGGTCTCGAGCAATTCCCGGATCCGCCCCAGCGGCCAGGAGTTGGGCCCATCACTGAGCGCCTGCTCAGGCGCCGGGTGGGTCTCCATGAAGAGCCCGGCGATTCCCGCCGCCACTGCGGCGCGGGCCAGCACCGGAACATACTCGCGCTGTCCTCCGGAACTGGCGCCCTGCCCGCCGGGCAGTTGCACCGAATGGGTGGCGTCGAACACCACCGGACAACCGGTGTCGCGCATCGCCGCCAGCGAACGCATGTCGGAGACCAGGTTGTTGTAGCCGAAGGAGACACCCCGCTCACACACCATGATCTGCTCGTTGCCCATGGCCCTGGCCTTGTTCACCACATGCTGCATGTCCCAGGGCGCCAGAAACTGGCCTTTTTTGATATTCACCGGCAGACCCTGCGCCGCCACGTTCTGGATGAAATTGGTCTGGCGACAGAGAAAGGCAGGAGTCTGCAGCACATCCACCACGGCCGCCACTTCTGCTAGCGGGGTATCCTCATGCACATCGGTGAGCACCGGCACCCCGATCTGCTCGCGCACCAGCTGCAGGATGCGCAACCCCTTGTTCCAGACCCGGACCTCGAAAACTGCCGCCAGCGGAGCGATTGGCCTTGTCAAAGGAAGATTTGTAGATGAAAGGCATGCCCAGTATCGCAGTCATTTCCTTGAGTTGACCTGCGGTATCCAGGGCGAGCTGCTCGCTTTCAATGACACAGGGTCCCGCAATCAGAAACAACGGCCGCTCAAGACCCACCTCGAATCCGCAGAGTTTCATGCGCTCGCTTCCCGATGTCTTCTGGCCGCCTCGATGAATCCGGAGAACAGCGGATGCCCGTAACGCGGGGTGGAGGTGAATTCCGGGTGAAACTGACAGGCGACGAACCAGGGATGCTCCGGGATCTCCACTATCTCCACCAGACGGCCATCGATCGAACGACCGGCGATCTTCATCCCGGCGGTAACGATGCGGTCCTGATAACTGTTGTTGAACTCATAGCGATGACGATGCCGCTCGACGATCACTTCCTTGCCATACAAGTCTCGACAACGGCTGCCCGACTCCAGATAGCACTGCTGTCCCCCCAAGCGCATGGAACCGCCCAGATCGGAGTGCTCACTGCGGGTTTCAACCTTGCCGTCGGAGTTGAGCCATTCGGTGATCAGGGCAATCACCGGATGCGGGGTCGAACGATTGAATTCTGTGCTGTGGGCATTGGCAAGCCCCGCCACGTTGCGGGCGAATTCGATCACCGCCACCTGCATGCCGAGACAGATGCCGAGATAGGGGATCTTACGCTCTCGCGCATAGCGAGCCGCCGCAATCTTACCCTCTACACCCCGCTCACCGAATCCGCCAGGCACCAGGATGGCGTCCATCCCGGCCAACTGTTCCAGCGCTGCTTCGACCTCCATCTCTTCCGAATCCACATAATGGATGTTGACCTTGTTGCCGGTATGCACACCCGCATGAATCAAGGCCTCGGAGAGGGATTTATAGGCCTCCGTCAAGATGCACATACTTGCCCACCATGGCGATGTCCACTTCCCGCAGCAGGTTGTCCAGGCCATCGATGAAGGCCTGCCACTCGCTCAGATCCGCTGGCGGCAAATCCAGGCCGAAGCGCTGATTGACGATCTCATCCATGCCTTGCGCATGCAGCATCATGGGTACGCGATAGATGGAGTCCACATCCATCGCGGAAATGACCGCCTCTTCCGGGACATTGGTGAACAAGGCGATCTTTTTTCGTTCCGCATCGGGCAACGGGCGTTCGGAGCGGCAAACCAGAATATCCGGCTGGATACCGATGGAGCGCAACTCCTTGACCGAATGCTGGGTCGGCTTGGTCTTGATCTCCCCTGAGGCCTTGATATAGGGGATCAAAGTCAGATGAATGAACAGGGCCCGCTGACGACCCAGTTCCACGCCCATTTGACGAATCGCTTCCATAAATGGCAATGACTCGATATCGCCCACGGTACCGCCGATCTCAACCAGGCAGATATCCGCAGCATCCGCACCCAGCAGGACGCTCTCTTTGATCTCGTTGGTAATATGGGGAATCACCTGTACGGTACCGCCCAGATATTCACCTTTGCGCTCCTTGCGGATCACGCTTTCATAGATCTGGCCGGTCGTGAAATTATTGTTACGCCCCATGGTGGTGCGTACGAACCGTTCGTAATGACCCAGGTCAAGGTCGGTTTCCGCACCGTCGTCGGTGACGTAAACCTCGCCGTGTTGAAAAGGACTCATGGTGCCCGGATCCACATTGATATAGGGATCGAGCTTGATCATGGTGATTTGCAGACCGCGGGCTTCAAGCAGAGCCGCAAGGGAAGCGGAGGCAATACCTTTGCCCAGGGAAGATACCACACCGCCCGTAATGAAAATAAATCTGGTCATGAAAGATAACAGCCGGGAATTCTGAGGAACACAACGGACGGACAAATACAGTACCAGAACACGGTGATCCCGACAAACGATTCAATAGTTAATTCCAACCTGACCACAACCGGGTACGGATTAGGAAAACCGTTATTGATTATCCCCTATCAGGGTCTATAATCATTTGGCGTTTTTCGCGAAAATAACTGCCGAACAAGCTGTTTGCCTGTCAGGTGGAAAACAAGTTGGAGGACTGCGTAGGCGTAGTTGCAGGATCGAACCTTACGATTTTCCAAGATCCGTCCAGGACAGATAGACATGTCAGGTAGCTAATTGTATTCAAAACCATCGAGAGGATGAAAACATGATGAAGTTTTCCAAAGTTGCGGGCGCTGCCGCCCTGATCGTTCTGTCCACCTCCGCAGCCGCCTGGGGTCCGGGGGTTGGGGTGGTCCTGGTTATGGCGGCAATCGCGGTTGGGATGACAACTGGATGGGCGACGGCTGGGGCGACGGCTCCTTTGACTTCGGCATGAGCGGCAGCGGCCGTGGATCAGGCTATGGCCGGGGTTACAACCGTTACAGCGATTATTACGGGTACGGACCTTACGGTTATGGCGCTCCATATGGCTATGGGGCTCCCTATGGCGGTGCACCTTACGGGGGTGCTCCCTATGGCTATGGCGCACCTGCCGCGCCTGCCGCACCGAGCAAATAAGTCCGGCGAGTCAAATCGTATCAGGCCGTATCCTCCGGGATACGGCTTTTTTATGCCCCACCCCTCGAGGAAAAGCGCAACAAACCCATCTGTTCAGCCAATTCCAGGAAGCAAATTACATCCCGCTTCAACCAAATCACTTGATCCAGCTCAATAACATCTGAAAGAATAGTTAATTTACAGCATTGATCGAGCTGAATGGTTTGGAGTGAAATCTTGACAAATAGAAAAGTTATCTCTTTTGAAAACATCAAGATCGCCTGTAAAGACTGCAGTCTGGCCACACTCTGCCTGCCTGTGGGTCTCGATCTTGATGACGTAAAAAGACTCGATGGGATCGTTAAACGCGGCCGCCCCTACCATCGAGGCGACCACATTTTCCGCGAGCACGACCCGTTCCAAAGCCTGCGGGTGATCACCAGCGGCTCCATCAAGACCTATACGCCCAACCAGGATGGCAGCGAACAGGTGCTGGGATTTCACCTGCCCGGTGAGTTGATTGGACTCGATGCCATCCAGAACGACTACCACACCTGCTCCGCAGTCGCGCTGGAAACCACCGCAGTTTGTGACATCCCCTTTGATCAACTGGAATAATTTGAGCAGCAATATCCCCAGTCTGCAGCATCAGATTTACCGCCTGCTGAGCCGCGAGATCGGACACGAGACCGAAATGCTCACCCTGTTGGGCAAAAAGAGCGCTGAGGAGCGACTCGCCACCTTTCTGCTCAGTTTTTCCGATCGCTTCAAGAAACGTGGCTTTTCTGCCAGCGATTTCTTCCTCAGCATGTCACGGCACGAAATCGGCAACTACCTGGGACTGGCGGTTGAAACGGTCAGTCGACTGTTCACCCGTTTTCAGGATGAGGGACTCCTGCATGTCGAACGCAAGCATGTGCAGTTACTTGACATTCCCAAGATCTACATGATTGTTCATGGCACCAGCCAGGAGCGATCACAACAAAGCAGAATTTGACGGGGTAGAGTCCCATACCACGCCGATCCCCGATTCCAAAGCGAGTCGCGTCAGCACCTCCAGACACACTTCTGTCCCATGCTATCGAGCTGCGCCTCATGCGCCTCCAGCTCCTGTTGATTCGCCGAAGACCACCAGCAACTTCCAGCGCCCCTGTGGTAATCGCCGGATGGCGCCTGCCGACCGAGCACCCACTTCGCTGCTCCTGTCATCCAGCGATAACAGGGCCTGTCCACCGGTCATCCGCAAATAGACATCAGATAGAATCTCCGCATCGAGCAGAGCACCGTGCAGCTCACGGTGGGAATTATCGATCGCATACCGTTTACAAAGTGCATCCAGACTGTTGCGTTGCCCAGGATGCATCCGCTTGGCCATGACCAGGGTATCGGTAACCTTACACAGTTCAGCGATCCTGACAGGGTCCTTGGAGACCATCGCCAATTCATGGTCGAGAAATCCCACGTCGAAAGGGGCATTGTGAATGATCAGTTCCGCGCCCCGCACATACTCGATGAAATCGGTTGCCACTTCCTTGAAGCGGGGCTTATCCGCAAGAAATTCATTGGTGATACCGTGCACTTCGATTGCCGCGGCATCGATTTCCCGGTCCGGCTGCAGATATTGGTGAAAATTGTTCCCTGTCAGACGCCGCTCCAGTAACTCGACACAACCGATTTCGATAATTCGATGACCTTGCTCCGGTTCAAGACCGGTGGTTTCGGTATCGAGCACGATCTGTCTAACCGTCATGTCATCAAGCCCTCAATGCCCCGGTTGGCCAATTGATCCGCTAACTCATTCTCCGCATGCCCCGAGTGCCCCTTGACCCAGCGCCATTCCACCGCGTGTTTCGCCACCTCATTGTCCAGCGTTTGCCAAAGATCGGCATTCTTGACCGGTGCACGGGCGGCGGTTTTCCAGCCATTGCGTTTCCAATTATGAATCCACTGAGTAATACCCTTTTTAACGTACTGCGAATCGGTGGTTATTCTGCACCCGGCTTGTTCGCTTCAAGGCCTGCAACGCCCGAATCACCGCCATCAGTTCCATGCGATTGTTGGTCGTCTGTCGCTCGCCGCCAAACAGCTGTTTCTCATGCCTGCCGAAGCGTAAAAGGGCCCCCCAGCCTCCCGGGCCCGGGTTGCCTCTGCAGGCCCCATCGGTGTAGATCTCTACCAACTGAGTCACCGGAGGCTTCTCGTGGTCGGTTCTACGGTCGCGGACAGGACCTTTTTCCGGAGATTCCATTTCGGCTTGATCGGCGTCAGGGTCAGCGTACGCTTGACGGCTTCCAACACATAAACTCCACCCAGCAGCGGCCAGCCTTTGCCTCCCAAGCCTTCGAGAAAGATCAGTTTTTGCATCACCGACTGGTTCTGCATGGGTGGGCGGAAGCACAGATAGTCGACTGCCAGCAAATCAAAACCGAGCAGCAACAACCAATCGCTGACCCGCTTGACAGGGAAAAAATGTCCCGACCAGGGCGGCGATTTTCTGCCCAGGTGAAGCAATCGCCAACCTCCCCAGAGGCTCCAGGGATTGAAACCGACGATTAGAAGCTTGCCCTCGGGAATCAAAATACGCTCTACTTCACGCAGCATCTGATGAGGATCCAGCGAAAAATCGAGGGCATGGTGCATGACCACTCCATCCACGCTGTCTGTCGCCAGCGGTAAATAGCGCGGATCGGCCCGTAAACTCAAGCCCTCCTGATCCACATCCAGGACAAACTTGTTTTTTGTCGGACTGCTGCTCAAAAGCTCCAGTAGCGGGTCTGGCGAACCGATCTGTACCAGGTAGTAGCCGAACAGGCTCGCGAGGCGTCTGTGCAGACATTGACGCTCTTGTTGCCCCAAGAGTCGCCCCAGGTTACTTTCAAACCAATTGTTTAGCTGTTTTTGCGGACTCGTTCTCAGATTTGCGACGCTTTTTGTACTCATAATCCGAGATAATTTGCTTATCAATAATAATATAATTAGCTGGAAATGATACCCGCGTCTGGTACTATTTTCCGCCTCAATCATGAAATACTACTCAACCAATGCGACATCTTAAAGCACTATCAACAATTTCGGGGCTGCTACTGATCTGCCTTCTAGCCGGCTGTCAGACCCTCGCTCCGACAGGTGGTAGTCTGGCAATGGCGCAGACGCAACCCGCAGCGCCAACTTATCCCAAACCAACCCTCTCCCCATCCTTGAAAAAGCTTGTAGCAACCATCCAGAAAGAAGAACCCGAGGAAAACCTATCAGACGCCGAAACCAGGGAAACCCTGGAAACGGCAGAGTCAGAGCTTCGTCAGAGCGCCTATGAAGACGTCTGGGATCGCATGCGCCAGAGTTTCAACCTGAACTCGAGCGGGCATTCAAAGGTCAATAAAGAATTGCGCAGGTACCGTAACCAGTCGAGTTACATCGAAACTATCCAAGAACGCGCCAGGCCCTATATTCATTACATCCTGAACGAGTTGGAAAAGCGCCAGATGCCGACGGAACTCGCTCTGCTACCGGCGATCGAGAGCGCGTATCAACCTTTTGCCTATTCGCCCGGACGGGCGGCCGGCATCTGGCAGTTCATCCCCTCCACAGGCCGGGTTTGCGGGCTCAAACAAAACAAGTGGTATGACGGACGCAGAGATGTCGTGGCATCGACCCGCGCCGCCCTCGATTATCTCAAGCGACTCAATGACATGTTCGACGGTGATTGGGAACTCACCCTGGCAGCCTATAATGCCGGCGCCGGCACGGTCCTTAAAGCGGTCCGCAGAAACAAGGCCAATGGCAAACCCACTAATTACTGGTCTCTGAAACTGCCCAAGGAAACCAGTCGTTATGTCCCCCGCCTACTGGCCCTCAGCCGGATTTTCGCAACCCCTGAAAAATACGGCGTCAGCTTACAGAGCATCCCTGACGAGCCCTATTTCCAGACGGTCGATATTGGCTCCCAGTTCGACCTCAAACTTGCCGCGAAGGCCTCTGGTCTGACAATTGAAGAACTTCAGCAGCTGAATCCGGGATTCACCCGCTTGTCAACGCCACCCGATGGACCCCATGAGCTCCATTTGCCCCTGAACATAGCAGAAGGTTTTCTCGAGCAGTTGGCCCAACTGCCGGGTGAAAAGCCCTTGCGATGGACCCGCTACAAGGTCGAGCAAGGGGACAACCTGAGCACGATCGCGCAAAATCACAATATCACCACCAAGGCTCTCAAGCGGGCGAACCAACTACGCAGCAACACCATCCGTGCCGGCCGACATCTGCTGGTTCCGGCTTCCAGTAAACAACGGGTGGCCAGTGCGCAGCTCGCACAAAATACCAAGTCCCGGAACCGGAACAAGCCGCGTGACGGTTCCCAACAGCAGTATGTGGTCAAGAGGGGCGACAGCCTCTGGAACATAGCAGTGGCGCACAACGTGGATCACAAGCAGCTGGCCAAATGGAATAACCTGTCACCCGATACACCCCTACAACCCGGCCAAAAACTCACCATCCGAGCTGAAAAAACGACCGGCCAACTCCTTTCCTCGGCAAACCTGCCGGCAGAACCCAAACCAAGCAAGATCTCGTACGAAGTCCAGCAGGGTGACTCCCTCTACCGGATTGCCGAGCGCTTCAGCGTCACAATCCCTGAGCTGAGAAAATGGAATTCGTTACCTGGAGAATTTCTTCAACCCGGCCAGCGCATCAAGCTCTACCTAGCGGCAGAACAGCAAACCCTCTAAACGGGCTGGCTCTAGCGCAACGCCTCCTGCACATGACTGCGTGCGAGGTTTTGGCCCTTACCTTCGATCCTGCGATCACGGCAATCGCCCTTTCTTAGGCAGGATAGGAAAGGCCACCAGGTGGCCCACTTCCAATCTGATCCCGATCATCTCTCCAATGGCATGGTCATGGTGACTTTGCACCAGGCACAACAACGGCATGCCGTCCGGCATCTTCAGGGTATAGAGATACTCGGCGCCGCGGAATGCCTTACCCGCCACTTCAAGCTGCAAGTCACTATTGTCATCGTGAATGATATCGTCTGGGCGAATCAGCAGTTCCACCGTATCGCCAGGAGCGACCGGGGTAACGAAGCGCCCCTGCATCCGGCCCAGTACGGTATCCACCTGCCCCATATCCACTACCCGACCCGGAATAAATTCCCCCTGACCGATGAAATCCGCAACGAACCGGTCGGCAGGTTCATGATAGAGCTGATAACCGCCGGCCCATTGTCGCAGACGCCCGTCGCCCAACACACCGATCCGATCCGCCATGGCAAAGGCCTCGAACTGATCATGGGTCACCAGGATGGCGGTGACGCCGTCACGCTGCAGAATGCCTCGGACCTCTCGCGCCAGCTGCTCGCGCAGCTCCACATCCAAGCCCGAGAAAGGCTCGTCCAGTAGCAGAATCTCCGGGCGTGGCGCCATCGCCCGGATCAACGCCACCCGTTGTTGCTGGCCGCCGGAGAGTTGATGGGGGTATTTTTCGGCTTGCTCCTGCAGGTCCACCAAGCGCAGCAATTCGTCAACCCGGGCATTTCGCTTGCCACGACTCAGGGTTCTCAGACCAAAGGCGACATTCTTTGCCACCGTCAGATGGGGATAGAGGGCGAAATCCTGAAATACCATGCCGACCCGCCGTCTTTCCGGCGCCAGGGTCATGCCGGGCCGGGTCACACAGCGGCCGTGCAAATGGATCTCTCCGGCCGTCAAGGGTTCGAAGCCGGCGATGGCGCGTAACAGGCTGGTCTTGCCGCAACCACTGGGACCCAGCAGACAACCGATCTCCCCGGCGTTCAATTCCAAGCTGACCCCCTGCACCACGGGATTCCCGCCGTAGGCAACGCTGGCGTTTTTCACTTCAAGTTGTATCTGCATGGCGAGAATGGGTGATGGAACGACTCAACAGGATGACCGGCAGGATGCCCACCGCGACTATGGTCAAGGCCGCCAGGGAGGCATCAGCCAGACGCTCGTCAGAGGCCAGCTCATAGGCGCGCACCGCCAGGGTATTGTAATTGAATGGACGCAGGATCAAGGTCGCCGGCAACTCCTTCAGCACATCCACGAACACCAGCAACAAGGCGGTCAACAGACTGCCCTTCAGCATCGGGATATGCACTCGGCTGATCACATCCCAGGAACCGGATCCCAGCGAGCGGGCCGCCTCGTCCATCGACGGACGAATTCTACCCAAGCCCGGCATCTACCGTCTGCAGGGAGACCGCCAGAAAACGCACCAGATAGGCGAACAGCAGGGCCATCAGGGTACCGCTCAGACAGCAGGCCGGTGGAAAGACCGAACTGTTCACGCATCCAGGCATCCAGGGCATTGTCGATGGCGGCAAACGGAATGATCACGCCCACCGCGATCACGGTTCCGGGTACTGCATAGCCCATGCCGGCTAACCGCACCGCCAATTGCACCGGCCAGCTCTTGCGCAGGCGTTTACCGTACCCCAGGAAAAGAGCCAGCAGCAGAGCCAGCAGCGACGCCAGACCAGCCAACAACAGGCTGTGGCCGATGAGCACGAGAAATCGCCCATCCAGACTCTCCTCAGCGGTGGTCAAGGCCCACCACAGGAGCTGGGCGGCCGGCAGCAGAAAACCCAAAAAGAGCGTGCCGAAACAGATGGCGAAGCCCCAGAAACCACGCCAGCCAGTCAGACGGAAACGAGTGAGTTGCTGCTGCCGCTGGCTGGTATGATGATATCTAGCCCGCCGCCTGGAAGCCCGCTCAATAATCACCAACAGAAACACTACCAACAGCAACAGAGCTGACAGTTGGGCCGCCGCGGCTGCGTTGTTCAAGCCGTACCAGGTGCGAAAGATACCGGTGGTGAAGGTGGAGACTCCAAAATACTGCACCGTTCCGTAGTCCGCCAGGGTTTCCATCAGCGCCAGGGAGAGACCGGCTACGATCGCCGGCCTGGCCAGCGGCAGTGCAACGGTGAAAAAGGTGCGCCAGGGGCCGTTGCCCAGGGTCCGGCTCACATCCAGCACACACAGAGACTGTCCCAGGAAGGCGGCCCGCGAAAGCAGATAGACATAGGGATAGAGCACCAGGGAGAGCATCAGGGCCGCCCCTTCGAGGGAACGGATCTCGGGAAACCAGTAGTCCCCATAACCCCAACCGGTCAATTCTCGCAACAGCCCCTGCACGGGACCGGCGAAATCGAACAGGCCGGTATAGGTATAGGCAATGATATAGGCCGGCATCGCCATGGGCAGCAGCAGTGCCCATTCGAAAAAGGAGCGTCCGGAAAAATGGCACATGCTGGTCAGCCAGGCCGTGGAGACCCCCAAAGCCAAGACACCGATGCCCACTCCCAGCATCAGCAGCAGGGAGTTGACTAGGTAATCCTCGAGTACGGTTGCCGCCAGATGCCGCCAGACCTCGCCGGCAGGTACGAACAGATAGGTCAGCACCACCAACACCGGCAAAGCCAGGAGGAGCGCGGAAATGACGACCCCTAGGCTCCACAGGGACAACTTGAAAGGAGCATCGAAAGTGATTGTTTTGCTGACTGTCTGCATCGTTATGGCGTGGTTATGCCTAGCACCTGTAGCAAAGCAAAACCTCACCCGACATCCGGTCAGGCAAGGTCCTGCCTCGTCGGGCAATGGCTATGCGTTTATTTCCAGCCCGCTCGATCCATCAACCTCAAGGCATCGGGATTGAGCTCCCCCAAGCGGCTTAGATTGAGACTATCCATCTTGAACTGACCCCAACTCTGCAACAGCTCACTGCTCGCCACGTCCGACCGCACGGGATACTCCCCATTCGCTTCAGCATACCACGCCTGGGATTCCTTACTGACGAGAAACTCCAGCAGCTTGAGCGCGTTTTCCGGGTGCTTGGCCGCGGCCGTCACGGCAGCCCCGCTGATATTCACATGGGCGCCGCGATCCGCCTGATTGGGCCAGAATACCCCCATCTTCTGCGCGGCGGCCCGCTCTCCCGCATCTTTTGAGTTCAGCATGCCTGCCAGATAGTAGGTATTGGCCACCGCAATATCACAAATACCCGCCGCCGCCGCCTTGATCTGATCCCGGTCTCCACCTTTCGGCGGCCGGGCGAAGTTCCTGACCAATCCCTTCGCCCAGGCTTCGGTCTGTGACTCCCCATCGGCGGCTATCAGAGAGGCGACCAGCGATTGATTGTAGATGTTGTCGGAGGACCGGATACAGATCTCGCCCTTCCATCGCTCGTCCGCAAGGGCCTCGTAACGGGAAAGACTGTTCGGGTCGACCTTGTCCTTCACATACAGGATGGGACGCACCCGCAGAGACAGACCAAACCAGTGGCCGTTTGGATCGCGAAAGGCCTCAGGCACCGCCGCCGTCAGAACTTCCGATGCAACCGGTCGGGTCACGCCAGCCACCACGGCGCGCTGCAAACGGCCCGCATCGGTGGTGATCAGTAGATCCGCTGGGGAATTTCTACCCTCGCTTTGCAACCGTTTCAGCAGTGCATCCGCCTTACCTGTGACCAGGTTCACTTGGATCCCGGTCTGCTCGCTAAAGCGGTCCAACAAGGGTTTGATCAGATTTTCTTTACGGGCGGAATAGAGATTCACCGTTGCATCAGCAGCCAGCAGGGCAGCCGGAAACTGCATGAACAGGAACAACATCGACGACCCGATGAGGAATAGCGTCTTTTTCATAATTTTCAAAACATATGGGTTAAGGGTGGAGGCTTACAAGATGATAATGATTCTCATTTATAAATTCAACCGTATCCTCATCATTTTTTCTTCCCGGTCCTGTAGGCATGATCCCTATTTTCGTTGTAACTTCAGACTTGGCGCAAACTTAACAGCAGCAATCCAATAGACATGAAATCCAGAGACAGGCGCAGCGGCATCACCCTGGTCCATACGGGTGAGGGCAAAGGCAAATCCTCGAGCGCCTTAGGCGTAGTTTTTCGGGCCGCCGGCTGGGGCATGCAGGTGTGTGTGATCCAGTTCATCAAGGGTCAATGGAAGACCGGGGAACAGCAGGCTGCCCAGCGTTTCGACAACATCGAGTGGCACGCCCTGGGGGATGGCTTCACCTGGGACACGCAAAACCCGGCGCAGGATCGCCGGACCAGCCGCGACATCTGGGAGTTGTGTCGGCAGAAGATCCGTTCCCAGGAGTATGATCTGGTGGTTTTAGATGAGATCAACTACTGCTGCGCTTACGGCTGGTTGAGCGGGGCGGAGATCGCCGACTTTATCCGCACAGAGAAACCCCCTTGGATGCATCTGATCCTGACCGGCAGGAACGCCCCCGATGAAATCATCCAGGTCGCAGATACAGTCACCGAGATGCGCTTGATCAAACACGCCTTCGATTCCGGCATCAAAGCGGAACAGGGCGTTGAATTTTGGATGGCGGTTGAGGCGCCTGCTCTTATGGAAGCCCTTGTTCCGCCTCAACAGGATATTCCCCTTTCCACCAGGCCAGCATGCCGCCTTGTAACTGGACCGCATCTGCATAACCCTTGGCCTGCAGCAAGCGAACTGCCGGAATGCTGCGATGGGCGCTCAGACAGATCGCGATAACCGGCCTCCCGGCCTCGAGCGACAGGGAATCGAGACGTCGCCGTAACTCCTGTATCGGTACATTCACCGCACCGGAAATTCGACTCTTGCGCCATTCCGTTGCCGTTCTTACATCGAGGATCTGCGGGGGATTTTGCCCGGCCAGGGTCAGATTGAGTTCAGCCGCACTGACTTCCGGTACGTGTCCGAAGGGTAGCCACCAGAACAGGTGTCGCAAGCGATCCAAGGCAGGCATATGTTCGTCTCACCGAGTCGTCACGTCTATTCCGCGAATTCAAGGCGCTCCTGGACCGCATCCAGGGCGGTCTGGGCGCAAGCCTCGTCCTTTTCTCCACCGGGGGCACCGCTCACACCAAGCGCTCCCAGCAGGTTGCCTGCCGCGTTGATAGGCAGCGCCCCCTGCAATACCAAAATCCCGTCCACGTGATTCATCTCTTGTTGAATATCTCTGCGGTTGTCTCTGAAGGCGCCCGAGGCAACTCCGGACAGGATCACCGCATTGGCCTTGTCACGGGCGATTTGGAGGGTAAAACGACTGGCGTGCACGTCCCGCATCAAGGCTATCGCTTCACCATCCCGATCCACCACCACGGCAGTCACCTGGAAGCCCTCCTTACGGCAGGCCTCGACAGCATGTTTCACCATCTCCAGCGCCAGATCCGGCATCAGACGCTTGACACTGATCACGTCGGTCGCCTTGACCCACAGGGGATTGAAAGCGCAGACGAGCAATAGAAATCCAGCCCCGTAAGCGGAAAAGTCAATTCTGTTCACTAAGGTAACTCTCCGGCAGGTTGTCTGATCCGTTCCCTGGCCGTTGCTCCAGTTTGGCTCGGTCGCATCAGGAAGCAAAGCGTAGCAAGCTTTGCAAAGATGAGAAAGTTCAATTACTCGAGCAGCAGCAGGTGACGATAATCCCGATCCCGCAGTTCAATAGCGTCTCGTCTCTCTTCAGCGAAACTCATGCTCAATCCCGCGTAGAGCCGTTGTTCGATCTGCCATGCTTCCACACCGGCCTCCAGGGCATCCAACAATCTCAGCTTACGGCAAAGGTTCTCATGATGAGCGGCAAGCCGAGGCGCCAGGATCAGACCGGCTTTGATCCGCTCCCGTTGGACCATTTGCAAGCGCCGTTTTGCGGAAGCGATCTGGTCAGGCAATGGTAGGCTCAGATCGAAAGCAGATCACGGCCTCACCACCGGATGACTGCCTGGCAACGGAATCATCGTCCAGCAGCTGGACCTCCGCCATCATCTCACGCCACACCAGACGCCTTTCTCCGACCGGATCGGCATCCTGGGGGGCCGGCGGGAACTTGTAAAACCCCCAACGCGCACCCATCGCGCACTCGATCAGGACCTTGTCCCCATCCACCCGGCAGTCGCTGTCCTGACATTCCGCCGCCGGCATCCAGGCCCTCGGGTCCTGCTGCCAGGCCGCGATATCCCGTCTGGAGGGTTTACCGTAGGCCGCCTCCAGAGCTCGCCAGGTAGCTATGAACTCAGACCATGCCGCCGATAGCGCGGATTGCGGCGCAGAAACTCCCATGCCCACTGATCGGCTGACAAGGTTGTGGTGAATCGGTAGGCAGTCCGGGTCGGTCCAGTCAGGCACGGTTTGCGTCTCGAGCGTTACGGTTAGCTCTTTCGCCAGCTGCTATTCAGCGAACAACACTATTTACATTTTGCAGGTTTCTGGTTTACATGCGGCTACTCCAACCCAGCCGGCTTACCCCCATGAAGATACCAGATTTTATGCAGATGACCCGCGCCCTGATCGCCAGCCCATCGGTGAGCAGCGTCAATCCGGCCTGGGACATGGGGAATCTAGGGGTCATCGAACTGCTCGCGGGTTGGCTGAATACCTTGGGTTTCAAGACCGAGATCCTGCCGATCGCCGGTCATCCGACTAAATACAATCTGATCGCCACCGCCGGTTCCGGTCCGGACGGCCTGGTGCTTTCAGGACACACCGACACGGTTCCCTTCGATGCGGGGGATTGGCACAGCGATCCCCTGCAGCTGGTGGAACGGGACAACCGCCTCTACGGCATGGGCACGGCCGACATGAAGGGATTTTTTGCGGTAGCCCTGGAGGCCCTGCGCGAGTTGCCGCTGGAGCGGCTCACCAGACCCCTGATCCTGATCGGCACCGCCGATGAGGAGAGCAGCATGTGCGGCGCCAAGGCATTGACCGACACCTGCCCTATCAACTCGGGCGACATGCCGTGATCGGGGAACCGACCGGCCTCAAACCGATCCGCATGCATAAGGGCATCGCCATGGAGGCGATCCGGTTGACCGGCAGGTCGGGCCACTCCAGCAATCCGGACCTGGGGGTCAGCGCGCTGGAAGGCATGTACGGGTGATCGGTGAAGTCATGCGCTGGCGCAGCGAACTGCAACAGCAGCATCGCAATCCGGCCTTCGAGGTGCCGTTTCCGACCCTCAATCTGGGCCATATCCACGGCGGCGACAATCCCAACCGAATCTGCGGCCATTGCGAGCTGCAATTCGACCTGCGGCAGTTGCCGGGCATGGAACTCGACGCGCTGCGCGCCGAACTGCGTGAGCGGCTGGGCCAGCTCTTAACCAACAGCGGTTTAGGCTGGGAGCTGGTTCCCCTGTTCGAGGGCATCCCCGCCATGGAGACCTCGAGCGAGGCGGCTGTCGTCAAGGCCCTGGAAACACTCACTGGCTATCCTGCCGGCGCGGTGGCCTTCGGCACCGAAGGTCCCGTACCTCAACCGCATGGGGTTGGAGACCGTCATCTGTGGTCCGGGTTACATCGATCAGGCCCATCAACCGAACGAATATCTGCCGCTTGAGCATATTCAGGCCGGGGTTAAGCTGTTACAGTCTCTGATCAGAAAATTCTGTTTGGATTCAGCGACATAATCATGGAAAAAGAAGATAAAAGCAGCAACCCCGGAGGCGTTTGTCGCCTGGTTTCGGGGCTCTTCACCCTATATCCACGCCCACCGGGACCGCACCTTCGTGATCTGCCTGGGCGGCGAGGCGGTGGCCGATCCCGGTTTTCCCAATCTGATCCATGACCTGGCCCTGCTGCACGGCCTGGGCATCCGGCTGGTGCTGGTGCATGGCGCCCGACCGCAGATCGAGGAACGCCTCAATGCCCGCCAGGTGGAGATGCAGTATATCAATGGCCTGAGGGTGACGGATGAGGCCGCCCTGACCTGTGTGAAAGAGGCCGCCGGCGCCGTGCGGGTCGAGATCGAAGCCCTGCTCTCCATGGGTCTGGCCAGCTCCCCCATGGCCGGGACTGCGCATTCGCGCTGCTTCCGGCAACTTTGTCACCGCCAAACCCATCGGGGTGCGGGACGGGGTCGATTACTGCCATACCGGCGAGGTCCGGCGGATCGATGGGGAGGGCATCAGGCAACGTCTGGACAGCGGCGCCATCACCATCATTCCGCCCCTGGGTTACTCCCCCACCGGTGAGGTTTTCAACCTGAGTGCGGCGGAAGTGGCCGCCTCCGTGGCCATCGCCTTGAACGCAGACAAACTGATCAGTCTGGTGGAGGGCAAAGGCCTGACCGATTCCCGCAACCGGCTGATACCCAATCTCGGCCCCCGGGAGGTGGATGGGATCCTCAGGCGGCGCCGGAGCCTGCCGGAAGACCTGATCCAGCATCTGCGGGCCGCGGTCAGCGCCTGTCGCAGCGGCGTCAAGCGGGTGCATCTGCTCAATCGGCAGTTGGATGGCGTGTTGTTGCAGGAGCTCTTCACCCGCGACGGGGTGGGCACCCTGATTACGGCAGAACCCTATGAAGAGACCCGCACGGCCCGTATCGATGATGTACCGGGCCTGCTGGAGTTGATCAAGCCGTTGGAGTCACAAGGGGTACTGGTGCGGCGCTCGCGGGAATTGCTGGAAAACGAGATCGACCATTTCACGATCATGGAACGGGACTGGTCTGGTCATCGGCTGCGCCGCCCTCTATCCCTATCGCGATGATAAGATGGCGGAGCTGGCCTGTGTCGCGGTGCATCCGAACTATCGCGACGGGGGCCGAGGCGAATGGCTGTTGGCGCACATGGAGTCCCTGGCCACGGCCCAGGGCATCCGGCAGCTGTTTCTGCTCACCACCCAGACCGCGCACTGGTTCCGGGAACGGGGTTTTATCCCCTCCAGTCTTGCTGACCTGCCCATGCAGCGCCGTCAGCTGTACAACTACCGGCGCAACGCCAAGGTCTTCATGAAACAACTCCAGGAATCCTGACGCGCTCTTTTAGCGCAAAAGATCGCTATTTGCATCGCACCTGGTGCGTTTTCCTCAGCCACAACGCCCACATCACTCACGAGGAGTATGGCATCTTATTGATATACTAGCAATAAATTTTCCACAGTGTTTCACTATGTTTTTCTGGCTTATGGCTTGCTAGGATATAAGCAACAAAATGAATTGTTCCACATCGGGAGCGACGACGATGGAAACACACACGCTGTCCAGATATGTCCTTCTGTTACTGGGTTTGGTGATTCTATTGATCAATCATGTGAGTATTGTCAGCGGACATCTCTGGTTGATTCCCACCTTTTTGAGGATTTACTGACTCTGCATCGGCGGGCCTGAAGCCAGGCGAACTGGCCATTCAGGCCGATGCTGTCTCGGGGCCAATCCAAGGTGAGCGCGGGAACAGCACCGAAACAAACTGCACATCCCGCACCTGTGAATGTCACGCGCACATGATTCTGCTCTAGAATGGCGCTTTTACCATAATTAAGAACGGGGGAGCGCGATGAGCGAACATTATCTGAAACAGCATCCAGACAAGAACGGCTGGTTTGGTGAATATGGCGGAGCCTTTCTACCCCCTGAGCTGGAACAACCGTTCGCTGAGATCGCCAAGGCCTATGCGCAGATTTCCAAATCGGCGGATTTTCATCACGAGCTGAACTACATCAGAAAACATTTCCAGGGACGCCCAACCCCGGTGCTATTATGCCCGCAACCTTTCAGATTCCCTCGGTGGCGCGCGTATCTATCTGAAACGGGAGGATCTCAATCATACCGGCGCTCACAAACTCAACCACTGCATGGCCGAGGCCCTGCTGGCGAAACACATGGGCAAAAAGCGGCTGATCGCCGAGACCGGCGCCGGCCAGCACGGCGTGGCCCTGGCCACGGCAGCCGCCTACTTCGGCCTGGAGTGCGAAATCCACATGGGCGAGGTGGATATCGAAAAGGAACACCCGAATGTCGTAAGGATGAAACTGCTGGGGGCCACGGTGGTGCCGGTCGGTTTTGGCGGCCGCACCCTCAAAGAAGCGGTGGATTCCGCCTTCATGTCCTACCTGAAAAATCCTCAGGACAGTATCTACGCCATCGGCTCGGTGGTGGGACCGCACCCCTTTCCTAAGATGGTGCGGGATTTTCAGCGTATCGTCGGACAGGAGGCCCGTGAGCAGTTTGCCGAGATGACCGGCGGCGAACTGCCGGACCATGTGGTGGCCTGCGTCGGGGGCGGCTCCAATGCCATGGGCATCTTTCAGGGTTTCATCGATGAAGAGGAGGTCGATTTACATGGCGTCGAACCCCTCGGTCGCGGTACCAGGCTGGGCGAGCATTCAGCCACCATCACCTACGGTAAAGACGGGCAGATTCATGGCTTCCGCACCCTGGTCCTGACCGATGATGCCGGGGAGCCGGCGCCGGTGCATTCGATCGCTTCCGGACTGGACTACCCGGGTGTCGGGCCGGAGCATGCCTACCTGCACAAGATCGGCCGGGTCCACTATTCCGCGGTCACCGATGAACAGACCCTGGACGCCTTCTACCGGCTTTCCCGTCAGGAAGGCATCATCCCTGCATTGGAAAGCGCCCATGCGGTGGCGCACGCCATTCGCATGGCGCCGGACCATCCGGGAGAAACCATTCTGATCAATCTGTCCGGGCGTGGCGACAAGGATATCGATTACGTGGTAGAGAACTTCGGCTACCACAACTGACACTTTGGGTCAGGCCTGAGCCTGACTCGAAACAATCGGGTCGCTCATTTGAACGGCCCGCTCGTCATTTACTCCAAGAGTTGAACAGATTGATATACCGAGCTTTTGAGCGGCTCGTCGGACGCGCACCTGTGCTGCAGTGCGACCAATTCGGGATCTTGCCCATCGATCAAGCGCCCCCGCTGAATATAACGTCTCGCCCGCTCGCGATTGCCCTGAGCCAGGTCCTCGTCAGCCTGACGGATGTACCAACGGACGATCTGGCGGATACCTGCTTGCGCCGCCGTATTGTCAGGGTCCAATACCAGGATATCCCGGAAATATCTCAGGGCGCTGTCGCCTGGCGGAAAGCTGAGTTGGAGCTTGTCCATCCGCTGATAGGCGAGACTCAGCAACCGATCGGCTTTACTCTGTTTTGGGATGGCCCGAGGTGGCTGCCGTGTTTGAGGTTTGGCCTGAAATTCGACCTGTCCAACCGGCATGCCGGTCAACTGATCCGGTTGCCCGGTTACCGACGTATCCGCCAAGGTAGCGGTATCCCGCCTGAAGCTGATCGATTCGCCCAGATTGAGGGAACAAACCGGCAGCATGCCGCTGACAAAGAGCAGAAATAACACGAGGAACCTGCGCTTGAGGCGACCGACTGATGGACTCAGTGGCGGAGGCTCCTCTTTCGCCACCGGCGGCTCCGGTCGCGCACTGATCTGCATATTACTGAACCGGCGCATTTTACGGATTTCTGTGATGGGACCGGCGCGGATGGCCTGGATAAGCTCCGCTCCGGTCTGGAATCGATCATCGGCCCGTTTGGCCAGCAACCTTTGAATGATCGGTTGGAAACGGATGTGAGGTTCTGGGAGGAGGGGAATCGGTCGTTGGTGATGCGCCATGATGATGGCAGCGTAATTTTCCCCGACGAAAGGGCGTCGCCCGGACAACATCTCATACAGGATGACCCCCAGACTGTAGAGGTCGCTGCGGCCATCGATGACACCGGAAAATCCGGCCTGCTCCGGACTCAGATAGGCGGGACTGCCCAGGATCGATCCACGCAGGGCCTGTTCAGACTGATCCTGCACTAGCTTGGCAATGCCGAAATCGGTGAGCACCGGATTATTGTCGGCACGAAACAGGATGTTGGAGGGTTTGAGATCCCGGTGAACAATCCCCTGATGGTGCAGATAATCGAGGCAGCTGGCGATCTTCACCGTCAGTTTGAGGGCTATTGCCGGCTTAATACCCCTTTTTATCCTGCGTTTCAGATCGCCGCCGGGGAGATACTCCATGAGTATGTAGTAATGACCCCGAGATTCACCCACATCGTAAACCTCCACGATGTTGGAGTGGCTCAACGCCGCCAGATAGCGGCCTTCATTCATGAAACGCGCGTGAAACCCCGGCGAATCCGGGTTGTTCAACAACTTCACCGCCACGGGCCGCTGCAAGGACTCCTGCATCGCCAGATAGACCCTGGCCATGCCGCCTTGACCGATCGCGTTAAGTATCTGCAGTCCAGGGATATCCAGCTCTGCCATGCTTGATTGAAGCGTAATGGGTCGCAGGGCTTGCGGGGTAGAAGTCATATCCCACCATAGCGCTCGCAGCCTTGATTTCTTGATTGCGCCTTGACTCATCTGCTTGAAACAGCAAAAAATAAGCGCCCGGACCTACGGCGGAGTCCCCGATCGCTCAATCCCAGTCAGAGCCGGATATCCGCCAGCAGCGACTTGCGCAGATTCCAGTTCTCCGCATAGCGCAGATTACTCTGCTAACCTTGCACTGCCGTATCCAACTCGGTGAAGATCGCCTTACTGATCAGTCGTAACGCCAAGGATTTTCCGGCCGGCGCACCAGGTATTCGCATTCCCTATCAGCCCTGATTGAGCGGGCTCAAAAACAGTTGCATGTCTCGAATGAACCCAAACCATCGCCTCAGCATCGCCCCAATGTTGGACTGGACCGACCGGCACTTTCGCTATTTCGCCCGTCTGATCAGCCGGCATACCCGGCTCTATACCGAGATGATCACCACCGGTGCCCTGTTGCATGGGGATACCGAGCGCCTCCTGGCCTATGATCCGAGCGAACATCCGCTGGCCCTCCAGTTGGGCGGCAGCGATCCTGAGGAGTTGGCGGATTGCGCGCATTTGGCAGCGGCGACGGGTTATGACGAGGTGAACCTGAATGTGGGCTGCCCCTCGGATCGGGTGCAGAACGGCCGCTTCGGCGCCTGCCTGATGGCGGAACCGCTGCTGGTGGCGGATTGCGTGCGGGCCATGAAGGAAGCCATCACCATCCCGGTCACGCTCAAGACCCGCATCGGCATCGACGAGCGTGACAGCTACAGGGAACTCTGCCGCTTCATCGAGGCGCAAATCGCTGCCGGCTGCGATCACTTCATCATCCATGCCCGCAAGGCCTGGTTGCAGGGGCTCAGCCCGAAACAGAACAGGGAGATCCCGCCGCTGCGCTACGAAGCGGTCCGGCAACTCAAGCGGGACTACCCGGACCAGGGCTTCAGCCTCAACGGCGGCATCCTGAGCCTGGCGCAGGCCGCCCTGCAGTTGCAGACATTGGATGGAGTGATGATCGGGCGGGCGATCTATCACAACCCCTGGATACTGGCGGAAGCAGACCGGTTGATCTTCGACGATCCCCATCCGCTGCTCACTCGCCATCAGGTAGTGGAGGCGCTGCTGCCCTATTTGGAGCGGGAACGGCAGCGCGGCGTCCCCCTCAAAAACATCACCCGCCATATTCTCGGTCTTTTTTACGGATGTCCCGGCGCACGCGGATGGCGACGGATGATCAGCGAACAGGCGCACAAACCGGGCGCCGGACCCGAGCTTCTCCAACGGGCCGCCGAGTCCGTCAGTCATTCCTGAACAGCCGGCCTGGTAAGATTTAGGCAGGGCGGAACAAGCGCAGCGGTTCCACCAACTCACTCGCAGTTCTTCCTGGACAGATTCGTCGGCTCCAGCTCTCCTCAATTCGAGTACCCTTTGCCGGGCATGAACCACCACAGAGAAGAAAAAAACAGCTACCGTGGACAAAGGCTTGTCGACGATCGCTCCTGGATGAAAATGGTGGAACAAACGCAGTGGTTTAAACCTCCTCTGCTAATGATCTTTTCGATCAGCAGAATGGTTCAGGATATCAGCAACTGACTGATATCATCCTGGCTCACCGGGTGCTGCAACACGCCATGCAGCGGAAAGATCTTATTCAGCGGGTCCACATACTGGCGTTCCCGCTGCTCCACCAGTACCACCACTCGAGCCTTAGGCGCATACTTCTGCAGGCTGAACAGGAACACGTCCAGGTTGCTGATATTGACCCCGGCATAGTTGTTGGCGTAGCCGTAGAAGAACTCCGCCACCACGAAGTCCGGGGCCTGCCGTTTCAATTCGGACATCGCCCTGCGCATGGCCTTGAACTGCACCTCGGTGATGCCCAAGCGCCGGTACAGGGCGCTCAGATCCGGGTGACTGGGGGATTCGATGATCGAGTAGAGGATCTGTGATGTCATAGGGAGTCAGAACACATGCCAGATGGCGGCAACCCCGAACAGGATAACCGTAAGGCCGGCGAAACGCCGCACCCGGATGTCCTTCGACCAGCGCGCCAGACTGCCCGCCACCAGCCCCATGCCGAATACGCTGGGCAGGGTGCCCAGACCGAACGCCAGCATCAATCCCGCCCCCTTCAGCACGCTGCCGGCGGAGACCGACCAGACCAGCATGCTGTAGACCAGGCCGCAGGGGATCCAACCCCACACCAGCCCCAGGAGCCAGGCCTGACCCGGGGTCTGCACCGGCAGCAGTTTGCGGGCATAGGGTTCGATGCGTCGCCACAGACCGCCCCCAAGCCGCTCGATCTGGGACAGACCCAGCCACCAGCCTCCCAGGTAGAGACCGAGGAAGATCATGAACACCCCGGCGATAACCAGCAGGGCCTGCTGCGCGAAATAGATGGGCATAATCTCCGCCAGCAACATGCCGAGGCCCCCCATGATGCCGCCCGCCACCGTATAGCTGGTGATGCGTCCCAGGTTGTAACCAAGCTGATAGGGCAGGGTGCTGGTCAAGTTGGCGCGAATCTTCTCTGGCAGGCCAAAAGCCAAGGCGCCGACGATACCCCCGCACATGCCGGCACAATGTCCAATACCCAACAAACCGACCACAAATGCACTGACATACCCGAGCTCGATCTGCATTAGGCTAAAACCTCTTTCGCCTGGTGTTCCTTAACCACCCCGCGGTACTGCAGCCAACGTAGAAGCAAGAGACCCGGTATGGCAATCGATGCACAGAAAATGAAGAAACTCATCCAACCCATCGTTTCCGCCATCAGGCCTGTCGGCGTGGCTACTATCACCCTGGGTATGCCCATGAAACTGGTGAGCAACGCATATTGTGTTGCGGTAAATCTCTTATTTGTCAGGCCCGCCATAAAAGCCACATAAGCCGCGGTTCCCAGACCCCCACTGAAGTTTTCAAAAGCGATAACTGCCGCGAGGCCTCCGAGGTTATAGCCAATCACGGCAAGCAATGCAAAACCTGCCGTGGACAATCCCTGTAATATACCGAACATCCATAAGCCTCGGTATATGCCGACACGAAGCAACAACAGCCCCCCAATAAATCCACCGGCTAACGTAGCCCAAAAACCAAAAAGTTTTACCACCGTGCCAATCTCAGACTTGGAAAAACCCATGTCGAGGTAAAAAGGGGTCGACATATGGCTCGCCATGGTGTCACCGACTTTGTAGAGCAGGATAAAAAACAGAATGAGTAACGCATCCTGACGCCGGAAGTATTCCAGAAACGGCTCGACTACCGCCTCACGCATAGTCCTCGGTTTTCCCGCAGTGGGATCAGGTTCAGGTGCGAGTAGGGTCGTCACTATACCGATCAACATGATCACTGCCATGAACTGGTATACCTGTCTGAATGGAATCAGGTCGGCCAGAATGAGTCCACCGCCCGATGCCAACAGCATTCCCACTCGATACCCGTTGACATAGAAAGAAGCGCCTAAACCCAACTCACGGTCATGCAGGGCTTCCCGTCGATAGGCATCGATCACGATGTCCTGAGTGGCGGAAAAAAAAGTAAGCAGCAGCGCCGCTATGCCGATCCCAACCGGGCTTACCGCGGGTTTACTCAAAGAAAGCAACAGGATGGAGAGGATCAAACAAACCTGTGAGATTAATAACCAACCACGCCGACGCCCTAAAAGGCCAGGGGTATATCGATCAATCAGCGGCGCCCAGAGAAATTTCAGGGTATAGGGAAGCCCCACCAGCGCAAACAGGCCGATGGTAGTGAGATCAACTCCTTCATCTTTCATCCAGGCCTGTAGAACAGAGCCGGTCAGTAATAATGGCAAGCCGCTGGCAAAACCCATCATCAGGGTTATGAGCATGCGCGAGCTGAACAATATCTTCAGTATTGAGATCAATGTGTTGGATTGTGTCATCTGACAGCCATGCCGGCATAAACCCCATGTAGCACCAGCCACATCCGAGAAACACCAGTTATACGATCGTTGGTTATCATCGAATGTAATGCACAGCTTACAATGCCTGGTTAATGCGTAGAATATGGTGCTTAGGTATAAAGCTCGGCTACAGAATCCCTCCCGCTGAAGGGGGAGGTCCGGAGGGGGGCTAGGTCTCTGGTTGCATGGAGTTTCTTTCGCCCATGCTCACCTCCTTCTCACCTTCTCCCTACTAGAGGGTGTCGTAAAAGGCGACACCCGATGCGGTCCATGGATGGGCCGTGTTGTAAATGCTCCATGGAAGGGCGTTTACAACACCCCGCTCAAGGGGGAGGGAGCTGAGAGGCGACCTGACGCCAATTCGCTCCACTGAGCTTTGTAACTTCACTAAAAATTTTGTGCATTATAAGCGCATCTTCACAGTAAGCCCTGCAAAATCTTCGTTTCGTCGCCACTGACTCCTCGGCTTGACGCATTCTCTGGACAGATAGGAATTTAATGCCTCACAATGAGGCAGCCTCAGGGTGCACGCGCACCGTATTTGTGCGCATCTGTTGCCAGGCATCGGAAACATACGAATAAGTCTTTGCATATAAATAAAAAATAATTTTGGCATTGCAATTGCTTTCTAGCTCTTCGGAACGCAAACCTCGCCGAACCTAACGGCGTATTCAGTCCAGAGGAGACCCTATGAAGCCTGTGCAAGCCCCGATTAAAAAATTGTTGACCGGTCTGACTGCCGCCGCTGCAATCGGCATCTCGTCCCTGGCCACGGCCGCCGATACCATCAAGGTCGGCATTCTCCACTCCCTGTCCGGCACCATGGCCATCAGCGAAACCACCCTCAAGGACACTCTGTTGATGCTGATCGACGAGCAGAACAAGCAGGGCGGCCTGCTGGGCAAGAAGCTGGAGCCGGTGGTGGTGGATCCGGCCTCCAACTGGCCCCTGTTCGCGGAGAAGGCCCGTGAGCTGATCGAGAAGGACAAGGTCGCGGCGGTGTTCGGCTGCTGGACCTCGGTGTCCCGCAAGTCGGTGCTGCCGGTGTTCGAGGAACTCAACGGCCTGCTGTTCTACCCGGTGCAGTACGAGGGCGAGGAGTCGTCCAAGAACGTCTTCTACACCGGTGCGGCGCCCAACCAGCAGGCGATCCCGGCGGTGGACTACCTGATGAACGAGATCGGGGTCGAACGCTGGGTGCTGGCCGGCACCGACTATGTCTATCCCCGCACCACCAACAAGATCCTGGAGGCCTACCTGAAGGCCAAAGGGGTGGCGGATGCGGACATCATGATCAACTACACCCCGTTCGGCCACTCCGACTGGCAGTCCATCGTCTCCGACATCAAGAAGTTCGGCTCCACCGGCAAGAAGACCGCCGTGGTCTCCACCATCAACGGCGACGCCAACGTACCCTTCTACAAGGAACTGGGCAACCAGGGCATCTCCGCCGAGGACATCCCGGTGGTGGCCTTCTCGGTGGGTGAGGAGGAACTGTCCGGCATCGACACCAAGCCCCTGGTGGGCCATCTGGCAGCCTGGAACTACTTCATGAGCGTGGATGACCCAGGCCAACGAGAAGTTCATCACAGCAGTGGCACCAGTTCATCAAGAACGACAAGCGGGTCACCAACGATCCGATGGAGGCCCACTACATCGGCTTCAACCTGTGGGTAAAGGCGGTCGAGAAGGCCGGCAGCACCGACACCGACAAGGTGGTCGGAGGCGATCATCGGCCTGGAGACGCCCAATCTGACCGGCGGCGCCGCCAAGATGCTCAAGAATCACCACATCACCAAGCCGGTGCTGATCGGCGAGATCCAGGACGACGGCCAGTTCAGCGTGGTCTGGCAGACCGACGGGCGAGGTGGCGGGTGATGCCTGGTCCGACTATCTGGAAGGCTCCAAGGACATCATCGCCGACTGGACCCCGCCGATCTCCTGCGGCAACTACAACACCAAGACCAAGCAAGTGCTCCGGTCAGAACTACTGATCCGGCCCTGACAATAGCGCGCACCCGCCGGGTGCGCGCTGCAGACCCTCGATCCGATGTATTCAGGATAGCCCCATGACCCGCTGTCTCCGCTTCGACCTGTGCGACAGACCAGCCAGTGCCGGCCGGCTGCTGACGCTGCTGGTCTGGCTGACCCTCTATGCCGCACCCGCCCGGCGCAGGCAGAGGCGCCGACTCCGGACCTCGCCATCCGCCTTTGAGCTGCTGCAGGGCAGGAGCTTCAAGGACAAGGGCCAGGCGGTCGAACTGATCGCCAGCAGCGGTCATGCCCGCAGCAAGGCGATTCTCGGCGCCCTGCTGGAGAGCCGCCTGTATGTCAAGAAAGACGATACCCAGCTTGGTAATTGCCGCACCGGACAAGCGCTACCTCGCCGCCTTGAGCGATGAGGTCCTGGACGGTCTGAGCAAACGGGAGCTGAAAAAGATCACGCATCAACAACAGCCTGCGCGGGCAGATCCGGGATGCCCTGGCCGCCCTCGACCTGTTCCAGTCCGGAGGCCGCGGTGCGCCTGGCGGCGGTCAAGGCGATGAGCGGCAAGATCGACTCCGTGAGTCTGGAGCGGTTCCGCAGCCTGCTGGCGCAGGAGCCAGGACAACCGGGTCAAGGAGGCCCTGCTGACCGCCCTGGCGATCGGTCAGCTTGACGCCACGGATCCCGCCACACGCCTCACTGCCATCGACCAGGTGACCGGCAATCTGGACCCGGCGATCCGTGCCAAACTGGCGCAGCTGGAACAGCACGATTCCCAACCGGCGGTGGCCAAGGCTGCCAAACTGGCCCTGAACGGAATCGAATTCAAGCTGCAGCTCTACAGCGTGCTGGAGACCCTGTTCTTCGGCCTCAGCCTGGGCTCGGTGCTGGTGCTGGCGGCGATCGGTCTGGCCATCACCTTCGGCGTCATGGGGGTGATCAACATGGCCCATGGCGAGCTGATCATGCTGGGGGCCTATACCACCTATCTGATGCAGCAACTGCTGCCGGGCTATACCGAGGTCTCCCTGCTGCTGGCGATCCCCGCCGCCTTCCTGGTCTCCGGGCATTGCGGGGATCATCATCGAACGCACGGTGATCCGCTTCCTCTACGGCCGGCCGCTGGAGACCCTGCTGGCCACCTTCGGCATCAGCCTGATCCTGCAGCAGCTGGTACGCAGCTCTGATCTCGCCCCAGAACGTGCCGGTCTCCAACCCGGACTGGATGTCGGGCGCGCTGGAGATCAACAGCGTGCTCGTCCCTGACCTACAACCGGCTCTACATCATCCTGTTCTGTCTGCTGGTGTTCGCCGGCCTGTTCCTGGTGCTCAAGCGCACCACCCTGGGGCTGCAGGTGCGGGCGGTGTCCCAGAACCGGGCCATGGCCCGGGCCATGGGGGTGCGCTCCGCGCGGGTCGACGCCCTCACCTTCGGTCTGGGCTCCGGTATCGCCGGGGTGGCCGGGGTGGCCCTGAGCCAGCTCACCAACGTGGGTCCCAACCTGGGCCAGTCCTACATCATCGACTGCTTCATGGTGGTGGTGTTCGGCGGTGTGGGCAATCTCTGGGGCACCCTGGTCGGCGGGCTCTCCCTGGGGGTCGCCAACAAGGTGCTGGAGCCCTGGTCCGGCGCGGTGCTGGCGAAGATCCTGGTGCTGGTGTTCATCATCCTGTTCATCCAGAAACGCCCGCGCGGCCTGTTCCCGCAGAAGGGCCGTGCCGCAGGAGACTGATTTATGCATGGTTTGAGCATCTTGAAAGACGATCGCGGCGGCCAGATCTTTCTCGGTCTGCTGTTGCTGACCGCCATCCTGGTGCCGCTGCTCAACCTGGTGGTGCCGGAGGGCCATCCGCTGCATCTGTCCACCTACACCCTGACCCTCATCGGCAAATACCTGACCTATGCCCTGCTGGCGCTGGCGGTGGATCTGGTGTGGGGCTATCTGGGCATCCTCAGCCTGGGCCACGGGGCCTTCTTCGCCCTCGGCGGCTACGCCATGGGCATGTATCTGATGCGCCAGATCGGCGACCGCGGGGTCTACGGCAATCCCGAACTGCCCGACTTCATGGTGTTCCTCAACTGGCAGGAGCTGCCCTGGTTCTGGCACGGCTTCGACCAGTTCTGGTTCGCCGCCCTGATGGTGATGCTGGCGCCGGGCCTGCTGGCCTTCGCTGTTCGGCTGGCTGGCGTTCCGCTCCCGGGTCACCGGGGTCTATCTGTCGATCATCACCCAGGCCCTGACCTATGCCCTGATGCTGGCCTTCTTCCGCAACGAGATGGGCTTCGGCGGCAACAACGGACTCACCGATTTCAAGGACATCCTGGGTTTCAATCTGCAGTCCGACGCCACCCGTATCGGGCCTGTTCCTGGCCTCGGCGCTGGCCCTGGCGCTGGGCTATCTGGCCTGCCGCTATCATCGTCAACTCCCGGCTCGGACGGGTGGCGGTGGCGGTGCGGGACGCGGAGAGCCGCACCCGCTTCATCGGCTATCGGGTGGAGCACTTCAAACTGGCCATCTTCACCTTCTCGGCGGTGCTCGCCGGTATCGCCGGGGCCCTCTACGTGCCCCAGGTGGGGATCATCAACCCCGGCGAGTTTGCCCCTCTGAACTCCATCGAGATCGTCATCTGGGTGGCGGTCGGGGGACGGGCCACCCTCTACGGGGCGGTGGCCGGGGCCCTGATGGTGAATTACGGCAAGACCTATTTCACCGCCGCCCTGCCCGACATGTGGCTGTTCGCCCTGGGCGGCCTGTTCGTGCTGGTCACCCTGTTCCTGCCCCGCGGTGTTACCGGCCTGCTGCGGCGCAAGGAGGTGACGGCATGAGCGCACTGAACGATTTTCGCGAGACCTGGCGGCGTGACCGGGTGTGGGAGTTCATGGTCACCACCGCCGGCCAGCGCCTGGACGTCAGCCACGGCACCATCCTCTACCTGGAGGAGATCTCGGTCAGCTTCGACGGCTTCAAGGCCATCGACAACCTGAACCTGTACATCGACGCCGGGGAACTGCGCTGCATCATCGGTCCCAACGGCGCCGGCAAGACCACCATGATGGACATCATCACCGGCAAGACCCGACCGGACAGCGGTACGGCCTTCTTCGGCCAGAGCATCGACCTGCTGCGCCTGAGCGAGCCGCAGATCGCCGAGCTGGGGATCGGGCGCAAGTTCCAGAAGCCCACGGTGTTCGAACAGCACAGCGTGTTCGAGAACCTGGAACTGGCGATGGCCGGCGACAAACGGGTCTGGCCCATCCTCTGGGCCAGGCTCAGCGGCGAACAGCGGGACCGCATCCAGGAGGTGCTGGAGACGATCGGCCTGCAGGAGCTGCAACTGCAGCGCGCCGGTTCCCTGTCCCACGGCCAGAAGCAGTGGCTGGAGATCGGCATGCTGCTGATGCAGGACCCGCACCTGCTGCTGGTGGACGAGCCGGTGGCGGGCATGACCCATCAGGAGATGGACCGCACCGCGGAACTGCTCACCTCCCTGGCCGGCAAGCACTCGGTGGTGGTGGTGGAACACGACATGGACTTCGTGCGCTCCATCGCCAACAAGGTCACCGTGCTGCACCAGGGCAGCGTGCTGGCGGAGGGCAGCATGGACGAGGTGCAGAACGATCCGCGGGTGGTGGAGGTCTACCTGGGAGAATAGAAAAAGTAGGTTGGGTTAGCGAAAGCATAACCCAACAAAATCAATCGATTGCCGGATTACGCTACGCTAATCCGACCTACATATCAAGAGATCGCATCTTTATGTTGGAAGTTAACAGCACTCAACTCAATATCTACGGCCAAAGCCACACCCTCTGGGATTTAAACCTCGAAGTCCTTCACGGCCAGTGCACCGTGCTCATGGGCCGCAACGGGGTCGGCAAGACCACCCTGCTGCAGTGCATCATGGGACTGCTGCCGGTGCGCGACGGCGGCATGCAGTTCGACGGCATCGACCTGTTGAAGACCACCGCCGAGAAGCGCGCCAATCTGGGCATCGGCTATGTGCCCCAGGGGCGCCAGATCTTTCCGCTGTTGACGGTGGAGGAAAACCTGCAGATCGGCCTGCCGGCGCGGCGCGACAGGCAGCGCAAGGTGCCCGAGTTCATCTTCGAACTCTTTCCGGTGCTCAAGCAGATGCTCAACCGGCGCGGCGGCGACCTGTCCGGCGGCCAGCAGCAACAGCTGGCGATCGGCCGCGCCCTGGTACTCGACCCCAAGCTGCTGATCCTGGACGAGCCCACCGAAGGCATCCAGCCCAACATCGTACACGAGATCGGCGATATCATCTGCCGGCTCAACCGAGAGATCGGGCTGACCGTGCTGCTGGTGGAGCAGAAGCTGCCGTTTGCGCGCCGCGTGGCGGACCGCTTCTGTATCCTGGACCGGGGCCGCGCGGTAGCCACCGGCGCAATGGCCGAGCTGCACGAGCGGCTGGTGAATGCGTATCTGACCGTGTAAAAGAGACGCATGAACCTGACCGCGCCCACAATGCATCCTCAAGATAACCATCCGGCCGGCTGGCAGGCCGCCATCCACCTGGGCTTTTGCGACGCTCCGGACAGGACCCTGCTCAAGGAACGGCAACACCTGGGCCCCCTCAAGGTGCAGCGTCCTTTTTATCCGGAAGGCGCGCCCTGCCACGTCTATCTATTGCACCCGCCCGGCGGCGTGGTGGGTGGCGACCGATTAGACATTGAGGTGGATATCCAAGCCGGCGCCCATGCCCTGCTCACCACCCCGGGAGCGGGCAAGTTCTACCGCAGCGCCGGCCCGCAGGCCCAGCAGCGACAGACCCTCGAGGTGAACGGCGGCATCCTGGAGTGGCTGCCCCAGGAGAACATCCTGTTTCCCGGCGCCCGCGTGAGACTGGATAGCGAGATCCGGCTCGATGCGAGTGCCCAGTTCATCGGCTGGGAGATCCATTGTCTGGGCCGACCGGTGATCGACGAACGATTCGATCCGGGTACGGCCGAGTTCCGTCTCGCTCTGACACGAGAGCAGATACCGCTGCTGATCGATCGCTGGCGCATCGACACCTCCCGAGACTTGTCCGGTGCGGCCAGTCTGCGCAATCATCCGGTGGTGGGCACCTGGCTGGCTACCAACGCAGATCAAGAAGCCCTGGAATTGGCCCGCGCGGCTCTGCCGCAACCGGACCGGGGAGTATTCGGCCTCACCCTGCTGGGTGAACTGCTGGTCGCCCGCTATCTTGGGGACTCCACTGAGGAGGCGCGCCGGCTTTTTCACAGACTCTGGACAACAGCGCGGCCCCTGCTGCTCGGGCGGGAGGCCTGTCCGCCGCGTATCTGGGCCACTTGAAGATGACAGAGATAATCAGGAAAAAGCTGGTTTGTACCCAAAGTTCCTCCCCCCGGCGGGGGGAAGTTGAGAGGGGGACTTTCACCCCCATCCCGGTCCTCTCCCTCAAGGGGGAAGGGGTTTCGGAGTAATGCCAAACAACAATACACGAGGAGCACACCATGGAGCTGACCCCACGGGAGAAAGACAAGCTGCTGCTGTTCACCGCGGGCCTGCTGGTGGAGCGGCGCCTGCAGAAAGGTCTGAAACTCAACTATCCGGAGGCCATGGCCTACATCAGCTGCGCCATCCTGGAGGGTGCGCGGGAGGGCCGTAGCGTGGCGGAGCTGATGGATCACGGCCGCACCCTGCTCAGCCGCGACCAGGTGATGGACGGGGTAGCGGAGATGATCCACGAGGTACAGGTGGAGGCCACCTTCCAGGACGGCACCAAGCTGGTCACCGTGCATGACCCTATTGTTTGATGGCTGAGCAGAAATGCGATTTATGCTTGCCACCGAAGGGCAGAACTCCGCCTCTCCCCTTTGGAAATCCCAAGAGATGAGGAGCCCCATATGATCCCAGGTGAAATCCTCGCCGCCCCTGGCGAAATCGAACTCAATGCCGGCCGCCCGACCCTGACGCTGACGGTGGCCAACACCGGCGACCGGCCGATCCAGGTGGGCTCCCACTACCACTTCTACGAGACCAATCCGGCCCTGCAGTTCAAGCGGAAGTCGAGCCGGGGCTTTCGCCTCAACATCCCCGCCGGCACCGCGGTGCGCTTCGAACCGGGTCAGACCCGCGAGGTGGAGCTGGTTGCCTATGCGGGCAGCCGCGAGGTCTACGGCTTCAATGCCGCGGTGATGGGCAAACTGGACTGAGGGGAACAATATCATGGCAAAAATCAGCAGACAGGCCTACGCGGAGATGTACGGTCCGACCACCGGCGACCGGGTGCGCCTGGCGGATACCGAGCTGTTCATCGAGGTGGAGCAGGACCACACGGTCTACGGCGACGAGGTGAAGTTCGGCGGCGGCAAGGTGATCCGCGACGGCATGGGCCAGTGCCAGCGGGAGGCGGCCGAGGTAGCGGATGTGGTCATCACCAACGCCCTGATCCTCGACCACTGGGGCGTGGTCAAGGCCGATATCGGCATTAAAAACGGCCGCATCGCCGGCATCGGTAAGGCCGGCAACCCGGACGTGCAGCCCGGCGTGAACATCCTGGTGGGACCTGGCACCGAGGCGATCGCCGGCGAGGGCCAGATCCTCACCGCCGGGGGCATCGACAGCCACATCCACTTCATCTGCCCGCAGCAGGTGGAAGAGGCCCTGATGTCCGGCGTCACCACCATGCTGGGGGGCGGCACGGGACCGGCCACCGGCACCAATGCCACCACCTGCACCCCCGGCCCCTGGAACATCCACCGCATGCTGCAGGCCGCCGACGACCTGCCGATGAACCTGGGCTTTCTCGGCAAGGGCAACGCCAGCTTGCCGCGGCCTCTGGAGGAACAGATTGCGGCCGGGGCCATCGGCCTGAAGCTGCACGAGGACTGGGGCACCACCCCCGCCGCCATCGACAACTGCCTGACGGTGGCCGACGCCCTGGATGTGCAGGTGGCGATCCATACCGACACCCTCAACGAGTCCGGTTTCGTGGAGCAGAGCCTGGCGGCCATGCAGGGGCGCACCATCCACACCTATCACACCGAGGGGGCCGGCGGCGGCCATGCCCCGGACATCATCAAGGCCTGCGGTCAGGCCAATGTGCTGCCCTCCTCCACCAACCCGACCCGGCCCTACACGGTCAACACGGTGGACGAACACCTGGACATGCTGATGGTCTGCCACCACCTGTCACCGGCCATCGCCGAGGACGTGGCCTTCGCCGAGTCCCGCATCCGCCGCGAGACCATCGCCGCCGAGGACATCCTGCACGACCTGGGCGCCTTCTCCATGATCGCCTCCGACTCCCAGGCCATGGGCCGGGTCGGCGAGGTGATCTGCCGCACCTGGCAGACCGCCCACAAGATGAAGGTGCAGCGGGGCAGTCTGGCCGGCGATCCGACGGAGCACGACAACGGACGGGTCAAACGCTATATCGCCAAATACACCATCAACCCGGCCATCACCCACGGCATCGGCCACGAGGTGGGCTCGGTGGAGGTGGGCAAGCTGGCCGACCTGGTGCTGTGGCGACCGGCCTTCTTCGGCGTCAAGCCGAGCCTGATCCTCAAGGGCGGGATGATCTCCGCCGCCCCCATGGGGGATCCCAACGCCTCCATCCCGACCCCCCAGCCGGTGCACTACCGCAACATGTTCGGGGCCTTGGGCGGGGCGCGATCCGCCACCACCATGAGCTTCCTGTCCACTGCCGCACTGGCAGCCGGGGTGCATGAACAGCTGGGGCTGAAGAACCTGATCGGGGTGGTGAAGGGTTGCCGCCGGCTCGGCAAGGCCGACATGCGCCTCAACGACTATCAGCCGCAGGATCGAGGTGGACCCACAGACCTACCAGGTGCGCGCGGACGGCGAACTGCTGACCTGTGAGCCGGCGGTCGAGCTGCCCCTGGCCCAGCGCTACTTCCTGTTCTGAACATGCTCCGTTTCATACGAAAGGCCGATGCACCTGTGGATATCAGCGCCACCCTGACCCTGCCTCTGGAGAGCCGGGCCAAGAGCCGGCTGCGGGTGACCCTGGACGACGGCCGCGAGGCCGGGCTGTTCCTGCCCCGGGGCAGCAGCCTGCGGGACGGGGACTACCTGATCGCGGAGGATGGCTCGGCGGTGCTCGTGCGGGCCGCCCCCGAGACGGTCTCCGAGGTCCGCTGCGACGACCCCCCTGCAACTCGCCCGGGCCTGCTATCACCTGGGCAATCGGCATGTGCCGCTGCAGATCGAAGCGGGTCTGCTGCGATACCGGCACGATCATGTGCTGGACGAGATGCTGCATGGCCTGGGCCTGACGGTGAGCGTGCGCCAGGCCCCTTTCGAACCGGAAGTCGGCGCCTACGATGCACATGGCCAAGCCCATCACAGCCACTGAGCCGGACCTGGCGCTGCTGCGGCTGCTCCAGCTGGTCAGCCCCAGCCTGCCGGTGGGGGGCTTCACCTACTCCCAGGGCATCGAGTGGGCGGTGGAGTGCGGCTGGATCAAGACCGCGACCGAGCTCGAGGCCTGGCTGGCGGATCAATTGCTAACCACCATCGCTCAGCTGGATCTTTCGGTACTGATGCGGATGTATGCCGCGGTGGAACAGGACGATCTGGCAGCCCTGCAGCAATGGAGCGCCTTCCTGCTGGCCTGCCGGGAGACCGCCGAACTGCGTCTGGAAGAGCGCAACCGGGGCCGGGCCCTGGCGGATCTGCTGGTGAGGCTGGAGCTGTCCGGCAGCGAACCATGGAAGACCGCCCTGGCCGAAGCACAGCTGGCCGGTTTCGCCTTTGCCGCCTGCCGCTGGGGCATCCCCGTCGAACAGGCATCATTGGGCTATGTCTGGAGCTGGCTGGAGAACCTGGTGCTGGCGGCGGTCAAACTCATACCCCTGGGCCAGACCCAGGGCCAGCAGGTGCTGCAACGGCTGGCGCCCATGATACCGACGTTGCTGCCTCTCGCCAGTACAGCTAAGGGACGACGAGATCGGTGCCGCCAACCCGGCCCTGGCGATTGCCAGCAGCCGCCATGAGACCCAGTACACCCGCTTATTTCGCTCTTAGAGGATTCGTATCGATGACAGAAAAGCAGTCCCCCCTGCGTGTCGGGGTCGGCGGCCCGGTGGGCTCCGGCAAGACCGCCCTGCTGGATGCCCTGTGCAAGACCCTGCGCGACGTCTACCAACTGGCGGTGGTGACCAACGACATCTACACCCAGGAGGACGCCCAGTTCCTGATCCGCAGCCAGGCCCTGGCGGCGGAGCGCATCATCGGGGTGGAGACCGGCGGTTGTCCGCACACCGCGATCCGCGAGGACGCCTCCATGAACCTGGCGGCGGTGGAGGACCTGCAACGGCGCTTCCCCGACCTGGACCTGGTGTTCATCGAAAGCGGCGGCGACAACCTCTCCGCCACCTTCAGCCCGGAACTGGCGGACCTCACGATCTACGTGATCGACGTGGCCGAAGGCGAGAAGATCCCGCGCAAGGGCGGGCCTGGCATTACCCGCTCCGATCTGCTGGTGATCAACAAGATCGATCTGGCCCCCTACGTGGGCGCTTCTCTGGAGGTGATGGAGCGGGACGCCCGGCGCATGCGCGGCGAACAGCCCTTCGTGTTCAGCAATCTGCGCGAGGGCACCGGACTGAAGGAGATCATCGACTTCATCAGACATGAGGGGATGCTGAACCATCTGCTCGCCAATCCTGAAGCGTGAAAATATTCAGAAGAAGTCGGATCTAACATTCCAACAATCTGAAACTACTTTTTAATGCTCAGGAATAATCAATCCTGCCCGTGGAAAGTAAGTTTTGTATCGTGCTGGATCACGGGTTATCAGGTGGAGATTTGATACGGAAGCATGTGCACCAATAAAGAAATCGGGCAAGGGAGAAGTCTTCGTTCCCTTGTTTTTGCGATATTTCAAGAAAACCTTGCCAGCTAAAAACAACGCCTCTCGTGGAATCTCTAACACCTTGAGACCAAGCCCTGAAATGGCTTCCTCCCACTCCTCAATGCGTTCAAAGCCTATGGAAACCTCCGTATAGACCATCGAATTGATGTACAAGGAATTGGTTTGGCTATGGGTTTCCAGGATGTGTTCGGACCATTCGCCCCATACGGGATCATCGGTAAATAGATCCAAAAGAATACAGGAGTCGACCAACACCCCTTCCATTATGAATCCCTGGTAAGCTCCATGATTTCATCCGTGGATAGCCTGACCGATGCGATACCACGCAGTTTGTTGAATCTGTGGGTTTTCGTTGCTGCGCCAGACTTAACCAGATAAACCTTCCCGTTTTCTTCTCTGAATTCCACTTCCGATTCGGGAGTAATCCCCAAAGTTTCCCGAATATTTTTGGGTATGGTCACTTGACCTTTGCTGGTTACGCGCATCACATAAAACCTCATGCGAAAAAGTAACACGAATATAGTATTACTGGATTCTGAGGTCAATCTTGAAACGGTTACCTGCTAGATCTAACGGGCATGGATTTAGGCATTCTCTAGCCAATATTATGAGTTTCTACCGAAAACAAGGTGGTAGATAAATCCTCTTTAGATTGTCATTCCGACTGCATTCAGTATTGCATCCCCGGAAGTCTGTTTTGACACTCAACGTGATCGACATGACCCCCTGCAGGGGCACCGGCCGGTAGCGGATCGTCGAGTTCATCGAGTACAAGGGCATACTGGAGAACCACTGAGAATCCCCTCATTGTGGGTTACGGGTTACAATGGAAGTTTGCTTCCAACCAGGGACCCTAATCCATGCAGGCATATCAACGGGAATTTCTCGATTTCGCCCTCGACGTGGGGGTGCTGCGCTTTGGTGAATTCACCCTCAAGTCGGGCCGCATCAGCCCCTATTTCTTCAATGCCGGTCTGTTCAATACCGGCGCCAGCCTGGCGCGCCTGGGGCGCTACTACGCCCAAGCGATCGTCGATTCCGGCATCGCATTCGACGTGCTCTACGGCCCGGCCTACAAGGGTATTCCTCTGGCTGCTGTGACTGCTGCCGCCCTCTATGATCAGCATGGGCTGGATGTGCCCTATGCCTTCAATCGCAAGGAGGCGAAGGACCATGGCGAAGGCGGAGTTATTGTCGGCCATGCCCTGGAGGGCAGAGTGATGATCATCGACGACGTGATCTCGGCGGGGACTTCGGTGCGGGAGTCGGTGGAGATCATCCAAGGCCTCAACGCAATCCCCGCCGGGGTGGTGATCGCCCTCGACCGCCAGGAACGCGGCCAGGGCGAACGCTCCGCGATTCAGGAGGTAGAGGGCGACTACAATATACCGGTCACCGCCATCGTGCGTCTGCAACAGCTGATCGAGTATCTGGAGCAGAAACCGGACTCGGTGGAATCCCTTGCGCGTATCCGCGCCTATCGGGAACAGTATGGGGTTTAAGCGCAGCCGCGCTGCGTTGGTCCACTAGACCAACGGTGCTTTCTCTAAGAAAGTCACGTCTTGCCATCCCTGGCGAAACATTTGCGTTCTTTTTTAGTCCCGGCTCAGCCAATCCATGGCTGGGCGTTCACCGCGCTGCGTTGGTCCACTGGACCAACGGTGCTTCCATTAAGAAAGTCACGTCTTGCCATCCCTGGCGAGACATTTGCGTTCTTTTTTAGTCCCGGCCCAGCCAATCCATGGCTGGGCGTTCACCGCGCTGCGTTGGTCCACTGGACCAACGGTCGCGGCTCACCCCCAAATCAGCTTAGCGCCTACCAGCAGGGTGACGAGTTCGAAGCCGCGCTTGATCCAGCGGTTGCCCTTGACGATGGAGAGATGGGCGCCCAGATAACCGCCCAGCAGCGAACCCAGCAACAGCACCGGCAGCCAGGCCCATTGGATATCCCCGAGCATGCCCAGGGTGAGAGCCCCGGCGATGTTCCAGAACACCCCCACCAATACCAGCGTATGGGCCACCGCGCGTCGATAGTCGAGTCCAAACCAGCGCACCAGCCAGAGGGTCACGAACAGGCCGGTACCGGAGGTGAGCGAGCCATTGAGTATGCCGATCATAAACAACCCCACTCCCCCCGTCAGATAGCCCCGTCGGTTCCGGTGCAGAGGCACATATTTCTGACCCAGACTGCGGTGAAAAAACGAATAGATACCAAGGCCCAGGGTAAGCATGCCCAAGGCAATCTCCGCCAGCCGATCCGGCACCTGCAGAATCAGACTGGCGCCCAGCACTACACCGGGGATACCAGCAATCAGCATGAACAGCACGAACTGTCGCTCGAGTCCGCTATTGCGCAGATGACGGAGCGTGGCACCCACGCCCAGGGCAACCGCGGCCAGCTTGTGGGTCGCCAATGCGACCCCGAACGGCAGCCCGAGAAAGATCAACACCGGCAGTTGCACCAGTCCTGCCCCACCACCAGAGAAGGCCGAAAACAGATTGGCCAGGAAAGAAATTACGAAAAGGGTGAACTGTTCCACAGAGCCACTATCCTATAGCATGGACCAGGCAGTATAATTCAAGAGACTGAATTAAGGCCTGAACCAACGGAAAACTTCTATTCTCCCCGGACACTTGAGACAATTCGGCCGATGCGTTTTAACCCGATCCTGACAGTTTTTCTCCTGTTTATTGCTTGCCTTCCCCTAGCCGCCCTCGGTAGCAAACTTTACAAATGGGTCGACGAGGAAGGGCGGGTGCATTACTCCGACCGACTCCCTCCGGTGGATGCCAAGCGGGCCCACAGCGCTTTGGATGAGCACGGTGTGACAATCAATCAAGTGGACGCCGCTAAAACCCTGGAACAGCTCAAACAGGAACAAGAGGTAGAACGCCTGCGGCGCGAGCGCCAGCAATTGATCGAGAAACAACGCACGGAAGACCGGGTACTGCTGCGCACCTTCCGCACGGAAGACGACATCATCATGACTCGTGACGGTCAGCTGCAGGCCATCGATGCCTACATCAAGATCACTCACGCCAATATCAAACGCCTCAAGACAAGCCTGGAAGAGTTGCAACGTCAAGCCGCCGCCCGGGAACTCAGTGGCAAAATGGTTTCGGCTAAATTCAAAGATGAGATCGAAGACAAGAACCAGGCTTTGAAAGACGCCTATCAGTCCATCGTCAATCGGGAACACGACAAGGATCGCATCCGCATGGCCTTCGCCAAGGATCAGAAACGCTTCCGGGAACTCAAGCAACTGGAACAGAGCAACGATCCCCTGCAAGAGGCATCGGAGAGCCTGATCGAGGCCCTGAAGAACGTCTACGACTGTGGTGAAGATGCCCTCTGCGAAAAACCCTGGCTGCGGGCCAGGGCCTATATGAAAGAATACAACACCACGCCGATCACGATGGATGCGGAAAACATCATCATGAGCAGCGGCGCCGCCAATGAGAATGATATCAGCATCACCCTGTCACGCATCCGGGATTCGAAGCAGGGCAATACCCTGATCTTCCTGGATCTGCAGTGTAAGGATTCGCCGCAAGGGGCCAAGTTCTGCAAGAGCGAAGCGGTGGAAAACATCAAACAGGGCTTCCAGGCAGCGCTAAGTGAACCTTTGCCTGCCTTCGCGGATTGATCTTTATCGGATCGAATGCGATTGATGCTCAGCCAGCGGCTGTCGCCGGGCATGCACCCTGCAGATCGGTCAATCTTTGAACAGACAGGCCTGCAACAGCAGCCACTGTTCCTCCCACTGATCCAGTGGCGAAGCCTTGAAGCGGCTGCGCAGATATTGATGCATGCGCCCCTCCACGATCGCCAGCAGCAGGTTGGCCAGCACCGTGGCGCCCGGCTCGCTGGCCCGGCCTTCCCGCGCTTCGCCCTCGCGCAGAATCTGGCGCAACTGCAGCTCCAGGCGGGCGAAAAATTGTCCGACCCGGACCAATAGGCGCTCCGTCTCTCCCACCAGGGCGTCGCCCAACAGCACCCGGGTAATGCCCGGATTCCGATCCGAAAAGGCCAGCAACAGGTAGAGTAGCTGACCGCAACGCCGGCGGGTATCCGCCTCCTCCTGCATGATCTGATTGATGCGGGCAAAGATGTTTTCTTCGGCGAAATCGATCAGCCCTTCGAACATCTTCGCCTTGCTGGCGAAATGGCGATAGAGGGCGGCCTCCGAGATACCGGCCGCGCGCCCCAGGGAGGCGGTGGTGATTCGTCCGCCCGGATTCAACTCCAGTTCCCTGGCCAGAGACTCGAGAATCAGCTGCTTGCGTGGAACCTTAGACATCTTACCGCCGCCGGATCAGGGTCCCCACCCCTTCGTCGGTGAACAGCTCGAGCAATACCGCATGCTCGACCCGCCCATCAATGATGTGGGAGCTGTTAACACCGGACTTGACCGCCTCCAGGGCGCAGTCGATCTTGGGCAGCATACCGCCATGAATGGTCCCGTCGGCGATCAACTGGTCCACCCGATCGGCGGTCAGCCCGGTGAGCAACGCCCCATCCTGGTCCAGCAAACCGGCCGTATTGGTGAGCAGAATCAGCTTCTCCGCCTGCATCACCTCCGCCACCTTGCCGGCCACCAGATCGGCATTTATGTTATAGGATTTACCGTCCTCACCGACCCCGATGGGGGCGATCACCGGGATGAAATTACCGTGCACCAGCATGTCCACTACGCTGACGTCGATGCTCTCCACCTCGCCCACGTGACCGATATCGATGATCTCGGGGACATCCAGTTCCGGCCCTTGACGGCTGATCATCATCTTTCTGGCCCGGATCAGATCCCCATCCTTGCCGGTCAGGCCCACGGCTGATCCCCCGGCCCGATTGATCAGAGTTGACGATCTCCTTGTTCACCAGGCCCCCCAGCACCATCTCCACCACGTCCATGGTCTCGCTGTCAGTAACCCGCATGCCCTGGACGAATTCAGAATTCTTACCCAGGCGGTTAAGCAGCTCAGCGATCTGCGGTCCGCCACCATGCACCACTACCGGATTGATACCGACCAGCTTCATCAACACCACATCCCGCGCGAAGCTGTTTTTCAGGGCTTCATCCACCATGGCGTTGCCGCCATATTTGATGACGATGGTCTTGCCGCTGAAACGCTGAATGTAGGGCAGCGCGGCATTCAGTACGTGGGCGACATTACGCGCCTGTTCTGTCGTGAGGGTCATAGTCTTCGATCTTCTTCTTCAGTGAGTTTGTTTATCATATTGCGTTCATTCAGTTCCATCGCTGGTCGCCGGGTCGCCCGCCCGTAGGCAAGCCGTTAAAACGGCAGCTTGAGGGCGGGATCGATCTTGGCCATCAACTCCCGGAAGACCCCTTGCACCTGCTCCAGCCCCTCGGCGGTATCCGATTCGAAACGGAACAAGAGCGCGGGCGCGGTATTGGAGGCACGGACCAGCCCCCAGCCCTGCTCGAATTCGGCCCGCAAGCCATCGATCTTGACAGTACGGGCACCCGGGATATCAGGCTGCTTGTCCAGCGTCTCCATGATCCTACGACTCTGCCCTTCCTGCAGCGGCAGACTGTACTCGGGGGTTGCAACACCCTCCGGTAATTCGGCGAAGGCCTCCGCACTGGTGCGATAGTCGAGAGCCAGGATCTCCAACAAACGGGCTCCGGTATAGAGGCCATCGTCGAAGCCATACCAACGTTCGGAAAAGATGATATGACCGCTGAATTCGCCCGCCAACAGGGCATTGGTCTCTTTCAACTTCGCCTTCAGCATGGAATGTCCGCTCTTCCACATCAGGGGCCGGCCCCCGTTGGAGAGCACGACATTGGCCAGATGTCGGGTGCATTTCACGTCATAGATGATATCCCCACCCGGCTCCCGGGTCAGGATGTCGATGGCCAGGTACATCAACAGACGGTCGGGCCAGATCAGCTTGCCTGCGGAATCCACCACACCAATGCGATCTCCATCCCCATCGAAGGCGAAACCGATGTCGGCCTGATGCTCCAGCACGGCCTCTTGCAAGGCCTGCATGTTCTTGGGTTGGCCGGGATCGGGATGATGATTCGGAAAGCTCCCGTCCACCTCGCAAAACAACTCGATCACCTCGCAGCCCAACTGACGATAGAGTTCCGGCGCTACCACCGAGGCCGCCCCGTTGCCACAATCGATGACCACCTTCATCGGGCGGGCGAGCCGGATATCCGACACGATTCGCTCGATGTATTCCGGGATGATCTCCCGGGAATCGAACGAGCCCGCACCCTGCAGTAATTGCCCCTCATCGATGCGCTTGCGCAGAGCCTGAATCTCTTCAGGCGTGAGGCTCTCGTCCTGCACGACGATCTTCAAGCCATTGTAATCTTTTGGATTGTGGCTACCGGTCAGCATCACGCCGCTATCCCCGTGCAACACGTGGGCGGCGAAATAGAGGAGCGGTGTGGGCACCAGGCCCACATCGATCACTTCCCGACCTGTGGCCTGCAGGCCGGCGATCAGGGCGCTGTGCAGGGCCTCGCTGGATTCACGCCCGTCGCGTCCCACCACCACACTCTGCAGGCCTTTCTCGAAGATTTCACTGCCGATGCTCTGACCCAGCAGATTGACCACTTCGCTCGTCAGGGTGTCCCCCACGATACCGCGGATATCATAGGCGCGGAAGATCGTCGCCGACAGTTCCACGGCTTCATGGGAGACCGCGGCCATGAGCTGGGTATCGGTCGACTTTTGGGTAACCGCAATACCCGCCGTTTCCAGGCTGGAAGTAAAGGGAGAGGCGCCTTTCTGCAGTTCCGCCACCCGCACCCGATGCTCCTTGATCTGATGATGCAAGACATCCAGGGTCGGCTGGATCTCGGCCAACTGTGCCAGATGGTGTTTTGGCGGCCGCCCCATCAGCAGCCCTTCGACCAGGGAGACGATGCTGCGCTGATCCCGCTTCAATGCCTTGCGGATCTGCTCCGCGAGGAAATATAAGAGTCCGGCGATAAACACCATCAAGGCCAGCCCACCCATAAAAAACAGGCCGTTTTGCAGATTCATCCAACGATTGCCGCTGGACCAGTAGGCGACCTGCCAGATACTGCCGAGCACCGTCAGGCTGCCCTCGGGTGTCTTATTCGCCAGCTCCGGCCCTTTCTGCGCCAGCCTCAGGGTGTCCTACTGCGGCGCCACTTGCTGCACCTCCACGCGACCACCATAGTCCTGCACGCTGTCCAGCGCCGCTTGCAGTTCGGTGATGGGGAAAGCCACATGGATAAGCCCTACCGCAGATCCGACACCATGTTCCCGCACGCTCGTGACCATGCTGATATGTTGTTGCGGGGTGCCGAACTGATGTACCTCGGCCGGCAAGACACCGACTCGACGCTCCGCCTGTGCGCAACTGTTCGAGGGAGGCGAAACCCAGGTGGGGAGTCAGATCGGTATTCGGTTCGGTGATGCCCAGCGGCAGTAATCGCACCTGCAGCGCATCCGGGATCAATTTTTTCAGCTGCGCCGCTCTTTGCTGCAGCGCCGTTTCGTTCCGTGCTCTTTGAAATAGTCGACCAGGGCGGGATCGTTGGCCAGAGCACTCAGCAGTTGCTTACGAATTCGGGTGATCTCGGAAAGTCTTCCCATCACCGCTTCGGCGGCTGAGCGCACCTGTCTGCCGGTCAAGTCCTTCTCGAGGCCGTGCAGCTGCAGGTAGATCAACCACCAGACACCCAGGGTGAACACTGCCATGCCGGTCACCGCGACCGCCCAATACCAGCGCAGGCCATGCCCCGGTTTATCCATTCCATGTTCCCTTGTGCCGCATTGCATCCTGTTTCATAGCCGATATCTCAATGTTTGAAAGCGTCGAAACTACCTGTTGCATCCTCAACGTTCGTCACCTGCGAGTTGCTCCAGGCGGGTCCTCGCGCCCTGACATGGTCAGGAATGGGTTATTTGAACGGTTGTCAGATACTGTTGTGCAATCTTTTCCGCCAGGGCGTGAGCCAGTAAATCCTTGGTCATCATCGGTAACCATTCACGTCCACCTTGCCAGATCAGCAGGAGCGCATTTTCGTCGGACTCGAAACCACCCAGCTTGCCCCCTACCTGATTGGCGGCAATCAGGTCGAGACCTTTGACGGTGCGTTTGGTCTCCGCATAGGCTTCGAGCTGTTCGGTCTCTGCCGCGAACCCGACCGTAAATGGCCCCCCTTCTCGTGCGGCTACCTCGGCAAGGATATCGGGATTCGGCACCAGCGAGCCAGTTGCAGAGGTTCGTTCGATTTCTTGAGCTTCCGTGCGTCGCCGGCGGGTCCGGCCGATAGTCAGCCACGGCGGCTACGCCGATGAAGATATCGCAATCTTCAACTCTGGCCATCACCGCACGGTGCATTTCGGCCGCAGTCTCCACATCCACTCGCACCAGCCCGACCGGGGTCGGCAACGTGACCGGCCCACTGACCAGACAGACCTTCGCCCCGAGCGACTGCAACGCAGCCGCCAGTGCGAATCCCATCTTGCCGGAACTGCGGTTACCGATGAAACGCACCGGATCGATCGGCTCCCGGGTGGGACCGGCGGTCACCAATACCCGCACCCCGAGCAGGGGACCGGGCGTAAAAAAGGCCACGACCCGCTGCTGCAACGTCTCCGCCTCCAACATCCGGCCCGGGCCACTCTCGCCGCAGGCCTGCAACCCCTCCTCGGGACCCCAGATCCAGCACCCCCCTGCCGGCAAGGCGCCGGCAGTTCGCCTGGGTCGCCGCATTGAGCCACATCTGCCGGTTCATGGCGGGAGCCAGTGCGATGGGGGCGGTGGAGGCCAGACAGAGGGTCGTCAGGAGGTCATCGGCCAGACCCTGCGCCAAGCGGGCCATGAAGTCGGCGCTGGCCGGCGCCACCAGGATCAGATCGGCCCAGCGGGCCAGCTCGATATGCTGCATGGCCGCTTCCTGCTCTCTGATCCAGCAGCTCCGTGTACACCCGTTGTCCCGACAAGGCCTGAAAGGTCAGGGGTGTGACAAAAGCCTGTGCCGCCGCGGTCATCACCACCCGCACCGTGCCGCCGGACTGCCGAAGGACGCGCAGCAGCACCACACTTTTATAGGCGGCAATGCCGCCGGTCACACCCAACAGAAGATTTTTTCCTTCCAGGGATGACATCAATCTTTGCACCCGTGACGATTTATTGGCGATAAGAGTACCCCAACCGGCCGGAATCTAACAATCATTCGATATGCGTAAAGAGTGAACACTAACTCAAACCCTGCGCTCCAGAAAACTTCGGTACCCTGGTCTAGAATGAGGCGAACGATCGAACAGACAGGGAGTCCTGCATGTCCATCACCGACTGGCCCGCCCAGGAACGACCTCGGGAAAAACTGCTGCAGCGGGGCGCCGACGCCCTCTCCGACGCGGAACTGCTGGCGATCTTCCTGCGCACCGGCGTGGCCGGCAAGACCGCCGTGGATCTGGCCCGGGATCTTCTGCAGCGAATACGGAGGACTCAGAAAATTGCTCGGCGCCGATCAGCAACGCTTCTGTCGCAGCAGCGGCCTGGGAGCGGCCAAGTACGCCCAACTCCAGGCCGTCCTGGAGATGGGGCGCCGCTATCTGCATGAGGATCTGTGCCGCGACGCGGCCCTGACCAACCCGGCGGACATCGCGCCGTTTCCTGCAGGCGAAACTACGCCATTATCCCTACGAGATCTTCGCCTGTCTGTTTCTGGACAACCGTCATCGGGTCATCGAGTTCGAAGAGCTGTTCCGCGGCACCATCGATGGCGCCAGCGTGCACCCGCGGGAGGTGGTCAGACGGGCCCTCGAGCACAACGCCGCCGCCCTGATCCTGGCCCACAACCACCCCTCCGGGGTCGCCGAACCCAGTGAGGCGGATCGCCGTATCACCGAAGCGCCTGCGCGATGCGCTGGCGCTGGTGGATATCCGGGTGCTGGACCATTTCGTGATTGGCGACGGGGAACCGGTGTCGCTGGCTGAACGGGGGCTGATCTGAACCGGGGAGGCACTGCTGCCCGTCAACGCGATCCGAATCTGTTGCAGGCTTTAGCACAGACTGGAACTTGCCTCCACCGCCCCAGTCTGCTATAAATCCGCGCTCTTTCGGCCCAGAGTTAATTTTTGAGGTTTTCGCCATGTCAAGAGTCTGCCAGGTAACCGGTAAGCGTCCGATTACCGGAAACAACGTTTCCCATGCTCACAACAAGACCAGACGCCGTTTTCTGCCCAATCTGCATACCCATCGTTTCTGGGTTGAGAGCGAGAACCGCTGGGTACGTCTGCGTGTCTCCACCAAGGGCATGCGCATCATCGACAAGAAGGGTATCGACAGCGTGCTGAGCGAGATCCGCGGTCGCGGCGAAAAAGTCTATAAGGAGGTCTGAACCATGCGTGACAAGATCAAACTCATCTCCAGTGCCGGCACCGGACATTTCTATACGACCACCAAGAACAAGAAAAACATGCCGGGTAAGATGGAAATCAAGAAATTCGACCCCAAGGTTCGTAAGCACGTCATGTACAAGGAAGGCAAGATCAAATAGACCTTGCAAGCACCACTGGGATTCAGGAAAACCCGCCTCTATGGCGGGTTTTCTTTTGCTCGGCCAGTGCCCGTTTGACGGTAAACTTTCGACCGGCATGGACGCTTACTAGGGCATGGAGAAATGTATCGATCACCCCCCGCCGCTACGAGTATGCGGGACATCTATATCGGCCGGCAAGCGATCTTCGACCGCCGCATGAATGTTTATGCCTACGAACTGCTGTTCCGTTCCGGGCTGCAAGAACAGCTGTCAACATCTCCCACTTTCGGATGGCGACAGCGCCACCTCGATGGTGTTGCTGAATACTTTCATGGAGATCGGTCTGGAGCGATCGCCGGCCCCCATCTGGTGTTCGTGAATCTGACCCGCAAGTTCATCCTGGAGCGCCGCGAACTGCCCTTCGAGAAGGAACGGGTGGTGATGGAACTGCTGGAAGACATACCGGTCGACGAGCACCTGGTACAGGCCGTGCGCGAGCTGTCCGAGAGCGGACATCTGTTGGCCCTTGACGACTATACCTTTGAGGTGAGCTGGGATCCTCTCCTGCACTCTGGTCGACATCATCAAGATCGAGGTCCCTGCCTTGTCCCTTGAGACCATACGGGAGGGGATACCGAAACTCAAGGCGCATGGTTTAAAACTGTTGGCGGAAAAGGTCGAAACCCAGGAGGAGTATCAGCAACTGCTGGAACTGGGTTTCGATTACTTCCAGGGCTACCACTTCTCACGCCCCAAGGTGATCCAGGGCAAGCGGCTGGATGAAAATCAGCTGATTGTGCTGCGGCTCATAGCGGAACTGAACAATCCCAATGTCACCATCAAGGAGCTGGAGCGACTCATCACCCAGGACGCCAGCCTCAGCTATAAGATCCTGCGCTACATCAACTCCGCCGCCATCGGCATGCTCCCGTAAGGTCACCTCGATCAGCAAGGCCGTCATCTTCATGGGCATGGCCCGTATTCGGGGCTGGACCAGCCTGTTGGCCATGAGTCGCCTGGATTCCAAATCCACAGGCCCATTTCACTACGGCGCTGGTGCGCGCGCATATGTGCGAACAGTTGGTGGCGACGCATGGCGCTTATCCGCCAGGAAACAGGTTTCACTGTCGGTCTGCTCTCGATCCTCGACCTGCTGATGGACCGTCCCCTGGCTGAAATCGTCGAGGATCTGGCCCTGTCCGACGAACTCCGCGCCGCCCTGCTGGAATCACGAGGGCATCGCCGGCAAGGCCCTGCGCTGCGCCCGGGCCTATGAGTTTCAGGACTTGGATGCCGCCAGGTTCGAAGGCGTCAGTGACGAGGAGATCGTCAATATCTACCTCAACGCCAGCGCGAAGGCCTTTGCGAACAGCAGGCGCTCCAGGCGTCAGCGACAGCTGAGGGTCATGATCCAGCTTTTCCAGCAGCAGATTGCCCAACGGTCGACACGACAGAACCAACCGGGTTCGATCCAGGTGGTGGAGACCGTCTCGGTGATCAGCGCGGGACCTGCGATCTGTTGGTCCAGCGCCAACTCTTCCCGCTCGTAGCAGGCCACCGCCGCCGCCAGCCCGGACAATGCCACCCAGTCACGCGGGACCGCGGCAGGCTGGGCCGGACGGCGTGAACCCAGCTCGATCTGTGGACCTGTGCCTTCCAGGCCGACCCGCAGATTCACCAGCTCCACCGGGACGTCCATGCGGTGACCGTAGCGCGCCTCATGCAGCCGGTGGAACGCAGCCTCGCTAGCGCCACACCCCTGCCAGGGCAGATTCAGGGTATACGACTGGCCCAGATAGCGCAGATCCACCGAGTAGTCGATAGCGATCTCCGCGCGCGCCAGACCCTCCCGCAGCAGCTCGGAGACACCGCCCGCCGCCAGTTGCTCCAGTTCCTGCTGGAGCCGGGTTTCATCGAGTTCCGCGAGCAGGCCCAGCCGGGTGCGCAGCCGCTGACGGCCCGGTCGCGCCACCAGCATGCCCAGGGCCGACAACACCCCGGCCTGCACCGGCACCAGCGCAGAGCGCATCCCCAGGGCGTCCGCCAGGGCGCACACATGCAGCCCTCCGGCACCACCGAAAGAGACCAGGGTGAAGCCCCGCGGGTCCACGCCCCGCTGCACCGAGATCACCCGCAAGGCCCGGGCCATGTGCTCGTTGGCGATCCGCACGATGCCCAGGGCCGTTTCCTCCACAGTCTGCCCCATGGCTTGCGCCAGCCGCTCGAGGGCATTGCGCGCCGCCGCCGGATCGAGCCGCATGCGCCCGCCCAGGAAGGCATCCGCCCGCAGGCGTCCGAGCAGCAGATTGGCATCCGTAACCGTGGGCTCGACGCCGCCCTGACCATAGCAGGCAGGCCCCGGCGCGGCACCGGCGGACTCCGGCCCCACCTGCAGCATGCCGCCGCTGTCGAGCCGGGCGATGGAGCCGCCGCCGGCGCCGATGGTGTGCATGTCCACCATCGGCACCGCCACCGGCCAGGGACCGATGCGTCCCTCCCGGGTCAGACGCGGGGCGCCATCGAGCAGGGCCACGTCCGTCGAGGTGCCGCCCATGTCGAAGCTCAGCAGACGAGTGCGGCCGGACGCGGCCGCTACGTAGCCCGCGCCTACCAGTCCGCCCGCAGGACCCGAGAGCAGCATGCGCACCGCCTGGTGGGCGGCCTGCTCCGCGGCGATCGCCTCCCCCGAACTCTGCATCACCGCCACCCGGGCCCCGGGCAGACCGGCGCAGAGCCGTCGGATATAACCCTCCACCAGCGGGCCCAGCCAGCTGTTCAGCCAGGTGGCGATGCCCCGTTCGTACTCCCCCACCTGAGGCAGCACCGCCGAGGAGCGGGAGATGAAGATCCCGTCCGGGACCACGGCTTCGATGCGGCGCTCGCCGTCGTCATCCAGATAGGCAAAGAGCAGATTGATCGCCACCGCATGCGGAGCCAGCTCGCAGCAGCCGTCGCGTGCAGGATTCTGCAGATCCTCCTCCGTTAGCGGTTCGACCGATGCGATCCATCCGCACGCCAGCCGCCCGCCGGTCTCCAGACAGAGCTGCCGGGGGCACCGGCAGGGTCGACGGCGGCGGCTGCAGGTTGTACAGTTCCCGACGCGCCTGACGGCCAATCGTGAGCAGGTCTCCCAGGCCCCGGTTACTGATATAGGCCGTGCGCACCCCCTTGCCCTCCAGCGCCGCATTGGTGGCCACGGTGGAGCCGTGCACCACCCGCAAGTCCTGAGGATCGACCCCCAGGTCGCGCAGGCCCTGCAGGATCGCCCGCTCCGGCGCCTCTGGCGTGGAGAGCACCTTATGGACGCGCAGCCGGCCCGCTTCGAACAACACGAAGTCGGTGAAGGTACCGCCGGTGTCGATGCCGATTAACTGCAAAATAGTTACTCGAAATTCTGTATAAAAAATCAGAATAAAGTAAGTCGCGACAAACTCGGAGAATCAGAATTCAATGCTTCATGAAAGCCAGATCGTAGCCCTCGATGCGTTTGTCGCCGGTTACCAGGACCAGTCCTTCCGAGATGGCCTGGGCGATCAGCATCCGGTCGAAGGGATCACGGTGGTGATCGGGCAGACGGGCCGCCAGTTCGGCATGCCGCCCGGTGATCGGCAGCTCCTCGAAGCCTCCATTCTGGATGGCAGGTAGGACGGATTCAGGAACCTTCAGCTTACCGAGGTCCTGCTTGATGCCGATCTCCCAGACGGTGGCGGCGCTGATCAATACCCGTGCCAGGATCGGCAATCATATCCCTCAGTCGACTGTCCCAGACGTGGATCATCAACCAACCACCAGAGCAGGATGTGGGTGTCCAGCAGCAGGTTCATTCCCTGCCCTCGAAGGCGTCGATCACCTCAATGGGCGTTTCATCGAAGTCCTCCGCGATCCAGACCCTACCACTGCCAATGCCCGGGTTTCCGAGGCGTCTTGCGTTCCTCGTAGGGCACCAGCCGCGCCACCGGTTTGCCCGATTTGGCGATGATGATCTCCTCACCCGACTGGACCTCATCGACCAGCTTGGAAAGTTGGCTTTTGGCTTCGTGCATGTTGACCTGATGCATGAGAAATGTACTCCCAAATTTTAGACTTAGTCTAGTTTAGCTAAATCTACAGACAAGTGTAACTGCATCGTGGAGAATTCTGATTCCATAGCAGCTGCGAATGTAGCGACACCAATCCTGATGGGATGCTTTTGCTATCAGCCCAATTAAGGTATCGTGCCGAGCGATGGAGGCCCTGTTACACACCGAACAACTCAGCCGTGCGTATAACGGACGGTACGTGGTCGATTACCTCGATCTTGAGCTGCGACGGGGCGATATCCTCGGCCTGCTCGGCCCTAACGGGGCGGGCAAGTCCACCACCCTGCGCATGCTCTGCGGCGACCTGGCCCCGAGCCGCGGCGCCGTGCGGATCTGCGGCCATGACCTGCTAGACGGAACCCCTGGCCGCCAAAAGCCAGCTCGGTTATCTACCGGAACGGCCACCGCTGCACCCGGATCAGCGGGTGGACGAATACCTGCTCGATGTGGCGCGTCTGCGCCGGGTGGCGAAACCCCAGTTGCGGGAGGTGGTGCAGCAGGTCAAGCGGCGCTGCGGTCTGGAGTCGGTCGGGCGGCGTCTGATCCGGCATCTGTCGAAAGGTTTCCAGCAGCGGGTGGGGATCGCCCAGGCCATCCTGCATCGCCCCTCGGTGATCGTGCTCGACGAACCTACCGACGGTCTCGACCCGGCCCAGATCCGCGAGGTCCGCGAGCTGATCCGCAACCTGGCGGAGACCGCCGGGGTGATCCTGTCCAGCCATATCCTGTCGGAGATCCAGGCCTTGTGTAATCGGGTCGTGATCCTGCAGGATGGCGAGACGGTCTATCAGGGTGAACTCGCGCCGCCCGCCAGCAACCGTCTGAAAATCCAACTGCAGCCGCCGGTCGACCCCGAGCAGTTGGCCGCCCTGCCGGCCGTGGCGAAGGTGGAAGCTCTGCCCATGGATGCATTTGAAGTGGAACTCGCAACCGCTGCGCAGGCCAGCCAGCTGGCGGCTCAGATCGTCCAGCAGGGCTGGGGGCTGCAGCAACTGACCCCCCAACTCCCCGATCTGGAACAGATCTACCTGCGGGTCACCGCCGGGGAGCGCCTCCGATGATCCTGACCCTGGCGCGCATGGAACTGCTGCGGTTGCTGCGCTCGCCTCTGGCCTGGATCCTGCTGGCCATCATCCAGTTCCTGCTCAGCTGGCAACTGCTGGAGGCGCTGGAGACCTACACCGGTCTGGCGCCGGCGGAACGCGGTTTCGGCCTGACCCATTTCCTGAGCCTGCAACTGTTCGGTTTCGCCGCGGTGCTGAGCCTGTTCCTAACCCCGATTCTGACCATGCGGCTTTTCAGCGAGGCCTTTCGCAACGGTAGCTACGGTCTGTTGAGCAGCGCCCCCCTCTCGCTCACGGAGATCCTGCTGGGCAAGTACCTCGGGGTGCTGCTGTTCCAGCTCCTGCCGGTCTGCCTGGCCTTGTTGATCAGCCTGTCGCTGAGCTTCGGGACCAAGCTGGATCTCGGCCTGCTGGCCGCCAGCGGCCTGGGCCTGGCCCTGTTGAGCGCCGGGTTCAGCGCCATCGGCCTGTTCTTTTCCTGTCTCAGCGGAACCCCGGGTCTGGCTGCGGCGGGCAGCTACGGCATGCTGCTGTTGCTCACGATCCTGGGCCAGGACAGCTTTGGCCAGGTCGGTAGCCTGCTGCACTGGGCAGCCTGGCCCGGCCATTTCCTGAATCTGCAACTGGGCCTGGTGCGCAGCGCCGACCTCGCCTATTTTTTCCTGGTCAGCGCCCTCTTCCTGGGCTTGGCGCTGCATCAGCTGGAGCGGCGGCGCAACGCATGAGCAAACGTTTCCTGACCCGCCTGAACGAGCAGTTCACCCCGCTGTTGCTGCTGATCGCTCATGATCCTGCTCGCCTGGTTGAGCCTGCGTTTCGGATGGCAGTGGGACTGGTCCCGCAGCGGCGGCAACTCCCTGAGCGAGATCAGTATCCGGGTCCTGCACCGCACCAGCGGCCCGCTGGAGATCACCGCCTACGCCCCTGAGCTGCCGACCCTGCGCGACCGGATCCGCCGCTTTATCGAGTTTGTACCAATACCACAAACCTGACCTGAGCCTGCGCTTCGTCGACCCTTTGCAACACCCCGACGAGACCCGCCGCCAAGGCATCAGCCTGAGCGGTGAACTGCTGCTGACCTACCAGGGTCGGGAGGAGCGGCTGCAGACCCTGGACGAGCAACAGCTGACCAGCGCCATCCAGCGTCTGCAGCAGACCGATACCCGCTGGGTGGCCGGACTCCAGGGACATGGCGAGCGCAGCCTGCTGGGGCAGGCGAACCATGAGCTGGGACAGTTCGGCCAGGCCCTCACCGGACAGGGCTACCAGGTGGTGGACGCTGGACCTGGCCACCAGCCCCATCACCGCCGGACAACACCGCGTTGCTGGTGGTCGCCTCGCCCCTCAAATCCCTGCTGGAGGGGGAACTGACCCAGCTCCAGTCGCTACTTGAAGACGGGGAAAAATCTGCTGCTGCTGATCGACCCGGACCAGCCGACGATTCAGCAACCCCTGCTGGATCTGCTCGGCATCACCCAGCTGCCCGGCACCATCGTGGACGCCAATGCGCGGGAGCTGGGCATCGACAATCCCGCCGCGGCCCTGGTGCCGAGCTATCCCGAGCATGCAGCCACCAAAGACTTCAGCCTGATCACGCTCTACCCCCAGGCCGCGGCCCTCGAGATAAAGCGCGAATCCGGCTGGCGGATCACCCCCCTGCTGCGGACCCTGGCGCGCTCCTGGAACGAGACCGGGCCCTTGCAGGGCGAGATCCAGCGCGACCCGGCGAGCGACGAACGGGCCGGGCCGCTGACTATCGGTTACGCCTTGACCCGGGGCGCAGCCGGATCGGGAACAACGCGTGCTGGTCATCGGGGACGGGGATTTTCTCTCCAACAGCTATCTCAGCAACGTCGGCAACCAGGACCTGGGCCTGGCCCTGATCCGCTGGCTGGTGGCGGATGATCGGATGATCGGCATGCCGAGCCGGGAGATCCAGGACCAGGAGTTGCAGCTCACGCCCCTGGCCCGGGGCATCATCGGCCTGGGCTCTCTGATCCTGCTGCCGCTTGCTGTTGCTGATCAGCGGCAGCATCATCGCCTGGCGCCGAAACCGGGCCTGAGATGAGCCGCCGCAGCCTGCTCAATCTGACCCTGAGCGGGCCTGGCTACTGAGTCTGCTCCTGCTGGTCTGGTGGCTGCAGCCGCAAGCCCTGCCACGACTGACGCCGCTGCAGCCGGAACAGGTTGAAGCGATCCAGATCAGCGACAGCTGCGGGCCGGGAGATTCGGCTGGACGAAACGGGCCGGACATTGGTGGCAGGGCAGGCACCGGCCGATGCAGCAGCGCATCGAGCAACTGCTGCGGATCTGCACCACCCCCAGCCTGCGCCGCTTTCCCGCGCCGCCCGGACGGCTGACGGAATTCGGCCTGGCACCTGCTGCGCTCCAGTTGCGATTGAACGATCGGGAGCTGATGTTCGGCGCCACCGACCCGATCCACGGTTGGCGCTATATACGCATGGGCGACCAGATCCATCTGATCGGCGATGGCTTTCACCACCACCTCACCGCCTCCGCCAGCGCCTTTCTGCGAGGAGCAATAATGCCGGAGTTGCCCGAGGTCGAAACTACCCGTCGCGGCATCACTCCGCATATTCTGGGACAACGCGTCAGCCAGGTGGCGATCCGCCAACCCCGGCTGCGCTGGCCGGTGCCCCTGACGATCGCCGAGATCCTGCCGAGCGAGCGGCTGCGCCGCGTGGATCGGCGGGGCAAAGTATCTGTTGCTGGTATTCGATGTCGGCACCCTGATCATCCATCTGGGCATGTCCGGCAGCCTGCGCATCGTTGCTGAACGGATAGGCGCGGCGCAGAAGCACGATCATTTCGACCTGGCCTTCACCAATGGCGTCGATCCTGCGACTGCGCGACCCGCGCCGTTTCGGGGCCGTACTCTGGACTCGGTGATTCACCGACCGAGCATCCGCTCCTGCAGGGACTCGGACCCGAACCCCTGGACGACACCTTCGATGGCGCCTATCTGCGACGTCAGGCCAATAACGCGACGGGTAGCGGTCAAGCACCTGATCATGGACGGCAGGATCGTGGTCGGGGTGGGCAACATCTACGCCAACGAGGCCCTGTTCCGCGCCGGCATCCAACCGAGCCGTGCCAGCAATCGTATCGCCCTGTCCCGCTATCTAGAGTTGGCCGAGGCCATCAAGACCGTGCTGACCCAGGCCATCGCCGAGGGCGGCACTACCCTGCGCGACTTTCAACAGGAGGACGGACGGCCCGGCTATTTCGCCCAGCAACTGCAGGTCTATGGTAAGGCGGGCGAGCCCTGTCCCCGCTGCGGATCAGCCATTCGGGCCAAGGTGGTCGGGCAGCGTTCCACTTTCTATTGCGGCCGGTGCCAGCATTGATGCTTTTTCAGCACTGCCGTCACCGCATGTCACTTGACACTTAACCCTCGCCCCACCTAGCATGCGGATGTCTCATTAACACCCTGTACTCATGGATATTTCCCACATTCGCGAACTGATCGCCAATGACATGCAGGCGACAGATCGACTCATCCTGAACCGTCTCCAGTCTGATGTGGTACTGATCAATCAGATCGGCGGCTATATCGTCAACAGCGGCGGCAAGCGCCTGCGTCCCGATGATCGTACTGCTGGCAGCCCGCGCCTGCGGATATCCAGGTCAAAGACACATCGATCTGGCCGCCATCATCGAGTTCATCCACACCGCCACCCTGCTGCACGACGATGTGGTCGATGCCTCGGAGACTGCGACGCAACCGGGAAACGGCGAACGCGGTGTGGGGCAACGAGGCGAGTGTGCTGGTGGGAGATTTTCTCTATTCACGCTCCTTCGAGATGATGGTGGATGTCGGGCAGATGCGGGTCATGGACATCCTCTCCCATGCCACCAACCGGATCGCCGAAGGTGAAGTCCTGCAACTGCTCAACGTGCATAATCCCGAGGCCACCGAACACGATTACCTGGAGGTCATCAAACGCAAGACCGCCACCCTGTTCGAGGCCGGCGCCCGCCTGGGTGGAGTCATCTGCGAGGTCGATAAGGAACAGGAACAGGCCATGTCCGACTATGGACTGCACCTGGGCATCGCCTTCCAGCTGGTCGACGACGCCCTGGATTACAACTCGACCAACCAGGATATCGGCAAGAATATCGGCGACGACCTGGCCGAGGGCAAACCCACACTGCCCTCTGATACAGGCTATGCAGCGGGCCGATGCAGCCGGACGAAAACGCCTGCAGGACATCATTGAACACGGCGGTCTCGAAGAAATCGATTTCGTCATGCAGATGATCCACAAAAGCGACGCTATCGAATACACGCAACAATTGGCCCAGACCGAAGCGGAACTGGCCAAGCTCGCCCTGCAGAAGATCCCCGCCTCACCCTATCGCGAGGCGCTTGCCGGTCTGGCGGATTTTTCCGTCGCGCGAACAAATTGAATCGGCGCGAGTATTCCTTTATCATCAGCGCCTCTTTGCGAAGGGATCCCGCCCCTTGAAGCAAAGTCCGGCCCAAGCCGTAATCTTTTTTCGGGGTGTAGCTCAGCCTGGTAGAGCACTGTCTTCGGGAGGCAGGGGCCGGAGGTTCAAATCCTCTCACCCCGACCATTAAATCAATAACTTAGCCACCTTCCCTTTTTGATGTGTCCACTATGGGTCCACTGTGTTTCTTGATGATGAGATGGTCAGGAATGGTGGTAGACTCTTCCCGACACACTCATTTTATTTTCTGCGATTACATAAAGTTAATCCGACACACAGTGCCAAAGACTAAATGACTGTATTCATCGTTACCTCTTGATTCGATCAACTCAATGCCTGCATTAACTCACAGCAGATATTCTTCGTCTCAAATCAACAGACCGCTGTCACCCAGGTATGTGAAGTATTGCATAACACCCTGAAGCGGACTTATCTGGTGATCTCGGAAGCCGGAATGTTAAGTTATCAAATTCTAATACAGCAACACGGCAATAAATAAGTTATATGTCCCCAAAATACAACCCTATATCCATACTTTAATCTACCGCTTGATGTGGACCCCTGGTATCCCGATGGTCTATGCCGCCTTCATATCGGATTCTGATTGGTCACCCACCACGACGCACCGCTCGGATGATATGGAGAGATGGTGCATGTGAATTTCCAGTTCCCCGATCTTACCGTTTCGCCACTCCCCTGCTTCGCGAGATGGACTAGCTCCGCTGCACACTGCCAGTCCCCCAGTCCGTCTGTAGCGTCTGTGCTGGCTGACGTAATCCGCAATTTGTGAGCGAACAACCTGAAGTAAGGCCAGTTCTTCGTAACGATTCGAGATGATGCCCAATCCTACACCCAGTTGTTGCAGTTTGGTAAGGGCGGCGAGCACATCCGGGTAGACATACCGCTGAAATGTCCCTCCGTCGCCAAGCGAAAATCAGTCTCGTATTGCCTTATGATTGCCACGACTTGATGAAATGATGCACCGGTACCATAGAAAATGGTACGGACAGCTACCGCAGGGTCTTGGATGTCTACTTTACCGAGCCAAGGGAGGAAAGCTGTTGGAGAGATTTCTACACCAAGTGAGCTGGCAGCAGCTACATAAAGATCAACCACGATGGCTGGCGACATCAACGTGCCGTCAATGTCCGCGAAGACCCAGCGGATCTGCTCGTTTGTTGTTACAAAATCGACAAGGGCAGTTAAGTCGGCTCCTGTCGTAAGTTGGACCGACTCAGCCACTATTTTGTTTCCGTATCAGATCAATCAAAGAGATATTTATTATGCTATAAAGTTAGACCCTTGGCGTTTTCGGGCTGACTTGTATTCATCAAACATCTCATAGTAGCGCTTGTAAATAAGGAGATAAGGGTTTTGACCCGAATGGCACTTACTTAAGGGTTAACGGATTGAAATAGAAAGCAAAAAAGGCTGGTTCAGGTGATAAGATGCAAATCGCCAAACCCACACGAATCAACCCAGGAACCAGCCTTTATGCATCCTAATCAACATGCCAGCTTTCATCAACAAAAACGGTTTCGCGGCCATGCCGCAAACAACGATTCCTACACCTTCTTCAATTTGTTGACTGGACCCGCGTTTCTGGATCAGGTGGAATCCTTGTTACCCGACCATCGGGAACGTCTGTTTCCTCCCACAGAAACATTATCGATGTTTCTGGCGCAAGTCATGAGCACAGATCGCTCATGCCAGTATGCGGTCAATGATGCATCAATCAAACGATTGCTCGGTGGTTTGACCCCTTGTAGTACACATACGGGTGCTTACTGCCAAGCACGTAAGCGTTTGCCAATGGAGATGGTCACCTCACTCACCCTTTATACGGGACGTCATATGGCACAGCACACCCCGGAGTCGTGGCATTGGCGAGGCCGGCCAGTACGGCTGGTGGATGGAGCTACGGTGACGTTGCCAGACACGCCAGTCAATCAGGAAGCCTATCCTCAACCCAGTAGCCAACAGCCTGGATTGGGTTTTCCCCAGTGCCGATTGGTGGGCATACACTGCTTGGGTAGCGGTGCAATACTCAATGCGGCCATGGGGCCTTGTAAAGGCAAGGGAAGTGATGAGCAGTCCCTGCTCAGATCGATACTCGACACCCTGGAATCGGGAGACATCTTGTTGGGCGATGCTTTATACGCCACCTATTTCCTGCTGTGTGCATTGCAGGCGCGGGGAGTGGATGGGGTGTTTGAACAACAGGGTGCACGACGACGCAGCACAGACTTTCGTCGAGGTCAGAAGCTGGGTCAGCGTGATCACTTGATTGAGTTGCAAAAGCCCAAGATTAAACCTGATTGGATGAACCAGGCACAGTTCGATCAATCACCCGACACGCTGACGGTGCGGGAACTGAAGGCCAGCGGCAAGATTCTGATGACGACGCTACTTTGTCCGAAGCAGACCCTCAAATCTGACCTAAAGATGTTGTATAAAGACCGCTGGCATGTGGAGCTGGATCTACGCAACATCAAAACGACCCTGGGTATGGAGACGCTAAGCTGCCTTACGCCAGCGATGATCGAGAAGGAGATATGGGTCTATCTGTTGGCCTACAACCTAATCCGGTTACTGATGGCTCAATCCGCTTTATTAGCCGATGGTAAGCACCAAATTAAACACCCTGTACAGTATCAATAAACCAATAAATATTGGAATGTAAGCTACCGAATCAATTAGGAAATTGGTAAACTTATGCACATGGAAACGGTGGTCAAGTTAGAGACAAAATCAGCGGAAGATCCGCTCAAGATCATCGATAATCTACGCTGCACTCTCGAAGCAAAAGAGCATCAGATCAAACTGCTCGAAGAAAAGATCAACTACCTCCTTCACCATCGTTTCGGGGCAAAGTTAGAACGTTTCGATGAGCGTCAACAACTGCTGTTTGAAAACGAAGCCACACCAAACGAGGATGAGTCCGCTACTGAAATTGAGGTGCCGGCACACACCAGGAAGACCGGTGGCAGACGCAACCCACCCAAGCACCTTCCTCGGGTTCGAGTCGAGCATGACCTACCTGAAGAATCGAAGCAGTGCACCTGTGGTCACTGTCTCACTCGGATAGGCGAAGAGACCTCATTCCAGTACGACGTCATCCCAGCCAAGTTTCAGGTCATAGAGAACGTCAAGTTCAAATACGGCTGCTCGAACCCTCAGTGCGATCAACCACCGAAGACAGCTCGACAGAACCCACCACCGCCTTTGCCACGCACCCAAGCCTCACCTGGCGTTCTGGCATGGATCGGTGCGAGCAAATTTGTCGATGGCCTCCCATTGAATCGTATCGCCACTATCGCGGAGAAACGCTTTGGCGTGCCCTTCACCAGCACCACCTTGGCCGACTGGGCGATCAAAGGGGCCGAACAGATCCTTTCGCCCCTGGCAGCCGCCCTGGAACAGGCACTGTATGCACGTGACTATCTGCATATTGATGAGACCAGGTTACAAGTCCTGAATGAAACAGGGCGGAGCGCGCAACAGAAGTCCTATATCTGGAACCGTGTGACCGGCGGTAAAGAGGCACCGATCGTCCATATGCACTACAGCCCCAGCCGCGCCGGTGCCGTCGCCAGCAAACTCCTGGCAGGGTTCAGCGGTTATCTGCACACCGACGGTTATCCGGGCTATGACGCCACCGCCTCGCGCCCCGATATTACCCAATTGGGTTGTTGGGCTCATTATCTCGCGTCCCGTTTTATCTGGAGTCAGGGACTGCTGCTGCGGCATGACAAGGCGGGATAGGACGTTTCCCTCCAGATAAAACGAAGGCATCAAAGGGAGTCCAAGAACGCGAGCAGGTCTGGTTTCGGCTGCCACGGAGTAACCCGTGCCGGGGCGATTCCGGCACGCTTCCAGAATGCTTCGAGTGCCTCACGTTTCATCTTGAGGTTTGTCGTGACGTAGCGATTGGTCGTGGCCACACTCGCGTGTCCCAGGTAATCGCGGATGACGGTGATGTCGTTCCCAGCTTGCAGCAGGGCCACGGCACAGCTGTGGCGAAGGACATGGGGGGTGATGCGCCGCCGGCGAAGCGTCGGTACATCGACTAGTGCCATTCTGACGTACTTGCCCAGGATATAGGCGACACCGTCTCGCGATAGCGGTTTTCCGCGATTGTTGAGGAAAATCGTATCACCTGGATTGGCTTGCCGCACGGTCGGTAGCCGCTGCAATGCAGTGGCCGTTTCCTCCCAGAGCGGACAGATTCGATCTTTTCCCCCCTTGCCGTGGAGACGTACTTGGGGAGGCTTGGTCAAGTCGAGGTCCTGACCCTGCACCGCAAGCGCCTCGCTGACCCGCGCGCCGGAATTGTAGAGGAACAGCAAAAGGGCGTAATCGCGAAGCCCGAGGGGCGTTCTACAGTCCGGTTTCCCCAGGATGATATGCACATCCTCCGGTTCCAGGTAAGTGGCAAGTGACACCCTGGCCTTCTTGGTCGGCAAAGACAAGACGCGATGGTACTGCTCCGCATGGGAGACATCTTGGCGCAGCAGGTGTCTGAAGAAGCTGCGGATGGCGGCCAGGCGGCAATTGCGCGTCATCACCTTGTTGCCCCGCTGCGACTCCAGATGGGCCAGGAAATCGGCAATCGCCTCGACCTGCAGATCATCCAGTTGCAGATCAGCGACCGAGCAACCCTTGGTATCGGCCAGGTGGAGGAGAAGCAGCCGTAAGGAATCGCGGTAGGCACGCACCGTGTGGGGGCTGGCACCCTGGGCACGTTGCAGATGATCGCGGAAAAACGACTCGACCAGGTGCGGGAGCGGATTGCTTGCATGCCGCGTCATGGTTGGCGAGCGGCGTTGTGGAATCGCGCTTCGAAGCGCTCACTGGCCAAGTGCATCAGCTCTGCCGTGGCGGTGAGGTAAACCTCGGTGCCGAGGACATCATCATGACCCATGTAGGCCGAGAGCCAGGGCAGGCGCGCATGGATGTCCACACCCTGGTGGTACCAATCGGTTAAGCGATGAACGGCGAACGCGTGCCTCAAGTCATACGGACGGGGCCCGATCCGACCGCGGAGTGGTTTCAGCCCCAGCTTCCGCAAGAGCTGGCGGATAGCCCCGGAGGCAGCAGCGACGGGCAGCGCATCACCGCGCTTACGCACCAGCAGCGGTCCCGCCTCGTCGCTGGACGCGATCGCTGCTCGCTCGGCCAGATAGTCCTGCAGAAGCTGCGCAAGATCGGAGCGGAACGGGACAAGCCGGGTCTTACCCTTGCTCTCGCGCACGATGAACAGGTCCCGCTCCAGATCCACATCCTGCAGCTGCAGACGTACCGCCTCGCCCAGCCGCAGTCCGGTACAGTACAGGATCAGGAGCAAGGTGCGCAGCGTCGTGGCGGTGAGATTGCGGGGCGTATGCTGGGCGGCGTCGACGAGTGCTTGCACCTCCTCACGGGAAAAGACGTAGGGCAGGAAGTGCGACTCGGCCGATTGCGGCGCCCATTCGCGACCGGGCACGAAGCCCTGTGGATCGCAGCGGCGCCGATACAGACAGAGCTGTCGGATCACCCCCAGCTCCAGCGCGACGGTCACCGGTTTGCGTCCAGCAACGCGCGCGAGCCAGCCGCCGATCATGGCCGCCAACTCCATGTTCGCTGCCGCACCAGCCTGCGCTTTCACATAACGCTGGAAGCTGTGCAGCATCGCCTCTCCGCGTCCATAGGGATAACCGAGGGCCCGCTTGAAAGCCAGGAACTGGGCGATGTCCTGGGCCAGCTGCGCTTGCGTGAGCCGGGTCATGTCGGCAGTGCGAGGGCCACCTCACGGAGGCGCTCGGTGGCAACGCGCAGGTACGCCGAGGTCGATTCTGGACGGCGGTGGCCGAGGATGTCACCGATCACCTTGGGCGGCACCCCTTGCTCGAGCTCCCGGCAGGCATGGGTGTGACGCAACACATGACTGCCGAGATAAGGCGCCGAGACACCGGCAGCTCGGGCATGTTTGTGCAGGATGTGCCGCACGGCCGAGGAGGCGCTGAGCGGTCCATGAGGTGCCCGCAGGCTGACAAAGAGATGGCGCGTGCGCGTATGTTGCGGGCGTCCGTGGCGCAGATAGTCGACCAGCACGCGGGCCACAGCCGGCAACAGGGGCAACTGCACTGACACGCCGGTCTTCGGTCGGGTGACATGCAAAATGGCGCCACGCCAGTCGATGTCCTCCAGGTGCAGGTGTAGTGCCTCGCCAGCCCCCAAGCCATAGACGCTCATGAGCAGCAACAGGGCATAATCGCGCCGCCCCCCAGCCGTGGAGCGGTCGACGGCGCGCAGTATCCGAAGCACCTCCTCCCACGGCAGTGCCCGCAGCGGACGCTCGCCGCGGCGCACCACGGGGGCCATCACCGAGGAGGCCAGATCCACCGCCAAACAGCCCGTTGCGTGGAGAAAGCGCAGAAAACCCCGCAGGCTCGAGGCCATGTCCGCGACGGTCGTGCGCGCATAGTGGTGCCGGCACCCAACAATGAATGCATCGATATCAGCAAGGTCCAGCTCCGCCATACGGCGCCGCCGGCCGCGAAGGAAGGTGAGGAAGGCCGTGATGTGAGCCAGCTTCTTTTTCCGCGTCACCGCCGGATTCCCGCGATGCCGGGCGAGATGCTCCGCGAATTCTTTCAGCAAGGGGCACGAGGGTGATCTTGGTTCGGGCGGGGGCTCCCACGGTGGGGTCGGATAGCCCAGCACCCCCAACGCCAAGGCCCAGGCCCGCAAAGCGCTGCGCGCACCCTCAAAGACCAGGCTGCGATCGACCCCTCGCCGGTTGGCATACCAGGTCGCAAAGGTGTCGACGCCAGCCAGGGTGAGTTGCGAGCCTTCTTCGAGGTCCTGTGTGCGGCAGTAGGCTTTGAAGCGGTGCACCCACAGCAGATACACGCCGATTGTGCTCGAGCGCAGACAGCGATTCTCACGCCAGAGTCTGACGACCTGCGTGGTTCCGCGGCTGGGCGTCGGTTGTTGGAATAGTCATGGAACCCGCATCTCAAGCAACGCGTTATCAAGCGCGATGATCGAGAATATAACGGCTCCTGGGCGGCGGGTCTGGCCCCTGGTCGTGTTGAATTGTTCCGCGGTGATTGGCACTCAGCCGAGGGGCGGCGAAACCAACCGGTGACGGCAACACGCCGAGGTAGACAGCGGCCATTTCACGCACCTGCGGTAGCACCCATTCCACCCCGAGCCATTGTCGAAGCGCGCTGACCGTAGGCTGGCAACCACAGCGGCATTCCGGAATGAGATCGAACAAGACCTGGAGCGCGGTATGTACCTGCCGGACGCGGCGCCGCGTCCAACGAATGGCCCCTGGCAGGCAGACGTCGTCCAGGCGCAGAGCGTTGGCTGCCGCTTCCAGACTCCTGGCCCGCTCGACCTCCACGACAACCCGCTCCAGGTCAGTGAGCGTTCCGGGAAGCCGGGTGGCGAAGCAATCCGCCAGCAGGCTGAAGGTGCAGTGACCTTCGGGACAGTACCAGCGCGGTATCCGGGTGCCAGGCGGATCAACCCGCTTATAGGTACCGTGCCGTGCAAACGAGCATCCGCCGTGTGGGTGCAGAGGACAGTTTTCCAAGGAGGCATCCCGCCAGGCTTTTTCGGCCACGTACTCCCGACTGTTGAGAGGTGTCTTGAATCGCAGCTGCATCGCAAACCGATCCGGACGGCGAAGGTCTTTTCAGACATCGCCGTGTTTGGTACACAGTTATTTTGACCGTTCCCGGCACCAGATATTCATCGGCGACCGCCTGCTGC
>CAVQUR010000016.1:0-248671 GCA_963716875.1 uncultured Gammaproteobacteria bacterium
TGCGTTATGTCCTGATTCGCCTGCTGACATTGAGTAAGGACGGCCAGGTGCGGGACCTGGAACAGGCCAGGCAACAGGTGAACGAACTGGTCCAAGAGGCATTCATCCCGCCCCATGTGGAACTGCAGGCCCTGCTGGCGGCCGCCCTCGGTCATTACGAACAGGCGGTCGGCCTGCAGCAGCAGGTGCTGCCGGGTTTGCCGCGGCTGGGCAACGCCAGCTATCGACAGGCCGAACAGGTGTTGGCGGCCTATCGACGGCACGAACTGCCCCTGCAGGTCTGGTATCGGGACGACCGCCTGCTGATGACGCCCATAACCGATGTCAGGTCGCTGTTTCGCGAATATCCATCGGCCGTGCCTTACTGAGGCAAAAACACGGCGACATGAATGTCGCCGTTTTTTTAGTGATGAACAGGATGGTTACTTGCTCGAAGAGGCGGCCGGTGCCTGCGGCTGGACTACAGCCGGTGCCGCACCCCAATAGGGGTAACCGTAACCGCCGTAGGGATAGCCCCAGCCACCCTGATTGGGGTAGCCTCCATAGGGATAGCCCCAGCCACCATAACGGGGGTAGCCTCCGTAGGGATAGCCCCAGCCACCCTGATAGGGGTAGCCTCCATAGGGATAGCCACCGTACCAGGGACCGCCACCCCAGGGACCATAATAATCGTCACCCCAACCGCTGCCCCACCAGGCGCTCGCAGTCGTGGCAGTCAGGGCCATGGTTCCTGCCAACAGGGCTCCGCCAAATATAACTGCTGACTTCTTCATAGCTGGATCCTCGAATAGGTTGATCGTTTATTAAACCATGTTCACACCAACCGAACAGAAAATCGGTTATCACTAAAAAGTATACCCAGTGATGAGGGCATTGCCACTCCACTGATCGGGCTCCTGCCGACTGGCTGTATGACAGGGCTCGACAGCTTCGCCATACCGAGATCACAAAGTACGTCGCAGGGCGTAAAACTCGTCGACAAAACGCTTCAGACGTTGCTCTTCGATCGCCTGTCGCATGTCGCGCATCAGCTTCTGATAGTAATAGAGATTGTGGATGGTATTCAGGCGGGCGCCGAGGATCTCGTGGCAGCGGTCCAGGTGGCGCAGATAGGCGCGGCTGTAGTTACGGCAGGTGTAGCAGTCGCACAGCGGGTCCAACGGCCCCTCGTCATACTGGTGCGCCGCATGGCGGATGCGCACCACCCCCTGATGCGTGAACAGATGGCCGTTGCGGGCGTTGCGGGTCGGCATCACACAATCGAACATGTCGATGCCGCGTCGTACCGACTCCACGATATCCTCCGGGGTGCCGACGCCCATCAGGTAGTGAGGCCGGTCTGCCGGTAAGCTGTCCGCCAGAAAATCGAGCACCCGCCAGCGCTCTGCCGGCGGCTCTCCCACCGAAAGCCCACCCACTGCATAGCCGTCGAAACCGATCTCCTGCAAGCCCTGCAACGAGGCCGCCCGCAGCTGCTCGTACATGCCGCCCTGGACGATTCCGAACAGGGCGGCAGGATTATCGCCATGGGCGGGTTTGCTGCGTTGCGCCCAACGCAGGGAAAGCTGCATGGAGGCGCTGGCCTGCTCCTGCGTCGCCGGATAGGGGGTGCATTCATCGAAGATCATCACGATATCCGAACCCAGCTCGCGCTGGACCTGCATCGACTCCTCCGGCCCCATGAAGACCTTGCAGCCATCCACCGGCGAACGGAAGGCCACCCCCTGCTCGGAAATCTTGCGCATCGCCCCCAGACTAAAGACCTGAAACCCGCCGGAATCGGTGAGGATCGGCCTTTCCCAGTGGATGAAACGATGCAGATCACCATGCCGGCGGATCACCTCGGTGCCGGGACGCAGCATCAGATGGAAGGTATTGCCGAGAATGATCTCCGCCCCCATCTGCTTCCAGCTCCTCCGGGGTCATGGCCTTGACCGTGCCATAGGTGCCCACCGGCATGAAGGCCGGGGTTTCGACGGTCCCCCTGGGGAAAAGTCAGACGGCCGCGGCGTGCGGCGCCATCTGTCTGCAAGATCTTCAAAGTTCATTCAATTGTTAAGTAGGTTTCTTGGCATGCTATTGCAATTGATCAACCATGCACGCACTGATATTAGGGTTATCCCTAAAAAAGCAGTTGACAGGGTAAACAGTATATTAGAAACTATTGATGTGCTGATTCACCCTGAATCAGTTCACACTCCTCCATCCTCCTTTGGTGGAAACTTTAGCGCGGCACCTCTGCCGCGCTTTTTTTTTGCCTGTTTTACTCCGGTTACCAGCTGCCCCGCTTTAGCGGATCAGAAACATCGCATCGCCGTAGCTGAAGAACCGGTAGCGATGGGCGATCGCATGGCGATAGGCCTGTCTGATCTCATCCAGCCCGGCAAAGGCGGACACCAGCATCAACAGGGTCGATTGGGGCAGGTGGAAGTTGGTTATCAGGGCATCCACGCTGTGAAATCGGTAACCGGGACGGATGAACAGGCGGGTCTCGCCCCGGAAGGGTTGGATCACACCGCTGCGGGATGCCGCCTCCAGACTCCGCACGCTGGTGGTGCCGACCGCCACCACCCTTCCGCCCCGGGCGCGGGTCTCCCTGACCTGCTGGCAGACCCGTTCAGTTCACTTCCACAGATTCACTGTGCATGACATGTTCATCCAGATTTTCCACCCGCACCGGCTGAAAGGTTCCGGCGCCCACATGGAGGGTGACATGGGCGCTCTCGACCCCCATTTCGGCAAGCCGCAGCAGCAGCGGTTGATCGAAATGCAGTCCGGCGGTGGGCGCAGCCACCGCGCCGGGGCAGCGGGCGTACACCGTCTGATAGCGCTGCCTGGTCCAGAGCCTGATCCGTCCGCTCGATGTAGGGCGGCAACGGCATATGTCCCTGCCGGTTCCATCAGAGCGAAAAAATCTCCCTGTTCCAGCCGCAGCTGATACAGGTTGTCCCGGCGTCGAGCACTTCGGCTGATGATGATTCCGACCCCAGCAGGATCCGGGAACCGATCCCCGGCGATTTACTCGCACGGATGTGGGCCAGGGCCAGGTCAGGTCGCAGCACGCGCTCCACCAGCAGTTCCAGGCGTCCACCGGTGGTTTTCCGGCCGAACAGGCGGGCCTGCATCACCTGGGTATCGTTGAACACCAGCAGGTCTCCGGCATGCAGCAATTTGGGCAGGTCCTTGAACAATAGATCGCGCAGCTTGCCGTCAACCGCATCCGGCGCCAGCAGACGACTGTCACTGCGCTTTTCGAGTGGGAACTGAGCGATCAGCTCCTCGGGAAGTTCATAATCAAAATCAGATAGCCGCATAGCGCGCCGATATTAACATGGGGCAGACCTCACGGCATCCATGGCAAAGACTGCAACAGACGGCCGCCATTTCCAGGTTGCAATGATGGATTGCAAGTCTGATACTCGCTGCGGCGATTAAGGTTACTATCGATTATCCCGAGACGAATCCAGACCCGTGTTCGCGACACGCGGTTTGGGTGAGCAAGTTCAAATCGTCGGCAAGCAGGTGATCACAGTGGAGGGGGCCGAATTCTTTTTGACCATGAATACGAATTCGCGCTCTTGGAGGCGATTGAGGGGACAATCGAATAGAGGACTCTTGATTCCCAGGAATGAAGACCAAGCCCCTCAGCATCACCCTGTATGCCATCTTGTTTATCGCCATCTGTCTGCTTGTGCTGGGCATTCTCGGCCTTGTGACCTATCAGGAAGTGGTAAGACTCGAGGAACAATTCCATAGCGCGAGTCAACTGAAGGCGGCGAACGAAATCGACCAGGCAATCAAGATGGTGATCAAGGATATCGATCTCCACACCCAGGAATTCGCCACCTGGGAGGAGGTCCATCAGCAACTGCAGAATCCGGTTTTTTATGCCCACTGGTATCGCCATCGGGCGATCAACCGCAACATAGTCTGCCGGAATATGTCATCGATGTTGCGGTGTATGACACCGAGGGCGAGGTGCTGGCCAATCAACGATGCAGCGCAACTGCCCCAGCATATCGAGAACCCCGGCCTGACGTCGTTCATTCGGGTCGACGGAGGGGGTCCCGCGGGTGCTGTCGGTGACGCCGGTGATTGATTCGCAAGCCAACACCACGGCGGGCTATGTCGCCATGCTCAGCGATTTTTATCCTGAATTCTTTCGTTTGGGTCGTTTCAACCATATCAATCAAAAATCACTACTCTTCAACTTCGCGGCGAATGACCGGATAGCCTGGAGCGAACTGCCCGCTAAAATCCAATATCTTCTGTTGAGCGACCCCTGGCGGAGTCGTTGAAACAGGTCATGGCCCAATCGGTGATTCGCCTGGCCTTGATGCTGGGCTTTTTCACCCTGTTGATCTTTCCCATGGCGGCCTGGCTGATTGGCCGGCCGATTCGACTGATCTCTCAGCATATCGATCTGTTGAGAAGTCACTCTACCAGCCGATCCCCGACTCCTTCGAGCGGAGTTTGCCGATCAAGGAGCTGGATAAGGTCAGAAAATCACTCAACGACTATCACCGACAATTGAACGAGGTGAATGTCAACCTGGACGAAAAGAACAAGGAATTGTGGGAACTGGCCCATCATGACCCTCTGACCGGGGTCGGAAACCGCCGCGCCTTCGATGACTATTGCCGGAGATCAGAAACGTCTTCAGCAACAGCCGAAACCAGATCTGTCTGGCGCTGATCGACGTCAATCATTTCAAGGCGATCAACGACAGCTACGGCCATCAGGTCGGTGATCAGGTACTCATCGCGATCAGCCAGTCGGTCAGATTCGTGTTGCGTAAGGGCGAGCAACTGTTTCGTCTGGGTGGCGACGAATTCGCTGCGTTGCTGATCGATTGTCCCGCCAGCGAAACCCAGCTGATCGCGGAACGTTGCCAGCAGTCCATCGCCGATTATCCTTTCAAGCAATTCGGCGTCAAGGAACCGATCCGCATCAGCATCGGTCTGGCCCATGCCAACGCAGACATGCCCGGCTCGCTGCTCTCCCTCCAGTGGCAGGCGGATGTGGCCATGTATTCAGCCAAACGCCCCGGCCATTCCCATATTGCCCATTTCACTCCGGAAATGGCGGAAGGGACCCAGGGACTGTTCTCGAATTGGGTGAATAGCGCAGTGTACGAGGCGATCATCCACGGCACCGGACTGGTGATGTACTATCAACCGATCGTCAGTCTGGATGATGGGTTCATCCAGTACTACGAAGCCCTGGCGCGCATCGTGCATGAGGGGACATGATCATGCCTTCGCATATCTTTCCCGCTGGTGGAGGCGCGTAAACTGGAACTCGACCTGGACCGCAGGATCATCAATAAGATCGCCAATGACCTGAAGAGTCGAATCATCCCCCCCGGCACTGGCATTTCGATCAACCTGTCGGCCCCGGCCCTGACCAGCGCAGAAATCGTCCAACAGCTGACCTCACTCAAACCCTTGATGAAGGACTATCGAATGGTCCTGGAGATTACGGAAACGGCCCTGATAACCCAGCTGCAGATCGCCAGCCATAATCTGGGTCAGTTGCAGTGGATGGGTTTCGAGATTGCCCTGGACGATTTCGGCAGCGGCTATTCATCGCTCCGCTATCTGGCCCAGATGCCGGTGGACATCGTCAAGTTCGATATGACGCTGACCCATCTGATCAATGATCTCTCCCAGCTGCCGATACTCAAGAACCTGACCAAGATGATTGACGAAGCCGGTTATCAACTGGTGGCGGAAGGCATCGAATCCAAGGAACTTGCCGGGAAGCTGCACGACCTGGGGTTTCAATGGGGTCAGGGCAGCTATTTCGGCGAGCCGAAGATCCTCGAGCGACTCACGGCCTGACCGGATATGGTCGTTCATACCGTCCGTGACGGCGCGAAAACAGGGCCGCGTTTTGTATTACCTTCGTGAAGATTTCCTGTATACTTGGCGCCGTTCGGCCGGGGTGGCGGAATTGGTAGACGCAGTGGACTCAAAATCCACCGGTAGTGATACTGTGCGGGTTCAAGTCCCGCCCCCGGTACCATCCCCCTTTTGATTTTTGCCTATCTCAATCCTTCGATTACCGCGACTCTATCCCCCTCTCTGGTTTCTGCTGTTTGTCCTGATTGCCCTGGGCCTCACGCAACTTGCGCCAGGCGGGGTCAGTCAGGGTCCTGCGGTCACGCTCATCGCCTTGCTCATGGGGGTAACAGGAGGCTTGCTGGCGCTCTGGGCCGGACTGATGTTCCTGCAGGCCCGCACCAGTGTGCATCCCTTCCAGGACGCCACCCGGCTGCTGACCCACGGGGTCTATCGCATCAGCCGCAACCCCATGTATCTGGGCCTGTTGCTGGTCCTGTGCGCATGGATGATCTGGTTGCAGAACCTCGGCGGTCTCGTGTTGCCGCCCCTGTTCGTGGTGGTGATCAACCATTGCCATATCCGACCGGAGGAGCAACGGCTCAGCGCCCAATTCGGCGAAGGCTACCGCAAGTATCTCCAGCGCACCCGGCGTTGGATCTGATACCTCAAATCCTTAACCGTAAATCCAGGAGAAAACACGTGCCGCTGATCACGACCGCCGCACCCGAACAGGCCGAAGGGACCGTTGCCGCAGTCTATGCCGAGATCCAGCAGGTGTACTGTTTCGTCCCCAACGCCATATGCCTTTAAGGTCGAAGCCGACCTGCATTAACGAACCGCCCCAGAGACACCGGTCACCTCGTGCCTTCTCTCTGGGGCGGCCAACCTCCCTTGGGATCAAGACTCTTCCAGCCCGAAACGCTTGATCATCCGATAGACACTGCGTTCGCTGATCCCCAGGATGTCCGCCACCATGGCGCGCCGCCCTGAATGCTTGCGCAACTGCAAGGCAAGATACTGCATCTCGAGCTCTTCCAGGGTCGGATTGTGATCGAACGCGAGATTGATCAAGGCCTCCTGCCCGCCACTGGATTGATTGAAGGTGAAATGCTCCGGGCGGATCTTGGGGCGATCGCCGGACAGGATGATCGCCCGCTCCACCATGTTTTTCAGTTCCCGCACATTGCCCGGCCAGTCGTAGGCGATCAGGTTGCGTACCGCGGTTGAAGAGAGGGTCTTGTTGACCCGGGTCGAAAAGCTGTGGTTGCGCAGAAAATAGTCCGCCAGGGCGGGGATGTCGTCGCGCCGCTCACGCAGGGGCGGCACCTCGATGGTGAAGGCATTGAGCCGGAAGAACAGATCGGCCCGGAATCTGCCCTCGTTGACCATGGCCTGCAGATCCCGGTTGGTGGCCGCCACGATCCGCACGTTGGCGATCAGATCCTTGGTGCCCCCCAGACGACGGAATTGGCCCATCTCCAGGATACGCAACAACTTGGCCTGCCCGCTGGAGTTGATCTCGCCGATCTCGTCCAGAAACAGGGTGCCCCCTTCAGCCCCTTCGATGAGACCTTTTTTCTGCCGATCGGCCCCGGTAAAGGCGCCTTTTTCATGCCCGAACAGCTCCGATTCAAACAGGTTCTCCTGCAGGGTGCAGCAATCCACCGCCACGAAGTTGTACTTCGCCCGGTGACTCTGGGTATGCAGCGCCCGCGCCACCAGCTCCTTGCCGGACCCGCTCTCGCCCTGGATCAGCACGGTGATATCGTTCGGGGCCACCGCCTCGATCATCTCTTTGAGCCGATGCAAGGCATCGCTTGCGTCCGACCAGCGCGAATTTCCGTGCCGTCACGATACTGCATCTGGCGCATGCAGAACTGGTGGTCCTTACGCAACGCGGCGTTCTCCAACACCCGGCGCACGGTCAGGCTCAGGCTGTCGAGGCTGACCGGTTTGAGCAGATAATCGGCGGCGCCCGCCTTGATCGCGGCCACCGCGTCACGCACGGTGCCAAAGGCGGTCAGCACGACCACGGGATAGTCTTCGGACAGTCTCTCGATAAAATCAATGCTGTTGGCATCCGGCAGGCGGGCGTCGGTCAAGATCAGGGCGGGTTCGTATTTTTCCAGGTAACGCTGCGCCTTGCTCCAGAGGTTCAATCCCGTGGCCTCATACTTCAGGTTGTTCAGGTACTGGACGATGAGCTGGTTCAAGACCGCATCGTCCTCCAGCACCAGGACCCGTTGTTTCAACCACCACCCCCGAGGCTGCTGCCCGCTTCGGGCAAGCTGATGGTGAAACGGCTGCCACCGGAAAACTCGCTCTCCACCCCAATGTTGCCGCCGTACTTCTTGATGATGGCGAGACTGATGGAGAGACCCAGCCCGGTGCCTTTGACATCGTCCGCCCGCCGACTGAAGAAGGGATCGAAGATATAGGGCAGATCTTTCGCTCGAATGCCGGCGCCGGTGTCAGAAAATGTGATGATGATATGAGCCTCTTCCCGCCCAGTAGTGATCTCCAGTTCGCCGCCCACCGGCATGGCATGAAAGGCGTTTTGCGCCAGGTTGAGCGCCACCATGCGCAATTCGCTCTCGGATGCGAGCACACGCAGCAGCGAGGGGCCAGCCGTTCATGCACTTGGATATGGTTCTCCTCGGCCTGCCAGCGCAGCAGACTCAGGGTTTCGTGCAGGGCGGCATTGACATCCACCAGTTCCGGAGATTCGGTCGGCGAGGCACCCAGCTTGAGTAGTTTGTCGGTGATCTCGATGCAGTTGTCGATTTCACGGTCCACCAGTCTGAGCGGCTCGATGACCGTCAGGGCAGCCACTACTCGCTTGAATGTTTCTTCTCTGCAGCCTCCAGCGCCAGGCGTATGGAGGCCAGCGGGTTATGGATCTCATGGGCGACCCCAGTCGCCAGGCGCCCCAACTCCGACAACCTTTGTTCCTGGGAATACTTGACCTCTTTGGCCAGATCCCGAATCGATTCGACCACCAGGGTCTGCTCCCGTCCCATTGAAGCTTCCACTCATCGGCGCTGCGTAGATCTCCACGTCCAACGGGCTGCCGTCGACCCGCTGATGTCGATGGATCACCTTGATCCCCGGCTGATTTTTGCTATCTCATGCACCGGACAGGTGATCAGGGTCGGCGCACAGGGCTTGTCCGGGTCGTGCATGATGCGGTAACAGGGTTGACCGACCCCGTTGGATTCAGCTAGACCCAGCTGATCGAGGTAGGCCGGTTGGTCAGTACGACATTGAAGTCGGGATCGATCACCCTGACCCCATCCGGAATGGCATCCACCAACTGTTGCAGAAGAGACTTCTGCGCTTCAAGTTCCCGCAGTTTTTCCTGCAGGCGACTGGCCATCAGGTTGAAAGTGCCGGCCAGCCTGGCAAACTCGTCCGTGCCGCGCATCTCGACCCGTGCGCCGATATCTCCCCGGGTCAGCTGTTCGCTGGTCAGGGTAAGCACGTTCACCGGCTTGAGGATCTGCTGGCGTATGAACCACCAACCGCCGAACAGATTGAGCAGCACGATCAGGGAACCGGCTCCCATCAACAGCAGTGTCGTGTTACGCACCTTACGGCGCAGGGGGGCTGCCGCATAGTCAACATACAGGATGCCGTTGATGGGTCTGTCACTGACCGACCCATGACATTCGGTGCAGGGGGTCTTGTTGTGTACCGGATTGATGCTGCGCATGCACCTCGACGTCCTGAGGATTCTCGACAAACTGCGAGATGGGGGACTCGCCGGTGTAAGGGTGGGACAGTCTCTGCCCGATTAGCCCGGACTGACTGGCAAAGCGGATCTCTCCGGACGGGATTGGTAATGAACACCGAGACGATGCCCGCCTGTTGTCCCAAACTTTTCACCATATCGCTCAAGCCGGGAAGGTCCCGTTTGAGCATGGCGTTTTCCAGGGAAGTCTGCAGCAGATTGTTGATCTCCGAAGCGGTGCGGGCGCGCTCCTCGGCCAATTCCGACTGATAGAGCGGAATATACAGCAACAGAAAGACCAATGAACTGAGCACCAGACCTGTGGTGGTACCGATAATGAACTTCCTGTTCAAACTGCTGTGCTATCCAGTTGATGTTCATGAAGAAGTGGTTGGGGGAGTTCTATCTTGGATAAGGCGTATTGGGTTCAAACTATTTTCTAGTTAATTTATTTTTCTGTCAATTTGTCAGGTTCTACGTTCCCGTTTTACTTGAAAAGGCCATAGTCGTTGATGGTACTCGCTTGGCTTCGGTTTTGCATACACTCTTGCAGGTTATCTGTCGTAATCTATCACTCTCTGGAGACGTTATTGTGAAAAGAAAAAAATTGATCGATCGTCTGTGCATACCACCCGGTCTGGGATTGTTGCTGACTTTGCCAATTTTCAGCTCGGCCGAGGTCGACGACGGCCTTACCGACAGCCTGCGCCAAGCGCTCGAGACCCAGGGCTGGCAGGCGGAACAGGCGGAAGATGGCAGTATTATCTACCGCAAACCAACCGCTTCGGTCAAGACAGGCCAAAACCAATCCGCCACCAGGACTCTGCAGCGAAAAGATGCGCAGGATACCTTGAAGGAACGGGGTTGGCAGATGGAGTGGAGTCCCGCTGGCAACCTCATAATGAGGCCACAGGACCAGGCGGATAAGGCACCGGAACAAACCAAACCGTCGGCTGCGGGGAAACCGCTTGATCAAATGCCGGACCTGCCCGGCTTCCAATATTGGCGGATTGAAAAACAGGCAGACGGTTCCTTGAATTTTCACCCACTTGCACAGGTTCCAGGGGCACCCTCCGCGGCCCGCGAGACAATCACCCTGGCCCGCTGTGAAGGTAGTGAGATCAAGGATGCAGCCATCTCATTACCGGTCGATACGTGGGTAGAGGCGCAGGCCCTGGCGCAGGCTTGGTTGTATCAGGCAGGTGCACCTGGTCTGCTGGTCGGCAAGATCCGCAAAGTCTTGGGGGTCTATTTGATCAGCCTGGTTGATGATTCTCCACCCTATTTTCTCAAGCACCAACTTGCCATTCGCGCCTCTGACGGACGGGTCATGCTGCTGGAATAAAAGCCGACCGCGGCCGCGAAAATATCCGCCAGGCTGTGTGCCTTCTCAGCATGCGTTCATGCGGCGCACAGCCTGTTATTCGATGGTTCGGGCGTTCCCCTCGCGAACAACACGGCAGATCGACCTGACGATTTGGCAGTGTCCCAGTCGATCCCAGAAATTACCCGATAAAGCAATCCTAAGCTCTCAGAATCTATATCAAATTCAGATCAACCTGAGGCCCCTCTTGGGACATTGTAAGAGGGTCAGTCTCCTCAAACCGCGGCACGACCTGACAAATCGTCAGGGCAAAGCATCCTGGCCATAATCCGCGAATACGAGATGAGAGAATAAAAGCCCTATCAATTATTAGGTTACCTCAATACCCCTCAGTTTGGCATGAGCATTGCTTATTCATTGATATACAGCATCGGCCTGCATACCGGCAGGCACGGCGAAGGGTTTCAGGAGGGGGAATCATGCGGGTTCATCTAATTATCTCGGGTGGTATGTTGACTCTGTGCGCGGCATTTTCGACCTCAGCGGAATACCCGATCGCCGGTCTTGAACCTTCTCAACGCCCGCAAGGCGCACCGATAATCGAATGGGTGAAACATGATCAGAGCTGGTATCAGCATGCCCTTACCGGCATTCAAGCCCCCTATCCGTCTAGCCTCTATTTTCTAGACAACCAGGGAAACTGGTATACGCCCTTCAATCGGCCCGGCATGACCGGCCGGTATGACCTGCGCGGCTGGCATCAGCCTCCCCCTTGACCCAATTCAAAGTCTTTTCTTACTCCGGCAATCCCTTTGCCCGGAGTGAAAAGGGGTCTCGAATTGAGACCCATCAACCAACCAAATGAGAGGAATATAAAATGAAAACGATTCGAATGCCTAGTCTGAAAGGAGTTATCAAAGCCATGGGTCTTGCTGCTGCGCTTGCAATTGCACCCTTGGCTTCCGCCAGCATGTATGGGATGAGTGGCATGGAAGGCATGAGCGGTATGCAAGGTATGGGCGGCATGTCTGGAATGTCCGGCATGGGTGGTATGGGCGGCATGTCTGGAATGGGCGGTATGTCCGGCATGGGCGGTATGTCCGGCATGGGCGGTATGTCCGGCATGGGCGGTATGTCCGGCATGGGCGGTATGTCCGGCATGGGCGGTATGTCCGGCATGGGCGGCATGAGTGGTATGTCTGGCTACTTCCAGATTACTCCCCAGGGTCAGATCTTCTTCTACCCCGCTAGCGGCATGTCTGGAATGTCCGGCATGGGTGGTATGGGCGGCATGTCCGGCATGGGTGGTATGGGCGGCATGTCTGGATGGGCGGCATGGGCGGCATGTCTGGAATGTCCGGCATGGGCGGCATGTCTGGAATGTCCGGCATGGGCGGCATGTCTGGAATGTCCGGCATGGGTGGTATGGGCGGCATGTCCGGCATGGGCGGCCAGTGGGTCTGGGTACCTAGCGGCATGAGTGGTATGTCCGGCATGGGCGGCATGAGTGGTATGGGCGGCATGGGCGGCATGTCTGGAATGTCCGGCATGAGTGGTATGGGCGGCATGGGCGGCATGTCTGGAATGTCCGGCATGAGTGGTATGGGCGGCATGGGCGGCATGTCTGGAATGTCCGGCATGGGCGGCATGAGTGGTATGTCCGGTTACTTCCAGATCACTCCCGAAGGTCAGATTTTCTTCTACCCCGCTAGCGGCATGAGTGGCATGTCCGGTATGGGCGGCATGTCCGGTATGGGCGGCATGTCCGGTATGGGCGGCATGTCCGGTATGGGCGGCATGTCCGGCATGGGCGGCATGTCTGGAATGTCCGGCATGGACGGCATGGGCGGCTGGCGCTAGAGACTAGCCTGAACCAAAAATAAACCAGCAAGGATGCAAGGGGGCGCAGGGATGCGCCCTTGCCGTAATCAACTCCCACATCATGAATGACTGATCAGGACTGACTCCGAGCGAGGGGTAAATCATGAAGTTGAAAGCACTGAACCTTTATTTATCACCCTGCTTTTTTCTGTGTTGCTAACGACAACAAGTAGCGGGGTATTCGCAGCTGATGGTATGAACGGCGATTACGATCGCGCTCTATGGCATCCGATCCATTTCAAACCGGCCATCGACGACGCGACCGATGAGCAGTGCCTGAGTTGTCACCAGGAGATCCTGGACAGAAGGGTGTTGGCCCAATCACCCGCCGGCGTCAAATCGAGTGAGGCATTGGCCTGGTATCAGACCTTGTACACCTATGCAGGCGAGCAGGAGACCCTGCATCGCCGACATCTGGTGACGCCTCTGGCCACCCAGTTGATGTCGATGAAGTGCAACACCTGCCATCAGGGGAATGATCCACGGGAAGAGGCCCCGATTCCACCGGATGAGTCCAATACTGACTTTACCCTGCGCAAGGCGGTCAATCCGGAAATCTGCCTGATGTGTCATGGGGCCAATCCCTACCAGTTGATGGGACTGCCCAGACCCTGGCCCGAATCCCGGAGCCTGTTTCAGGACAACTGCCTGCTCTGTCACGCCAACATCCGCACCACCCGGCATCAGGTCAATTTCTGCAAGCGGACGCCATCGAGGAAGCGGGGAAGCAAGACTCGGATGTCTGCTATGGCTGCCATGGCGGTCGTCAGTGGTATCCGCATTCCCTACCCCTATCCGCGGCATGCCTGGAAGGGTATGACTGAGACGATCCCGGACTGGGCCAAAGACCGTCCGACCGAGTCCAAGACTCGGTTTCAGATAACGACCACCCAGGCAGCTAAAGCTGACTAGCGTTCCTGCGAAAGGAGAGGACCGGATGAGCACCAAGCAAGACAAGCATAATCTCCTCGAGCGCCTGAATCTGTCACGACGCTCTTTTTTGAAGAACACGGCCGTCGGCAGCGCCGCGCTGACGGCAGGCGGACTGGTCGAGCTGAAGACCGCCAAGGAGGCCCGGGCTTTCGCCTACGAGCCCTATCCCAAGGACGATGAACTGCAGACGGTGGTGACCAGCTGCGCCCATAACTGTGGTTCCCGCCACATGCTGGTGGCGCACAAGTGGAAGGATGTCATCGTGCGCCTATCCACCGATGACGGTCGTTACCAACGGGACGGATATTTCGGCAAGGACAGCAATGATGAGCCGCAACTGCGCGCCTGTCTGCGCGGCCGCGCCTACCGCCAGCGGCTCTATTCCGCCGAGCGCCTGCTCTATCCCATGCTGCGGGTGGGTGCACGGGGTGAGGGCAAGTTCAAACGGATCTCCTGGGACCAGGCCCTGGATTTCGTGGCCCAGAAAATGATCCATCTGAAAGACACCTACGGCCGCACTGCGCTGCTCGATCAGAGCTATGCCGGCGCTTCTTACGGTGTGCTGCATAAGTCGGATCAGATCGAAGGCCTGCTGGGCCGCTTTCTCGGCATGTTCGGCAGCCGCACCAGTTCCTGGTCGGTGCCTTCTTACCAGGGCACCACCTTCAGTTCCCGCATGACCTTCGGCACCATCGAGGACGGCAACGAGGACGATGCCTTCGCCGACTCCAAACTGATCATCATGTGGGGCTGGAATCCGGCCTATACCTTCCACGGCGGCAATACCTTCATGTACATGCGCATGGCCAAGCAGCGCGGCTGCAGGTTCGTGCTGGTGGACCCGCAGTACACCGACTCGGCGGCCGCTTACGACGCCTGGTGGATCCCCATCAGACCCAATACGGATGCGGCGATGATGGCGGGCATGGCCCACCATATCTTTACGCGAACAATCTGCAGGACCAAGACTTCATCGATACGTTTCTGCCAGGGCATGGATGCGGGCACCATGCCGGAGTGGGCCAAGGACAAGGAAAACTTCAAGGATTACATCCTGGGCACCTATGACGGTGAGCCCCAAGACCCCGGAATGGGCGGAAGCGATCTGCGGGGTGGCCGCCAAGGACATTAGGAAACTGGCGGATATGTTCGCCACGACCAAGCCGGCGGCTCTCAAGGCCTCCTGGGCGCCGGGTCGCAACGCCTACGGTGAACAGTACAACCGCATGGCGGCGGCATTGCAGGCGATGACCGGTAATATCGGCGTGCTGGGCGGCAGTGCGGAAGGGGTCGGCAAGGCCTGGCATGCAGAGGCGGTGGCATACCCGTACGATCAGTACGCCAACATCTGGTTCCAGGCGATCAAGTCCGACCGTTGGGCCCATTGCGTGCTCAACTATCCCAATGTGAAACGCGAGGAGATCGGCCTCTGGCAGCGTGAGGACGAGACCGATGGACAGATCCCCAACATCAAGGGCATCTTCTGGCAGGGTTCCGACTGGTTCAACCAGCTCACCAACATCAACAAGGAGATCGAGGCGATCAACAAGCTGGAGCTGGTGGTCTGCATGGATTCCACCATCACTCCCTCCGGTCTGTATGCGGATATCCTGCTGCCCATCGCCACCCACTTCGAGCGGCACGATGTGGCGCTGCCCTGGTACAAGGGACACTACTACATCCATCGTCCGAAAGTCATAGAGCCCATGGGTGAATCGAAGACCGATCTTCAGGTCTTCACCGAACTGGCCTACCGCATCGGTGGCAATGTGTTCGGCCAGGCTTACAACCCCAAGGCCAATCGGGACTACTTTCATATCAACGACAACGTAGACGAGGCCTATCTGCGGGAGTGGTGGGAGACCAAGGTGATGCCCCACCAGCATGTCGACATGTCCTGGGACGAGTTCAAACAACGGGGCGTGTATAAATTCAAGCTCGATCAACCCCACGTGGCGTTCCGCGATCAGATCGAGAAGGGCACGCCCTTCCAGACCCCCTCGGGCAAGATCGAGATTCTGGCCACCCAACTGGCGCAGATCACCGACTGGAAGAAGACCATGTACGGCTACGAGATCCCCTACATACCCAAGTGGATCGAGCCCTGGGAGTCACTCAACAGCCCCAAGACCAGCAACTACCCCTTCCATCTGATCTCACCCCATCCGCGCTGGCGCACCCACTCCATCTTCAACAACTGCAGCTGGCTGCGCGAGACCTACGAACAGGAGGTGACGCTGAACGCCTCTGACGCCAGGAAGCTGGATATCAAGACCGGCGATACGGTCGAGGTGTGGAACGAGCGGGGCCGGGTGGTGGTGCCGGTGTACGTGACCGAACGCTGCATGCCGGGGGTCGCGGTGCTGTATGAAGGAGTGTGGATCGATCTGGACGAAAACGGCGTCGATCGGGCGGGCAATCCGGATATGCTGACCCTGGATGAGCCGAGTCCGGCCGGCGCCTTCGCCTACAACACGGTGCTCTGCAACATCAAGAAGACGGACCTGGAACATCGACCAGGTTGGGACCAGCTTGCGACATCCCGCGCCCACGTGTTCCGGCGTGACCTTTAATCTTGGAGGATAGAGAAATGTCAGAAATGAAAGACAAAGCCAAGATCAAGGCAGCCGTGAAACGCCGCAAGCGCGAGACCTATACCCCGGTGGTGCCCGAAATGCAGCTCGGCTTCGTGCACAATAACGTGGACTGCATCGGCTGCCGCGCCTGCGAGATCGCCTGCAAGGACAAGAACGGGCTGGCGGCGGGTCCGCGCTTTCGCCGGGTGCAGTATATCGAAGGTGGCACCTATCCGAATGTGTTCGCCTACAAGGTGAATATGTCCTGCAACCACTGCGCGGAACCGGCCTGTCTGCCGACCTGCCCCACCGGCGCCATCTACAAACGCAAGCAGGATGGCATCGTGGATATCGACTCCACCCTGTGCATCGGCTGCCGCCGTTGTGAAGGGGCCTGCCCTTACGGCGCCCCGCAGTTCGATCCGAGCGACAATCTGGTCAAGAAGTGCAACATGTGCGTAGACGAGATCGACGCCGGACGTAAGCCCTACTGCGTCATGGCCTGCATGATGCGGGTGCTGGATATCGGGCCGATCGATAAGATCTGGAGCGGTACCTTGCAGACGGTGGCGGTTGGGCCCGCGGATCAGGTGTCTCGTCAGGTTAAGAACATGGCGGATATTGAACTGACCCATCCCTCCATCGGTTTCGTGGCCCACAGCAAGGGGAAGGTCGAATGATGGGAGCGCCCAAAACCAAGCCACCAGAGATTGTGCCGGACGATAGGATGCAGGCCTTGGGCCGCTGCGTGGCGACCGATCTGACCATGCTGGTCGCCCTGCATGACCGGGAACCGACTGCCGCGCTGCTGCAGGCGTTACGTGAGACGGATTTTCCCCAGAATCTCGCCTTACGGCTGGTCAGCGAGCCCGGCCTCCAGGCCTTGGAACTCATGCACCGGGTGATCACAAACTTGCCCAGGACATTCGAAGAGGGTAGGCTCAATGAACTGGCGGCAGACTATGCCGGCATCTACCTGAACTTCGTTATCCATGCCTCGCCGCTTGAATCGGTGTGGCTCGATGAAGAGAACCTGACCTGCCAGGACAGCATGTTTCAGGTGAGATCCTGGTACGAGCAGTATGGCCTGGGTGCGGAAAACTGGCGTATTCGACCGGATGACCATCTGGTTTTGCAACTGCAGTTTCTCAGTCATCTGTTTTCCACCACCCCAACCGCCGCCGGGTTGCGGGAGGCCGCCCGCTTCATGGATGAACACCTGTTGCGCTGGCTCACACCTTTTGCGGAACGGGTGGCGGCGCGCTGTGACACTGCTTACTTCGCCGCCCTGGCCATGCTGACCGGGGCCTATGGTGAAGAGTTACGGGATCTGCTGGCCGGGCTACTCAGTGAACCCAGACCCAGCGCTGCCGAGATCGAAGAACGGATGAAACCGCGCCGCGCCAGCGAAGCGGTACCGATCCGTTTCATGCCTGGCATGGGACCGGCTGTTTGAATCACCGGACCACCCAGGCGGAAGCGGAGATTGATGGACCTCAAACCCAAAACCATAAAGAAGAACGAGGAGGAACAACATGATGCGTTTCCAACAGATTACTTACACGCTGGCGACCACGGTACTGTTGTTGAGCCTGGCGCCCAGCGTCATGGCCGATGCCGCGGCCGGCAAGGCCCTCTATGAAGGCAAAGGGGCCTGCGCCGCTTGCCACGGACCGGTCGGCAAGGGCGACGGAGTCGCGGCGGCGGCGCTGAACCCCAAACCTCGGGATTTTTCTATCGGGGACTTTGGCCTGGATACGGATGCTGACGGTCAAACAGGCACCGAAACCGATCTCTACAACGTGATCCATGATGGCGCGGCGAAATACGGCGGAGCGGCCACCATGCCCGGACGGGCCGATCTTACGGAGCAACAGATCAAGGACCTGGTCGCGTATATCCTGTCCCTGAAGAGCTGATTCCGACGCCGGGCTCCGCAGCGACTTGTCAGCATGAGATCCGGCATAGGTGAGTTCATCGAGGATCTCCGGCAGCAACAGAAACTGCCGGATGTCCTCGCTGAGCGCTGTGTGCACAGCATCATCGAGACCGCCAATTGTCGGGCCTGTGTGGCGGCTTGCCCCAAGTCCGCCTGGCTGTTGGACGATGAGGCGCTGCGTCTGAATCAGGCTGCCTGTGACGGCTGTGGGCTATGTGTGCCGGCCTGCCCCCAAGGCGCCATTACCCGGCCTCGAGCCCTGCCGTTCAGCCCCAGAATCAGCCCATTAGACCACCAGGCGCAGAGCACCGTCTTCCTCGCCTGTGAAAACGCCGGGGTTCCAAAAGGAGCCGATCTGCTCCCCTGTGTGCATGCCATCGGCCTGTCCGATCTGCTGCACCTGCTGCGTCAAGGCATTCGCCAGTTGTGCATCGCCACCGGCGACTGCGATCTTTGTTGCCGGGGCAAAGCGCCGCGCCTGCAGCAGCAGTTGCAACCTTTAAACCGTTCCTTGGCCCGATCCGGCCTGGTGGGACTGATCATAACTCATTGCGCAGCAGAAAGCTGGCAGCGACAGCTTGAGGCCAGCACGCAAGCAGCCAGCGGGGCTCAGCTCAGCCGCCGGGGCTTTCTGCGCCGGTTTTCCTACGCCGGTCTGCAGGAAGGCTTGCAACTCACCGGCCTGGCCGACCCGGCCACATCCCCCTACCAGGCACCCGGCCAGCTGTTTCCCGCCGACAATGCGGCAACGCAATGGCCCTGTTCACCGCAGATCGATGCGCATCGCTGCATCGGCTGCGATGCCTGCGCCAGACTCTGCCCCCAGCAGGCGATCAGATTGACCGTCGATCCACCCGCCTATGCGATCGAGGCCAGGCGATGCAATGGCTGCGCCATCTGTGTCGATGTCTGTGAGCGGCAGGCCGTGACGCTCACGCGCTGGCAAGCGCAGCAACAGCAGACAGTCACTCTGCACAACCGGCGCTGTCGGGCCTGCGGTGTAAACTACCATCTACCGACGGATGCCAAGCAGCCGACGCATGCCTACTGCCAGATCTGCGCCCGGCACAATCATCACCATAAGCTATTTCAGGTCCTGAACTGACGAACGATCCTGCTCCAATTCTGTCTCAATTCGAAAGATCCAATCCCAAGTCGTCGGGTCATCTTGTCATACCAACTCGCAGCCCTGGGTCAATTACCTTGACGACTTCAGCCACCGGATAGCCTGATGCTAAGACTTCCCCCGCTCCACCTGTTGCTGCTCGGTCTGATCTTTGCCTGGACCGTAACAGGCTGTTCCGCGGACCCCCCCGAGAACCGAGCGGGGCGAAATCCGACCGCCCCGCCCGGCTATCCGGCCATAGAATTTCCCGCCGGACTCCCCTGGCTGAACGTCAACCGGCCGCTGACCCTGGATGATATGCGGGGCAAGGTCGTGATTCTGGATTTCTGGACCTACGGCTGCATTAACTGCATCCATGTGCTGGCGGATCTCAAGAAACTGGAAGAGAAGTACGGCCAGAAGCTGCTGGTGATTGGCATTCACACCCCGAAGTTCGAGAACGAAAAGAACCTCGAGACCCTGCGCAATATCGTGATCCGCTACAGCATCGATCATCCGGTGGTGAATGACGTGGATTCCGTGCTGGGCGCCTATTATGGCATGCGCGCCTGGCCGACCCGGGTGCTGATCGATCCAACGGGTGAGGTATTGGGCAATGTCACCGGTGAGGGTCGCTATGTGTTGTTCGATGAAACCATCGCCGGGTTGCTCAAGGAGCATGCAGCCATCCTGGAGCCCAAGCCCCTGCCCATCACTCTGGAGAAAGACGCCCTGCCGGCCACTCTGCTGAACGCGCCAGGCAAGATCGCCGCCTCCGGCGAGCAGGTGGCCGTCAGCGACGCTATCAAACACCGCATCGTCCTGGCCGATCCGCAGGGGCGGATTCAGCAGATCTTTGGCGGACCCGGCCCGGGCCGGCAGGACGGCGACGCCGTGACCTGCTCCTTCAATTCCCCCCAGGGACTGGTACTCACCGAGCGGGAGATCTTTGTCGCCGATACCGGCAATCACCTAATCCGCCGCATCGATATCGTCAGCGGCCAGGTCACCACCATTGCGGGTAACGGCCGCCTGGAGCGGCATGCCGCCGGGCAGTTCGACGCCCGCCAGGTCGGATTGGCCTCGCCCTGGGCTCTCGCCCTGCGAGAAAAACGGCTCTACATCGCCATGGCGGGCAGTCATCAGATCTGGCGGCTCGACCTCGAGACCGGCAAGATCGCCCCCTATGCAGGCACGGGTCGCGAGGGCATCCGAGATGGCGCCCTCAGTTCCGCCACCTTCAGCCAGCCCAGCGGCCTGTCGATCGATGGCGACTGGCTCTATATCGCCGACGCCGAAGCCTCCGCGGTCAGGCGCATCGATCTCACCAAGCAGCGGGTGGAAACCCTCGTCGGCACCGGCCTGTTCGACTTCGGCGACCGGGACGGGACCTTCGACCGGGCCAAATTGCAACATGTTCTGGGGATAGCCTCCTATCGACCGGAGCGGATCTACATTGCCGACACCTACAACCACAAGCTCAAGGTCCTCGACCTCAAACAACTGACTGTCAGCAGCGTGCTCGGCACCGGCCAGCCCGGCGTGGCAGATCCGGGCGGCAGGCTCCAGCTCAACGAACCGGGCGGCCTGACGAAGATCGGCGACCAGTTGTTGATCGCCGACACCAACAACCATCGCATCATCCGCTACGACCCGAACACCGGTCAGGCCGCTGAATGGCGGCTCTTGCAGGAGTGAATGCCGGACGGACCGCGCACGCATAACCGAAACCGCCAACCCACAACCCTTTGGATTTGCCCCTGCATCAGCTCGGTTGTTAGGGTAGAAGGATGGACGCAGTCATCGTATAAGCGCTAAGGACCCAGCCATTTCATCTCAGGGAAGGGGCGGAACGTTTGGCGCACTTGGACGAAGAAGAAAACTGACGCCGTCACCGGTCGCCTACCAACTACAAAAAAACGAGGAGAAAAGACATGAATCGATTGCAACAGATGGGAAGCCGCTTACTAACCGCAGCCCTGCTACTGACGGGTTCGACCTGTGCATTAACCGATACCGCGGCCGGCAGAGTGATCTACAACGGCAAAGGTGTCTGTGCCAGTTGCCACGGTCTCACCGGCAAGGGGGACGGACCCGCCGCCGCGGCGCTGAATCCCAAGCCGCAGGATATCACCACCGGGAATTTCAACCTGGATACGGACGGCGACGGACAAAAAGGCACAGCTTCCGATCTCTACAATGTAATTCGATATGGTGCGCCGAAATACGGCGGAGCAGCCACCATGCCCGGACGCCCCGACCTGTCGGAGCAAGAGATCAAAGATCTTGTCGCCTTTACTCAGAGCCTAATCCTGTGATCTCGACCTGGGATTGGCAGGCCCTTTTGAGCATGCCGATGCGGCATCGATGGTCTGAGTTTGGATATCCGGCAACAGCAACTGCCGGATGTCCGCACCGAATGTCATGGTCATACTGCACACTCTGTCTTGCACTCCCCAGGTAAACGGCTGTCGCGTGTCCGCGATACGTGCTCCGTCAATCCAACTGCCTATGACCCCAGAAACGGCGGTTGATCGCTCCATTCTGAGAGTAACGCGCTGATACGATGGTGATTTTTTCAATTTTCCGATTCAGGATGACCGGTTGTCGGTTGGATCGGTCGGGTTGACTATCAACCGAGCGAGCGCCGCCTCGACCCAGCCGAAGCCGATGCGTTCCTGTTCCAGGCGCAGGTTCGGACGCAAGCGGTTATCCCGCAGTTCGTCGTACAGGGTGCGCTCCTCGGGATTGAGGCGCAGCAGGTCCCGTTGGGTCTGTTTCTCCTCCTCGCCCCACTGGGCCTCGAAGGCCAGCAGGGTCGCCCGATCCATCAGCAAAGAGCGGGCCTGGGGCAGACAGCCGCGCAGCTGATCCAGGATGGCGAAGCCATGAGTATCGATATCGCCCCAGTAAAAGACCTGGCTGTGACTCAGCCAGGCGGCTTGCGTCAATACCTCGAAGCCGTAGCCGGCGCCGAACAGCAACAGGCTGTCTTTGACCGCTGGAAAGGCCAGATAATTGATCTCGTTTTCGGTTATGAAGACCCGTGTCACATCAGGGGTCAGGCGGGCTAAGCTCTCCGCATCCATAGTCAGGTCCGCCTCGCCGAGCCCCGGCAACAGAGCGTGGGCGGGATCGAGGGCGCGCAGGCGGATGCGCTGGGGTTTGTCACGAAAGCCATAGCGTCTGGCGAAACCGGCGGCGCCGGCAGCCGTTGCATCGATGGTCTCTGGCAGCAGGATGAGGTCCAACCATTGCATCAGCACGCCGCGATGGGCCTCGATGAATTTACTGTGCACCGCGGGAAGGTCGACCTGGCGCAGGTAGATCCCGGGACGGGGATGCGCTTTGATCCATGCCACCACAGCCAGTAGACGCTCCCATTCCTCCGCCAGTACCAGCGCCTTGTGGGGCTTGGCGGCGATCCAGGGCAACAGCTCGGGTTGGCGTTGTCGGGTGCGCTCGACCAGCGCGTTGAAGCGCTGGGCCTCGCGGCGCTTGCCCAACAGCGCCAGGGCATCCTCCAGGCTGTCCACCCACACCGCCTTGGGCACCTGATTGGCGCCGAGCACCCTGTGGCGCAGCTCCTGGAGTTCGACCCGGTAGTGGGGCAAGGCGCGCAGTTCGGCGATCCAGCCGCGCACCCGTTCGAACTGCTCCGCCAGTTGGGCCGAACTCGGGCCTTTCAGGGTCAGGTGACGGGGAAAGATGGATTCGCCGGTGACGATACCCTTGAGCACTTCGCCCCGATCCCACAGGCGTTGCAGTTGCGCCCGCAGCTCACGGGGCCCGGTCCAAGTCATCCTGCAAGCCCTCCAATTGGGGTTCCCGAGGTCACTGCGCGGCCCTCGCCTTTTCCGCCCGGTACTCCTCGATGGTCAGGTTGCGCAGCATGGAGAGCCGGCCGTCCTCGTTGTGCACGAAGCCGACCGCGTTGACGAAGGGCTCGATGATGTGGATCTTCTGCAAGGGCGTGACGATCAGCAGCTGCAGGTTGAGCTGGGCGAACAGCCGCAGGCCGTATTGGGCGGACTCGTCCGAGCCGCGGCCGAAGGCCTCGTCGATGACCACGAAGCGGAACGAACGCGAGCGCACCGCGCCCCACTCCAGGCCGAACTGATAGGCCAGACTGGCGGCCAGGATGGTGTAGGCCAGCTTCTCCTTCTGGCCGCCGGATTTGCCGCCGGAATCGGAATAGTGTTCGTGCTCACTGTCGTCCTCGCGCCAGCGCTCGCTGGCGGCGAACACGAACCAGTTGCGCACATCGGTCACCTTGGCGGTCCAGCGCCGATCCGCCTCGGTCTGTCCTTCGCGGCCGCGAAAGCGCTCGATGATGCGCTTGACCTGCAGGAACTTGGCCTCGGAATACTGGCTGTCCTCCGAGCCGGTGAGCGTGCCCTCGGTGCAGGCGCGCAGTTCGTTGTGGAAGTCGCGGATCTCCGCATCCGGACTCGGCTGGGCCTCCAGCCGAATGTAGCGGCCGGGGTTGTAGTCGATCTGGGCCAGCGACTCGTTGATGCGCTGAATGCGCTCCTTGATGTGCTCCCGCTCGCGGGCCAGCTGGGACTGGAAATTGGCCACCTCGCGGATGGTGTTCTCGTTCAGCAGTTCCTTGAAGCGCGCCTCGAAACGCGGCAGATCGTCGGCCTGCAGGGCCTCGAGCATGGCGCGGTATTCGAAGGCCGCCGCGATGCTGGCGTCCACCTCCTCGGTCTCCAGCTTGTAGCTCTCCTTGTATTCGGTCATCGCCTTGACGATGCGCTCGCCCAGACGCTTGAGCCGGGCTGTCCTCGGCATCGATGCGAGCCTGCAGCCACTCGCGCAGCTCCCGCTCCCGGTTGTCGCAGGACTCCACACTCAGATGATGCTCCCCCAGGGCCTCGTTGCGCAGCTCATCCAGGCGCGGAAAACGTCTTGTGTGCCGCGCCAGGGCGGGGTCGTCGAGCAGGCCCTGGGTCTGTTGCCGCAGGGTCTGCGCATCCTCCCGTTTCTGCTCGGTCTTGGCCCGTTCGGTCTGCCTGGCCTCCAGCTGCGCCTCGGTCTCCGCCAGGGTCTGCTCCAGGGCGTTGAGCTGGCCGATCAGCGCCCGCAGCAGATCCGAGGCCCGCTCCAGCTGCTGCCGCTCCTGATCGAGCCGGGCGACCTCGGCGGCCAGCGACGCGCCAGTCCAGTTCCCGGAAGTCGCGGTATTCGTCGAGCTTGAGCAGGATGTTGCGCCGTTCGCTTAGCTGACTCCTGCTCGCGTCTGCAGCTTGGCGATGCGCGCGCCCAGTTCGGCCAGTTGATTCTCCAGGCTGGCTGTCGTTCGGCCTCCAGGGCGGCGATCTTCTCGGTGTTGCTCCAGCCCAGCACGAAGCGGCGGCGGTCATCGATGCGATGCCGGTCATCCTTTTCGTGGCGCTCACCGGGCGACTTGATCTGGCCCATGCGGGTGATGGCCCGGGTCTCGCGCCGGAACTGCTCACTGGTCTGGCAGCAGGCGACATCGAAACGGTGCGCCAGCTCCCGTTCCAGCCAGTCGTAAAAGGCCGAATCGGGCTTGATCATGAGCTTGCGCACCAGGGAGTCCGGGTGCGGCGACGGCAGTTCGCCGCGGCTCGCGGTCGCGCACCCGGAAATAGACCAGGCGGCCCCGCAGATGGGTGCGATCGACCCATTCCGCGACCCGTGGATAGTGGGCATCCGGCACCAGCAGCGACAGGCCGAAGTTGCGCAGCAGCCGTTCGGCGGCCCCTTCCCAGTCCCGCTCGTCCTCGCGCACCTGCAACAGCTCGCCGGCAAAGGGCATCTCCGCCTCGGGCAGATCCAGGGCCTGGCACAGCATCTCGCGCATGCGGATCTGCTCGGCGGGGATATTGCTGCGCCGGGCCTTGAGGCTGTCGATCTCAGCCTGCAGCTGGTCGTGCTGCTGTCGGCCCTGGTGCAACTCCGACCGCCTGTTCGGTGACGGCGTTCTGCAGCTCCGCCTCACGGGCCGTGGTCTGCTCCAGCTGACCGGCGGATGCTCTGGCGTTGCGCCTGGAAGGCGGCCTCGTCCTGCACCGGCTGGCCGCCGGCGGCGCGCACCAGCTCCTCGTAGCGCTCGGCCTTTCTCTCGCGCGCTGCCCGCTCGGCGCCCTTGACCCGGATCTCCTCCGCCAGGCGCTCCAGCCGGTCGCCGCCGTTGTCGGCGATGCTCCGCTTGAGTTCCAGGGTCTCCGCCCGTTGTGCGCTGCGCTGCTCGCTCAGTTGCTGGATGCGCGTCGGTGCTGGCGGTTCCAGTCCTGGTCCAGCTGAGTCGATGCGTTTGTCCAGCAGTTCCAGCTTGAGTCCGGCGAAATAGGGCCGCAGGGCCTCGCGGCAGGCGCGCAGTTCCTCGGCGGCCTCGGTCAGCTGCCGGTGACGGTCGCAATCGGCCACCAGCGGGGTCAGCAGCTCGATCTGCCGCTTGGCCTTGAGCACCGCCTCGTGAGCGCGGTTGAGGTCGTCGAAATGGGCGATCAGGGCGCTGATGCGCGGCGCCACCTCGAAGGGCTCGAGCATGTGGTTGCGCACGAACTCGGTCAGATTGCCCACCGACTTCATGGAGACGGTCTGGTGGAACAGCTCCAGGGCCTGCTCGTTATCGATGCCGAAACGGCGCCGGAACCAGGCCCCGTAGGGCGGGAAGCTGTCGAACAGCTCGACCCCGTTGCCCCGCAGCCGTTTGCGCAGGGCGGTGATCTCGCTGCCGAAGCCGGCGAAGTCAGCAGCGATGCTGAGATCCCGCTCGGCGCCGACATAGAAGCGGGCCGGCTGGCCCTGGGCGTCCTTGATCCAGAAAACCTGGGCCAGCGTCACCGTCTGATCGTAGCCGGCGTTGTGGAACACGCCGAGGATCACCGAATAACTGTTGGGATCGCGCAGCGCCACCGGCTTGGCGGCGCTGCCGAGTTCGTTGCGCTCGGACTTGTAGTAGCCCAGCACATAGGACTTGAGGGTGCGCTCCCGGCTGTCCGCGCCGGCGGCCTTGTTGTAGGCGACCCGCTGGGCCGGCACCAGCAGGGTGGTGACCGCATCCACCAGGGTCGATTTGCCCGAGCCGATGTCGCCGGTCAGCAGGGCATTGCGCCCGTCCGCCTGCAGGGTCCAGACCCGGCCGTCGAAGGTGCCCCAGTTGAAGACCTCCAGGCGCTGCAGGCGAAAGCCCGCCAGGCTGTCGTCGGCGACGAAATCCAGATCGAGGGTTTCGGGTGCTTCAAGCATCGTCTATCGTGACCATCAGGTTTCCTCGAGCTGTGCCCGATAGGCCGCCAGCCGCTCGTCGAAATCGGCCAGCCACTGGGCATCGACGAAGGCCTTGAGGATGCGCCGCACCTCGAAGTCGGACGGCTGCCCTGCCTGGCGGCTTCATGCGGCGCAGAAAGCCCAGCTCGACGACCTTGTTGATGTGGCTGTCCACCTGGTCCATCAGGCGCGCCTCGTTGCTGGCGTCGGGCAGGAACACCCGCACCAGTTCGACCATCTCGTCCCGGGACAGGACCAGCCGGGTCCCTCCTCCGCCTGGCCGCCGCCGGCATCGAACTCGGCCAGCTTCTTGCGCAGCAGGGCCAGCAGCAGGCTGACCGGGAAGGAGAGCGGGCGGCGCGCCACCAGGCGCGGCAGGCCGTGTCCGTTTCGTCGTCGACTCGCGCTCGCGAGCGCAGGAAGGCATAGCCCTCGGCCTCGTCCAGCACCAGCTCCAGCCCCAGCACCGCCACATAGTCGCGCACCCGGGCCTGCAGCTCGAGCAGACCCTGCCACAGAGCCGGCGTTACGGGTGCTCGCCTCGTCCCGGTAGATCACCCCCTTGAGCAGGGGAATCACCAAGGTGGACAGACTCCGGGCCGGCGGCCGGTGTCTCGTAGGTCGGCTCCTGATTCATCGTAAATAGATCACCCGCGGCAAGCGGGCGCGTCTGACCTGTGCTTCGCCGTCCCGGTCCTCACCCCACCAGGCGATGCTGTCCTCCGCTGTCTCGTCGATCATGCTCTTGAAACGCTCGCCCGCCAGCTCCAGGTAGGCCACCAGTTCGGCCAGACCCTGCTCCAGCGGTCGCCGTTCGCACAGTTCGCGCAGGGTGATCTGCGCGGCGCCTTGCAGGGCGCGGCGGATATGCCGGGCCAGCGCCGCCTTGTCCACCACCACCTGGGAGAACAGCGCCGCGGCGTCCACGTCCACCTCGCCCGCCTCCAGCACCAGATCGGTCAAGGCAGCGTCTTCAGCGCCGGGGTGTAGAGGGGCCGCTCCATGGGCAGTTCGATGGTCGCGCCGAGGTCTGCGATGCGGCTGAACACGCCCTCCGGCGGAGTCTCGCGCAACCCCAGCGCCTTGCTCTCGATACCCCGCAGGATATCCATGATGCGGCGATTTTCCAACCAGGCCTGGTCGTCGAGAAAACGCCGCAGCTGCTGCGAAAGCTGGGCCACGGTGCGCTGGGTGTGCTCGCCGGCCTCGAGCCAGTCGTAATGCACGCGGCGGGTGCGGGCATCGGGTCTGAGTTCGGCCACCGCCGGCAGGGCCAGGACCCGCTCCAGCAGCTCGCTGAACTCCTCCTGGCGGGTGCTGGACATCAGGAAGTCCCAGAAGGCGCGAAAGCTGCGTCCCTGGTCGGAGTCGGCGATGGCGTCGCGCTCGCCCATGATCTCTTCCAGCAGCGCGCCCTTGCCCCCTTCCCACAGGGCGATGCGTTCGCGCACCGCGCCGATCCAGCAGACGGAAGTTATGCTCGACCTCGCGAAAATCGGACAGCAGCTCCCGCGCGGTCAGCATGAACTGCTGGAAGCGATCCTTCAGCGCCGTGTCGTCCAGCAGCGGCAGGTCGCCGGCGCGGATGCGGGCGATCTCGGCATCGATCTCGTCCCGGCGCTGCTCGAGCTCCGCAATGCGCAGCTCCGGGTCGGTCTCGCTGCCGGTCGCTGATCTGTTTGAGCAGCTCGAACAGGGTCAGCAGGCGCGACTCGGTGCCGACGAAGGCGCGCTCGGTCAGGCTGCCGAGCCAGGCGATGGCCTTTTCCGTGGCCGGCGTCAGATCGAAATAGGGTTCGTCCGAAGCCTGGCGGTAGAACTTGCGCAGCCAGCCCTTGTCGTTGCCGGCCCAGTCGTTGAGATAGTCCAGCGCGGCGCGGGGAAAGGTCCTCGGGACCCAGCCGTTCGTTGAGGGCGAACAGGTCGTCTTCGAGCCTTTCCACCAGGTCGGCCTGGGCGATCACCCGCTCGTTGGGCTGGATGAAGACCCGATGCAGAAAGCTCGCCACCAGCGGGGCATGGGGCGAGTTCAGCAGCCGCCAGGCCGGGTGATTCTGACGCAGCAGATCGAGGGTGTTGAAGTCGAGGCTCATAGGATCATGGTATCAGACAGCTGGGCCCGGTTGGCTATGGTCTAGAGTGTTTTTAGCGAGAGGGAATAAAAAAAGAGCAATACTAAATGAATCGGGCAAAACCCAGAAACAGCGCCAAGGCGTGATTGACGACCACCCTATCATCATCACTCAAGCGGCCTATCGCCTGATCGATTTTTTCACGAGATACCTTCCGCGCCTTGTCCTCCATGACTTGAGCGGGCATACGCAGACCCTTACCGGCAGTGGGCTCAACCATGATTCGAAACAGTGGGGTTTCACGCAGCTCACTCGTAATTGGCAGTACCGTTATGGTTTTCTATTCGGAATTTAATTCTGGTATAATTCGCTCTCATTCGATGGCCCAAGGACGCTGGCAATGAAGTTGATCACCTGTTTGGGAAATCTGTGCTTCGGTAGGTATTCCCCTCCGTCTTCCACCTGCCATGGATGCCTTACTACGCCTCTCTCCAACGCTCGTCTCTCTGTAAAAACCTTCTGCCCGTCTTTGTAACCGCTGGAGTTTCGATGATGAACCTCATGCGCAAGCAGACTCCCTGTCAATCATCCAGTCCGATCATCGGGATACTCGTTGCCCCGTCCCGTGCCTGTCCAGCGGAGATCAACGCGGTTTGCGACCTATTGATGTGACGGTTTGTCAGCCGTCACTAACATGATCACCCCGAACTTACCGCAGCAGATCCCTCTGTTTGGTTGACAGGCTGCCGCGGCTTGCCGAAGCGATCGAACCACAACCAAGGCTGACTCAAGGAGAATCAAAAGTGCCTAAGCGAATTGCCTTTTTCTACCTATCCGTTTCCCTTGCCACCCTGCTCGTCGTGCTGACGTTTGTGCTTCAGACAGGGCTTGCCGAACCCAAAGGGGTGGAGGATTTGACGATCTTCCAGGCGGACAAGTTCAAGGCTAGGTTGCGCTCGCCCAACGCGGCACAGATCGTGGGCCTGTTGCGTAGCGAGAAGGTCCTGACAACCGAAGCTGACCGGGAAAAAACCGCGGCCATGCTCAAAGCATTCTATCGCCAGTGGTATAAACGAAATCCCACGACGCTCAATCCGGATAAGTTCCGCAAATTGTTGGCGCATGAACGCCAGAGGGCAGCCGGGATGCCACCCTTGTCGGTACAAACAGAGGCTGCGGAGGAGCTGGATGCGATGCTGCAGATCAACACCTTGGTCGCCGCTGTGGAATTCGCCGGCGCCGATACCTTCATCTACAGCGCGACCCATCCCAACTCAGGCAGATGTAGTGATCAGGAAGTCAACACCGAGGGTCCGTTACACAATCAAATCACCCTCGGTCCGCGCGACAACAACACCTTCTGGATGGAGGACTTTGCCCCGGAAGTGTATGACGAGATCTACTTTGGGATCGGCCCCGAGGCCGGTGTGATCGCCAATCATCCGAATCTGGGGCCGGTCGATCTGCGCGGGATGACGGTGGCCAACTACTACCTGGAACAGTCCAACGGTGAGTTCGCACCCACCGGCAGCGTCTATCCACGCTGGCTGCAGGTCAGCCATTCGGAAGGCTGGTATGGTGCACCGAGCTGTGAGGATGGCCTGACGGATATAAGAACAGCGGATCTGATCAGAGAGGTGGTCGATGCGATCAATACCGACAATCCCGCATTCCGCTGGCAGGACTTTGATGCCAACGCCGACGGGCTGGTCGACAATTTCACCGTGATCCACGCCGGCATGGGCCAGGAGGCGGGTGGCGGTGAGCAAGGGGATTTTTCCATCTGGTCCCATGCCGCATCCGTCAACTGGCCGGAAGGCTATCTGGCCTGTGCAGCGCCTGCTCCAGGCTGCCCGGATCGGGATATCGCGGTGCTCGATTACAGCATGGATCCGGAAAACTTTGACGTAGGTGTCGGGGCGGAAGAGTTCGGTCATGCGGCCTTCGGTCTGCCCGACATCTACACCCTGGACTACGAAAATTCCGTGAGCCATTGGGCCATCATGTCAGGCGGCGCTTGGAACGGCCCATTGGGAGGCATGCAGCCGGCGCCCTTTCCGCTTTGGTTCCGATATGTCATTGGCTGGTCGGAGCCTCTGGAGGTGGATTATCTGACCGATCCACTCAGTGTCTATGTCGGTCAGCATTCCCTGACACCAGAATGGGCTGAGTCCGGAATCAAGGTCAACCTGCCCGACGCCTCACGCTATCTGACCGAACCCTACAGTGGCGAGGCCATCTGGTGGGGCAATGAGGGCGACCTGTTGGACAACCGGATCATCCTCTCTGTGGACCTCAGCGGCAGGACAGAGGCTACCCTGGGTTTCTGGACTCAGTACGAGATCGAGGAGGGCTGGGACTTCGGCTTCGTGCAAGTCTCGGTTGACGGCGGGACCAGTTGGACCAGTCTCGCGAATGCTTCCACCACCGATGACTACACACCGAGCGCCATCGATATCGCCGTGGCCAACCTACCCGGATTCACCGGTCAGAGTGATGGCTGGGTCTATCAAGCGTTCGATCTGACTCCCTATACCGGCCAGCAGATTCAATTCCAGTTTCGCTACGTCACCGATTGGGCCTACACCGAGAAAGGCTGGTTCATCGATGACATCAGCATTGTCGCGGACAGCGAGGAGATCTTCAGCGATGGCATGGAAGACGGCCCGGGTGACTGGATAGTCGATCCGGCCGATGGTTGGATGATCACCACGGGCACTATCATTGGTCCGCAGTACTACCTGGTGGAATGGCGCAATTCGAGCGGTTTCGATACCGGTCTGCAGGCCTACCAGACCGTCTATTACGATGCTGATGAATGGGAGGTCGACCGGGCGCCGCACAGCCTGCCCGGCATGCTGCTGTGGCACCGCAACTCGCTATACAGCTTCGACTATACCCTGGGTGACGCCTGGTATGATGCGCCGAGCATCGGATCGAAACATGCGCTACTGGTGGTTGACAGCCATCCCTTCCCATACACCTGGGACAGTGTGCAATACAGGACAGGCCAGGATCTGCAGGTCAGCGGCTCAGTCATGCCGGTGGATGCCGCCTTCACCCTGCAGGATACGACCGCCTTTACCCTGCGCCTGGGTTACAATCCCTATAGCGGTAAATATCTGGATGAGCCGATCGAAACCAAGACCTTCGGACCCAGAGCGGGAACCAAGCAATTCCACGATTCCTTGGGCTACTATCCCGGCGTCTGGTGTTGCTTCCACAACGATATCTATTTCTGGGACATCGACGCCAGTGCGGTGGTGCCGGCAACCGCTGACTATACGACCAAGATCACTTGGGCGGACAACAGCCCGGCGACCGAACTGTATGGCGAAGTCGTCTCCGGCAGCATTCTCGGCACCGGTAATCCCGGCGACGACGCCGTACAGTTCGGCCTGCATCTGGCGATCCAGGCGCAGGCAGACACCGGGCGTGGGGCCAGATCAAGATCTGGAACTCACCCGCACTCCTGGACCTGGAAAAAACCGCGTCCCGCGAAACGGTCTATCCGGGAGGCTATCTGGGTTACACCCTCAGGGTAACCAACCTCAGCCCGATCTGGCAACACTTCGTGGTCGACGACCCGCTGCCCGAATACACCAATTATGTCTTGGGTGGGCATTATGATGCGGAGACCAACAGCATCCACTGGGAAGGAAGCGTTGCGCCTGAGGACCAGTTGGAAATCTCTCTCCTGGTCAGGCTGGATAGCGACGTCCCCATCGGCACCCAGATCACCAACCAGGCCATACTCACGGATGATGCCCTGGGGGATACCGACTCGATCAGCACCGAGGTCATCGCCCGGTGAGGTGAGTATCCAGGTGTTAGGGCATCTGCGCTAACCGATGCAGCCATCGGATTATCTGATCCGATGGCTGCGGATCGACCTGTTTAACTCTCCATGTCTCAGTTCCAAACTTTATTTAGCCCATTTGGGCTCTCCAGTTAACCGGTGTAACCCGAGCATATGGGTGATTTAGTACCTACCCGCCCTCCCTATCTATGGATTCGACGGCGCATGTCATACCTGGTTTCTGCCCAGTTTGGGTTGATTGGGCCGCCTGGAATCCTCCCGTGGGAAAGAACTCCGGTTATCTGCAGAGTCTAATGCATGTTAATGCTCAACTAACTGTAGCATGCGGAGCCCCGGCCATCCGGTTCGTAGATCTCCATAGCAATCATAACTAATTGTTATTATTTAAATAATAGGCGGAAGGCCCGTTGCATTTTGCAGGACTTCGCACAACCGTGCTTGACTGATCACGGCATAAGTCCGGCGCACGAGTACCTGTCGTGTAATGGAGGCATGAGACTCCTTGGACTTATCTTTTACGATTCAAGCCAATTTTCCACAACAAGACCAGGAACACGGGAAAACTCTTTAACGTTGGCTGTTATCACAACTCATTCAAGTGCCAGGGCGTGCGAAGCAATGAGCAGGTCATTGGATCCAATAGTCTCCCTCTGCTTTTCAAGATTGCTGCGCAATTCTCCATAATAGCGATCCGCTGGCTCCTCAAGAGGAGTTATCTCCAGGGCTGACAGAATCGTTTCCAATTGTTTTTTCAGCCGTTTGGATCCACGCTTTCTGGCACCAAAATGAAGTTCAGCCGCCACTATGATACTGGTACAAATATTCTTCTCACCCAACAAGGCAATCTTTTTGGCTACCGTAGCTTGAGGGTGCCGCACCAAATCAGAGAGGATATTGGTATTCATTTGATAACGGGGCTTCAAAATCAAAGCTCCACATCGTCAAGCGGTACCAATCCTTCGTCCACATCAGGACCCTTTATCTCAATATCACCGATGGCAGGCGAATCTACGCATCCTAGATATCATGGACATCAAGTCCGTTCCCTTCGTAGAAAGATTGGTGGGCACCATTCGTCGTGAGTTGATTGATCAGGCACTGTTCTGGAATGCCACTGACCTGGAGCGGAAGTGGATGGATTTCCGTCACTGTTACAATACACATCGCACCCAGACTGCACTGTGTGGCACCACACCCGCCGAGATAGCCGAGAACAGTCATATCCGCCTCGCTGACCTCAGCCAATTCAATTGGAAACCACACTGCCGCGGTCTCTATCAACTGGCTGTAACCGTTTGAGTAATATTTCGGTATAGATCAGGTTACAAAGCTATCGTGTCTAGGTCGTAACTACCGGCAGCCAGATTCCGTGATGAGATATAATCACTGTAGTTGGTGAGTCCTGACGCCAGTCTATACAATCATGATTGACAAGGGCACCATTTTGACGTACATATTCACTGTCCCTATCATTCTCTACTCTGAAAAGCAACATGACCGCCACCGCCGAAAAAAACGAGCGAATCAATCTGCGCCTGAAACAAAGTGCCAAGAATATTATTGAGCGTGCGGCATCTTTCGAAGGCAAGACTGTAAGCAGCTTTATTTTATCCAGCGCCTTGACCAGCGCCGAAAAGACCATTCATGAGCACGAGTCCATCCAACTCAACGAGCAGGATGCTCAACGCTTTTTTGATGCCCTGGCTAAACCAATCGAGTTCAATGAAAACTTGATTGAAGCTCTCGCGGAGCATGATCGCCACGTAGACTCCAAATGAGTTCGGAAAGCGAACTCATTATCGAACCTCTAAACCGAGAGCACGACCGGTCTGCTTTCAACTGTGGCATTGAGTCCCTGGATCGCTACCTGAAGCAACAAGCCAGGCAGGACATCAAGCGTCGGATAAGCCGTGTGTTCGTTGTCTGCAGCCCCATAGATAATACGGTAGTGCTCGGTTACTACACTCTCAGCACCCTCGCCATTGATTTATCGATCTTGCCTGAAAAAATCGTGAAGAAGTTGCCCAGACACCCAATACCGGCGGCTCTCATTGGCCGCTTGGCAGTTGATGTCTCTGCTCAGGGCAAAGGAATCGGCAAGATGCTTCTGGCCAACGCAATCAAGCGAACCCTGGCCGTTAGCAACGAGATTGCTATTTACGCCATGGTGGTGGATGCCATCAACGAAGAGGCAGCATCATTTTACAAACGATATGGATTTTCCATTCTTGCTTGTGACGGCAATCGCCTGTTCCTGCCACTGAATTCCTTCTGACCACCGCTTTTTACACAAGCCCCAACAAAATCGTTGTTTGGTGATTACGCATGGACAGAAGGAGTGCCCAAACTTCGCGGACGACCCAATATCGGCGCTGAAATCTATTTCATCATGAGGGGGGTTGGTCGCACTTGCCGCCCTTGCCAAACTCATGTGACCGGATAGCAAGCAGAAAGATAAGGGGCTTGTCTGACAAGCACATCGATGCATGTGGACAGGAAGGCCAGTGGGCATCGTAGCGCCATCGCTACGATGCCTACCATGAGGAAGTAGATGGACAAGGTTGGCCACAAAGTCGTGAGGCAGGCACAAAACGGTCCTGATGAACGACAGATTCTATAACCTGAAATAAGATGAGGAGAAATTCTTATAGCTATGCCAACATACCGTCATACCGACTCGAAACCTTATTTTTTATTGTAATTTTTCGGTATGTCATATCAACTTGGCGTCCCCAAGGGGAGTCGAACCCCTGTTACCGGCGTGAAAGGCCAGTGTCCTAGGCCTCTAGACGATGGGGACAGGTCCTGGAAAGCGCGCTGGTCGCATGCATTCAAGGAGGGCGCAATCTAAGGTACTTTAAGGGCCCTGTCAAGTATGGGGCTTCTTGAAATGGAATAGAATCAGATCTCCCGCAGCCCTTCGGAGGGCTCGATGCGGGCGGCCCGATATCCTGCCATGGCGGCCGCAAAAAAAGCGGCGGCGATGGTCAGGGCCAAGGCGACGCCAAAATGCTCCGGCAGCAAGTGACAGACACTTTCTCCCTGCCCCAGTTGGGCGGAAAACATCCTGTTGATGGTGAAGGCCACACCCAGAAAGACCAGTGAGGCGGTGACCCAACCGAAAAGGCCGGTGTAGAAGGACTGGATCACGGGAAACCAGATGATATCACCGGTGCGAAAGCCCACCAGCCGCAAGATGCTGAGCTCCTTGCGCTTGCGATCCACGTTGGCCCATAAACTGGCCCCCAGGGAAAAGGAAAAACCCACCAGCCCGATCACGGCGATCACCCAGTAGACGGCGGTCAGGTTGCGGTCCATATTCCGCACGATCTCGATATCCGCAGCACGGGTGCGTACTTCAATGTCAAGCTTTTCCAGGGCCTTGGTGATCGGGGCTACGTCATAGATGGAGCGGGTATAGAGTCGAAACCCGGGATAGGTCCGTTGCGCGAGGTTTTCGCTGCCTTGCCAGCCGAAGGCGGGCACCGCCCTGCCGTCGCGAAAGTCCTCAGCGGCTTCCGCCAGCCCGAGAGCCACGAAGGCGCCATCCCTTGAGAAGCTCCCCAACGGAGCGATGTCCACCACTGTGAGATCCAGATAGACCCTCTCACTGCTGCCCTGAAACCGGCGAGACAGACTGCCGCTGACGGTTTCGCCCTTTACCACATTCAATTTACGGGCCGCGGAATCCGACAACACCAGCTGATGTGGTTCTGCAGGAATCTCTAGGCCCCGCAGCAAAGGATCTCCACGATCGGAGGGTATCAACTCCACCGGGACGATCCGACCCCCGTTCTCGCCCTTCAATTCGATGGTGGCGGCGATGGAGCGGGTGCGCGGGATGATGAAGCTGACCTCCGGACGATTGCGCAATTGCTCGATCCAGGCTGAATCGAAACGGCCGCTGCCCACGGGGTTGATCTCGCGGTTGCGGGGGTCCTGGATCAGATTGTCCAGCATGCTGCCGATGATGCCGAACTTCAGGCCAAACAGGATCATCATGGGCCCCAGAACTGCAGCCAGGGCGAGCACGAAAAAACCCGACATCTGCCACTCATTGGCGAAATCCCGGCTGGCCAGCCAGAGGATGTTCCTGACCCGTTTCAACATTAGCCCGACACCACGGTTTCCGTCATGGAGCCTTGTTCGTCTCGGTGGGTGCGATGCGAGAGATGGCGCAGTCCCAACCGGTTGATATGGCGCCAAGCATGGCTGGCAATGATCACCGTGATGTTCAGTTCATCCACCAGTTCGAGAAACAGGGACATGATGCGCTCCGCTGCGATTGGATCCAGGGAGGCGGTCGGCTCGTCGGCAATCACGATGGAGGGCCGATGGGCCAAGGCCCGGCCGATCGCAACCCGCTGCCGTTCACCGACCGAGAGCAGGTGGGGCAGCTTGTCCAGGTGATTGCGGATACCCAGATCCTTGGCCAGATCCTCCACCAGATCATCATCCGGCAAGCCCAACAGCCGACGGGACAGACTGATGTTCTCCCGCACGGTCAGATAGGGCAACAGACCACCGGTCTGCATTACATAACCGATGCGCAGCCGACGCAGGTCACCCAGGCTGTTGAGCTTTCGCTTGCGCCACAGCTCCGAGACATCCACCGGCGGGACGCCCTGTTCCGGACGGAAACGAAAGGAGCCGATCTTGCTTGGCCGCAAGGTCATGGACAACATATCGAGCAGTGTGCTTTTGCCGCAACCGCTCTCGCCGATCAGGGCGATCTTCTCGCCTATCGCGATCTGCAGGCTCGGCACCACCAGGCGAAAGGCCGCGCCTTCCGCCTCCCGGGTCTTGACCACGTCGCGCAAATGATAGATGAGGACCTTGTCCTGGATTGGACTCGGTCCCGCCGGAGGATAAGGAAGGCTCACAGTCAGGGAAGCATTTCCAGCGCAATGGGAAAAACCGAATCCCCGGAAACCGGACCACCATCCAATGCAACCCAAAGGTCGGTGTGATCGTGCAACGCCTGGTAGTAGTTGATCTTCTCTTCGAGGCGCTGGATGAAAGCCACCTGATCCCGAGCGGGCCAGTCCTGCCAGTTTTCCGGGGTGAGGTTCATCACCTCCCCGGTATACGGCAGGCCCTCGATATACTCCCGCATGAAACCCATGTCCGCCAGGTTGCCTGCGCGGGCGCCGGTCACCCGGGTCGTGCTGCCGAGTTGGTCCGGATCGCGCGAGATGGTGGCGGCGAGACTCTTCAGGTCGTTGAGGAAACTGCGCGGTGAAAGCAGCCCCTCTTCCGCGGTCTCCAGCACCTGGCGCATGATGGAATGCAGGTCACTCAGCTGATCCCGGGTCAGCAATACCCGCACATCCAGGGTTTGCCGCTTGGGATCATTGAAGTCACGATCGATCAGCCAGGCATTGAAGACATCGGGTATCTGCTGATTCTCATTCTGCTGCAGATAACGCATACGCAGGGCGTAGCCCAGTTTGGCCACTTTGGCCTGGAACTGGGCCAGTTGGTCCGCTTCTTCGTCCACTGCCGGCTGCGGCGCCGGCTCCGGCTGCAGTTGCTTGCCGGCTGCGGCGATCGCTGTGACCTTCACCTGATCGGTGATCTGGTGGGCCAGTGCATCCAATACGCGTCCGAAGCGTTGTACGTCGCCGGTCTCCACGCCGAAGTAGAAACTGCCGATACCGGGATAGTAAGAGAGATCCCGATACTGTTCCTCCGCCCGCTCGTGATCAGCCTGCAGGGCGGGGGTGAGAAGATGCAGTACCGACAGAGCGATACCCTTGCTCTGCGCCAGACTCCGCAAGCCTACGCTCGACATGCCGGTGCCGGAAAGCGGATCGTGAGCCTCGCGGGGACCCGCATCGGTGATCAACACAACATAGCGGGCATCCTGGCCAGCCCAATTGATACCGGAAATCGCCTCATTGATGCCGGCGTAGCTGTCTTCGTTAAAATCCTGACTGGAAACCGTTGCGGCCTTGAGATTAGCCACCTGCTTGAAGAAGCTCTCCGCGTTCTTGCCCTGCTCCAGCGTCACATAGGTGTGGGTGAGATAGCCGAGCCCGGGCGCGGCCTCGTTATTGTCACGGAATGCGATCAGGCCAAAACTGACGTCCCCGGTAAGGTCTTCTTTCGTGATGACATCGTAGATTTTGCGCACCGCTTCCCGGGTCCGATCGATATAGGGGTCCATGGAAAGGGTGGAGTCGATTACGAACACCACACCGGAACGAAAGCGCTTGCCGGGTCCTGGATTCGAGGGCTTGGCGGGCTTTTGGGATGACGTAGAATTCTTAATGGGTGGTGTGGTGTCTTTACTCCCCGGCTGCAGCGGTACACTGGAAACCTTCAGGATGCGGGCTGTCTCGTTTCCCAGGTAGACATCCTCGTGATCGAGTATGGGCACCAGATAGAAATCCTTCTGGATGTCCACATAGCCTTTGGGTTGAATCGCAATGACCGGCGAATCCGCTGCCAGCTGGCCGCTCTCCGCGCTCTGATAGAGTTGGCGGTAGGCCTCCATGTCGCCGCTCTCCACCAGTTTCTTGAGATCCTGCCGATTATCGAACAGCAGTACCCGGTCGCTACCCAGCGGATCCCTGAAGGCCACTGTCAGACCCTGATTCCAGGGGATCAGATCCTCCTCCGGCGCCCAACCGGCGATCGTGCCATGCCGATCGAGTCCGATTTGCAACCAGTTGGAACCCGTCAATTCCTTGCGCGCATACACATAATAGGTATTAAAGGGCGTGGTCGCCTTGCCCTTCCCCTGTTGCGGTTCGTTAAACAACAGGGCGCCAGGTTTGGTCAGCACCCGTTGATAGAGAGCTTGCTTGTTCGGCATCAATAAGGGCCGCAGCTCAGCCGCCGCAGCCAGCTGTAAAGCACCCAGAAACAGGCAGAGTGAGACGCTATAAAACAGTTTGCGAAATATCATATATCTATTGTTTCCAGTTCAGCATCAGTCGCTGGGCAGCGGGATCGCCCGCGGAGGCGGCCGCTTCCACGCTGCCGCGTAGCTTGTTCAAACGTTCCCCGGCCCCGTCAACCTGACTCGCCGCAGCGACCTTGTACCACTTATAAGCTTGCATGGGATCGGGTTTTTCCATGAGCTCAGTGCCTACACCGAAATAGGCTGGATCATTCATCTCGGCCAATTGAAAGGCCGATGGTCCATGCCCTTGACGGGCGGCATAGAAGTAGAGCAGATAGGCATCGGTGACGAGCCCATCCTGCTGCAGTCGCCCCGCCTCGTTGAAGATTTGTTCCAGAGAGAGTTTCTGCTCACCTTGCTTGATGGCACTGATCAGATCCCGCGCCCGGTCCCCGGGAGGCCCCGCGTTCGCCGTTGTAGGAGTAACCGCTGACGCCGGGGGGGCAACCGCCGGTTGGTTTTGAGATTCGCCAGACTCACCGGCTTCGAAAGAGGCCATCTCAGTTGATTTCGACGCTTTATCCTGGGCTGCTTGCCGAGCGCTTGGCGACTGCTTTGCCGCTTCGATCTGGGCTCTCACAATGGGATCGATTTCGGCCTGCTCGAGCGGTGGGGCCAGGTTGATCTCCTCTTCATCGGGGACAAAGAGCCACAAGGCTCCCAAGACCAACAGGGCCAGCACACCGACCACGATGATCAGGCTGTTATGATTCTTTTCCCGGGTATCTACCAGGATCGTGTAATCTTCGGGTTGTGTGGAATCTGATGTCGTCATGCCATTACCATCGATCACCCAGTTGTGTGGTGCAAGGACCCACGATTGAATTGTTATGCTGACTGCAGGGGGTTCACCAGGAGTGGCCAATTTCACCAGAACAGCCCGGTAAAATCCACCGCTCAATTTCGACTTTGCCCGGCTATTTCACTCAATCTTGCATCTCATTGAAATTCTTAAATTTCATTAAGGTACGACTGATCCCAAAACAGGCTGAAAAAAACTGCTTGTATTCAAACCATTAGATTTTTGAATTCGCGGCAATCACGGGAGCGGAAGACGTCCGAGCTGGCTTGACATGGGCCAATTACACAAAATAATTCAGGAATACAGGTAGTTGAGAGCATGTGAATTTAGCTCACTGGCATAATGTCTGGAAAATCACTCAGGATGATATGGCGGCACGCCAAAGGTCTGCCGCCACTCGACCCGCGGCGCGCGGGGTTATGGGCCGCATTCGCTCAGGTAGCACACTACCGAGTGAGTCGATCGATCCCCCTGCTTTATCAAGCGGGAGAGTTCATCCGTCATACCGGTCAACAGGGCCGCATCCTGTCGGGCTTCCACATTCAAGCGCAGGATGGGTTCGGTATTGGATGACCGCAGGTTGAAACGCCAGCGTTCGAACTCCATGGACAGGCCATCGGTATGGTCAACGAGTACCGCCTTATTGACATAATATCGCTCGATGGATTCGATCAGAGCCGGCGCATCGTGCACCACGAAGTTGATCTCACCGCTGGCCGGGTAGGCCGCCATGCGTTCCTCGACCAGTGCACTGAGGGGCTTGGTCGATTCGCTGAGCATCTGAGCGACCAGCAGCCAGGGGATCATGCCGCTGTCGCAGTAGGCGAACTCCCGGAAATAGTGATGGGCGCTCATCTCCCCGCCATAGATGGCGTTTTCCAGCCGCATGCGCTCTTTGATGAAGGCATGACCGGTCTTGCTCTGCACCGGCACCCCGCCGGCGGTCTTCACCACATCGATGGTGTTCCAGGTGAGCCGGGGGTCATGGATGATCTTCTCCCCCGGATGGTGTCGTAGAAACGCCTCCGCCAACAGGCCAACGATGTAGTAGCCCTCGATGAAGCCGCCCCGCTCGTCGAACAGGAAGCAGCGATCGTAATCACCGTCCCATGCGATACCGAAATCGGCGCCACTTTCTATCACCTGTGCCGAGGTCACGGCACGGTTCTCCGGCAGCAGGGGATTGGGGATGCCATGCGGGAAGCTGCCGTCCGGATCATGGTGCAGCTTGATGAATTCGAACGGGAGTTTACTTTCCAGCAGATCGATGACTTCCCCTGCCCCGCCGTTACCCGCGTTGACCACGATCTTCAACGGTTTGAGTCGCGTCGAATCGATATAAGTGAGCAAGGCCTCGACATAGGCCGAACGCCAGTCGAGGGGTTCGATCGTCCCTTTGTGCTGCGACGTCTGGAAATGGTTTGCCTCCGCCAGCCGCTGGATCTCCCGCAACCCGGTATCACCGCTGATGGGTCTGGAACCTTGACGCACCAGCTTCATGCCATTGTAATCCCGTGGATTATGGCTGGCCGTCACCATGATGCCGCCATCGAAGCCGAAATGCTCGGTGGCGAAATAGACCGTTTCGGTGCCACACAGACCCAGTTCTGCCACATCGGCGCCCCCATCGGTCAGCCCCTCGACCAGGGCCTTACGCAACGCCCCACTCGATAGCCTGACATCCTCCCCCACCACCACCTTTTGGGGTTGCAGGTAGGCGGCAAAGGCCCGGCCGATCCGATAGGCCACATCATCATTCAACTGGGTAGGAACCTGGCCACGAATATCGTAGGCCATAAAACAGGTCAGTTCACTCATGTTTCCTTCTCACGACCGTAAACATCGTCGTAACGGGTTATGTCGTCTTCTCCGAGGTAGCTGCCCGATTGCACTTCGATCAGTTCGAGCGGGATACGGCCGGGGTTTTCCAGGCGGTGTTTTTCCCCCAGGGGGATGTAGGTGGACTGGTTCTCCGACAGCAGGAAGGTTTCCTTGCCGCGCGTGACCTGGGCGGTACCGCGAACCACGATCCAGTGTTCCGCCCGATGATGATGCATCTGCAACGACAGACTGGCTCCCGGCTTTACCGTGATGCGCTTGACCTGATAACGCTCCGACTGATCGATCTCCCGATAACAACCCCAGGGCCGGTGCACCCGGTGATGATCAGTGGCCTCGTCACGCCGTTGTTTGGTCAACTGGGTCACCACATCCTTAACCCGTTGAGCTTGATCCCGGTGCGCCACCAGCACCACATCCGGGGTCTCGACGATGATCTGGTCCTTGACCCCGATGGTGGCCAACAGACGCCCATCACTGTGGAGATAACAATTTTCCGTATCCAACAGCACCGCATCCGCGTGTACCACATTGCCATGCTCGTCCTTCTGGCCGATATCCCACAGGGCGGACCAAGAACCGACATCGTTCCAGCCGGCATCGAGGGGCACCATGGCGCCATTGGTAACCTTCTCCATCACCGCATAGTCGATGGAGTCGCTGGGGCTGGCGGCGAAGCGGGTTTCATCCAAGCGGATGAAATCGAGATCATGGCTGGCTTGCGCATAGGCCCGTTGTGCGGCCTGATAGATCGCCGGAGCGAATTCCTCCAGCGCTTTCAGATAATTGGAGGACTTGAACAGGAACATGCCGCTGTTCCAGTAATAATTACCGGCTGACAGGTAGCTTTCCGCGGTCTGCCGGTCAGGTTTTTCGACGAACTTGGCAATGTGCAGGCAGTTCAGAGATTCAGCGGTGCGTCCACCCCCTTCGATATAACCGTAGCCGGTTTCCGGATAGCTCGGTACGATACCGAATGTCACCAGATAACCCGCCTTGGCAAGTGTTTCACCCTCTTCAATCGCCCGCCAATAGGCCTGTCTGTCCGCAATGGAGTGATCCGCGGGCAATATCAGCAATACCGGGTCTTCCTCTTTGGCGGAACTCATGGCGTGCAGTGCCGCCACCGCAACCGCCGGCGCGGTATTTCTACCAAGCGGTTCGAGTATAATGGCTGGTTTGCCAAGTTCGAGATCGGACAATTGATCCGCCACGAAGAAGCGGTGTTCCGCATTGCAAACCACGATCGGGTTTGCCATATCCGGATAGCCATTCAAGCGATCACAGGTTTCATGCAACATGCTCCGCTCAGAGAGCAGTGGCCAGAATTGCTTGGGATGACTTTTTCGTGAAACCGGCCAAAGTCGGGTACCGGAACCACCGGAGAGAATTACGGGAATCATGCATCTACTCACTCAAATTTCCGTCGAATATACAATGACAATTAGCTTATGTGGCTTATCGCCCTTTTGGTCAAGAGTAATTAACTAATTAAAGAATAAACAAGGTTTGACTCATCAGTAAATAAAGCTTGTGTAAGCGTGACAATGGTTTTAACATCGATTTACAAACATAAAATTTTCATTATGCCCAGAGCCAAAAATAAATGTGGATTTCATTACGCCCCCATCCTATTTGAAACAACCGTAGTGTAGGTATTGTTAGCTTAGTGACCAATTTGATCAGTATCAAATTTATAGTCAGTTGATTTCTAATACCACCTACACTGTGCTGAGAATATGCATCAGATCAGAAATGGCGCATACACCCAATTTAACTACAAACTTCAATTACATTTTACACAAGGTTATTAAATTGATTTAAAAATTAATACTACATTTACATTAAATACATTCAGCATTCTTACCCCTTGAAGACTGTCTAAGAAATATACGACTCTAAATTCCAATTAGTTAATGAACACAATAGTACTCGTGAGTACCGAGTTCGGCTAACCGGCCTTTCGAAAAAAGTCTGCTCTACTGCGGTCCTGCCGCTCTTCAATGAATTTCGCCATGATATTGCTGCCAGAGCAAACAAGCAAAAACTCTGACAGGGTATTACGAAGCGCCATCGTCACGACCATTTCCGACGGCGCAACCCCTTTGCGGATCGTACGCAACCACGAGCCGAACGAGCGCCATACTGCCTCGGCGTGGCACGATGACAAGTAGTGCATCAACCCTTGGGCAACGACGCCTGCGAATAGAAACATGTGGTAGGCCGAGATCTTTCTTCTGACCGCGTCGCGATAGGCGTCAGTTTCTCGATGCAGATGTTGGTTGCCATTGCGGCGCTTGAGCGGTTTCATATCCATCATCCAGAAGTGGTAGTCGAAAGTGCCGATCACCTGAGCGGCCTGCTTAAACCCCAGCTCGATCTTGAAGCGCAACCCATACAGACGGATGATCTCGACGGCCTCAAGCTTGAGATCCGTACACATCAGTATCAATCGCCCGCGGGTAGGGTGTTCGACCAGCACAAAGCGCACGAGCCGACCGGCCGGTCGCCACAACAGATCGCAGCAGCGCACTCGTATCATGCTGCCCTTTTCATCGTACACTGGGCTTGGGATCTCGGTGAACTTCAAGGCGTTGCGGAACAGGTTTGATAGTTTCTGTTTCTTGCCATAGCGCTTGGGTCTTCCGGGCACGCGCTTGCCGCGCGGAACGGGTGCGCGATGATACGCCACGCAATTTGACTTGGCACGTGTGACCAGGTCATGACCCTGTGCCAGGGTGCCTTTCACCATCTTGCCACTGGCATAGTACGCATCGGCTATCAGGTAGCACGGTTCCTTGAGCGTCAGGTTGTTCACGAGGTTCAAGAGCTTGTCCAGTAGCGTTCGCTTGTCTCGATTGGAGAAGATCAGCCCCTCATGTATCTTGATATCCAGCGGGACCGCGAACAATGTACTTGCTGCCCGCGCCAATACCGATACCGCCTGAGTAGAATGTCCCATAATGAAAGAGGGTTTGGTGTTCGATTCACTCTCCTGATGGAGATGCTTGACCGCAGGCATTTTCTTGCCCGCCTTGGCGTTCTTTTTGCCGTCAGCCAACAGGACCGGGCGAGCATTGACGCGTTCGATATTCTCGCCGAACAGGCGCAACACGGTACGCGTCCATAGGGCGCTGAGCCGTGACAATTTGATGCCGGTGCTATGGTAACAATCGAGCAGGTTGTCATAGCATCGCGCATCAAGTGCCAGCGCTCGTACGATACTGCTGACGCCGAGGTTATCCGAGCGTACGCTCATGCCCGCGACGCAGGCGATGAACCATAAAAAGGTTTGTACGCGAGAGAAGGCCGGACGAAGCGCAACGATCGCCTGGTACCAGTGAATCCAGAGTGTGCTAGCCATTGGTTCTCCCGGTCAATGCGCTGAACCACGGCGAGTGTGCTCGTGGATCGCGTTGTGCAGGGTTTTGCCGTCAATCGCCAGGCTTTCGTCGAGCACGCCGTAGTGTGCGGACCACTGTTGCAGGGCGTGGTCGAGCGCCACCGGGTCGACCCGCATCAGCACATCGCGAATGATGCTCGCTGAAGGCCGTTGGTAGTGGCCGTCGCGATAGCGGCAGCGAAAGCGGGCGAGCGCTTGTGGGCTTAACGCCTTGGCCCAATCGGCGATGGCCTTGTAACCGCGCGCCCCGCACAGCACCGCGGCGGTGGCGATGGCCAACACGCTCGCCAGCGGGTGGCGCCGGCCTTGGGTACGGCGCGGGTCGGGAATCGATCGGAAGAAATCAGGCAATGCTTGCATGTGCTCGGCGCTGAGCTTCATGCGCACGCTGCCGCTGTGGTAACGGGCATTCAACAGCGGGCGAGAGAGCAAGGCGCGGGCATTGCGCTGCAGCGGCTGGACAAAGACCCGTTTCGGCCGAGCCGTCGGGCGGTATTCGCCCCTGCGGCAGCGTTGATAGCCACGGGTATCGCCCACGTACTGCCAGTTGCTCGCCTGGTAGATGGTGCCGACAAAGCGCTGGGGGTCGACAAAGGTCTCCAGCAGCAGCAGCGGAAAGCCAAAGCGCGCGATCCAATCCGATTGAATTCGGCGCCGGCATAACGATAATACCCGCGAGGCGAGGTTGTGATGATGGTGCTGCGGCAGGATCACAAAGCGCGACTGGTTGGCGATCAGGTGCAATCGGTCGTAGTGGTGACGAAGGTTCCAGCCAATCCAGCGATCGCGTACGCCACACTTTAAGGCCGCGGCCGAGAAGCTCATCAGCGCCAGCCACTGCGCATCGTAGGTGGCGACATACCACAGGGTATGACCGATCTTTGGGAGCGCCCCCAGGTAGTGATGCGCTTGCATCAGGGCCTGGAAACGGGCTTCTTCGGCCACGGCGACGGGGCGGACGATGAGCTCTGACAGCAACGACACTCTCGCGACAGGATGGTTGTGGTTATCTTGTACCGCATCAGCGCAGGGATGTCCACAACTAAACGGTAAGCGGTTGATATGGCCTCAAGCGTGGATCAGAACAAAATCACCCCGTAGCCAGAATCGTCGGCGATTGTTGTTAAGCACCATGGAATGTAGACTGGGGTTCACTCCTCTACACGGCAAGTCGCCATGAGCAACGAATCCAAATCACCTTCGTTTGTTGTTGGAAGCCGGGAATGGGTGGAGTCATTCCCTGATGGAATGTACGAGGCCGCCAGGGAGATCACTTTGCAAAGCGTTGAACACGTCGAACGCCTCGATCCGATCAACCGAAAAGTTATCTGGGACGATGGCAAGCAGCTATCGTTTGACGAATCGGTCCAACGAATAGGGGCAAGCTACCCGAAACGACTGGTCGAGTTGATCCGTTCACATCTTGTCGGTTGGCTCGAGATGGGCGAACTTCCCGGTGATATTCCCTCGGAACAAATGGATGAGATGGACGAACTGGTGACGGCGTGGGCTGACGAACTCAATGGCATTGGATAGGCTAGCTCAGAGTAGTCGAGAACTCGGTACTCTCAAGAATAGTATATGACAACAAAATACAATCATTTTTTTAAATCGTTACCCAACACATTTCTCATAAAACAATACCCCTTCATAAAGATATTTAGAGTTATCTTTTTAATGGAAAGCAAGCAGAGACTGGCTAATAAATCACGCCTTGGATCAGGCATTATTATTTGAAACTGTTTGTATTATTAAGAGAAAGAAATAGATTCAAATCTTATTGTGGAGGTAAATCAAATAATCGAGAAAACGGCCTCACTTCCCATGCAGGAATAGATAAATATCAAGCAGACCAGTTTTGTGTCATTTTCTCACAGAATGCATGACGATACCTTTCGCCAACACATTCATTTTAATGGTTAGTCTACTAAGAATAAATTACACGGATGATTTAATTATTGGTCTTGTAAATTACAACCATTTGATAGTTGGCGCTGAAATACTGATTAATAGTAATCACCCCCCGGCAAAGCCGGGAGATTTCAAATTAATAGTTAAACAAAAAAAGATTTAATTTACAAGCAGGTTGGTTGGAGGTTTTGGTGGACTAGTAGTATTTGATGCACTAGAAGTCAATACCTCATATGTAATTACGATTTGCTCTTCCTGCGAGGGCCCCCCAAGCACAAGATACAAGGTTTTGTTGCTTGCATCAAAATCCCCACCACGAATCGGCCTAATCGCTGATTCTAGCGATTTTATATAGTCGCTGGTTTGGAAAGGCGCGGGAAACTCACCATATTCATAGGGCCGTACCTCATGTGGTTGCATTTTCCCGTTTTTGACTGCAATCAGGTCATCCAGGTTGAAGAGCCAATAATAGTTGTAATAATCGAAACGATCATTTGCACATGGACCCGGGCAATTATAATCCCGGTCAAGCTGCTGGATCTTATAGCCGATACCCGACTTATGGCCACCAGAAGATCCAAACACCGCATAGGTTCGTGTATTTGGAATTATGAATCCATATGCAGCCCAGGAAACGACTGTCCAGAGGTCATTGGTTCCAATAGTAATCGGCACAGTATCTTGATTTTGATTGTTGCGCTGAATGGTTTCCTGGTTATTATATTTATCGGAATGCAGTGGATTTACGATACTGAAATCCATCAGTACGGTTGTTGGGAACGCCTCATCAGTACTGGTAGTCGGCGAAAGTTGATCGAAATCAACGACAAATGCAGAAGGACCAAAACTGTTCCTCGATGCAATTGGAAGATTACTCGCCCAACCGGAAATATAGTTACCCCCTAACTCTGCTTTCCATTCATCAGGGATTTCACTGACCCAACCAGACATGTGCGCCGCTCCCTGGTAAGAGTAAAAGCCATAAATATCACTATTTGCCAAATCAGAAGGATTGGCGAGTAGCATTGTCGTATGGGTATTATCACCAACCCCGTCGTAATATGTAGTGACATTGGCAACCAATGTATTTTTGTTCGTAAGAAATATACCGGTAATACGGTCTATATCTTGGGGGTTTCCGGTTGGTATTCTCGTACCTGCGAACTTGGGAACGCTACTGAGTGTCCCTATCAAAGAACTCTGATTTTGTATCACGGGAGCAGTGTTTAAATTTCCCATTTCCCCCGAGTTGACTAATTCTGGCAGCTGAAATTGACCAATAGAAGTATTGACTTTTCTACCACCAAAGAAAAATGACTTTTTGTCGCTCGATAACTCGAAAACCGCGGAGGCGTATTGATTGTCTGAATCTCCGTATAGAGTATTGTGATCCATCTTGAAGGCACCCTTGTAACTAAAATTACTCAGCGATGCCAAGGGGAGCGTGCTGTCTTGTCCGAAAGAGGACTCTCCACAACTAAGAACCAGAAAACCCGAAATAAATGCAATGTATAGCTTACGCATAGCGATATGTTAGCCTGTGATTGTTCAATTGACCCAGAGGATAAAGTATGTGTAGTTCATTGATAAATTACAAACAAGTACACTATTCACAAAAAACAAAAAGCCCTTCATTTCTTTTAATGAGATTGAAAAATAATCGAGCCAATTACCTTTATGACATGTAATCGTGTACTGTTTGTATTTACACCAATATTTCATCCACACTGCCAATAATGGGAATACACTTCGTGACTTTAATGCATCCAAGTCCAACGGCAGTTTGCCGTCAGTCGCCCACCTCGTCGCCGTCCGATCACCCTGAAGCCACCCTTGCCCACTTGAATCTGATCCGCTTTTTCCACACTTGAGACTACAACCAGAGCATCCGACTCTCAGTCGAGGGGTTAAGTTCGTTCATTTCAGCCACAACCCTCATGATCCAGGGGTGTTGTACGGGGATTGACAGTGTACGGACCAAAGGATGGATTCCTCTTGTTTCACCACAGGGCCTTCGATACAGTCGATGACTTTCACGGTCCTCGCTTGTCCGCTGTTGTCACGGTCAAAATTGTTCTTATTATATTTTCAAAAATGCCGCAAAAGAGAGAGGTATTCAAATTCCTGCTCTGAAAATGGCAGTTACACGCTAACCCATTCTTGGGTGAGCACTTGATCGCTGCTTGTTTATTGGACCGTCTTGGCGTCCAGGAAGATGGTATTCCGGATGATCAACCGGTGATCGATATGGAGAAAAAAGAGAACACCGCCATCTGAAGAGATCACCCCACCAGAGAGTCCGGTTTGAACCTTCGGCGTTTCAGGCCTGGAAAATCAAAGGAGGCTTGGGTAAAGTTTGCCACAGGTAAACCCTGTTCGAAACCACATTAACTATTTTTATTATATTGTATTTTCCATTTTTTTCTTTCTTATTACGCAATATCCGGGCTGACCTTCTTCAACACCGGCAAATGATACTCCGATGAAAATCAAACTCGCCAGCGATCAGGAAAGTAACGCATGGAACAACTATGTCGTCAACCACGGAGGCGCAACCCCCTATCATGATTATGCATGGAAGCAATCCATAGAGCATGCTTATGGATTTGCATGCCCCTATCTTCTGGCGCAGGATGATGCAGGTTCCATTTCCGGTGTGTTACCTCTGGTCAAGATTACCGCACCGATGATGACGGGCAAACTTTGTTCACTCCCCTATTGCGATTTAGGCGGTTGTCTGGCTTCCGACCAGCAAACCGAGAACCGCTTGGTCGACCGAGCTATTGAACTGTTTCATGAACAGCAGCTTGGCGTTTTTGAATACCGAACCACCCAGTCGGATCCAGTAGAGGACGAAGCACAACTGCAAAATCAGAAAGTCCGCATGCTGTTGGAGCTACCGGAATCATCCGCAGACTTAATATCAAGTTTCAAGGCAAAACTACGCAGCCAGATCAGAAAGGCAGAAAAGAATGGACTGACCTACCAGCTGGGTAACAGCCCGGAATTTATCGATCTATTCTATAATGCCATTGCGAATAATATGAAACTGCTTGGATCGCCCGTTCACAGCAAAAAATGGTACCGGGAAATTTGCCGAAACTACGGCGACAAGGCGGTTATATCCATCGTGAGGCATAAGGACGAGGTGGCTGGTGCCGGACTGATACTGGTTAATGGAAACAAAGTCGCAATTCCCTGGGCATCGACCATTCGAAAGTTCAATCCACTCTCCCCCAATATGCTGCTTTACTGGTCACTGCTGGCAAGATCCACAGATATGGGATGCCGCCAATTCGACTTTGGACGATCGAGTTATGGGGAAGGAACCTTCAGGTTCAAGCAACAATGGGGGGCAAAACCGGTGCCGCTCGAATGGAAATACCTGTCCGCTGAAAGAAACCAGGAGTTCCAAATTCAGCAAGCAACGTCAAGCATAAACAAATCCAGACTCTTGGTGGAATCCGTCTGGCGCAAGCTACCTCTTTACCTTACCATCGTGCTCGGTTCCAATATTAGGAAATATATTACTCTATAACTGCAACGAATGAATAACCTATCCGATATCAGCACTTATCTCATTCTTGGATACCCGAGGTCAGGTACTACCTGGTTTGCCAACCTTATCAACACCCATCCGGACGTGGTATATCGGCATGAAATGGTTGGCCGATGCTATAGGGACTTTCCGGATGAGTTGTTCAGAAAGCTTAAGTACGATTATGAGCTGTCCGACGATGACTATTGTAAGGCCCTGAAAATCATATTGTCTCCAAATGTCGAATCGGACCGGGCACCTTTTTTTGCCAAGCGCCACCTGCTGATTCCCAATCCTAAGTTCCACTACCTGATGTGGATTTCGGCTCGGACAGCCACCCTTTTGCAACCATTGTACAAACTGTTATACCAACCACGAGGCAACAAGCTCTCACTGGTGATCAAGGAAACCCGATCCACCATGAACATGGATAGCATCATCCAGGCAATTCGTTCGAAAAAGAACATTATCCTTTTCAGGCATCCTTGTGGTGCGATCGCCTCCAGTCTCAACGGAATCAAGAACGGTAAAATGACACCCAGCACGATAGATGACCGAGAATACTGGTTCAATGAAAACAGAGACCGGGATTTCGTCAAAGCGTTGTCGCCAGATGCCGAACTAATCCGTGACCTCCCCGAGTACGAATATCTTGCCCTGCGATGGCGGCAACAGAACGAGGATTACCTCGAATTCAATAAGCAGAATATGGACAATATTTACATCCATTATGAAGAGTTCATGGCCAATCAGGAACAGGCCAGCAAGGCGCTGTTCGAACAACTTTCACTAAGTTATGTCGAAAGCGTCCAGAAATTCATCCAGATCAGTTCAGGTCAGTCGCGTAATAAGCCGATACTCAAGGACTCTTCGAGCAGTTTTTACAGCGTATACCGCAGTCAGGGTTTCAATCCAAACCAATGGCAGCAATCCCTTTCCTCTGAAGAGATTGCCGGGATTGAAAAGTACACGCTGGACGTATTCGAAGCTTTGGTTCAGATGAAAACCTTGTAGTAGCTGATGATATGTGTGGAATAGCCGGATTTACCCAGTTCAGCCATCGATTCGGTGGTAAAGAAACCCTGGAAGAAATGGGTCAAGCGATCAAGCACCGGGGTCCCGATGCTGACGGTGTCTTTCTCGATCATCACGTAGGTCTGTGCCATCGTCGTTTGAGTATCATCGATCTTTCGGCATCCGGAAATCAGCCGATGCATTCATATGACGAGAGATACAGCATTGTTTTCAACGGAGAGATTTATAACTTTCTTGAATTGAGAGAAGAACTGATTCAGCAGGGTTATCAATTTCGTACTCAAACCGATACTGAGGTCATCCTGGGCCTCTACGAGCAATCCGGAACGGACTTACTCGAACGCATTAACGGGATGTTTGCATTCGCCCTGTGGGACAAGGAAAAGGAAAAACTGTTTATAGCCCGGGACAGAATCGGCAAGAAGCCCTTGTACTATTACCGGTCCGGTAATGACATCGTGTTTGGTTCCGAGTTGAAGGCCATGCTGGTGTTGCCTGAAATTCCAAGAGAAATCCGCATGGATGCCCTCTATGATTATTTTGCCTACCAGTACATCCCTGACCCGAAGACCATCTTCAAGGATATCTACAAGCTGGAGCCTGGGTATTTCCTGGAAATCAACAAAGCGACATTCCTTAAAAAACAATACTGGGATGTTTCATTTGACGAAGTCAGTCCAAAGGACGACGCAGAGCTCAAATCAGATTTAAGAAAACTGCTGGATGACTGCACTCGAAAACGAATGATCTCGGATGTTCCACTCGGCGCATTCCTCAGCGGCGGCGTCGATTCAAGCATCGTCGTTTCGCTTATGGCGAAGAACAGTGAATCCAGCGTCACCACCTGCTCTATCGGATTTGATGTGGAAAAATTCAACGAGACACAGTATGCCCGCGTTGTTGCTGAACAATTCCATACTAACCATTATGAACTGAATGTACACGCAAACGTGCAAGATCATCTGGAGCATATTGTTGCGTTCTTTGACGAACCATTTGCCGACCCCTCGCTCGTTCCCACATATTTCGTATCCGAATTGGCCCGTCAAAAAGTGACCGTTGCTCTCGCCGGAGACGGTGGCGATGAGGTATTTGCCGGTTATCAGAAATACACAACGGACTATATCGAGAACGAGATTCGCAAGAAGTTTCCACGCTGGATATGCAAGTCGGTTTTTCCGTTGCTGTCCCGCGTATTCCGCCGGGTCAACCTGACCATCTTCAGAAAAGCCAGCTCCTTATTCAAGAGCCTCAGCCTTGATCCTGCCATGGCGTTTTATGTTTCGAATTCCCAGATCACCGACGACATCTGGGAGTTCATTACCCTGAAACAGACTCGATCCGACCTGGACGGATATCATCCCTCCTCCATCACGAAGGATTACTACAGCAAAAGTGATGGCAGGGATCATCTTTCGCGTATCCTCTATACCGACCTGAAGACTTATCTACCAGGTGATATCCTTGTCAAGGTCGATCGCATGAGTATGGCAAATTCGCTGGAAGTACGTGCGCCGATGCTCGACTATGAACTGATTGAATTCTCCGCTGGTCTCAGACCGGATCTCAAGTTCAAAAAAGGTGAAAAGAAAGTCCTGCTTAAGGAGGCATTCAAACAGGATTTACCAGATGATATTCTCTACCGTAAGAAAATGGGGTTTTCGGTCCCGCTAGCCGACTGGCTGCGGGGCGAATTGAAGTCTATTGTCGAAGCCACGCTGTTCTCATCGACTGACGGTATTCGCCGGTATTTCATTATGACCTCAATCAAGCAATTGTGGCTAAACCATCTCAGCGGAAAACATGATCACTCAACCATCATCTGGAACCTTTTAATTTTTCAGCTCTGGTGGAACCGTTATATGGCGACGGAAGCTCTTGAAAAATGAAAAAGGTCCTTCATATCACCTTTGATATGCATATCGGAGGAACCGAGCAGGTCATAAAAAACCTGATTGAAGGAACCGATCCTGACCGCTACAAGCCTTCAATATTATGCCTTGAAGCTCCCATCGGTCCTTTTGGCGAATTACTGGTGCGGAAAGGATTCGATATTGACATAATTCCACGCAAGGGTGGATTCGACACCGCTCTCATATTCAAGGTCAGGCGCTTTATCAAGGATAACGCTATCGATATCCTGCACTGTCATCAATACACACCATGGGTGTATGGCGCGCTGTCCGCGATTCTGACTGGAAAAAAGGTAATATTCACTGAACACGGTCGCTTTTATCCTGACAGAACCAGTTGGAAAAGAGCCGTGATAAATCCACTTCTAAACTGGATCACCGACAAGGTGACAGTCATCTCGAATGCTACAAAACAGGCACTCATTGACTACGAATATCTCCCACCAGGGAAAGTACAGGTGATCTACAATGGCATTGCTCCCTTGAGACCAGACGCGTCCCAGGTCATTGCCATTAGAGAACAACTCGGGTTACCCGAACAAACTAGGATTATTGGTACCATAGCACGTCTCGATCCCATCAAAAACCAGTCGATGATGTTGAAGGCTTTCAAACTCGTCTGTGAAGCTTGCCCGAATACAAAATTGATGGTCATTGGGGATGGTGAAGAAATGGGCAATTTGAAAAGGCTGTCCACAGAACTTGGAATTGCCGATCAAGTGATCTTTACCGGTTATATCACTGAACCCTATAGTTATCTCGCTTTGATGGACATCTTCCTGCTCTCCTCCTTAAGCGAGGGTACCTCTATGACTCTGCTCGAGGCCATGTCATTGGCGAAGCCTTGTGTAGTGACGGATGCTGGAGGAAACTCCGAAATTATCGAACATGAAGTCAATGGTTTAGTAACACCGAACGATGATGCGCCGGCATTTGCCGATGCCATCCTTGCACTTCTGCTAGACAAGAAAAAATATCAGCTGATGAGCGATGCATCATTGGACAGGTTCAACAGAAAATTCAATCTTTATTACATGGTCAACGAATTCCAGGGTATTTACGACGACCTCTAGGTTTTTCCTCAACCGGTTTTTTTCCTGGCGTTTGGTAGGTACGAATCATCACCACGCTGGCGCAGATTCCGAATAACAGCATCCAGTACAATATCTGTGAGCGGAACATATTAATAAAAGAACTGGAAATCAAAAACCCCAACATCCCGCCTTCTAACGCGATCAGTAAATAATATTGGCGATACTGATGATTTTGTATGAGTATCTTTTTTGCCCTCCTTAAATGTTGATAGAGTGAATAGAGGACCATCATAAAAGCGGCAAAGCCAAGCCATCCTATCTCAGATAACCCCTGAAACCAGATTGAGTGGACCGCCCTCGCCACTTTGCCATACTCACTGCTAAGGAAGGCTTCATCAAGGTAGATTGGACTCAGGGTCTCGTAACCATATATTCCCGTACCCAGTGGATGGTCTCGAAGCAGGTCAAACGTCGCCATCCAGAAATTCATCCTTCTACCGCCGCTACCTTCCGAATCGGCGGATGACTGTGTTTCTATAGTAGCCATCCTTTCGATAAAGGTATCGTCAACCAGTCGAATGACCCCGGCAATGCTGGAAATTATAATCAGGACGATAAATATTCTTTGTCTGGGTAACTTGTATTTTGAAAACATCATCGCGGCAATGAAGTAACCAAAGGCCGCTGAAGCACCCAAAAAGGCACCGCGGCTGTTAATTAAAACCAGCCCATTGAAAACTAATGCAGCAGTAAATACAGAAAGAAATTTGACCTTTATACTTCCATGCCAGCCAAAATACATTATTAGAGGAATAATTGGAACAATGGAAGCGGCAATCGTGTTGGCTTCCGGACTGTCGACCGTACCAATTCCTTCAACTCGTCCAAATTCATTCCTTCCGACGATCATCGCTTCGTAACCAATATAAGCCGCACCAATCATGAAAAATATCAGAGCAAATTCTAACTTCTTTTCGGCATCGATCATGCGATAGGCCACATACATCACTACATAAGTATTGATCAGATACTCCATATACCGATTATTCATCTCAGGGTTCACTGCAACGATAGTCGCTATACCGTAGCAAATGAGGACTACCAGAAACCACTTCGCTTCAGGCATTTCCTTAAGCGTATTCTTATGCTGCTTGAACTTCAGCAGGAAAATCCACAACATAACCAGCACTACGTAGAATGAATAGCTGATCTGTGGGATCCCGTTACCCCACCACCGACTGGTCGGGTTTAGAAAATAGACAAGCTCATACAAATAAAAGCCCCAAACGGGTCCAATCAAGATGGTATACAGGATACCCGAGGCATATAAAAGCAGAAACAGAATGGTAAATGTGTACATTCCGAATACCTAGCCTAAAATGGCTAGATAACCCTCTTCAGCAATACCACGATTTTTGTCAGACGTTTACGCCATACCGGGATATCAAGGTTTCTGACTTCATAACCAAATGCCTCTAACTGGTCTCGAGCATAACTTTCGAACAAGGCTACGTCAGCATTACTCATGCTCTTTTTCCATGCGTAGGTACTTGAAGATTGGGGTGGAGCATCCGCGTTGTAGTGCTGTGACTTACGGCTCTCTGGAATCAACGAGTCGCTATTCTTATAAAATTCCAGCATTTCATCTGAGTAGGGTTCGCCAAGAAAATCACAGATCTTTCTGAGTGAGGCCTCCGTATCTAACACCAAATCTTCATATCTTATTTCCATATATCGGGTTTCAGGCAGCATACGTCCCATGCATCGTCCTAACCGTGTATATTCTCTCCACCATTCAGCAGCTTCTATGATATCGCTCGGGCCCCAGATCATTTTTATCACCGAATTGGCAACATCCCTGCCATCCCGAACAATATGAATAAACTGGGCATCCGGAAAAACCTGGTTTATTTCATTCATTTTACTCAGGTAGTCCGATTTATCGCCCCATCTTTGTTTTCCATGCGCCTCAGCATAGAAACTGTAAATCGCGTCGATTACGTCAGCCAGGTTAACCTGATCCGATAGTCGTGGCATTACATCGCTTAAGATCGGTACGACATCCCACTGCTTGAGCAATTCCTCGCTCAACATATCAATGACCAGTTTTTTAATGTTCGCCTGGTTGTCCAGTGGCTGGTAGCGATCGATCTGCTTGATATATTTTGTCAGAAAATGGGTTTCATAAGGGATTGCCAAATGTGGATGGCTGTTCAGCATCAGGCGGATCAGTGTAGTACCGGAGCGACCAACGCCTATCACGAAAAAAGGATTGTTCTTCATATTCTTACCCTAATAATATCCGTTAAACCGATCAAGAATGTCATGACGCTCGGGATGCGAAACGGGATATCCCAGTCCCCCTTTCGTCCGTGCACCTACGCCTACCGAAGACTACGCGCCCTCGCTTCGCTCTCCATGGTACGTAGCGATGAACTATTTCCTCAGGCCCAAACGATGCATCACTCGATTTCTTAAAAAAGTCAACTTCTTGAAGGGCAGAATCATAAAACACAGCAAGTAACTCATTCCACCGATAATCACCGCCAAGAGCAGGTACCAAAATCCGTGACTCGACGCCAAAAATAAGTCAAGGACACACAATACCGCTAACATGCACAGCACAATGAATACAGCCGGCGCCAGATTCGCGAACAGCTTAAACCATCCAAATCTCAAACGTTTATTCAACAATGAATAGGACGCGATAAACATCATTATGTTGAACGCGAGGATTATTAAAGAAGCAGATTCAATCCCATAGGGAGATACCTGAACAAGCCCGATTACCATGACACTAGTCAATACGATACGAATCAGCGTCTGATATTTTACCTGATCAATGGCTTGGTTCATTGCGACAACCGGATTGGTGAAACTGGCGAAAATGAAAGAAACAGTAAATATTTGTAAGCTGGGAACCATTGGCATCCACTTTTCACCAAGTAAAACCATCGTAAAACTCTCAGAAATAAAAAGCAAACCGATCAGTATCGGTAAAATAATCGCTGCATTCAAAATGACGATTTTGAAAAAATTTAGTTCAAGTTCAACTCGGTCGTTCTGGATCCGGGAAAAAGACGAAAATGAAATTTGTGACAATCTGATCGAAATTTGGTCATTGGGCATTCTCGCCAGACCCAGGGCTTTGTCATAAAAACCCAGAGAATCAGCACCCAGCATCTTTCCGATGATTAGTTTATCCGCACTGTCGCCAATCAGCATGAATTGTGCTCCGATGAAATCCCACAATCCGAAATGGAATAAGTCTTTCAGAGGATTGAGGTTTAAACTGAAACAAGGAATGAGCCGGCTTACATAGAGCAGCAATAACAGCGCCATAGTATGTGACAGGAGCATCGCATAAATAATCGACCAGAACCCGTAACCATGCAATGCCAGGGTCAGGGATGTCACCATTGAAAAAACCACTTTCAATCCTTCGATGATAGCAAGCATCTTGAAATTCAGATCACGTTTCAATTTGGTTCTGGGACCCGCGCTCAGCGCCGTTAATAGAAACAGAAATGCATAAACCCTGACAGCATCTGCGAGATCAGGTATCTGATAGTATTCTGACAACCAGTTTGAAACCCCCTGTACGCCAAGAAAAAACAGGATAGACACGAGAATGTTGAAACTAAAATAACTGACGTAATGATGATCCGAGATTTCCTTCCGTTGAATGATAGCTTTGCCGAATCCGAAATCACTGAATGAATCGCAGTAATACAGAATGACCGTAATGATCCCGATTATCCCAAAATCACTCGGTGATAATAATCTGGCCAGCAGAATGGAATTTGCAAATCTTACAAAATGGATAATGAAGGGAACCGTCGTGTACCAGATTATGCTTTGCCTGGTTTTATAAGCGACATTCACACTGGATTGCTGGCTAACACTCATTTATTGGACGGGATCCGAATGCTGATAGCTTCTCGTAATCGGGCTCCAGTTCTTTATTGTAGAAATCCATGCCAAATATCTGGAGTACTGCCAGGATATTATCCACCTGTTGCTCCGTCAGCCTGTTAGTCCAACCGGCCAGGGGATCTTTACCCGAGATGACCTGAGAGCTTTTCGTCACCGTATCGCTGGGTATTGAAAGCTGGGCGATTGCTTTTTTATCCAGAGGGATGCTCAGCGCCTGGAATATTTTCTCCAACTCCTGTTGACCGTTTCTCACCAGCTTTTCGTAGCTAACCAGTATAAACGGATAGGGCTTGCACGACATCAGTGGTGCGTGATAGCGCAAACACCATGCCAATGCAGCTAATTCCTCTGGCTTTGATAAATGTTCACATTCACTTCTGATTTCTGGAATTCTGTCCAGATATGAATTATCAAGCAGTAACCTCTTACCATCCGGCCAGCCTTTGCTGATTTGAGAGGCAATAATCGCACAGGGATGTCGAATCACTAGTACGGGGGTCAATACATCCATATTAACAGCCATCCATTCGAGCAATAAGTTCCCTCGCACAAACTTAACCACCAAGCGTTTCGCCCGTAAAACGTCCCCCAAAGATGCTTGCGACATGATCCAACTATTGATCAATTTTCCGGATAGTATTTTTTTGAATAATTCGAGTCCAGCCTGCCACTTCTCATTTGATGGCATATATGGATTCCGTTTCTTAAGGACCCGCCTAGCCTCAGGAACATAGTCCAAATGCAAGGGTTCAAATATTTGAAGATGACCATCCAGAGAACTTAATACCTCTGCCAGCCAGGTAGATCCACTGCGTATGGATCCAAAAACCATGATGGTTTGTTTGGAGTCGAATCCCTTGTGATGAACCAGCTTGAACAAAAGACTGCTCAAGAAGCCATTTACAATCAGTCGGAGTTTTCTGAACTGCTTTAACATGGGTAATATTTACCAGGGCTTGGTATCGATAAGGGTTACATAATTGTCCTGGATTGACTAGGCTTTCTCCTAGCTAACCAATTGCTTATATACGTTGCCAATGACAATTTCGCAGGCCTTGCGTACTCAAGGTCCTGGCTGGTGGCACCTACAATGATCTCCGCAAAAAACGCAGGTATCAGGCCCATTCTCATCCATCGGGAATGTACGGACTTGTTCAATTGAAAATTCGTGCCTCTGCCTTCTTTCATCGACAACACATTCAGTTGTTCATCCCCGATTTCAAGCCCATACTTCTCCAGGATAGGATTCAATATCGTCAAGTTCTCAAGCACATCTTCATACCTGATTAGATAGTGGGTTTCCGGATGTTCACGGGAGAGCTTAAAGTAGTAGGCGTTTTGCACCTGCCACTTCCGTGCTATTCTGAGAAGTTGCGGAAGCTTAACAAGCCTTTTTAGTTTTGTGAATTTCGATATGCCCTGGTGGAATGTCGTGATCTGGCTTTCAATCGTATTCAGGCTGTCTCTTGTAATGAATATATAGTTAGCTTCGGGATATAGATGATTTAAAAAGTCGAATACTCGATCATTGGGACCGTACCGTATTTCCTTGAAACCCCATACATTGATACCGCCGAATGCTTTCGGGCAGAAAAAATTTTCTACGGTTTTCCTGAAAAGTTCATCTAGATCTTCTAGCCTAAACCAGTTTATCCATGCCTGCCAGACTCTTGAGTCATTGTACATAGACAAATCAAACTTATTCTCTTTACTAACCTTGTGTTGATATGAGAATTCGTGCATCGAAGGGTTTTCTTTAAGGAAAAAATAAACCTCCGACAATTGACGTAGGAAACCTGCATGTTCTCCCCATATCATGGTATTTGGTAGAGTATTGATGATCCGCTGTATTAGGGTAGTACCACTACGCCCACTTCCGATGAGGAATAGTTGTCGTTTATTCATAATGTTGTTACCGAATATTTTTAATACTCTGTTGATATTGGCTCACACAAAAACAGTACATGACCGTAAATAGAGTATGATAATGAACTCACCCAACACACGGCTGATGTATGAATAACAATAATCTTGTGACTGTATCCTACTACTAAACCCAGGTGATAATTCTGTATCCAGGATTATACCTAGCATTGCTATACCATTACCTATGCATCCTAAGAGATAGTTGAATTCGTATTAATACATTTCATTTTCTGTCGTTTTCTGATTCCAGTGGGCGAAGTAACTTCTTTTTACTATGCCGTTTTGAGACAGCTGCAGACTTGGATAATTGACTTTGTGTAGGCTTTGTCAGAATCCCTGGTTTGAAATCCTCTTGTACATCAAGAAGGTAAATATCTGCTTAAAGTAAAAGCCTGTGGTTTACCTTCCACCAAGTCATAGACTTAGTAGATTTTCCTTGGATAACGCATATTCTTTATATCTGGAGTAATTTCTCATCTGACTTCTTCATTGCCTGCACAGGAAAAGTGTTCCAGGCAGGATCCAATCGATCGTCATAGTTCTAATTTAAAGAATCGTAACTCCTTATATAATGACATGGAGAAATCCGCATGTTCCTTTAAGAGTAATACAACCAAGTTTTCCCTGCTCTTTAGTTGTCAATGCAGATAAAAATAGGAAGGGGGTATTCTTATCGATATTCTTTTTTTAAAAATAAACATCCATACCGAAAGTAGCTTATCAGTTATACCTGAACTTCAGAACAACTTTAGTAACCAAATATTGTATGATTAACAATCATGAACTAATTTCCATAATTTTATCATTGTCCATTCTATATACTTTCAACCCAGAGCACTCGACCTCTTACAGCATTCTCACATCAAATCTGTGGAGAAAATAAATTCATCGAATATTTGGTATTTTCATTGCACATTAGTTTCTCACTCCGCACATTAGCTCTGTCCGTACAAGATATTATTTTAATTCTTAACTCTCATTATTTCCATAAATAGTGACTTATACTTTGCCTCATTTTCCAAACACATTCGCAAGCTGCCTGCGAATCACACACTGACCTGCCATTTATTCCTATACACATAAGGGGTACAGCCTCAACTTATTCTTGCTTCTGTACTTACTTTTTCACCCATAATAGTTCGAAAGGCGTTAATGTCAAAAGAGATGTTTGACCTATCGTAACAGGCAGCATCCAAGTCGACTTTAGTTACCAAAATCCCACATTTGAATTGGACACTGGCTATCAGTTTCTCTATGTAATCAAAACCGCATAATCACTAGCCACATCAATGTCTGGTGGCGCAGCTTTTTAGTACTTTCAGGCTCACTTCACCCACCATTGACTGCAACTTCTGCTCGTCACTGCGCCTGCCCGGGGGTCTATCCAGTCAGGGCTGTATAACAGCGCTGCGTGTTGCTCAGTGCATCGACTTCCGTATCCAGCATCATACTGAAGATTTCTTAAGTAACAGGCTTCGCATGTAACGTTTGTAATTATTATGTAGAGAAATTATTTTAGATTTTTAGTAACTATTCAGGGGCTATCCCCATAAACTCAGGCCATCGACCCTCGTAGAGGAGCCGCAAGGCCTCTTCAGAAGATACCCCATTTTTCTGGCAGGTTGAGAGATAGCTGCGGATCCGGGCAAAGATTTTTGCCCCTAGCTCTGAACGAAAGCAGCCGGAGATCTTCTGCTGAACTTTGCTCATGCGTAGATCCCGTTCTCCTTGATTGTTGGTAAAGGGTACGTCCATTTCCACCATGAAGCGCAGGACGTCCTCTTCGTACTGAATCAACCGTTCCAGCAGGTTTCTGGATTTGGATCGTTTCAGTCGACCTCGTTGTCCCTTTTTCCGTTGTGACTCGTCCGGTGGTGGGCACTCGGTCTGTGCCGCTTTCAGTCGTTGTCGGTATCGTTCCCTGAAGGCTTCGGCCTCCGTGGTGTTCAGCACACCGCCTGCCGCATCAACGGCCTTGTTGATCTCCAGCAACAGCGCCTGCATCTGTTTGGCCCACTGCTGTTGATCCTGTTCCCAGGCGCGCTCCAGCTCTCGCAGGTGGTGAGCATTGCACAAAGCATGATAACAAGGAAGCTGGTAGTAGGGCTTCCAGTGATCGTGTACCAGGGTGCCGGTGTACTCGGGAAGGACGCCCATCGCCGCCATGGCTTCACCGCCGCGCTTGTCATGGGGCATCAGCAGGGTCAGGGTAGCACTGCATACGACATGCAGCCATTTTCGTTTTCCGCCGATGTTGATCCCGGTCTCGTCGCCATGAAGTAGGAGCGCCTTCGATAGCTCCCTCTTTACCCAATCCTCAAAGGGGGCCAGCCTCTCGTACACCTCTTTGTTGAAGTTGTAGATGCTGCCGGCACTCAAGGGGATGTCGAATTGATCGGCAAAGTGTTCTTCGATCCGCTTGTAGGGGAGCAGCTGGAAGTTAGACATGTAGACTGAGTGGATTTTGACCCCGGAGGCGTACTGGGTCTTGACCTTCACATGGTCCGGGAAGGGGGCTACAACTCGACGTCCCCGCTCATCCTCCAGAATCTCGGCCTGATACTCCGTAACCACTCTGGAAATCTGGATATCGAACACCTGACGGTGCTCATAACCAATACACTGGAAGGTTCCATCGGTGGGCAGCGTGGCACGATCCACCTTGAGCGACTCGACATGGTCTGGATCATCGACCAGTTCCAGGTGGTTGCCGGTATGGCCTTTCTGAGCGCCGGGGTTGTTGTTGCCGTTGTTGCGCGTCTTCTTGCGATTAGGGTCACTGGAGGGGGGCTTGCTGCTGTTGCGGCTATTGAGTCCCAATCGGTTCAACAGTACGTGACCAGGGTCAGCAACAGCTCCAGCGATGCACGTAGCGCCGGAGAGAGGTTTTTCTCCTCTTCGATCTGCTTTTTGACCTTTTCGAGGGTCTGTTCGACCTCGAGGTTTTCGAGCTTCATTGGCCGGGCTACTCGAACCGCTCACCCGCCTCCACGGCCATGATCAAGGAGAGTACGGCCAGCCGTTCGGCAGGGGGCATGGCCTGATAGCGTCGCCCCCAACTGTGTGCCTTGCGCTTGATGCTCTGGCGGTGGGTGAAGTTGCGCCCCGCATAGGCGGGCCAGTGCACCCGATCCGGGGTGAAGTTGAACCACAGCTTCTCGGTTCTGACCCCCGCCTGGTTCATCACCTGCAGCTCCAGGGTACGCCATTCCCCCAGCAGATCGTCGTAGAGCGCCGGGGGGTAGCCAGAGAGGATCACTGAACAGGGCAGTGACTTGAGTAGTTCCAGCAGCTCTACATGATCTTGTTCCTCATACTCGAAACGGTAACGGCGCGCGGAGCTGCGGGTAGGGTGCAGATAAGGGGGGTCGCAGTAGAGCAGTTCACGACCGTGAAAGTCGAACTCCCGGAGAAACCGATGCGCGCAGCCATGCACCTTCTCGACCGGATAGTGACACTTGAACCGGGCCAGTGGAGCAGGATCAAGACCGATGGCAATATTGCGCAACGCCGGTGGCTTGCGCTGCATGATCGCCCCACCCCCAAGATGGGTCTCAATGTAGGTGTCGTGTGGCGGCATCAGGGCAATGATCGGTTGGCACAGACCTGAAGTCGCTTTGGAACCAAAGTAGTTGCTCATGACTGCATCACATTCTCTAATCGAGGATGGACCACAGCATAGATAGGCCTTCCTATGCTGTCAAGAGCAGACGTAGGAGGTTTTTGGTTTGGTGGGTATAGTTATGGTTTGGTTCTGTCGGGTGCGTTAGCGAAGTACTTCTGAATAGTTACGATTTTTATTGGCTAGTAACAACTCATCAAATTGATGCAGGTTTTTTCCCCATTCATAGTTTTGCAATATAAAATTCCTGGCCGCTTTACCCATCGAATCATTTTCTCCAGCTAATATATCTACAGCCAAATCCTGTAGATGCGCGGTATCTGAACTGACCAATAAATCCACACCGGGTTCCGCTTTTATGCCCTCTGCACCCATTGGCGTTGTCAGAACAGGTAATCCCATTGACATCGCTTCCAAAACTTTATTTTGTACGCCTCTCGCTATGCGCATAGGGGCTATTGCACCAGCAGCATGTGCAAGGTATACACGCACATCCGGTACACTACCTGTTACTGTGACGCCCGAATGCTTAGAAAGCGCTTGAACATCACTGCTTGGACGTGTACCTACAATATAAAATTCCGCTTCAGGTATACGATTCAATATCTCTGGAAATACTTTCGTAGTAAACCAACATACTGCATCAACATTAGCCCAATAATCCATAACTCCTGTGAATACTAGTACCTTAGAATTTTTGTTATAAGGGTTTGGATATTTTCTATCAGGAGAAAAATAGTCAGTATCCACTCCATTTTGGATAAAGAAGCATCGCTCGGAAGATTCCGGAACCAAGCTACTAAATAAGTCACGTTCTTCGCTCGATACGAACACAGAAGCATCAAACTCTAAGGCGATACTTCGTTCATAGTTCAATAATGTGCGAGCTTCACGCTGATAAATCCAGCTTAATGGCCATGATTTTGTACGTGCATACTGAGCCCACTTATCTGAATCGACATCGACAAAATCTACAATACGCCGGTGTGTTGAACCGGCTTTGTTAGAAACATATTGCGCCATCGGTGAAGAGAAGATCACAATATTTTCTATTGGTCGTCTTGACATAATAGAATTAACCCACTGTTGCATTTTGGGATTATAGTAATACGGTAAAGTCAATGGCGATCCATTTAACAATCCCTTCAGGCTTATCAAGCGACGATGTAATGGTTTAATATTTTGTAAAAAAAGACTGTCACAATATCCCTGTAAATTTGATTTGTAAGACCAATCGACAGGATCATCAACAAAGGCCCCGAGATGCACACGATATTTTTTAGATAGATGTTTCAGCAAATTATAAGAACGAATTTTATCTCCTTTATTTGGCGGATAAGGGATTCGATGAGAAAGAAATAGTAATTCTTTTTGTACAGCCATATTCAACCCAAATTATTCATAATATTAGGTGAAAACCACTCCACTAGTACTCCAACCAGATTATATTGCTGGATTCAGAGTTACCCAGATGATCCAAGACCAGGCGCAGTCCGAAGAGAATGGCAGGCCCTTTTCAAGGACGGCAACGCCGTATTGGATCCTCTGGGTAGCTCCTGCAGGCGAGCCGGGAAGCGGTTGTCCGCATGGTTGCGTCTCTTGGCAAGGGCTGGCCATTGCCGGCGAGACGCGCCTCGCGGCCCGACCGCTTCCCGACTCGCTGAATCCATCAATATAATCTGGTTGGAGTACTGATAGTCTGTGGTGTTTTTCTATAGTTCAAAAAGCGATACTTAAGATTCACGGGATTGTCCTGAATTACATATTTGGGTATAGCGAGGTAGAAATTATTCTCCATGGAATCTGATTTGCCACCGCTCTGTATCATACAAAATAGGTGTTGGCTATTGTCTCTCTCGTTCCTACATGATTTGCAGCTGCATGTACTTCGCACGCAATGCCGCGATTTAACCGATACCCAGTTGCCCTCTCAATCCCGGCGCCGAAATGTCATTCCTTGTTTGCGTCAGGAAAAACATCCTCAGGAACAAGGTCGTCAGGGGCAACTTCGTTTACTCGAAGATGATGCCACTGGTCAATGAAGTTTGCCGGTGACAACGATGGCATTGATAAAGACCGTGTACAGTGATTTCGCCCTAGCCGACGTGACTACCCTCTGGACTTACGAAGCCAGTTGAACAGGGGATTTTGGCATCGCACTTCATTACCACAATATTTCAGAAACTGTGGCAGATTATGTCCTTTTTGGAACCGAACATGATTTTTGCCATGATCATCCCCTCCTTTGTCTTCGGGTTAAGTAAGCTCCACCTAGGGGTTCAATAGCCGAGCTTCAGAGGGTAATAAGAACTTATTATTCATATTCTTATGTACTAATATGACTCGGTTGAAGCTTTTTAATAAAAATATGCACATTGACCTATCTAATCAGAAGCTTAATGAATGGTATATATTAGTTAATACTATTACTTCTCCTTAAATTTTAGAGCTATTACTCCGACAAGTATATATTTATGGATAATTAATGTAATTTCTCAAGCACAGATGGTAATTGCATGATATATCGGTTATTTTATGTTTGGAAGAAATATCGATTCTAACTGACTGTCGCACAACGCAAACATCTTGAAGGATTGATTTCACGAGGAACAATGGCGGCCAGCAAGGCAGACCATGGCTGTATACTGCCACACGCCAACATAGGCACTGATGCAGGGTATTTCATAGATGAAGACATAGCAGAGGTATTACATGTTTTCCGTGTGACGGTAGCACGGGTACGCAAACGTTTTGTAGAGGATGGGCTTGAAGTCTGCACAGAATCCCAAACCACGCACTCGTCATCGGCCTAAGGATCTGGATGGCGAAGCTGATACCTTGCTGGTGGCGATGGCCTGTTCAGTGGCGCCGGTTGGGCGTAATGACTGGACGCTGAAGTGATTGGCTGGTCAGTTTGTTGTATGCCAAACCATGGATTCAACCAGTACCAAGAGAGTTCGCCAAGAGTTAAAAAAAGCGCACTCAAATCCTGATTAAACGCATGTTGGAGTATTCCGCCGAAGGCCAATGCAGGCATTGTCTATGCAATGGAAGAGGGTGCGGCTCTTTTAGAACGACGCTAGAGGTCGAGAAAACAATGAGTTAGCGGGGTGGTATTGAGAAGAAATTGAAGAAGGGGTCTCTTTTGGGGTATGAAACATGAGAGACGAATCTTATGCACTCTACCCAGTACCAGGAGACCCCTTCGATGACATCTTACCCGATAGGCAGCGCTACGATCGAGCCCCACTACATTGATGCCTGCGAACAGTTTGACCATTTGATCGGCAGACTCCAACATCCGGATGCCCAGAAGTTGACGCATGGAGAAGTTGAGGCCGTGATTCATAGTGAAGGGATGGAGTTGTTGCGGCGAATGACTCAGGGACACCTGGATCAAAGAAGTGCCCAAGAACCTTTCCGGGAGAAAGTGATCGGTGAAGATGGGCTCCCCAGAACACACCACCGTGCGGGTTGCAAACGTGGACTGGAAAGCCGGTTCGGGGAGGTGACAGTCACACGCCGAGGCTATGGTGCTCGGGGCCTGGAGAGTGTGTTTCCGTTGGACGCAGAACTGAATCTGCCGCCGGACAAATACTCGCATGGACTCCGTCAGGGATTAGCGGATGAGGTCATTCGCGGGTCGTTTGACGAGTCGGTAGCCCATCTGAAACGTTTGGGGGGTGGGCAGGTCTCGAAGCGTCAGAGCGAGGAACTGGCGGTGCATCTCAGTCAGGATTTTGATGCCTTTTACCGTCAGCCTTTGGGGCGTATTGACGAGGATGAAGGTGCCGCCAGGCTCCTGGTTATCACCGCCGATGGCAAGGGGATCGTGATGCATCCGAATGGTCTGCGGGCGGCCACCCGCAAGGCGATGGAGCAGGAGACGCGTAAACAGCGGACCCGTCTGAGTCCCGGGGAGAAGAGCAACCGCAAGCGGATGGCCACGGTGGTCTCGGTGTACGAGATTGAGCGTTATCCGCGCAGTCCGGAACAGATTCTTGACCCTGAACACAACTCTGAGCAGAAGCGGCCGCAACCTTGCCACAAACGTACCTGGGCCCGTGTGGAAGAGGATCTCAAGGCGGTAATCGAGCAAGGTTTCCAGGAGGCGATGCGGCGTGATCCTGAGCAACGGCTACACTGGGTGGTGCTGACTGATGGTCAGGAAGACCTGCTGCGCCAAGTCTATGCCGCGGCCAAACGCTACCAGGTTGAGATCACCGTGGTACAGGATTTCATACATGTTCTGGAGTACCTGTGGAAGGCCGGTCATGCACTCTATCCGGAGGAACCTGAGACGCGTGAGCACTGGGTGGAGAATCGAGCTGCCGCCGTATTGGCGGGTCGGGCCTCGGAGGTGGCGACCGGCCTGCGCCGAGCCGCGACTCGCAAACAACTCAGCCAGCACGAGCGCAAGCCGGTGGATTGCACCGCCAACTACATCGAAAACAATCAGCAGCGGCTGCGATATGACCAAGCGCTGGATCAAGGCTTACCGATTGCCACCGGCGTCATCGAAGGGGCCTGTCGCCATCTGGTCAAGGATCGAATGGATATCACCGGAGCCCGTTGGGGTCTGCAGCGGGCGGAGGCAATCCTCAAGCTGCGTTCCTTGAAGATTAGTGGTGACCTGCCAGCCTACATGGAGTTTCACTTCAACCAGGAAGCGAAGCGGAATTATCCGGGCCCGCCAATTCCTGTCGTTTTCGGCGAGGCAGCATGAACCTGTGTTTCGTAGCGAGTGAGCATCTTCTCTTTAATGCCACTCCTAACCCGTTGAACCTGGGTAGTAGGGTGTCGTTATAGAAGAGCCGCACCCAATGGAAGATGACTAAAGATGTATCTTTTATAGATGAGACTAACAAGCAGCAAACATGACAAGGAAGCCCATCTACCGTTGCCAACCGGACCTGGGGAGTTTTACAGGTTTGACTCATAGAATATGAACGAAATGGCATCAGTAATCTCTTCATACTCTTTGCACTGCTTGACTGATGGCGACACCGTCAATGTTACCGACCGACACACGAAGGTAGGCCGGACACAGTTGATCAATGATCTGGTAGTTGAACACCCAAAGAAGAAAATCATCCTTGACATGGATAATCTAGACACGCACAAGCTTGTCTCTCTCTATGAGGCATTTCAACCGGAAGAAGTCAGGCGGATTCCTGATCGTCTGGAGACCCATTACACCCTAAAAACATGAGAATTGGCTGTAAATCACGGAAATCCAAATCGGCGTCCCGTCGCGTCTATGTCCCGATCGCAGCCTACCCGATCAGGATACACTAAAATGGGAAATCAATGCATGTCAAAGCACACGCAATCACAAAGCCATTCGAGTTGGCTGGCGGTTTACCGCCGAAGATTCCGGACAACACTGATATCACTCTGTCCTTCAATATAAACTTGGTTCACTACTATGATTGCATTAAATTTTAATAGAGAAGTTTATGAAGAAAATTAATGTACTTCAATTCATATGTCCGGTTGGATTTTACGGTGCTGAACGCTGGATTTTGGCGCTAGTAAACAATTCTGATCGTCAATCGGTTTGCCATCATCTCGCAGTTACTGACGAATCAGAAAAACAGGACCTTGAAATAGTTAATCAATTCCCGGCTGATGCGGGTCAGTCATTTAAAATCAAAATGAAAAATCGATTTGATTTTTCAGTTATCAGACAGTTAGAAGAAATCATTAAGAAAAACGATATACATATTATTCATACTCACGGATATAAGTCAGACATACTGGGGTTAATAGTAGCAAAAAAAACAAGAATAAAGTGCATTAGTACTCCACATGGATTTGGTCAACCATCAGATATCAAGTTACAAACTTTTGTAAGGATAGGCGCATGGAGTCTAAAATATTTCGATCATATCGCACCTCTATCACACCAGCTATACGACGAATTAGTAAAAGTTGGTGTTCACGACTCCAAGATAACATACATTCAGAATGGGGTGGATCTTAAAGAACTTGATCCCTACCTTGCACAAAGAAGGAAACGTTCAGCCACAGACAAGAAAATTATCGGATTCGTCGGACAGATGATCCCTCGAAAAAATATAAAAGATCTTCTAGATATTTTTGACTCTGTGTATAAGAAGATACCAAATATTGAACTCCAGTTATTAGGTGATGGCGAAAGCAGACACGAATTGGAAAAATACAGCCGGCAACTAAGCTCCGTATCACAGATAAATTTTCTTGGATTTCGCCATGATAGACTTGATTATTTAAAAAACTTTGATTTATTTGTCATGACATCGAAGGATGAGGGGATTCCCAGATGCTTGATGGAAGCGATGGCGATGGAGATACCTGTTGCGGCTTATGATATTCAGGGTGTTGATCAACTAGTGAACAACGGTAAGACTGGATTATTATCTGAATATGGCCACAAAGAGTATATGACAGAAAGTTGGATACAGTTACTAACTGACCACAAGCTTAGTAGTAAAATATCACAAAATGCACGCGAGTATATCGATGAATATTTTTCAGCCCGGAGAATGTCAGCTGAGTATCTAGAACTATTTAAGACCATGACTAAACACTAGGAATCCTTGAGCACAAAGTATCTTTACAATTGCGTCAAATTTTCAAGCGGCCAGTTTGGCTTCAACATTGAGTTGCTCCATCGCATAATCGAGTTGACGTATGGCGTTGGCGATAGGCCGGTTGGGTGCTTTCGGGCAACCATCCATCAGCTGCGAGAAACCGCGGCGGATGATACGCACATGGACCTTGGTCAAGAACAGGCAGATGCGGATTCCCTCATCGGTTACCTGATAGCGATGGGTGCCGGGGATCTTATGTATGATCCCGTGTAAACGTAACCGCCGTAGATCATAGGTCATGCGTCCGGGGGTATAGTCTTCAGGCGATTCACCCAGCAACTGCGCAACGTGGCTACGCAGGGTGGCATTGCGAAAGCCCTGAGGCAACCACAGGAACAGACACAAGACCTGAAACAGCGCCATGACCCGCGGATTGCCAAAGCCCAATGCCGAAGCACGCTGTCGATCCACAATTTGCGGTTGGTTGAGCTGATCGAACACCGCTTCGCCCAGTTGACAGTCCTGCGAAATTTTTTCGACGTCCAATAAACGTCGGTTGGCAGCAAAGCCGATCTCCCGCAGCGCGGTAGATTCGGCAGGCGTCGACCGATGGCGAAGTCGCGAGTGTTGTTGATCGTGGTCTCGGTTCGCAGTGCACGATCCTCCTTGAAGTACTGCTTGATCTTGGTGGCCTTGTAGCTGACATGCAGCGAGGGCATGACCCCTTGGGTGAGCACCCGGGTGCAAAACCGCCCCGGTGTGCGTTTAGTAATACGCCGATCAAAGATCAAGCTGACTTTCTCCGGGCGTCCCAGGTCGATGTTTTCCCGGATCACTTCTTCGAACAGATGCCGGCCTGAGAGCGGGCGATCAAACACCTGGGTGCGGGCAAACTCCGCCTGCAGTATCGACAACTCATAGCGATACCCCGCGGCTCGATCGGCAGGACTGAACGGATGGGGTAGGCGAGCAAACCATTTACGGACCACCGCCTCGATCTTACGCTCATCCAGCTCATCGAGGATTTGCTGCAGGCGGGCCGGATCGGCACAGCTGCGAATCCCGTTATCCAGTGCCTCATAGGCAATCCCCGCTTTATCCAGCTGGCGTTTGGCATACTCATGGCCATTGAGACAGATCCGGGCGGTGTAGGGAAAGTAGGAGGAGAATTTGATAAACAGCGGGCCGAAGTCCGCGTCCACCACGTAAAAATAGTACTGGTTACACATCACCGTGGAACGGTACAGCCAGGGAAAGGTCGTCCCGGTGCGTTCGCTGACCCGCTTCCTCACCCGAAAGCCGGCAAACTTCTCTTGGGCAATACCGATATAGAGCACGCCTTCGGTCTCATGGAAGTCTTTCAAGCGGGCCGTGGTCACCTCGTCTTTGCGTTGCCCCTTGGTGAAATGCACCAACTCCAGCTCATGCTGTTTGGCAAAGGTATGAATCTGCTTGACAAAGTCTTGGCTCATCGGCGCCATCAGGGTAGTCGAGGCGACCTGCGCACCGCGGTGCTCGCGGAAAAAACCCACCACACCACCGCCGGTCTGTAGGCGGGGCTGATACGCGTTGAGGTACAGACGATCAATGCCCTCGATATCCAATGTCACCTTGTCCTCTAACAATTCCCTCAATGTTTGTTCTATCATGGTTACAGGCCCCGATTGACTCTTGGACTGATCGTCCTCCCGCCGCCTAGTGGTTATAGCAGAAGTCTATACGCTTCTGCATGCTCAATCGGGGCCACTTCATGTCTGGTGGGTCTGAGGCAAAGCCTCGCTAGTATTGAACTAATTTCTGCGAAAGCCATAATTCGTATTCTGTATGTAACATTTATTATGACTTGTATCGGCAAATCCACATTAGCACAAATGACAAATACATCTATATCCATAATTATTCCCACCTTAAATGAGGAAAAATATTTACCTCTTTGTCTTAACTCTATATCTTCCATTGACTATGCCCGAGATTTAATTGAAATTATTGTTGTTGATAATGGGTCTACAGATCAAACACAGTCGATTGCACACTCCTATGGCGCAAAGGTCTTTTGTGATGATTCAAAAAATGTATCGGGCCTTAGAAACCTGGGAGCCTCACATTCTACTGGGACTATTTTGGCTTTTGTCGATGCTGATTGCATTGTGTCAAAAGATTGGTTATCAAATTCGCAAATGTACTTTGATAAAAATGATATCGCCGCATGGGGCTCTCCACCATTAGTCCCTAATGATTCTACTTGGGTACAGCAAACATGGTATTTAGTTCGAAAGAAAGATAAGATTGTAAAAAGTGTAGACTGGCTTGAGTCTATGAATTTGTTTGTGAGAAAAAATACATTCAATAGCATTGGCGGTTTTAATGAAACACTTGTTACTTGTGAGGATGTTGATTTTTGTTACAGACTCCAAAAACATGGAGATATCATCTCTGATAATAGAATCAAAGTTACGCATTTAGGTGAAGCAAAGACCGTTCGAGAGTTTTTCAAGAAAGAATTATGGCGCGGTAGAAGCAATATTATCGGTATTTTCAGTCACGGTATAACCCTTAAAGAACTTCCAAGTCTATCTATCCCATTATATTTTGGAATCCTATTACCTTTCCTTTTTATATCCTTTTTAGCGACGTCTAACGCGATATGGCTTACTTTGGGTGTTTTATTTTATACAGCTCCCTTCTTGTACTTGTTATATGAAAAAAGAAAAAGGCTGAACATCTCATCGTTATTTAAATTGATATATCTCTTAAATATATACTTCTTCGTAAGAACAATTGCTATTTTAATCATTAAATAGGGATACTTCTCGTACACACGTGTCGCCCTGGAACAGGATCGTCATGAGGAATCCTCAAAGACTGGGAATGATGTAATTCATAGGGCGCTTACCAACTACTGAAGAATATTTAACTGCTTTGTGTCATGAATCGAAACCAGGAATATCAGGTGAATGCAGTCACTGAATGTTATTTCGATACTCTGAAAACAGAGTTGGTTTACAACGAAGGACATCACACTAAATAATCACGTGATAAAAAGTCTGTTCTAGTGCATCGAGATCATTTAAGGCGGATACAATCCTGAATACTCCATATCACCTTTGCATAAAAGAGAACCGCGGAATCAGTCTCCGAAACGTGTCTGTGCAATTTGGTGCCCCGCTCCCAAGGGGCCGATTCCAGGATTGTTCTCAAATCAGCCTTCAGACCGAAAATGGAACCGTGTGGCCCTGTGAAGTTCAGGCGACTGCCCGCTGGTCAGATAAAAGCATTAAATGGTGCCTGCTGAAAGGTCACGTTGACCTCGACCCTCTTCAGAATATTACTTTAAGCATCTGCAACAAGAAAATGGCAGAGGATTGGATGCTCCCAAATATCGCGCCAACTGTTTCAGACCAGGATGGCGTGATCCGGATTCGAACCAAAAGTTACATTTTCTCTATCAACAAGAAAGTTTTCAGCCTGTTTGAGAGAGTGGAAAGACCGAACGGTGAGACAGCGATTGGACAGGGTTACTGCCGGTTGACCCTACAAGACGGCACCAAAACAGAGGCATCTATCAGCCACCTGAATCATCAACTCTCAATCGTCAACTCTTCAGTGCAAAGCGTTATACTAGATATTTCCGGCGAATTCCGTGACAGAGAACTCGGACTCATTGCATTTTTTGAATGCCAGATGGAATTCGACGTACAAACAGACAGCGTCAGTTGCACCTTCACTCTCCATAACCCGAAACCTGCCAAGCACTACCAGGGATTATGGGATCTTGGCGATCCCAATTCGGTTTTTTTTGTCAGCCTTGATATCGGTGTCCATTTACCCGGCAAGGGGAAAGTCAGTTGGATCACTGAAGATGATTCGGGCTGGAAAAGCCTTGATGGCCGGTCATTGACGATTTATCAGGAATCCAGTGGCGGGGAGAACTGGAACTCACCCAATCACGTGAATGCCCTGAACCGGATACCGCTGAGACTGCAGGGCTATGAGTGTATTGTCGACGGGCAACAGGTTTGGCACGGCCGACGCGCAACGCCCAGCATCAACCTGAACCTCGATCGGTGTTCACTGAATCTCTGTATAGTGCAATTCTGGCAGAATTTTCCTAAATCCATCAGTATAGATAATGAATCAGTCAACATCGGTCTTTTTCCTGAACAATTTCAGGACCGATTTGAGTTACAACCCGGAGAAAAGAAAACCCATACCTTTTACCTGAATTTGGACCAGCCTAGGGATTCGCTGGCGTCGGTGCACCATCCTCCGCAAATCATCCTCAATCCAGACTGGATCACCCACTGCAAGGTATTCTCATTCTTCTCAAAGATTACCGACAGTCCCGTTCAATCAATTATTGCAGAAGGCCTGGACCCGGATCATGGCTTTTTCAGGAAACGTGAAATCATCGATGAGTATGGCTGGAGGAATTTCGGTGATATTTACGCCGATCATGAATCCGAAGGTATGGACATTCAAGACGGCCGATTCATTTCTCATTTCAATAATCAATATGACCCGGTCTATGGTTTCATCCGCCAGTTCGCCCTGACCGGAGACTACCGTTGGTTTGAACTGGCCGATGACCTAGCACGACATGTCTCGGATATCGACCTTTATCATACGGATTTTGACAAGGACGAATACAATAACGGCATGTTCTGGCATACCGATCATTATCAGGAAGCTAAAACTTCTTCTCACCGATCCTATTCCAGACACCAGAATAAAAACGCATACATTGATCAGGCTGGCGGTGGCGGACCCGGCGGACAGCACTGTTATACCACCGGCCTGCTTTATCATTACTACCTGACGGGTTATAAATCGTCCAGACGATCCATATATCAGCTGTTCGACTGGATCACACGTGTATACGATGGCTCCGGCACTATTCTTGATATCATGCTCGGAGTAAAGAATCGATTCAGAGTCGACCTGAAGAATCTCTTTACCGGCAGGTATCCGCTGGACAGGGGTACCGGAAATTACCTGCATGCATTACTCGATGTCTTCGAACTGTGCCAGAAAAGAGAAGTCCTTGAAAAAATCGAGCATGTCATCCGCAATACAGTACATCCGAATGACGACCTGATTGAGAGGGACCTTAAGAATGTAGAAACCCAGTGGTTTTATACCGCTTTCTTTCAGGCACTGAACCGTTACCTAATGGTTAAGGAAGAAATGCGGGAACTGGATGAAGCATTTTATTATGCCAGAGACGCCTTCCTGCATTATGCAAACTGGATGGCTGCGCATGAACAACCCTACCTGGATAAACCGGAGATACTAGAATTCCCCAACAATACCTGGACGGCCCAGGATATACGCAAGGTCAATCTGTTGATGCTGGCTGATTATTACGCTCCGGAAGGTAACGAGATCTTTCGCACAAGAGCCAAGGCCATCCATGATTACATTATCGACAAACTTAACTCCGACCGGAATAAACACTATACCCGCATACTGGCCATTTTGATGCAGAATTGCGGTGTCTATGAATATTTCATGGCTTTAGCTGAGAAACCCAAATTCGAAAAAGTTAAACCCTATGCTGACCACGAAAAGCATACTCGGATAACAGCACTCAGGATTCTATCTTCTACACTTTTTAAAGCGCTATTTCGCCTGTCAATCAAGGAAGAACTGTTATGGCTTGCACGCCGTTCGGGAAAACTTGCGCGATTCCTTAGATATCATCCATGAATATGTCATTGATTACTTTTATCTTCCCGTACAAGAAACACATATAACCCATCTAAATATCCTTTTCCCAGGTTATCGCAAATATCTCTATTCAGGTATATTTGTTTCTGCTTGATTTCTGGCAGAATAAATGGGTGACCTTAACAATTCGACAACACCGCCGATCTATGTCGCACTTCGCACTATCAACCTTCTTGATAGATGCATCACCAGTTATCCGTATTTTTGATCCACCTCTCTTTCTAGAGATCGATTCGATTTTTAATTCTTTTAGCTGGATTGCCACCGACTACAGAGAAATTATGAACATCGCTTACTACAACTGATCCAGCAGCTATCACACATTTTTTACCCACATTTGCCATCAGAATAACCCCATTGCCAATCCACGTATCCTCTCCGATAGTAATCTTCTCAAATTTACCCCCTTGATCCTTTATCGGATTGGATACATCTTCATAGCTATGTTGATTTTTTCCACTTAGTATATGTACTCCACTTCCGATTAAGCAGTTTTTCTCTATTTTACACATTCCAATATTACATTGTGGTCCAATATATGTTCCTGATTCTATTTCTGTATCAACTTGAGAAAATATTGTTGCGAACGATATAAAGCATTCTGGATCACATTTAGTCATCACATATCGATAGAACCCTATCCTTATATAGCTACTTATTTTACCAGGAAATAAACTGAGGAATTGAGAATAGGAAGCAAATAATTGATTCTTATCGACGAATAATGCGATGAGTTTATATAACACTGTTAGAGGTGAAACGATAATGGCCGCCAATACGCTTGACAAGTATTTTATATAATATTTCATACGCCATGACTGATTTTATTGTGTTTATTGACCCTTAAGTTTGATATGGTATTTTGTGATTTTTAACGAATTCAAATAAATTCTCTATCGATTTCTTATAGTTTTCTTCTGAGTATTTTAATGAGTATATTACTATGCGCCCGCTTCCAGGCTTGGTAAATAATGCATCATATGACTGATATAATTTAACCAGGGCTTTTCTTGATGTCCTAAATGATCCGACTTCATACCAAAACAGTATTAATCTATATTCCTGATTACTACCAACCAATGAATAGAGTAAGGCATCAACATTTTCACCCGTTGCTAGTTTTATATCGAATTGATTAGATGATTTTAGTGTCCAATTGTCAGGATCATATATGCGATTTGCAGATGAAATGAGTTCAGTTTTTGGGGTATTATAATAATAATAAGCGCTATAGTAATCGATTATCTGATCGTTCGATACTCTGTATTCTGCATATACAGTTTTACTCGCTCCTTCATACTTGGGTTTCCAATATTCATCCTGTATTTTTTGAATCTCTGTTCCAGTATTTGCTGCTATTTTCATGTAGTTCTGTTTTTTGGAATCAATTACTGACGACCAAACAAATAGTGTTAGATACAATCCCAGAGTAATAGCAAGGGACAAGACTGCATTACTAAAGGACCATGATGCATATCCTTTTTTAACAATATGCTTTTCTTCTCTTTTAGTTATTTTATCAACCCATATATTCCCTATAATTACCAATAAAATAATGACTATTGCAAAGAATATCCACCCGTATACAAGGTGATCTACGCCTGTTGCATACTTCATATCAGAAAAATAACCTATTAATATGATTGCGGAAACTCTGATGCTATTTGCAATTATTGGAACGATTAAAGCAATACCAAAAAATATATATTGTTTTGTTCTTGATCTATAACTCACATAGGCATATATCGCACCAAATACGGCGGAACCTACGAAGAATCTAACCCCAGAACAAGCTTCAGCTACGACAAATTTTCCATTTGGTATTTCCAGATATAAACCATTTCTATAGACAGGTATGTCTATTAATCTGAGCATCCAGACTGAAATATCCGCTGTAATTTTTTGTAGTAGTGGAATAAACTCCTCTCCAAAAGGAATGGAAAATAAAATGAATGACAAAGGAAATAGGATCACTTTGGCTGTTGCCGTACCAAAGATCAACCATATAGTGAGAGGTAAGATCGAGAAAATAGCAGCATGCTGAAAGAGACTTATGTCTCCTGCAACACCCAATATATAGATAAGGGCTGAAAATATTAAAGGAATTAGTGCCAAATAGGATGGTTTTATTGAATTTTGTGCTAGATCATATCTTTTACACCAGATCAAATAGGCTGTGATCGGTAGTATAAAAAAACCATGGCTATATATTTCCGAAACCCACCATACTCTGACTGCGGAACTGATTGCTTCGTGAAACACAACCATCCACAATACCAAGCATGAAAGAGCTATTATTAAGGCATTGATATGCGATTTAGTAATGAATTTAATTTCTTCTATCAATTCACGCATCTACTCAAATCTTTATTTTTGATATTTACAAATATTTTTTTAAATCTTCTACCTAGTCTTTCTAACTTAAATTTTAATATTCTTTTTTGCAGTGTAACTTTAACCAGATGTTGATGTTGAATCGCGAGATTTGACTTGTACCTCTCACCACCACCCATAAAATCATAAAAGTCATAACCATCATCAAGATATTTTTGTATGCAAAGTGCATGACCAGACAACCCCGGCTTCAATTTACTGTCACTTTCAGATACCAGCCCACTTAAATAAAAATAAACCCTGTTTCTATATATAAAATTATAAAATCTTGCTATAACCTTATTCCCTGCTTTTACACGTATCAACTCCACTGCTCCACTATCCCAACATTTTTTGATTAACGTTTGATGGAACAATGTAAAATATGGATTTACAAACCCACTTTCACCTACACCAGCACCCCAACGCTCAATATGTAAAGGCCCTATTTCATTAAAATACTCTAATGCTTTGGTTTTGCTGTCTGCAGTTTCAATGGTCAGTTTACCGTTCTGTTGATATAATTTAATTGACCGTCCAATCTGATATCGTGTATTTCGAGACAGTGTAGAGAGATAGTTGGTCTTCTTGACCCTTATTGCTCTCAAGTCTACTCCATAGCATGGTGCTTCCCACAGATCATGACGCATCAAGTTGCCCGCGCTTTCGAGTAACGAAGCCTCATGATCAGTAATGGCACCAACAATCAACTCATCCCATGCGTCAGCGATCGAAAATAAATATTTGATACTAGCTGCAGTAACCGTTTGTGCATGCTCTTCCTTAGCCAACACCCCATTGTATTCAATCCATATTTGATCCTTCTGTGGCTCACCTGTTTGATGTACATGAAGTGTTCTGGAATTAAGAAAATAATACCTTGTTTGTTGTTTTAATACTAATGCTGCGATAGCAACCATCTCTCCATTGTAGTAGGCACGGAGAATTTTTGATTCTGGTTGGTATGTTTCAATCCAAGTACTGATCCATGACCAAGAAAGAAAAAAACAACTATTAGACTCTGATTCTAATGTAAGCCAATCATCTTGAAGTACATTGATGTCATCTAATGATAAAAAAGTAAATTGATAGTCATTGACAGTGTGCAAATTTACTTATCCTTCTTCACATCGCATCGTGATTTGAAACGCCACAATCCATAACTGCCAGAGATTTTTCATTATTGTAACCGTTAATTCTTTGTCTCAGGATGTTGGACTAGAAACGGGCCAATCGCCAACCAATCCAATTTTCCTTCTATAAATGCCCTTACTGCATCTGAAGGATTGCATACGATTGGTTCTTCATGCATATTAAAGCTCGTATTAATTAAACTTGGTATACCACTGAGTTTTTCATATTCTTTGAGGATGTCATAATAACCTGGATTGACTTCTTTTTTTACCAATTGTGGCCTTGCTGTACCATCCACATGCACTGCAGCAGGACACTCTTTTTTCATTTTTTCGGTGCAGTCGAAAGTAATGGTCATAAATTCTGCTGCATGTTCAGCACCTTTTATGTTGTGATAGGAACGCTCCCGAGCTTCGTACAGAGTTACTGGTGCAAATGGCATAAATTCTGTTCTACCTAATCTATGATTCAGCCACTGGTTTACGTCAGGTTCTTTTGCATGATAGAGGATAGAACGATTACCTAATGCGCGAGGTCCATATTCCATTCTCCCATCAAAACGTGCTACTACATTACCTTCATGAATTAATTTTGCCACTTCTAACGCATAGTCTTTTGGTTTACTGAATTGCAGTCCAACGTTAATCAGTTCGTTGATAATTTCTTGCTCTGAATAGTCAGGACCAAAATAAGCACTTGTAATTGATTCTTTAATCCCACCAGGCCAGGAATGATACATTGCTGCACCGGTACCACACCCACCATCTCCCATATTAGGGTAAACAAAAAGACTGTTAACTCCCTCAATTTCGAAAATTCGTTGGTTTAATTTAACATTAGCAGTAACCCCACCCGATAGTACAATCGTATCAATTCCTGTCTTTTTAACCCAATGACTGACAAAATTTACAGCGACAATTTCTAACACCTTCTGATAAGCCGCTGCCACATCAATTTTTGGAAATTTCGAAGCGAGATACCTAGAGAAATAAGTGTTGTTTGATTCGAATATCTTAAAGTCACCTGCACTTTCGACGATCCGACTCAATAAGATATTTTTAAGTATCTCAGGATCTCCATATGATGCCAATCCAACAATTTTTCCTTCATGACGGCTTGGACGAAACCCGAGGCTGGAGGTCACCTGTTCATAAAAACTTCCTAGCGAATTAGGAAAATCAACCCCATGTAAGCGCCTAATTTTCCCATTCAGCCCCTCACTCACCGAACCTGCCAAACCCGTTCCATATCCATCCAACGTTATACAAAGCGCCCTTTCATAGCCACTCGCATATAAGCCATTCGCAGCATGTGACAAATGGTGATCCATTCTTTTGAGTTTTTTACCCATCCCAAGATCATCCAACCCCGCTTCCAATGCCTGTTGCCACTGTTTAAAATCGTGAGTAGCCGTTTCCGCCCACTGTTTTGAACACCTTTTTGCTGCTATCTTTGAAAATAATGGCTTACTACCCGCATACTTATAAAACAAGGTATACAATCCATTTTTTTCCATGATCTCATTGGGCGATTTAAGACCATGGATAACCATACTCCTATTCGGTACCTTTTGTTGAGCCTCCTTAATCATAATATCAATGTCAACATCACTGAATTTATTTATAAAGTCTGACTCATTTTGCATGTTTTTATTGAATAGTTTTTGTTCTTGCTCCCACTCCATAAATGGATAGACAACAAGATCAAATTCTTCCGGTTTCATTTTGGTATATGATAATGCGTCTTGCACTGAAAGAGTCGGGAAACCGGCCTGTTGTTTGACTCGAGAGAAACGTTCTTCTCCAGCTGCATATAAAATTTCACCATCCTGTACGATTGAGACAGTTGCGTCCTTATCTAAAGGTGAAATACCAAGTATCTTCATTGAATCCTCTCCAATTGTCGTTTGATTCCGGTCGGGGTGCTAGCTACACCTTGTAATTCATTAAAGAAATAATCAAAATATTTTCGAAATGAATCAAGAAAACGAATCAATTCTAATTCATTCTTAACATAAGGAGTATTACCAGGAACCACACTTGGACTATGAAAACTCCATGTAAAAGTTCTAACCCCACGTTTATATAAACAATTTGTAATCTTTATGTGTTCATCAGTATCAAAACCTTCAGGAGATAGCATTAGTCGATCCACAGCAGAGATTTTTGCAAGCACTCCAGGCACTCTAAGTTTTATTAATCTATTCGCGATTCTATAAATTGATTTGGATGCCACACCAGCCCATCCAACAAAAGCTCCAGTCACCGGGATTTCAAGTATTTTCGTACCACCAAACCAAAAAGGCTCGGCTTTATAAGAACTAAAGTCAGGGCCACCCTCTTTTGAATAATCCACAGGGGGACAGAATGACAAATCTATATCAAATCCTAATCTCTGCAATATGTCAGTAGAACTTGGTCCAAAACCATAACGACCCGCTTTATAAATCTTTGTATCAATACCGATATTTGCTTTAATCACAGCATGCAATATCCGAAGTTTTTCCTCCTCTAAATTACTAGGAAGGTTCCCAGGAAAAGTATTAAAGCCTGATATCTCCTCATCGAATGGTGGATTTACCCAAGGATGCAGATGCGCCCCAATTTCACATCTACCACCTTGTTGAATATCTTTGAGTACTTCGTAACTTTCTTTTTTACTAGCTACCGGATAGTCAACAACGTAACAAGGCACCAAATTGTACTCATCAAAGATGTTTTGCACTCGTTGAATATGACGCATAGCTGAAACTGAAGTTGCATCACGACTCGGCGCACTAGACCAGTCAAACTCCTCCTCCGTATCAATAACAACAATCAGTTTTGGTGGCATGTCTTGTGGCAACTTAATTATTTTTTGATTGACAAGCACTTTTAGACAGATCCTATATTGTTTTGACGACCATAATTACGTTCAGGAAGGATTTTCTGGAGGGTTATTTATCACGACAGCATGATTAATGGACTTAATTATTATTATGTGATCAATTTTTGATGCTCAAGGACATCATGCACTGTACAAAATTCAAAATCTATCAGCAATTTTTCAAGCCTCATTTCACATTTATCAAGGTTGTTGTAGTGCCTGAAGCGGGATATCAGGTTGGTTTTTACCCTAGGTTGATATGGGTCTATTTCCCAAGGATGTAAATAAAAGATAAAGGGATTACCACCCTTATTGACTTGTGAAAGCCCCATTTTAGTCACTGAATAGGGGTAAAGTCGAAAATAACCACCGCCTGCTATGGGTAATTTGTATCCAAAAAATTTAGCCGTAGAAAGGGGAAATTCAACAATGGAACTACCTGTTGACGTTTCAAGATGATGTGGATTTACTTGAGCATTGGGCATCCCATACCGATCATGACGTATCGGAAAGATACTGGAATCATAGGTAAAGCCCTCTTCCACGAGGATATCAAGTGCCCATTTTGATACATCGGTTATAGAGTAGCTCGCAGCACGATACCCTATAACTGGTTTCTGTATTAATTCCTCAAGAATCGATTTAGCGCGTCGAGTTTCATCTCGAAAGATTTCTCTTGTTTGGTTATATATTAGTTGATGACTGTAGCCATGGCACGCTATCTCATGCCCCGCTTCAGCGATATCTTTAACAAGTCGAGGGTATCGTTCAGCAACCCAACCGAGTACAAAGAATGTCGCCTTTATCTGGTGTTCACCGAACAAGTCCAACAAACGTCTGGTATTGGTATCAACCCTTGTAGGAAAACTATCCCAGTCACTTCGGCTGATGTTTTTTGCAAAGGCAGATACGTGAAAATAGTCTTCGACATCGACCGTTAAGGCGTTTTGAACACTCATCATCAACTCAATTGCTAATTCTGAATACCGATTGAGCTTTTTAATGTCATGACAAGCTTTTGAATATCGTAGTTCGCAATAAGCTCCCTAACCGCTTCGGTACCTGGTTCCATAAACCACAAGACAAATCCAAATATGGTGACAAGCAGGAATATGACTGAGAGAAATGCTGTCAACTGTACAGTTCTTTTGACTAGATGCCCTTTTGTCAAGTTATTCTTCACTGAACCAAATACCGGTATTTCAAATACCTGTCTGAGTTGTCTGGCGTTAGTTACCGTTGGATTTAACATGTATCTGAGTACACACCAACCTAAACCGGCGCCTAAAGCAACGATAAGTACTGCAAAAAGGAATATTTTTCGACTGGGTCCTGAAGGAAGTACCGGGACCACTGGGGCTTCGATTACTCGAATGTTCATCTCACTACTGCTCTGGCCTGCTACATCTGATAATCGTGCAGATTCACGTCGATCAACCAGATCCAGGTAACGTTGATGTGTCACCTCATAGTCACGATTCAATTCGGCTAATTTTGCCTCAACTTCCGGTATCGCATCGACTAATCCTTTCAAATTCTCGACGAGTCGTTGTTGTTCAGACAACTGTACCTTCAACGCCTCGACCTCGACATCCGCCTTGGTGGCTTCAAGTTTCAAATCCTGATAGACAGGATTGAATTCGGTTGTTACTTGCGTGGCCTCTGAATCCTGTCTGGGCGATAATTCTTCTGGATTTGCTTCTAACTCCTCTATTTGCTGACGCAGTGAGATTACATCTGGATGTTGATCCGTATATTTTGTTTTCAGTATATCCAGTTGTTGCTGATATTTACTCAATAGGCTGGTACCTGTCGGACCACTGCTGCCGCTCCTCAGTATGGGTCTTTCTCCTTTCAACTGTTTGTACAATTCCGCTCTGCGCTGCATTGCCAAACGCATATCAGTGAGCGTTTCGTCAGCCTTATTTTGAGCTGTTTGTAGCCTGGTATAGTAACCGCCTTTTTCATTGGGCATCATACCAATATTCTGTTTCTTGAACTCTGCAAGCTTTTTCTCTGCAGCCCGTAACCGTTCTTCGTATTGCTCGATCTGATTGTCCAGGAACTTTTGCGCAACCACCGTATCCGTTCGACTGGAATTTAACAGACTTTCGGTCATGGTGTTCAGCAGCACGGATACCACATGGTAGACTCTTTGTGGTGCTTCTGCTTGATAACTGATTTCGTAGATGTTTTGCGCGTTCCGTCTGCCTCGATTTCCAGTGTTCAATTGAATCTTTTTGACCAACTTATTCAACAGTTTTTCTCGTTCTTCGGCGCTATTGACAGTCAAGTCCATGTCGGTTTCACGAATAACTGAAAGAAGATTTTCCCTGGATAACAGGATTCGACTGATGACTGCCAATTCTTCCATGGTGTCGGTTTCTACAGCCAACCCTTTCAATAGTGGTTTCAATACCGATTCCGTATCGATATAGACCACTGCCTTAGCTTCATACTGGTTTGGAAGAGCGAGTACAGCGATCCATCCGATTATGGCAACCAGCCAAGAGATGAGAATCCCGGACCAACGATATCGCCACATGCCATGGAGATAGCCGAGGATTTGATTGATTTGTTCCTGCATAGAATTTGTAATATATGAGATTAATCGTGGATTGCATTATGCCTGAGTAAAACAGAATATCGGCTCACTAGAGATAATATTCAATTGAGTTCGAATAAACACACTTCATGGCTAATACACGTTTACATAAATCCATTGGGCCTCCTTTCGTAGTTCAACACAATCCTTTATGAAATCACAACCATATGGATAACTACTTGAAATAAATATTAATTCTATCGTTGATACGAGTCCAGTGCGTAGTCGGATGGTTTAGAATAGATTGTAGAGGGTTCTCAGTCTATCCTCTATCGTTACACGCAATCTTCATTCCCCATCACCGACAGGTGTAAATAATCAATGACATAATCAGTTTCGCTAAAGCGTTTAGATCTATATTTTTTTTATATGTGTATATATTATTTATAATTTACTGATATCTCGTGTATTTTGCCAGGAAGACAAGCACATCATTGATTACCTTTTTCCGATTATTCCAGCAAAATGTGGGGCGTATTTAGTGTCGAAATATTTGACATTTACAAAAAGTCTGCCTTGTAAGCGATATAGAATCTTTATAGTCAACTTAGCTTGATAAGACATCACCCTAGCCAGGCGATGCATAACTATCTTTCTGTTTTAATTCTATATTTTATTATTTTTACAGATAATTTTAGCATTCCATGTACAGCATGCTATGCATTACGCATATGTCGGATGTCTTTACAGGCTCGTACTATCGACAATCAGAATCCGTAATTATTTTCTTTCAATACAGTTACATAGAAATAATGGTATGACTTCTGCATTCAGCAGGTGTAGGTGAAAATTACATCTCACTACGACAACAAACATGTATAAAGAGGAAAGAATGATGAAGAAGCTGATTTCAAAAATCGCTGCGGTTGTTGCCGCAACGATGTTTTCGACCAGTTCCTGGGCACTCGTGACTTTCGGTGATGGAGGTGCTTCATTGACAAGTGTACTTGACAATATAACGACCGCACCCATTGCAGGAACAACATCCGTCGATGTAGTCAACGATCAATTAGTACCGGACGACTACTGGACTATCACGGGTGCGGGTGGATCTTTTGCTCAGGTCATCATTGAATTGGCTGGTTTTGCCGGCACTAACACCTTCGGCATTTTCGATAAGGTATCAGGTAACTCAGTCGAAGTATTCAATGGTGCAAGCACATCCGGTTCCCAAGCGTTAATTAGTATATTAACCACTGGTGAGGTAGTATTAAACTTTAATCCAACTGGCATTATTTTTAGTGGTAATAATTTTGGGTATTACTTGGACTCCAGTGCCCAATCTGGTGGCGGTATCTTTTACAGTGATACAACCCTTAACGCTGATGGGATAGATCACTTGGCTGCCTATCAAGGGACAAACACCGACACAGTACAAATCGGCAGCACTGCCGCTGGACTCTGGACAGACAATGAATTCGTTCTCGCATGGGAAGACCTCAACGGAGGCGGTGATTTAGATTACAATGACTTTGTTGTTATGGTTGAGTCAGTCTTGCCCGTACCAGAACCAAGTGTACTCGCCCTGATGGGCCTGGGTCTGCTGGGTATGGGATTTGCCCGCAGTCGCAAAAGTTAGTTGACTCCGCTTAAACAAAAACCCCGCTATGCGGGGTTTTTTTTTGACATTTCATTGGTTTTTATACCGTGACAAAGCGGGTAGGGTTAACCCTCTTTGGAGCCGGAAATGAGTCAATCAGCAAGCAGCTTCTCCGCCTCTTCACGTCCCTCGAACTGGGCCGCTTCACTCAGGAGCGTTTTGAGCATTGCGCTCCCTTCAGTCTGCTGCCCTGATCTGATCAATGTGGCAGCATAATGATAACGGACTTCGGCAACGCCCGGAAGCGCATCGAACGCCTGCTTTAGTAAATTACGGCCTTTGTCGAGTTGTCCTGCCTGCACCAAGATCCATCCATAAGTGTCTTGGACCCCGGGATTGTCAGGAGCCAAACGGTAGGCCCTTTCCGCCAGTTCAACTGCCTTGGGATTTTTCATCTGTTGATAAAGGCCTGCCAGATTATTCAACACAACGAAATTATCCGGTTGTTTTGCCAGAAGTTCTTGATAAATCTGGACAGCCTCTTTCTGCTGGCCAGCGGTCTGCAATAAGGTCGCTAAGGCTTGTCTCGCCTTGATATCGTCTTCGTGTTCCCGGGTCCATGTTCTGAGAATATCCACACCAGCTGGATCAGCCATGCGCGCCGCAATGGTCGCAAGCTTTATTGCCAGGTTTGACGACGGTTTACGCTTCCATGCCTCTTCGTATTGGTTTTTTGCATTTGCATAGTCTCGCCGAGCGGACCAAGCATCGCCCTCCAACTCATACCCCACGTAGACCTGGGGATGGAGTGATTGTATCTTCTTGGCGTATTCCTCGACCTCTTCAAAATTACCTTCCTCTAATGCGATCCTTGCCATTAGGGTCAACCCACCAAGTGAGTTTGGATCTTTTTCGAGTGCTGTTTTCAGCTGTGCAATCGCATCTTCGGTTTGCTTAAGGTTAAGGTAGGTTTCCGTCAGCAACAACCGGGCATAGACCGAATCGGGCTCATCTTCTATAAGGTCTGTCAGGATGGTCAATGCTTCATTGTAACGCTGACCTCTCATCAATATCCGACTCCATTGTGCTCTCACAACCGAGTTATCGGGCGCAATTACCCTGCTCTCTTTGGCCACGATCTCTGCTTTTTGCAAATCCCCATCGTTTAGATAGGCCTCTGTCAATAGAATACGCGGTTGGACTTGTTGTGATGCCTCAGCCCGCGCCCGCTCCAACCAGGTAAACAACCCTTCCTTGTCACCCTGCTTATCCGCCAGCCGCGCCAACGCCAACATCGGCGCAATGGACTTTGTATCAGCGTCAACCATCGCTTGGTACATGGTTGTTGCTGCAGAAAGGTTCCCTTCCGATTCCTCCAACTGGGCCATGGCAAAACTGGCCTGTGGATTGCCTGGGTTAAGCTTAAGAGCCTTATCGTAATAATTACGGGCCTCTTTCTTGTCTCCTGTGGCGGCAAACACACTACCCACCAATGTGATAGCTGCCGGGTTATCCGGGTTTTCTCCCAGGATCTCCAAGGCCGTATCGATTGCTTTGGCTGGCTGACCCGCCTTCAGATGCGCCAGCACCAGGAGGGTTTTGGTATTGCCTTTTTCATCGCTTTTCGCCAGGATCAAATTCAACTCCTGGATGGCCAACTCGGTTTCACCTGATGTGATATACGCCATGGCCAGTTCCTTGCGCAGGGCCGTATTCTCAGGGGCAAATTCGGCAGCCTTCGCCAGGCTTTCGATGCCAGAGGTAAGATTGCCTTCACGCATCTCATTGAGCCCCACCAGGGCCAGCAATTCAACATCATCCGCATCGGTATCCAACCCCTGCTTCAGGACCTTCTGCGCCTGTTCACCCTGACCCAACATCATGTAAGAACGTCCAAGCAGTTTCCGGGCACCGATATTGCCAGGTGCGACATTGATGTATTTTGAAAGGTAATTCGCGGCTTGCTGATATTTTTTCTTTTGAAAACTGACCGTGCCGTAGAGCAATATCGTCTGAATGTGCTCGGGCGCTACCTCCAGCACTTTCAGCAGGCGTTCTTCAGATTTCTCATAATCTCCTTCAGCGAAAGCCAGCAAGCCGCCCAGATAGTTGGTCTGCGGGTCTTTTGGAAAGAGTTTAAACAGCGGTTCCAATGTCACATGTGCCTGCTCGATCTGTTTCTCCGTGATCTGTAAACTGGCCAGGCGGAGTCGTGCCTGGCGACCATAGATCGTTGCTATTTTCTTAGGTTCCAGATCAATGACCTTTTTCAGTGCTTCTGCAGCACGGGCGTTGTCCTGCTCCTGCAAGGCTGCAACGGCATCCAGTAACAACAACTCCTGACTTTCCGGATAAGCCGCAAGCGCTTGCTTTAACGCTTTGTCTGCCTCCGTCAGATCGGCGTTTATCAGGTCCAAGTGGATGGTGGTTTTCAAGACATGAAATGCCTTGGGATCCAACCGGGCCCCCTCAGACAATGCGGTTTGCGCCAGGTCACGCTTGTCCTGGCCTAAAAAAGCGGCAGCCCGCAAAGCATAGAGATTTGCCCGAGCATTCGGCGAATATTCATCTTTGATCTTGATCTCATCAATCACATTCTGATACGCGTTGCTAAGGATGAGCGCTCTTGCCAATCCGATATTGGCTTGTTCTTCATTCCATCCCGCCTTGATTGCCCGCCGGAACTCTTTTTCAGCCCCGGCGACATCCCCGAAGTCGAGGTTGTTCAAACCCAGTAAATAACGGGCCTCTGCATTGTCCGGATTGGCCTGTAATGCATTTTTCAATTCGATTGCCGCCGCTCGCAGATTTTTCTCAGCCAGGTAGCCCTTAGCGTTCTGCAAGCTATTGCTGCTCTGTGCAGACGGGTCACTGCAGGCGGATACAACCAAGATCAGACCTAACAGCAACAACCCAAACAAAAATTTCTTTCCTGCGCATGACATATCAAAGACTCCTATCATTGTTTCGACTCACTTCCAATCGCTATCGGCCCGATTATTTTGGATTATCCGTTAGACAGAAACACAATAAATCGTTACACCGTGGAAAAGAGCAAGCATAAACCTATCCGATAAAAACTCACTTTGTTGATCGGCAGGACGTACGCCAAAGTAAAATCTATTCACTATGAACACTCATTTTTACCGTTCTTACAGGACTGTGATAGGCATCTGAAAGTTGTTGCTAACCGCCAGCGGCAACAACCTCTTTTCCTTTAAATACATGTCACTTTTCAAGGTTTTGATGAGTAACATTTGCTATTTCTAAAAAACTGCTTGGTGATCTTGTACATCCTTCAGTTATGCAATCATCGAGACAACTGCTCCACCCGGATCCGCATCACCTTACCTATCACACTGTCCAGCGACTCGATCTCCCTGATAGCCTCATTCATCTGTCTCTCGATGACCCGATGGGTCAACATGACCAATGAGATCGTGGTGTCGTCTTCAGCGGGTTCCTTCTGCTGGATCGCTTCGATACTGATGCCCGCATTCGCCAGTATGCCGGCGATCTTCGCCATCACGCCGATCTTGTCCTCAACCTGGATGCGCAGATAGTAGGCGGTTTCCACGTCTTCAATCGACAGGATCGGCATATCCGACAGTTCATTGGGCTGGAACGCCAGGTGCGGCACCCGGTTGCCCGGATCCGTGGTGAGGGCGCGCACCACATCCACCACATCCGCGATCACCGCCGACGCGGTCGGTTCGGAACCGGCGCCCGCGCCATAGTACAGGGTCGGACCCACCGCGTCGGCCATCACCAGCACGGCGTTCATCACCCCATCCACACTGGCGATCAGGCGCCGCTCCGGGATCAAGGTCGGATGCACGCGCAGTTCGATGCCCTTTTGCGTCCTGCGTGTGATGCCCAGGTGTTTGATGCGATAACCCAGCTTGTTCGCGTACTCCACATCCTGGCGTTCGATCTTGGTGATTCCTTCGGTATAGGTCTTGTCGAACTGGAGCGGAATCCCAAAGGCGATGGAACCCAGAATCGTGAGTTTGTGAGCGGCATCTATACCCTCCACATCGAAGGTGGGGTCGGCCTCCGCATAGCCCAACGCCTGGGCTTCTTTCAGCACCTCGTCAAAACAGCGTCCCTTGTCCCGCATCTCGGTAAGGATGAAGTTACCGGTGCCGTTGATGATGCCGGCAATCCATTTGATCCGGTTGGCCGCCAGACCCTCCCGCACCGCCTTGATGATGGGGATGCCGCCGGCAACCGCCGCCTCGAACGCCACCGTCACGCCTTTTTTCTGGGCCGCCTCGAAGATCTCGTTGCCGTGCATGGCGATCAACGCCTTGTTTGCAGTCACCACATGCTTGCCGTTCTCGATCGCCCGCAATACCAGCTCACGGGCCGGGGAGTAACCGCCGATCAACTCGATGATGATCTCGAGTTCGGGGTTGTCGACCACGGCGAAGGCATCATCGGTGACTACCACATTTTCCAGCCCGAGCAGACGCTCCGGATCATATGACTTGGCCGCGGCATGGGTGATCTGAATCCCCCGCCCGGCCCGTCTGGCAATCTCTTTGGCGTTCCGGGTCAACACATTCAACGTGCCGCCACCCACGGTGCCCAATCCCAACAAACCCACTTTTACCGGATTCAAGCTCTTTCTCCTTATTTTTTATCGTCGTTTTTAATTTGTTAGTTATTTCTGACTGGAAACTCCCAATAGAAAGCGAGCAGAGTGGAAAGGTGGTAATGCCTCCACCCTAGCCTGCCCTCGCCCCCGCCCAGGGGGAGGGTATGGCCTCATTTCTGGACAGCAACAAGTCAATCACTTCTGTATTGTTCGATGGCGATGAGAATTTCTGGATTTTTTTATTTTATAACGTCTCATAATATATCGTTGTCTACGCCAAAATAGGCATGCACCAAGACATCTCTCAAACCAGCAGCTTTTTTCCAGGCTACATCTTTAATTGAGTTGCGGATATCTGCTGGAATTCGCTTAACTGCTTCACCGATAATTGATAGGCAACAACCTGATCAAGTCATTAAGCCATCACGCCGGAACATGTCACGGATGCCCCGTACCGCCTGGCGGGTACGGTGCTCATTTTCGATCAGGCCGAACCGTACATGGCTATCGCCGTGCTCGCCAAAACCGATGCCGGGCGAGACCGCCACCTTGGCCTCGTGCAGCAGTTTCTTGGAAAACTCCAGCGAACCCATGTCCCGGTAAGGTTCCGGAATCGGCGCCCAGACGAACATGGTCGCCTTGGGTCTTTCCACCTTCCAGCCGATGTTGTTCAAGCCATCGCACAGCACATCACGCCGGCTCTGATACATGTCGCGAATCTCGCGCACCGCGTCCTGCGGGCCCTCCAGCGCGGCAATCGCGGCCACCTGGATCGGGGTGAACGTGCCGTAATCGAGATAGGACTTGATGCGCGCAAGGGCCGCCACCAGGGTCTTGTTGCCGCACATGAAGCCGACCCGCCAGCCCGGCATGTTGTAGCTCTTGGAAAGCGAGAAGAACTCCACCGCGATCTCTTCCGCACCCGGCACCTGCAGGATCGAGGGCGCCACGTAGCCGTCGAAGACGATGTCCGCGTAGGCTATGTCGTGGACGACCCAGATATTGTATTCCTTGGCGATCTCCACCACCTTTTCGAAGAAATCCAGCTCCACGCACTGGGTGGTCGGGATTGCCCGGAAAGTTGAGCACCAGCATCCTGGGCCTGGGCCAGGAATCCTTGATGGCCCGCTCCAGTTCCTGGAAAAAATCCACATCGGGCACCAGTGGCACATGGCGCACATCCGCGCCCGGCAATGATGAAACCATAGGGGTGGATCGGATAGGCGGGATTGGGCACCAGCACCGAGTCGCCCGGTCCCATGCAGGCCAGCGCCAGGTGCGCCAGGCCCTCCTTGGAACCGATCGTGACGATCACCTGGTTGTCGGGGTCCAGATCCACATCGTAGCGGCTCTTGTACCAACGACTCATGGCGCGCCGCAGGCGGGGAATCCCCTTGGACATGGAATAACGATGGGTATCCTTGCGATTGGCGACCTCGCAGAGCTTGTCCACGATGTGCTGCGGGGTCGGCTGATCCGGGTTACCCATCCCGAAATCGATGATGTCCTCGCCCCGCGCTCGCGCCGCCGCCTTGAGCTCATTCACAATCGCGAACACATAGGGTGGCAACCGCTTGATTCTGCGGAACTCTTCCATCTCAGGCGTGGACACGTATACCTCTGGCTTTGAAGTTGTTAAAAAGTATTAACGTTAACTGACCCACCCGTAAAGATCAATTTCCACGCGAGGCCGGCGCTTTTTTCGCTCGGCAATTTCCAGTATGTTTGGCAATATGAAATTTTCTATGGACACAACCGACGCAGGCCATGCCATCCAGGGCTATGCAAAAGGCCAGGTGACGGTCAATGGCGTGATTTATCGTGGCAGCCTGATCGTAACCCCTCGCTCGGATGATCGAAGGCTGGCGCCCGACTGCCTTCTCCAAGCTGGTTATCGACGATTTCGTCCTGCTGGCTGAGCTGGATCCGGAAATCGTCATCCTGGGGACCGGCGCGGTACACAGATTTCCCCGCCCGGAGCTATCCCAGCCCTTGATGGAACGGCGCATCGGACTGGAAAGCATGGCGACGGACGCCGCCTGCCGTACCTACAACATCCTCATGGGAGAAGGGCGAAAGGTCGCTGGCCGCCCTGTTTATGATCTGATGTTCCGTCCTCGGACTGAAGCTCCACCTCGTCCTCCAGCACCACCAGATCCGCAGGCGCCGGATACTTTTCCACGATACGTTTTGGCAGCTTGTGCAGCGCCGCCTGATGCAGGGCATCCGACTCCATCAGGATCAGGATCAACACCGTCACCATCACCGGCAGGATGCCCACACCGCCACTGATGGCATAGACCGCCACCTTCATCATGCCGAAATAGGTGTACCCGACCCACCCGAGGATCACCACCGTCAGACCCAATCAGCAGCAGGTAGATGAAGATGCGGCTGCGCGCGGCGCAGATCTGCCAGTGGCACATGACATACCAGTCATCCTGGTTCTTCGAACGGCCCGCCCGCCACAGAATGTAAGCCAATGAGGCGAAGGAGAACACCGGCACCAGGGCCAGTGGCTGCCAATAGGAGCCCGCCAGACCCAACGCCGCGATAAACCAGAGGACATGATTTCCGATGAGGTTGGTCAGAAGAATTTCATGGGGAATCTTGGCCTTGTGGGCCGTTTCATCAGAAATCTGGAATTTCATCCGTTACTACTCACACTGTTATAAAACTGTCGCATTGAGCCAGCGCAGGCTACCATCAGACGCGGTAAATTGCATCCCATTCCAACTGGAGACCGATACAACGGGTTCGGCAATCCAGCCCGCCATCGCGCTGAATCGAGAATTGTCATGCGTCAAAGTGAACATCCCAGTATAGAATGGTTCGCCAGTTTACTGTCGATCCATCCACAGCAATCCGAGTTTTTCATGGAAAAAAAAATCTTTCTCTGGGTCCTGGCCCTCACCCTGATCGGGCTGACGCTGGCCATCCTGCTCCCAGGCGGCCGCCAGTCGGATCCCCATCCCAAACTACCCTGGGATATCAAGCTCGACGGCCTGGGAGGGTTCTGAGGTCTTTGGTCTGACCCTGCATAAGACCACGTTGAATGAGGCCAGAAACATCCTGAGCAGTGATGGCGAGATCAGTCTCTTCATCACCCGGGATGATCAGCCGACCCTCGAGGCCTACTTCGAACGGGTCTTTCTGAGCGGGCTGCGGGCCGACTTCGTGCTGGTGCTGGACGCCGCGCCGGACCTGCTCCGAGGTTTCTACGACCGTGGCAGCCGCATCAGCCGCACCACCGAAATCACCCGCAAGGTGAATCTGGCGGCGACGGACCAGGCCGCCGCAGGCCAGCTGCCGATCGGTATGATCAACTACATTCCTGCCGCGGATCTGGATGAGGAACTGCTGTTGAGCCGTTTTGGCGAACCGGCCGAACGCATCCTGGAACCGGCCACCGGAGTGACCCACTGGATCTATCCGGAGCGCGGTCTGAGTATCGGCGTGAATCCGGAAGGCAAGGAATTGCTCCAGTATGTCCCGCCCAAGCAGATCGATCTGCTGATCAACTCCATAACAAAGGGCAATTCACCACCCGCTGATTGAAGCCGGGATCCGCTACTCCTGGTCTTCCGCATCGGGCATCCGCTGTTTGGGTTTGGTGCGTTTCTGCTCACGCGGAGGCAGGTCTTCGTCCATCAGGATGCGGTGACCCTCCCCCTCCAGATCGTCGAACTGGCCACTGCGCGCAGCCCAGAACAGCACACCTACCGCCACCAGCCCCAGGATGATCATGCCGGGAATCAGACCATAGATGACTTCCATCATAGACTCCGAAAAGACTCTGCTACCTGGGCGAGACGCCCCTGAACAGGGTGCGGATGCGGGCGGAATTACCAATCACCGCCAGTGAGCTGAGTGGCATCGAGATGGCTGCCACCAGCGGTGTGACGATGGCCGCCATCGCCAGCGGCACCATGATGATATTGTACACGATCGAGATGCCGATATTCTGGCGTATCGTCAGCAGGGTGCGGCGTGACAGGCCAATCGCCAGACGCACCTTTTGCAGATCGCCGTGCATCAGCACGATATCCGCACTGGCGATGGAGACATCGGTGCCCGAGCCCATGGCGATACCCACATCGGCCCGCACCAGGGCCGGCGCATCGTTGATCCCATCTCCTACCATGGCAACCCGTCTTCCACCCTCCTGTAACCTTCGGATGACCTGATCCTTGTCTTCCGGCAGCACCTCGGCAATCACCTCCATGCCTCCCAGTCGCCTGGCGATGGCCTCCGCCACCGGCCTGCGGTCGCCACTCAGCAGGGTGAGCTCCAGCCCTCCGCCTTGAGTTCGCTGATCATCTTCTGCGCTTCAGGGCGGATGCGGTCCTCGATAGCCAGCAGCGCCACCTCATGACCCGCCAGGGCCACCCGGATTGAACCGATACCCGCGGCGTCCAGCCGTTCGGCGATAGCCTCGAAGCCAGGATTACGGGATGCCTGTCGTGCATCCAGCCAGGCGCTGTTACCGACGAGTATCTGCTGGCCTTCCAACATGCCGGCTACTCCCAGGCCCGGCTGATAACCGAATTGACTGACAGAACTCGGAGCGCCTGAAATGCCCTGAGCCTCGGTCCAGGCCAGCACCGCCTGCGCCGTCGGATGCTCGGAATAGCGTTCTACCGCCGCCACCTTGGCGAGCAAGGTCTTGATTTCAGGCGTCGCCGTCTGGCCCTGAGACACCTGCCAATCGATATCCTCCAGATGGATGGCCACCACGGACAACCGACCCTCCGTGAGGGTGCCGGTCTTGTCGAATACCACTTGGTTGATCGCAGAGAGGGTCTCCAATACCTCGCCGTTTTTCACCAGGATGCCGAACTTGGCGCCCAGTCCTGAGGCGACTGCGATGGACATCGGCGTCGCCAGACCAAACGCACAGGGACAGGTGATGATCAGTACGGAGGTTGCCGCAAGCAATGCAACCTCCAGGGAGCTGTGCATCCACCAGAGAAAGGTCAGACTGGCCAGCCCGAGGGTAGCCGCCACGAACCAGGGCACCACCTGATCGGCCACACACTGGATCGGCGCCTTCGAGGCCTGGGCCTCTTCCACCAGACGGATGATGCGACCCAGGGCGGTGTGCTTGAGCGAACCGGTCATCTGCACCTGGAGCATACCGTGACCGTTGATCGTACCCGCCGAAACGGGTCACCATTCGACTTGACGACCGGTACCGATTCGCCGGTCAGCATCGCTTCATCCACACTGCTCTGACCCGAGGTGATCACCCCATCCACGGGCAGCCGCTCACCCGGTTTCACCAGGACGGTTTCGCCCGCTGACACGGCCCGCACCGGCACCACCGTTTCCTTTCCGTCACGCAGCACCGTCGCCACCCTCGGTTGCAGGTCCAGCAGGCGTTGAGTCGCCGCCACCGCCTGGCGCTTGGAGATCGCCTCCAGATAACGTCCCACCAGAATGACGAACAGAAAGTTCACTACCGTATCGAAATAGACTTCACCGGTCCTGGTGCCGCTCACTGTGACATAGACCGAGTAGAGATAGGTGATGCTGGCGCCGATAGCGATGGGCAGATCCATACCCAGATGGAAGTTGCGCAGGCCTGACCAGGCGCCCTGGTAGAAGGGATAGCCGGAATAGAGCAGCACCGGTGTGGCCAGGGCAAAACCGACCCAGTGAAACATGTCGCGGAATTCTCCTGCATCGGCCCCCGCATAGAGGGCAATCGAGATCCACAACAGATTCATCATACCGAACGCGGCGAACGCCATGCGATACAGCAAGGTGCGATTCTGCCGCTTCAGGGCGCCCTCCGCCACTTCGGGATCATAGGGCACGGCGGCATAACCGATCTGCCCCAGGCGCCCGATAATGCGGGACAGGGAGATCTGCTCGTTATGCCATTTGACATGCAGACGTTTGCCGGAGAGGTTGACCTGCGCCTGGATCACACCCGGCAAGGCTTTGAGGGAATGTTCGATCAGCCAGACACAAGCGGCACAGTGGATTCCCTCGACCAGCAGATGGATGTCCCGTTCTTCACCCAGATCCCCGACGAACTCTTCCTGCACCTCATCCATGTCGTACAGGGCCAACTCCTGGGGAATCTCCGGGGGTGGCGCCAGACAGACGCCCTCAGGAGTGCGTTGATAGAATCCTTCCAGGCCCGCCTGATAGATGGCCTCGCACACCGCCTTGCACCCGCTGCAGCAGAAATATCTGGGTTGCCCCTCGATCTCGGCAATCACTTCAGCTTCGGGGGTAACAGGCAGGCTGCAGTGAAAGCAGGTTTTCTGTTTTGACTCAGCCACCACGAGCCGACTCTAAGGTACCCAGTCCATACCGACGCCGATCCGTTTCGGTGTGCTGTATTCATCCGCTCCCTGTTTCGCGCTCACCAAGATGTCCCAGGCGCCTTTCAGGGGAAAGCGGATTTCAGCCTCGTACAGCCCAGGTTCGACGTTGCCGCATCGGCTACAGAAAAATCCTGCTCGGCATCAGAAGGACGATAGGCATAAAAGGTCACCGAGTCCGGGGTGACCGGCTGGCCTGCCTTGTCCTGCACGGTGAAACGACAGGTGACCGGTTGATTGACTTCTTTGATCAAGTTCGGCAGTTCTACCTGCATCTGCCAGCCAGGATTGCGCGCGCGCCGTTTCAGCAGGTTCTTCTCATAATCCTGACCCCGCTCATAATAATCATCCACCACCAGGCCGGGATTGTCGTCCGCCGCCCTGTAGATCATATACAGATTCATTGAAAAGAAGATGACGACCATGGTGACCCAGGCGATCACCCAGGGACTGCGCCAAGCTGAATTCTTGTTTGCCATAGGAATATAATACTTAACAATGTGGGCCGCGGCGGGCTCTGCAGCCCGCCCAGGTTCTAGTGAGGCGTTCCAGGAGGTTAAAGTTCCGGCCCGATGAACACGCTTTTCCGCTGACTCTGCAACACCTGCCCCTCCGATTTTCCCGTGACATGAAAGATAAGCATCGAGGTCTCAGAGACCAAATGCGCTTTCGGCACCCGCACAAACACGGTACGCGGCGTCACCTGTCCATGTTGTGCCATGATCTCCTGGTCACCATCCACCAGGATGGCGCCCTCGGGACCGGTGATGTCGATCTTTACGGGTATGTCACTGCTGGTCTTGTTAAGGATCTTCAGGGTATATCTGTTCTGGATACTGCCATCGCTTTGTAATACAAACAGAGGCTGTCGGGAATGGATCACCTTCAACTCCAGAGCATCCAGCGAACTCAGGCCAAACGCGATACCCGCCATCGCGGCTGACATGATTCCAGCATAGATCCACACCCGTGGGCGCAACCAGAAGGGTTTCGGTCTGTGCTTCTTCTCCAGCACCTCATAGGATTCATAGCGGATCAGCCCCTTGGGGCGACCGACCTTCACCATGACCTCGTCACAGGCATCGATACACAGCGCGCACATGATGCAACCTTCCTGCTGACCATTGCGGATATCCACACCGGTGGGACAGACCGCGATACATTGTTTACAGTCTACGCAATCCCCGGTGGTCCGCTCCTCTTCCTTCTGCCCTTTCTTGATCCGTCCGCGGGGTTCCCCGCGATACTTATCGTAGGTCGGGATGACCGTCGTCTGATCGATCATGACACTCTGGATACGCGCATAGGGGCAGAGCCAGAAGCAGGCCTGCTCCCGCATATAACCCGCCAGCACATAAGTACCTGCGGTGAACAAGCCTATCGTACCGTAGGCAACCGTACTGGCGCTGAAGGTCAATAGATCTCGCCAGAGCTGAAAAGCGTCTGTAAACCAGGCAACGAAACTGACGCCGGTGAGCACTGAAATCACCAGCCAGATGGCGTGCTTGATGGCCTTGATACGGATTTTAGCGAAAGCCAAAGGCGCCTGATCCAGCTTGCGACGCTTTGCTGGAGGACCCTCCAGGCGATCCTCCAACCAGGTGAATATGTCCGTCCATACGGTCTGAAAACAGAAAAAGCCGCAAAAGACCCTGCCCGCCAGGGCTGTCGCCACCGCCAGCAGCAGGGCAAAAAACAGCAAGGTCAGGGACAGCATCCAGAAATCCTGAGGCAGGATGGTGAAGCCCAGAAGATGGAACTGTCGATTGGGAATATCGAACAGAAAGGCCTGACGATCACCCCATTGTAGATAAGGGCCTAAAAAAAAGATGAGCCAGACAGAAGCAGTCATCCATTTAATCTTCCGCCATCTACCCGGCATGCGTTTGGCATGAATCGTTTCTTCGCCCGTATTCAGGTGCCAATGCTCGGACTCAGCATAGAGGTCATCGACGGCAGCTTGCTGAGAGGTAGTCTGTAGGTCGTTCAAAGGAGCATCTCCTATCGAATCATAAATATTATAATCTTATCTATGACTTATATAACCAGCCAATGCGTTTTATCAATACGCTTTGGCATCTTTACCTCCCTGGTTTTTACACAAAAAAAGGGGGAGTCGACCTCCCCCTTGTTTGCTGTCTATTAAATAATCCTGTTGATCTTATTGGTGTTTTTCTGCATCACTCTTGATCAATGCAAACACTTTGAAACCCAGGAATAGAATGATAATGATAGCAACAATCACCGAGGCGATGGAAGCAATAGTTACAGCGTCCCAATGCATAACTAACCCCTTTTCGTCATGGATGCATGGGGCTTCCCCCCATGACCGATTGATATCCGTAAGCTTGGCAGCCGGGGACTACTGTCCACCACCAAACTGATAGACGTACACTGCCAGTTTTTTGATGTCGTTCTTGGAAAGGCGATCACCAAATTTCGGCATGATAGCCTGGCGCGACTGAGGATCAGTCGCATCGTTGACACCGTGCATGATAGTGATACTTTATGCTTTCCAGTTGAGACTGTTTACCCTCGGGTAGAAAACGATAGATGCTGTCGGTCAGATTGGCTGAGCCGAGAATCGCCATACCCTTACCATCCATACCGTGACAGGCGATACAGCCCTTGCTGGTGAAGTTGGGATCAGACGTTGGCTTGCCGGCTGCGATGGCCTTGGCCAGCGAATCGGTCTCTTCGGGGGAGAGAATCTTGCCATGCGCGGTCATGATACCTTTCCGGCCCATGGTGATTGTCTGCTCGATGTTTTCGATCGTTCCACCGATATAGCCAATCATCATCCACCAGCACCGGAAAACCGGTATTGCCCTGCCCCCCGCTTCCATGGCAGGCCGCGCAATTGTCGCCAAACAACACCTTGGCCGAAGCCACGGTGTATTCCGTGAGGCCCGGATTGGCCAGGATCTCCTTGGCGCTCAAGTTGTTGATCTGAGTTTCGAACTCGGCTCGCACGGCCTCAACCTCAGCCAGTCCCTCCTGGTACTCTTTGATCTGGGTCCAACCCATAATGCCTTTAGTCGGTTGTTGACCGATCGGGTACATTGGATAGAGTACACCATAACCAATGAACCAGATGATTGAGGCCCAGAAGGCGATCATCCACCAACGGGGAGGTGGGTTAGCCAATTCCCGTATATTATCGTCCCAGATGTGCCCGGTATTATTTTCACCCGGAAAAGGATTCTTATCCGCCATTTTTGTCTCCGCTATCAATTCTGTCTTCGTCCATCGGTATGAACTTGTTTTTCTCGAGTTTTTCCCGATTTTTCGGACGTAATGCGTAGAAGTACAGACCAACCATCAACAGGAAGACGACCACCGTCAAGATCAGACCGATCCAATCATTGGTGGTCATTGCCTCCCAGTCGGTATGAAAATATTCGGCCCAACTACTCACGATAGACCTTGTTTTCATCCAGTTTGGCCATGGTGCCCAGCACCTGCAGATAGGCCACAACCGCATCTTCCTCAGTCTTGCCCGCCAGTTCGGCATTGGCGCTGGCGATATCCTCGTCGGTGTAGGGCACACCCATCATCCGCATGACCTTGAAACGGCTGGCCATATCCTTGTTCGCAACCGAATTGTCTCTTAGCCAGGGATAGTTGGGCATCACTGATTCCGGCACCAAGGAGCGCGGAGCCCGCAGATGCTTACGATGCCAGTCGTCGGAGTACTTGCCGCCAAGGCGCGCAAAGTCCGGACCGGTCCGTTTGGAGCCCCATTGGAAGGGATGGTCATACATGGATTCGGATGCCAGTGAATAATGACCATAGCGCTCCTTCTCATCCCGGAACGGCCGCATCATCTGGGAGTGACAGAGATAGCATCCTTCCCTCTGATAAACATCACGCCCCGCCAGTTCGATGGCAGTGTAAGGACGCATACCATCACCCGGCTTGTGATCATGCAGGGACTGACCGGTCTGACGCTGCCAGACCAGTTCCGGCGCACTGTTGTATTCCATGGTTTTGTCTATCAGAAACAGCGGTACGATTTCAACGATGCCGCCGACTGAGACAACCACGGCCGTCAGGAAAACCAGCAACCAAATGTTTTTCTCTGCCCTTTCCTGAAAGCCAATTGTTTTTGTGTCTTTCGCCATTTTGAACTACCCCTTAATCAAGCACTGGCCGTAGCAGCACGGGCCTGCTGCAGGCTGCCTTCGCTGGCGGACTTACGGACTGTCATCAGCACGTTGAACAGCATCAGCAGAGCACCGGAGACAAAGATCATGCCGCCCACCGCACGCATGGCATAGTAGGGATGCATGGCTTCGACCGACTCGGCGAAGGTATAGGCCAGGGTGCCGTACTCGTCATAGGCACGCCACATCAGGCCCTGCATGATGCCTGACACCCACATCGCCACGATATAGACCACGGTTCCAATGGTGGCGGTCCAAAAGTGCGCATTGACCAGTTTTGTGGACCAGAGTTCGGTGTAAAAGGTCCTTGTCATCATGTGATAGATGGCGCCAATCGCGACCATGGCGACCCATCCCAGGGCACCGGAATGGACATGACCAATCGTCCAGTCAGTATAGTGAGACAGGGCATTCACGGTCTTGATCGACATGATCGGACCTTCAAAGGTCGACATGGCATAAAAGGCCAGGGACATGATCAGGAAGCGCAGTACATAATCGGTGCGCAGTTTATCCCAGGCGCCGGACAGGGTCATCATACCGTTCACCGCACCACCCCAGGAGGGGATGATCATGGCGATGGAGACCGCCGCACCGAGAGAGCCGGTCCAGTCCGGCAGCGCGGTGTACTGCAGGTGATGAGCACCCAGCCAGACATAGCCGAAGGTCAGCGCCCAGAAGTGGATGACCGACAAACGATAGGAATAGACCGGACGGCCCGCCTGTTTGGGCACGAAGTAGTACATGATTCCAAGGAAGCCCGCCGTCAGGTAGAAACCGACCGCATTGTGCCCCCACCACCACTGGATCATCGCATCTTGCACGCCCGGAGAACAGTGAATAGGATTTGAACAGACTCACCGGGATGGCCATGCTGTTGACCACGTGCAGATAGGTGATCATGATCATCATCGCCAGAAAGAACCAGTTGGATACATAGATATGGGATGACTTACGCGTCGCCAGGGTCATGACGAAGTTAAACATATAAGACAGCCAGACCACGGCGATCGCCAGGTCGATGGGCCACTCCAGTTCTGCATATTCCTTGCTCTGATTGATACCCAGAGGCAGGGTGATGACCGCAGACAGAATGATCAGATTCCAGCCCCAGAAGACAAACCAGGCCAACTTGTCGCTCCAGAGGCGCACACCGCATGGTACGCTGCACGCTGTAAAAGGATGTTGCCATCAACACGCTACCGCCAAAGGCGAAGATAACCGCATTGGTGTGAAGCGGACGCAGACGCCCGAACGTAATATATGGATTGTCAAAATTCAGGAATGGCCATGCCAGTTCGGAGGCGATATACGTTCCAACGAGCGTACCCACTACGAGGTAGACAACTGCCATGACGGTAAACCAGCGCACAACACCTAGGTTGTATTTCTGCTCGGCTGCGGCGTCCATGAACCCCCCTCTATAAATCGGTTAAACGAATGGAAATTGAGATATTTTCTTGAGGAAACCCCCGATGTCCCTGCCTGATTGTGAGCACAGGCAAAGACCGCCATATCTCACCCTGAATAGAGATAAAATGTCAAGGATAATAAGGGATTTAACACATCTAAGATATGTCAAATAACCTACTGATGCAATTAGAATATTGTTGTTGAAATGTTAGGATTTTATTGATCTAGATCAATGGATAGCTAAGACCTACGTAGTAATACCCATCTATGGGTATTTGACAGGCTTGCACTCCTCCCACTTGACGCCCTCAGATTCTTCCCGTCGCGTGGCAATGAATCTCACTTGAAAATGGCATCCACCGAGAAGCCATCCCGTTCCAAAATATCACGCAGCCTGCGCAGTGCGTCCATCTGAATCTGACGCACCCGTTCACGGGTAACGCCAAGCTCATTGGCCACCTGTTCCAGGGTCGAATTTTCGTAACCATGCAAGCCCGAATCGACGCTCGACCACCTCCCGCTGTTTGTCGTTCAGCTTGCCGAGCCATTTGTCCAGGTTCGCCTGCAATCCATCATTCTGAATATCGACGGTCGGGTCCTGGATCTTTTCATCGGCAATGGTTTCCAGCAGCGGTTTGTCGGCATCTTTACCGAACGGGGTATCCACCGACGTAACCCGCTCGTTGAGCCCCAGCATGCGCTTCACTTCATCGATCGGCCTATCCAGCAGATCGGCAATCTCTTCAGAACTGGGTTCATGGTCGAGTGACTGGGCCAGTTGCCGGGCTGCCCGCAGATAGACGTTGATCTCCTTCACTACATGGATGGGTAGACGTATGGTTCGGGTCTGATTCATGATCGCCCGCTCGATGGTCTGGCGTATCCACCAGGTCGCATAGGTCGAGAAGCGAAAACCCCGTTCGGGATCGAACTTCTCCACGGCCCGAATCAAACCAAGATTACCCTCTTCGATCAAATCCAAGCAGCGCCAGACCGCGATTCATGTAGCGCCGGGCAATCTTCACCACCAGCCGAAGATTGCTCTCGATCATACGCTGACGAGCTGCCTGTTCGCCTTTTTGCGCAAGCCGGGCAAAATACACCTCTTCTTCTGCCGTCAGCAGCTTGGAGATACCGATTTCATTCAGATAGAGGCGGGTGGCATCCATCTGGGAATCATTCGGCTCAAAGCCCTTACTGGTGAGATATCGGGTCGGCATGCAAGACCTTGCTTCGTTCTTCATCCACTTCTGGGGCATCGTCATCCGTCAGCACCGTATCATCCACTAACAGACTCTCCAGATTCTCAGCATCCAAGCCCTCATCTTCATCCCGCTGGTCACTCATCATCTCTCCTCCAAATCGAAACTGATTATTATCTTTATAATCGAGGCAGTAAAGGCAAAGGGTCGATCGGCCTACCCTGTTTTCTGATTTCAAAGTGCAGCATCGAATCCGCACCATTCCTGGGTGATCCCATATGCGCAATCTGCTCGACCTCTTGTAACTTCATCACCCTCTTTCACCAGGAGTTTCTTGTTATATCCGTAGGCACTGAGGTAATTGTTATCGTGTTTGATGATAACAAGATTGCCATACCCGACCAGCCCACTTCCGCTATACACCACTCGACCAGCCTCGGCTGCCAGTACCGGTTGATCCGACACTCCACTGATTCTGACTCCTTTTCGTTCAGGATCATTAGCGGAGAAGGTCTGTACAACTCTCCCTATGGTCGGCCATCGCCAATCTAACTTGAGCTTCTGCAGCGCTTCTTTTTTTGGCAAACTGATTGTGGTTCTCTCCGGATGGCTGATGCTGGATGGGGGACTCTTCCTGACCTCAGGCACGGCGGGTGGTCTACTGACCGCTGTCAGGGCCGTTGCAGGCTTCTCAGGCGGCCTTTGGACCGGTCGCTTGTTGTATGTGGCGGCTTGAGCCGTAGCCGCTGCCCTGGATAGATTGGTATTCCGGTCCCTTGATTCTATTCCAGGCCCCAAGCTGATGATAATTCAGACGATAACGCCAGGCAATGGAATAGAGCGTGTCACCGCGACGAACGGTGTACGAGTCGGCCGACCTAGCCTGTGCCTGAGTCGCGGCTCGGTCATAGACTGGCGCAACCCCCCTCGTTGAACAGGCCACCTGCAAGATGATCAGCAATAAGACCAGGATCAAGCACAAGCCCTTTCCGATCCCAATCAAATTGACGTTGGCTGGACTTCAAACCACGCCTATCCTCGCTCATTCGATTCATCAGTACAACATTATCGCCAGTACAAAAACCAAAACCATGAGCCAACCAAGCCAATCGATATACCGATGCAGGGCAGCTTCCATGCGTTCTCCCCCCCAAGCCATCAACGCTGCCACGAGAAAGAAACGAGCGCCCCGTCCGATCGTTGAGGCCAGCACAAAAGGGATTAAGGCCATGCTGATCACTCCCGCAGTGATCGTAAAGATCTTGTAAGGAATGGGGGAGAAACCCGCGAGAAATATGGCCCAGAAGCCCCATTGATCAAACCAGGTTCTGGTATGCTAGATAGGCATCCCAATAGCCCCATTGATGCAACCAGGGTTCAATCAAATCGAAGGCAAAGGTTCCAATGAGGTAACCGAAAAGACCACCCACGACCGATGCCACAGTGGTCAGAATGGCGAAATACCAGGCCTTCTTGGGATTGGCCAGACTCATGGGCGCGAGCATAACATCCGGGGGAATGGGAAAGAACGAGGATTCCGCAAAGCTCAATCCCACCAGGTAACGGGGTGCATGTGGATGTCGGGACCATTGCATGGTCCGTTGATAGAGCGCAGAGAAAAATCGCATTTAGAGGGTGCCTCCCAACAAAGGTACAAAATTGGCCGCTTCCAAATGTTCCTGGTAATAGCCCTCAGAGGTTCGCGTAATCCGCACCAACATCTGACCTCCTCGTGATTTGGTCGGCAACACCAACCTGCCGCCCGGCTTGAGCTGCTCCACCAACGACTGGGGAACTCCCATGGGGGCGGCAGTTACCAGAATCCCGTCAAATGGGGCATATTCCGGGAGTCCTACTCTTCCGTCACCATGGATCAGATGTACGTTGCGTATTCCAAGTTCCCGAAATCGGAGCCGGGCCTGCTCCAACAGGGCCGCTATCCGCTCTAGGCTGTAGACCCGCCGCACCAGCTGGGCGAGGATGGCGCACTGATAGCCAGAGCCGGTGCCGATCTCCAGCACCGTATCGAGCGGCGAGCCCTCCAACAAGGCCTCGGTCATGCGTGCCACCGTGTAGGGTTGAGAGATGGTCTGGCCATGGCCAATTGGCAGGGCGATATCCTCATAGGCCCGGCTTGCCAAGGCCTCGTCCACGAAGATATGCCGCGGCGTGTTGCGCAACACTTCCAGCACCACCGGATTACACACCCCCTTCGCTTTGATACGCCGGATCAGACGTTCCCGAGTACGCTGGGAGGTCATTCCGATACCTTGATGCTCCTGTCGCATTATTTTCGGCTCAGCCAGTCGCTGACCGCCTCCAATGCATTATGCCGCGTCAGATCAACCTGCAGTGGGGTCACCGAAACAAAGCCTTCCCGCAGCGCATGAAAATCGGTGCCCGGTCCCGCATCCTGCTCGGCTCCGGCGGGTCCCACCCAGAAGATGGTTTTTCCGCGGGGATCCTGGGTCTTGACCACCGGTTCCGCCTTATGGCGATGTCCCAGGCGGGTCGATTGAAAACCCTGCAACTCGTCATAAGGGAGATCCGGCACGTTTACATTCAAAATGACGTCATTGTTGAGGGGCTGTACACGCAACAGAGTTACCAGTTCCAGGGCCACTCTGGCGCCGGTTTCGAACCAATCCGGGACGAAAGAATTCATGGAAACGGCCAACGCCGGCAAACCAAGGAATCGACCCTCCGTCGCTGCCGCCACGGTCCCGGAATAGAGCACGTCGTCACCCATGTTGGGCCCCGCATTGATGCCTGAAACCACGATGTCCGGTTCCTCGTCGAGCAGACCGGTGATCGCCAGGTGCACACAGTCGGTGGGCGTACCATCCACCCGAATGAAGCCATTGTCCATGATTCGGGGACGCAAAGGATAGTCCAGAGTCAGGGAATTGCTGGCGCCACTGCGATCTCGATCCGGCGCCACCACCTTAATCTCCCCCAGAACAGCAAGCCTGTCCGCCAGGATGATCAAGCCCGGCGCCTGGTAACCATCATCATTGCTCAAAAGGATCTTCATTTGGTCCGTAAATATACTGGAATTATTCAGTCGCCACACCCTCTATATGGATATTGAACGGCTGGTACAACAGATTGAGATTGGCGTCCTTAAACCCTACCATCCAGACACGCACCGATAAACAATTCGACATGAGCACAGAGGATTCAAACAAACCGGAAGAGATGCAGCTATTTCAGGAGGCGCTGGACGACGTTCGCCCGCTCGCCCAGGATCGGGCGGAGCCCTATCGGAGACGTCTGCCACCTCGGCCACTCTACCTGGATGACGGTTCTGTCGATGCCGATGAGCAGGATTTGTATTCCGAAAACGAGATCGAGACGACCGATGAGCTCTATTTCTCCCGCCCCGGCATCCAGGACCGGGTAGTCAGGGAACTCAGACGCGGCCATCTGGAAATCGGTCTCGAACTCGACCTACACGGGCTCACCGCACGGCATGCCAGAGAAGATCTCAACCGTTTCCTCGAAGAGTGCCAGCTCAGGGATATCCGCTGCGTGCGTATAATCCACGGCAAAGGTTATGGTTCCGAAGACAGGCAGCCTGTCCTCAAACAAAAACTCAATCTGTGGCTGCGGCAACGGGAGGAAGTACTGGCTTTCACCTCCGCAACACGACGTGATGGCGGTACCGGAGCGGTCTATGTCCTGCTGCGCAATCCCCAGCGCAAGCAGCGACGCAAAACGCCTTCGCGACGAAGATAAAAAATCCCGGAAATTTGCAAGGGATGATTGAATTTCCCACTAACCTGAGTAAGATAGTTGGTTATTCCTAACGACGTCCATTGCTGTATCCTAGGGACCCCTCCAATCCCAATTGGCTCACCGCTAGACCGGGAAACAGGGCAGACGTCAGTTGTAAACAGGAGAAAACACTTGGCTATCAGAATCAAAAGCTCGTGGCATGACGAGGACAGTGAACGCTCGCCGGATGAGGTAGGCGGCGCTATCGCCTTCATCGCCTGGAGAATCTCCCTGGACAAGGCCATTACCCTGCATGGGGAAAACTTTGTCTACGCAAACGATGCACAACGACTCGCAGTCATCGCCGAGTATCTCGTATTTTCGGTGCAGATCGTGGATCGCATCGTGCATGATATGCTGAACAACGAAAACCGGGTGGCGCTGATCACCGCCTTGGTGATGAAGTTGGCCGAGCACTACCAGGACAACAGTATCGACCTGCTGGGTGCCGGGGATTATAAAACCCCGTTCATCAGTCTGTTCAATCAACGTTCCACCGATTATGCGGAATTCAATTTCACTGACGAAGGACCCAGCTACCCCTTTCTGCGTCATCTGGGTTTCGAGATTCAGCAGATCATGGGCACCGAGCATGAGAACCGCTGGGTCATCGATCAGGTGATGGACGTGGACGGCCCTGAAGTCCACAAACAGCTGGCCCGGGCGGTCAGAAATCTCCTCGACTAAGCAACTTACCAGGATACAAGATGCGCCCTGCACAGCTTTTAACCATTCTCGAACGTGAATTCAACAGCACCCGTGAGGGCCACCACACCCCGGTAATGCTCTGGGGCCCACCCGGGGTGGGCAAATCGGACATGGTCAGACAGGTGGCCGGCAGCTATCAGGCGCCGGTCATCGACATCCGCCTGTCCCAGATGGAGCCCAGCGATCTGCGCGGCATACCCTTTCGCATCGAGGGCCAGGTCCACTGGGCGGTTCCCGCGCTACTGCCGGACGCCGAGCGGCACGGCACGGCAGGCGTTTTGTTTCTCGATGAGATCAACTCCGCCCCGCCCACCGTATCTGCGGCCGCCTATCAGCTGATCCTCGACCGCCGTCTAGGCGATTATCAGGTGCCGGAGGGTTGGGCTATCTTTGCCGCCGGTAACCGGCAGGGTGACCGAGGCGTGACTTACAGCATGCCGGCACCCCTGGCCAATCGCTTCTCCCACTTTGAAGTGGAAACCAATCTGGACGACTGGGTTTTATGGGCCTATCGCAACAATATCGACGAACGGGTGATCGCCTTCCTGCGTTTTCGGCCGGAGCTGTTGTTCGATTTCGATCCAGCGCATAACCCGGTCGCCTTCCCTTCTCCCCGCTCCTGGGAGTTCGCGCACCGGGCGCTGCAAAAATTCGGTGATCGACACAACCTACTGCAAGGTACCCTGCAGGCCTGTGTCGGACCGGCTGCCGGGGTGGAATTGACCGCTTTCGTCAACAGCCTGGACAAGATGCCCGACCTGGACGCTATTCTGGCTGGGGATGAGACGGTGCCGGTACCCAACGAGATCGACCTGCAATACGCCGTTGCGGCCGCCCTGGTGGGCCGGGCGATTCGCGCCCAGGAGGCCCCCAACAGTAATGAGGTACACGGCCGCATCCTTGACTACGCCGGGCGTTTCCCGCAGCGGGAGATGGGGGTCATGTTGGTTTCCGACATGCATCGGGCGATCGGCAACAGCATCTTCGAAGTCCCCCAGTTCAGCGACTGGGCGCAGGCGATCGCCGATGTGATGCTCTATGAATAAGCCATTGCGCTATGATCCACGAGAGAATTGCTGAGCCAACCTACAGGGGGGTCGGCAGCAGGGCAAGAATTGCTCCGTACAGGCTGGTGACATTTGTTCCGTCTCCCGTATCTGGATCTGAAAATGCAGCGACCGCAGGATGCCATAGAACTGGCTGGCGGTCAGATCTTGCGGTAAAGCCTTAAGGGCGATACTACTGCACTCCTCAGTCGGTCGCGTAGGTCATACAGTGAGAAGAATCAGTCCAACAGACGGCAATGATTTCATCAGTTTGGCATTCAGGTGTAATAAACAACAGAAATTTCATGGAATTAAAACAGATCGAAACCAAGCTGGCCGCGGCCCGCACCAAACTGATCCTGGACAAGCCGTTCCTCGGCGCCTTGGTACTGCGCCTGCCCATGGAAGCTGCCCAGAAAGACTGGTGTCCCACCACCGCCACCGATGCTCGCAAGTTCTATTACAATCCGGAATTCATCGACTGCCTGAGCCTGGATGAAACTCAGTTCATGCTGGCCCATGAGGCGCTGCACTGCGCCTTGTCCCACTTCGCTCGGCGTCAACACCGACGCAAGCTGCACTGGGATATGGCCTGCGACTATGCCATCAATCCACTGCTTATGAGTGATGGTTTGAAGGCTCCGCCGGGTTCCCTCCATCTGCCGCAGTTCAAGGGCATGACCGCGGAAGAGATCTACCCCTGCCTGGATGAGAAAGACGACGAACAACCGCTGGACAATCATGTCTACGACAAGGACAACAGCAAGGGTAGCGGCAGCAGCAAATCCGAGAAAGACCTCCCCGCGGAGCATGCGGAGAAGGAGAATTCGGAAGATCAGGGTCAACAGGAACAGATCCCCGGAATCGGGACAGGGCGGTACCGGCGCGCCGGAACCCCTGACCCCGGATGAGGCGGAAACCCTCAACATTCAATGGCAGCAACGGCTCGCCGGCGCCGCCCAGCAGGCCATGCAGGCCGGTAAGCTGGGGGGCGAGATGGCGCGCATGGTGGATCATCTGCTGCAACCACAGCTCCCCTGGCGCCTGCTCCTGGCGCGCTACATGACCGCAACGGCACGGGACGATTTCAGCTATACGCGCCCGTCCCGGCGGGAAGGCGACTTCATCCTGCCGAGCCTGCGCAGCAGCCAGGTGGAATTGGTGGTAGCCCTGGACACCAGCGGCTCTATCCACGAACAGGAGATGGGAGAATTCCTCGCCGAGGTGAATGCGCTGAAAGGTCAGATGCGCGCCCGTGTGACCCTGCTGGCCTGCGATTCAAAACTGGCCCAGGAGGCCCCCTGGATCTTCGAGACCTGGGACGAATTCAACCTGCCGGAACAGATCACCGGGGGTGGCGGCACCAGTTTCAAACCGGTTTTCGAATGGGTGGAAAAACAGAGCCAGCGACCCGATCTGTTGGTCTATTTCACCGATGCGGAAGGCGCCTTTCCGGAGCGGGAACCGAGCTACCCGGTGATCTGGCTGGTCAAGGGCAAACGCAAGACCCCCTGGGGCCAACGAATCCAGTTGAATTGAGTTGAAAAACCTTTCAAGAGGCACCGCCAAAGGATAAGATCCGGGAACTCATGAACCCTGATCTAATCCATTAGCAGTATGGATATGCAGTTTAAATCTTCACTACGTTTCCTGCTAAGCCTGATTATCTCAATCGTGATTGGCTTTAATCTCGCCACTGCGGCGGGAGGCCCGGCCAGACGAATCGATTCGTCTGCCCGATCTCGGCTCACCTTCGGATCAATACCTCACGCCCAAGGACGAAATCCGTCTCGGCCAGGCGTTCATGCAGAATATCCGGCAAACCCAGGCGATCGTCACTGATCCCCTGATCACGGAGTACATTCAGAACCTGGGGGATCGCTACTGAAACAGAGCGAAGCAGCCGCTCAACCATTCGATTTTTTTGTCATCGAAGAACCTGTTATCAACGCCTTCGCGGGTCCTGGCGGTCATATCGGCATTTTCAGTGGACTGATCCTCGCAACCCAGAGCGAAAGCGAACTGGCCTCGGTGATCGCCCACGAAATTGCCCATGTCACCCAGAAGCACCTGCTGCGCGCCTTCGATGCCGCCAATCAGATGAGCGGCAAGACCGCGGCCCTCATCCTGGCCGCCATCCTGGTAGGCATGTCCAGTTCCTCGCCGGACGCAGGTATTGCCCTGGCATCTGGCGTGCAGGCCAACGCGATACAAGAACAGATCAATTTCACCCGCAGTAATGAACAGGAGGCCGATAATGTGGGGATCCGTATCCTGGCGGATGCGGAATTCGATCCGCGGGCGATGCCGGTCTTCTTCGAACGCCTGACCCATGCCAACCGGTTGTTCGATTCCGGCATCCCGGAGATCCTCCGCACTCACCCGGTCACCACCAACCGTATTGCCGATGCCTTGGGACGCGCTGAGGAATACAGTTACAAGCAATACGCCGGAAGCACCGAGTATTTTCTCATTCGGGAGGCCTTGCGGGCGCGCCAGTTCAGCAATCCGGCAGAGGCGGTAAAGCATTTCCAGAGCGGTCTTAAGGAAGGTCGATACCTGAATAAAGAGTCCCATCAGTACGGATACGTGATGGCCTTGACGGCCAACCACGAGTATCTGAAGGCGCAGAAACTGATCACGGACTTGTTGAAACAGCGTCCGGATCAAGTGGCATACATTCTGGCTGATGCAGAAATTGCCAAACAGATGGGAAATCGATCCCAGGCCCTGGAATCCTTGGCCACCGCCAACATGCTGATGCCGGACAACTATCCCCTGGCCGTCACTTATATCGAAAACCTGCTGGAAGCTAAGCAGGCACAGAAGGCGAAGAAAGTCAGCAACCGTATCCGCACATCTACGGCCCAACGACACCAGGCTGTTGCGTCTGTTGGGCAAAGCGGAAGAGGCACTGGGCAATTCAACGGAATCCCATCGTGTGCTGGCGGAAGCCTACGTTGCGGAAGGACAACTTGAAGCAGCCGTACAACAATTGACAATCGCCGTGAAAAGCGATGACAAAACCGATTTCTATCTCACCTCGCGGATCGAATCCCGTTTGAACGAACTCGAGACGGATCGTGGCCGAACGGAAAAAAGAAAAGAAATGATACCGGTCGGCAAAGTCGACGCTAAACAAAGGCTGGAGAGAGAGTTGCAGTAAACCCCAAGGATGGCGCAAGAAACCCAAATCAGGCCCGTGGAATCTGCGGCGAGTAAATTATAAATCACTAATATTTATGCATTTTTTACTTGCCAACAGCTACCAATAGGGTATTCTTGGCCCTATCTCAAAGGGCTGATGAAGATGCCGATATGCTGCAACAATTAAAATAAGACTAGCGACGGCCGATCGGTCATAACCAACTAAGGAGGAGCTAGTGCGGGTAACCGCAGCAGACACTGCGATACGGATGCTTGGCCTGAGGAAACTCAGGATACCGAGAGCAGTGAAAGTAAAATCGACGACAGCGTCGAATATCCGATTACTTTAACCCACGTATGCTTTCTCAGTTTGGAGAGAAATTAATGAGCACAGATATGAAACGCAGGATCTTCCTCAAAAGATCACTGACTGCCAGCGCGGTTGGCGTTGCTGCCGGTGCAGGCTTACTCGCACCTCAACAGGTAATCGCTGCCTGGAATCAGGCCGCTTTCGAAGCCAAGGAAGTCCCGAATGCATTGAATGCGTTATTGGGCTCCAGCACCACCGAACCCTCTGAAGCCATCAAGATCAAGGCACCCGACATTGCGGAAAACGGTGCAGTGGTGCCGATCACCATCGAAACCACCCTGGCTGACGTCGAATCCATCTCGATCATCGCCTCCGAAAACCCGGTACCGCTGGTTGCCAGTTTCAACCTGGGTAAAAACGCGCAAGGTTTTGTCTCCACCCGCATCAAAATGGGCAAGACAGGTGACGTTATCGGCGTCGTCAAGGCCGGCGGTAAACTCTACAGCGCCAAAAAGGGCGTCAAAGTCACCATCGGTGGGTGCGGCGGCTGATCAGCGCCGACCCAACGATTGAATCGAACAAACGAGGAAAACAAGATGGCCAAATCGAGTATTAAGATCCGTGCCACTGAAAAGAACGGTGAAACCACGGTAAAAGCATTGATGACTCACCCCATGGAAACCGGCGGTCGCACGGACTCCAAGACGGGTGAAAAGATTCCCGCGCACTTCATCAAAGAAGTGGTCTGCAAACACAACGATGAAACCGTACTCACTGCCGACTGGAGTGGCGGCGTATCGAAAAACCCCTATATCTCCTTTAAATTCACCGGTGGCGCCAAAGGCGACAATGTCGAGCTCGCCTGGACAGACAATCAGGGCAATAGCGACAGCGCGACCGGCCCAATAAAGTAATATCTACACACAACCAGGACGTCCAATGGCGTCCTGGTCCTTATGTGACTCACCAAACAGCCACAAACCTGGTTCAAACCTGGTTGTCCTGTACGGCCGATGTTTCCGCCCCTCCTGCTTTTGCATCCTCTTCCAACAGCATGGCCCACTCCTCCTCCAGTGATCCGAGTTTGGTGACATCACTTTCCATTCCATCATCGAATTCAGGGGGCGTGATATCAACCGACTCCAGTTCATCCACCAGGGCATCGCGGAGGGTCTTGGACTCACGCTCAGATTCACTGCTTGCCTGATTCACCGACAATTCGTTGAAATCATCATCGACCTCAAGCACTTCCTCGATAACCGGATCCTCCGTCCGGTCATGCGATTCTGTGATTGCTTCTGTCCTGATCGCATCATCCAATTTATCCACAGCTTGCGTTGAGTCATCCTCAACTGTGTCTCTGTCCACAGCCAGGTCCTCAGAGACTCCAGCCAACTTCATAGCGTTGGCCGGTGCAGGGCCTCCCGCCTGCTGCTCGACACCGGCAGCATCGTCCTGTTGCAACCGACCAATGACATCTTTCTCGTCAGGCTGGTCATTCTCCTCGCTGGAAAACATCGCCGCATATTCGCTAAGCATACGACCCATGGTATCCATCGTGACCTTGAGTTCTTCAGTCAGGCGTTGGTTATCTGCTTGCAGGCGTTCTATCTCTACCCGCTCGTCATGGCTTGGTTGCTGCTTGGAGGCGGGGGGGGCAACCGCATCCAGGGAGGGTTCCAAGCCCTGATAGGCAAGCACCAGGTTATTAACGTCCACATCGAGCTGTTGCAAGGTAACCGGATCTTGCTTAAGAAACCCATTGATGAGGTTCTGATAGAGACCCTTTTCGGCCAGATTCAGCATCTGCAATGCCTGTTCAAGCGGGTCACCTTGATAGCCGTAGGCAGTGATCAGCTTCTGTTTCAGACATTCAGATCGAGCTTCCATGTCGTATCGAATCCGTTCGACCAACTGCCGGGCAGCCTTGCGTATGCTGATTTTTCTGCGCATGGTGAAGGTCACCAGCAAACCACTGAACAGGCTCAAGCCGATCAATATTTCAGCAATGATCAAGACCGTCAGTCGGCTGAATTCAATCATGCCGCTTTCTCCTCTGGAGTGCCGTGCTTGGCAGGTTCCTCTTCTTCCACCAGTAAAACCAGCTGTTTGCCATTCAGCTTGCGCAGCCACCAGGATCCAGTTCCCCCAGCCACCAGCAAAACGAGATTGAAGAGTGCGAACCGGCCGGCCGTGGACATCCAGCCACTCTGCTCCACTTGCTGCCCTGCCGCTGCCTCTGCTACCGCAGCGATCTCCTGTTCAACCAGTTGTGGTTCCGCTGCGGACGCTACCGCTACTTCGCTGGATACCGGCAGCAGTCCTTCCACTTCGATCGGGCTATCCGTATACTTCAGAGCCTCACCCTGCTTGGTTTTGCCGGTCGCCTGCACGAAGATTCGTCTGCTTCCGGAGAAAGTCAGCAGATCGATGATCCCGCGACCTGCGCCATCGGCACCCATAGTCATCTCTAAACTGAACCGCTGGCTATGCTCGTCCTCCAGCCAGACGGCTGTCTGCATTGTCGGGCTGTCCACCAACGCCTCATCCGGACGAATCTCAACCAGCAACTGATTGCTCTGTTCCCCCGATCTTGCCTCCAGAATGACCGGCGGCACCACCTCATAGGTCATGCGTTTTTCCCGCTCGAAGGTTTGACTCTTGGCGTTGATCACCAATTCTCCGCTCCCCCTGGGCAGCGCATCGCCACCGAATTGCAGGGTAAAGCGACCGTCACCCGCCCGGGGGTCGGCCATGCGGCCATTATCCAATAGCGGCCAGGACTCTGTTTTGCCCGCACCATCCTGTTGTGTGGCGGACACGTTCAAGACGCTGAGAAAAGCCGGTTTTCGGATGAGCCGGCCATGATCGGTAAAAGTCACTTCCAGCGCTAGCGATTGGCCTTGAATCAGGCGATTTGGCAACTCGGTGCTCTGCATTCGCAAATCGGTCACCACGATCACTCGATTGTCCGGGTCCACCTCGGCGACGATTTTCCACTCACCCGTTTGCGGCTCCTTGATCGTCAGCATGTCGTACCCTTGATCCCGGTGCCAGTTGATCGATTGTGGCGCCGTCTCCACGCCATAGGGGTCCCCCCCGGGTGGTATCAATTGGGTCGGTTGGGCATCAGGCCTATGAAAGACCAATACGGTGGCCTCGGTGACACTGGCATCAACAGTGAATTTGTTGTCTTGCAAAGGTATGGTATCGGGTCTGCCGACCTTCTCGAAGATACGCAGAAAGACCTTCTGCAATTGCTCGGCATTATTCACCTGCTCATACCAGCCGTCGGTCGACTCAGCCAACTCCCGCATCAGCTCATGGTCCGCATTTTTCGACAGTGCGATGGTATGCACGGCGACACCAAGCGCTTGGCAGCGGGGGATTACTTGCTCCAGGATGCGACGGCGGGAAGCCAGATTTTTTGCCTCGTCCTTGGATATATCCACCATGCCGTCGGTGAGCAACACGACACTGCGACGCAGCTGTCTGGGCGGTCCCCACCAATCCTTCGTGGCGCGCAACAACGCCTCTTCAATATGCGTGAACTGCCCCGGTGAACCGATCTTACGGGAACTCGCAAGGGCCTTTTCCCTCCAGGCCTCATCGACCTGCGCCAAGGGAATCTGCATGTTGGCATACTGGGCGAAAGTCCAAACCCCGGCGCGGGTGTCCTTCGGCAGCAAACCGACCAGCAGCCGTAGCGCCGGACGCCGCAGGTTTTTTGGATCGTTCTGTTTCATGCTACCGGAAATATCGATCAGCACCCGCACGTCTGCCTTTTCCGCAACAACCGGTTCCGCGAAGACCGGCAGTGAGATGAGCCATAACAAGATTACCAGTCGTGGTGCCCACAACCTCCATCCACCCATTTTCGTCACCCCCATATAACCCGGCACCAGGACCTAGATCGTCACTCAGCTGGACAGACAAATGACTTTTCGTCCACTGCGACACCCAGGCTATAGTGGGATAGCGGCCAGGATTGATAGCACTTTAAATCGGGTGTCACGAAGCTCTCGCTGCGATATGAATCCTTGCAGATACCATCGCCTATGCAACAATTGTGATCGACGACGAGAGCGCCTCCGAGTCGAATTGACAGGGAGACCCAGTCACAGCATTCGCGCTTTCTCGCATGCGAATGCACTACGGGAAAATCAATGCTTCCGGTACGGAGAGGTAGACCCGGCGGGCTGATCCTTGAACCGCTTGTATGACCATTGATACTGTTCTGGTGCTAAACGTATGCAGGACTCCACTCCCTGATTCAAGGCCTGCGCGGCTGTCATCGGATCATCGGCGGCGAGATCCGAAGCAGCGGGCAGGTAGTGGATATGGAAACCGCGCCCTGCCGGTAGGCGCTCGGCATAACAGAACACGACCTTGGCACCGGTCTTGCGCACCAAGCGATTGACCAGCAGCATGGTCAAGGCCGGCACGCCGAAAAACGGGGCGAAGACGGCACCTTTGTTGGAATCCGGTTGCTGATCAGGCAAGATTCCGGTGACCCCCCCCGCCTGGAGCACCTTATAGAGTCGCCGGACGCCCTGTGCATCCGTGGGCACCAATTCCGCACCGCTACGCTCTCGGGCGTGTTTGATGATCGGCTCGAAAAGCGCCTTCCTGGGTGGACGATACAATGAGGTCACACTTCCCCGGCTGGCCAGATACAATCCGGCGATCTCCCAGCATCCCAGGTGGGGTGACAAGACAATCAGCCCTTGATCAGGCTCCCGGTGCATAGATGATCCTCACCGGAAACAACCCGGATCTGGGCCAGCACCCGATCAACCGGCCAAAACCAGATAGCCGCTATTTCCAGCAGGGTGCGGCCTGCCTGTTCCAGACTACGTTCGAGCAGGTTCAAGCGCTCCCGTTCGTTCAGCTCGGGGAAACAGAGTTTCAAATTGATCCAGGCATTTCTTCGCTCCCGATTGGGAATCAGGCTGAACAGTCTGCCAAACAGCCAGCCAAGTCGATGCAGCCAAGCCAGCGGCAACAGGGCGAGCAGTTTGAGAAAGGCAACGATGAGTCGTGTCTCCATGCAACCAAATTCTACACCCCAGACGTTCTTAACAGGGAGTTGTCATCGGAGAAAAAACCTCTAACATTGAGAGAGATAAAAACCATTAATCACACACAGGACTCGATCTATGACTGAAACACAACCCCGCGGCCTCACTCCCCAACAAGCCATGCAGATGCTGGAAGATGACCCCAGGGCGGTCCTGGTCGATATTCGATCCAGTATGGAATTCCTGTTTGTCGGCCACCCGAAGGGCGCGGTGCATGTCCCCTGGATCGATGAGCCTGAATGGACGGTGAACCCGGAATTCGTCACCGACATCCGTAAGCTCATGCTGGGAGGCAGTGTCTGCACTATCGACGATGGCTGCGCCCCGGTGATTCTGATCTGCCGCAGCGGCAAGCGCTCCCTGGAAGCCGGCAAAGCCCTGCTCGAAGGAGGTTTCACCCGGGTCTTTCACGTCGGCGAGGGTTTTGAAGGGGATCTGGATGAACATCACCGACGCAGCACGGTGGGAGGCTGGCGCTTCCACGGTCTGCCCTGGGAACAATGCTGACCGGATAAATGCATACTCCCCAACTGGCGTGATGCAGGTTGGGAAGAGCCGGATGGTCGACAATTAGCGGTAATTCTTTTTGAAAGAGGGAATATCCGCATTCAACGCCCTGGAGAAATTGGCGAAATCGATAGTGACGGACGCCAGTTCGACACCCGCGAAATTCGCATTCTCCACATTGACGCTGCGCAATACCGAGCCCCCCAGCACTGCCCGGGAAAGATCCGCATTGCTCAGATTCGCATGCCGCATGTCACAGTTTTCCGCAGAGATATTGCGCATGCGGGCGCCGGAGAGATTGGCGCCCTCCAGTTTTGCCAGGTTGATGGCGCTGAAACCACCCTCATATTGACTCTCTAGATTGATGCCACTGAGATTGGCACCAATAAGATTCGTGTCATTCAGGTGGCAGTCCCGAAAATCACCGTCCGAGAGATCCGCGGCACGCATCTTGGCCCGGATGAAAAGCGCATCATGGGCCACTACATGGGACAGATTGCATTCCTGCAGTGAGGCATCGCAGAAATCGGCGTCGATCAACTTGGCACCGGCCAGATTGGCCTTGGCCAGGCGGGCATTGCGCAGGTCGGAAAAACTCAGATCGGCCCCTGACAGGTTGGCCCCTTCGAGAAAGGCCGCATTCGCATGCACACTACTGCCGATACGTGCATGGGTCAGATTGGCACCCCGTAGATCCGCTTGATTGAGGTTGGTGCGGAAAAGTGTCGCTCCATGCAGATTGGCATTGCACAGATCGGCCCCTTCCATCTCAGCGGCGTCCAGCCGGGCGGAGGAGAGGTCTCGATTGCTGAGGTCGGCATTTACCAGCACCATTTCCCGCAGATCCGCACCAACCAGGGTTTCGGCATCGATGGTTGCCAGGACTTCACCGGTATTCTTATGTTTAATCTCCAGCATTTCAGACACTCCTGATTACTTTTGTTTCTCAGTTAGGAAGAATAGCTTCAAGCATGCGTAGAAAGAACAATTTCCGCCTCTGCAGTGACCGGGATCAATCGCTGTTCCAGCAAGGACTATACTTGGCAATGAGAATTATTCTAAAAAATGGCAATTCGGCGCTTTGAAAGGTGCGTCCATGGGGTTTTAGCAAGTATCAACCCAACCTGTGCCTTTGACACACACCCAGCAACGCGCATGAGTGATTTTATTCCAGGAGCTGCAACGTGGCCATGCGCCACCCTGCGCCCGTCCTTCAGCCCAGAGGGTGACTCATTCGGCGGGGAATCATGCATTATCAACACGTCACGTACCATACGGAAGGTTCAAATGCCGCTTTTTAGATTAAGATTTCCGCACGGGATAAAGTACCTGAGAAATGCCTAAGTTACGCCCCAAATTCCGTTCGCGGCGGCCCGCCATCAGCCATGCGGCGCTTGAACACCTGCCGGCAGCTCCACCATTGGGTCTGGCCGGGGGTATCGCGCGGACTTTTATCGACTCTCCCCTCTCCCCGTTGCTGCTGCTCGCCAGCCTGTTTGTGGGCATCCTGGGTCTATTCTTCACTCCCCGCCAGGAGGATCCGGAGATTCTGGTCCCCATGATCGACATCTTCATCAGCTATCCAGGCGCCTCTTCCGAACAGGTTGCCAGCCTGGCGATCGATCCGTTGGAACGTATGATGAGCGAGATCCCGGGAATCAAGCATGTCTACTCCGCCAGTGAACACGGACAAGGGATTGTCACCGCCCGTTTCGAGGTGGGAGAGGAACTCGGTCCATCCATCGTCAAGGTGCACGACAAGATCCAGTCGAATCTGGACAAGATCCCACCTGGGGTCGCCATGCCGTTGGTCAAACCCAAGGGGATTGATGATGTACCGGTAGTCACTGTCACCCTCTGGTCCAATGAAATGGATGATGCCAATCTTCGCACCCTGGCCAGTGATGTATTGCAGCGACTTAAGGAGGTGCCGAATACCGGCCAGGGCTTTATCGTCGGCGGACGTCATCAACAGGTCCGAATCGAGGTCTTACCGGAACGGCTGGCCGGTTACGGCATCAGTCTGGATCAGGTGGCAAACACCATCAAAGCCGCCAATATCGAGCAATCAACCGGCGCCATCGAGATCACCGATACCCATTTCAGGATCACCGGCGGTCACTTTCTTAAGACCGCGACATGAGGTATCGAGGCTGGTGGTCGGTTCCCAATTCGGCAAGCCCGTCTATGTATATGATGTGGCTGTGGTCATCGACGGGGCGGAAGAGACGCAACGCTTGGTGAACTACTACAGCGGCCCAGCCAGCCCCGCCGATCAACCCGTCGCTGACGGTGCTGCCGGAGTCACCATCGCCATCGCCAAAAAAGAGGGCACCAACGGCGTCACCGTCGCAGACGCCCTACTGGCGAAGCTGGAGCGACTGCAGGGCAGCCTGATCCCTCAGAATGTACAAGTCAGCATTACCCGAAACTACGGCAAGACCGCCAACAACAAGGTCAATGAACTGCTGGCATCGCTATTGGGTGCCACCATTGCGGTCAGTATCCTAAGCTGGCTCACCATTGGTGGACGTCCCGCCATGGTGGTGATCACGATTATCCCGGTGGTCATCCTGATCGCCATCTGGTCATCCTGGGCGCTCGGCTACACCATCAACCGGGTCAGCCTGTTTGCGTTGATCTTCGCCATCGGCATCCTCGTGGATGATGCTACGGTGGTGGTCGAGAATATCTTCCGCCGCTGGCTGCATGACGATTCCACCAGTAAGGAGATCGCCATTGACGCGGTAAGAGAGGTGGGTAATCCGACCATCATCGCCACTTTGGCCGTACTCGCCGCATTGCTGCCGATGGGCTTCGTCAGCGGCATGATGGGACCCTACATGTTTCCTATTCCACTGTTTGGTTCGGTCGCGATGCTCTTTTCCCTGTTTGCCGCATTCGTCTTCACCCCTTGGTTCGCACGTCTGCTGCGGCCTAGACTCGACAGTCTGCAACGTGCAGAGCGGAAAGAGCGCAGAATTCAGGAGTTAATCGGTAACATCTATCAGCCGATCATCAGACCTCTGGTCAACAACCGCCGGCTCGCCTGGGTTTTCCTTATCAGCATCATTATCGCTTTCTTCTTGGCCTGCTCGCTATTCTATTTCAAAGCGGTGACGGTCAAGATGCTGCCCTTCGACAACAAACCGGAGTTCAATGTCGTCATCAATCTGCCCGAGGGCACGGCACTGCCGGTCACCGCTAATACCACCCTTAAATTGGTCGAGGCTTTACGTACCCTGCCAGAGGTCACGGCGCTCCAGTCCTATGTCGGCACGGCCTCACCCTTCAATTTCAATGGCATGGTCAGACATTACTATCTGCGCACCGAACCCTGGCAAGCCGATATACAGGTAATGTTGCAAGACAAGAACGAACGGCAACGCAGTAGTCACCAGATCGCGGAGGCCGCTCGACAGCAGCTCACACCCATTGCCAAGGAACTGGGTGCCAGGATTGCCGTGGTAGAGATGCCGCCCGGCCCTCCCGGTGCTGCAGACCATGGTCGCCGAAATCTATGGACCGGACGACCCGACCCGCAGGCGGGTTGCCGCAGATATGCGGGAGATGTTCGAACTGACCCCGCACCTGGTGGATGTCGACAGCTACATGACGGATGATTATGTGCGATGGCACTTCGAGGTGGATACGGAAAAGGCCACTCGTAACGGCGTTCAGGTCGACACGATCACCCGCAATCTAGACATGGCCCTCGGCGGCTATCAGCTAGGTGACATCAAACGCGGCAGAGAACTGGAACCCACCCATCTGGTCATGCAGATACCGTTAGGCTCCCGCTCAGATCTCAACCGCCTGGCCAACCTGCCCATCCCCTCTGCAAACGGAGGGACTATTCCGCTGTTCGAACTCGGCCACTTCCAACAGGTCACGGAAGACCCGATTATCTATCACAAGGACCTGCGGCCGATGGAATATGTGGTAGGAGAAATGGAGGGCAAACTCGGTGCACCCATCTACGGCATGCTCGCGGTTGAAGAGCAGCTCCAGGACTACACCACTCCCGATGGTGTGCAGATCAGTGGCACCTTGACCGGAGCCCCGTTGGAGGACAGGGTTTCAGGCTTTGAATGGAGCGGTGAATGGGTCATCACCTATGAAACCTTCCGCGATCTGGGCCTGGCCTTCGGCGCCGCCCTGGTACTGATCTACATCCTGCTGGTATGGGAATTCGGCAACTTCATCCAACCGGCCATCATCATGGCGCCCATTCCTCTCACCCTGATCGGCATCATCCCGGGACACTGGTTGCTGAACGCTGAATTCACCGCCACCTCCATGATCGGTTTTATCGCGTTAGCCGGGATCGAGGTGCGCAACTCCATCCTGCTGGTCGACTTCGCCAAGAACGAGATCCACCGTGGCATGAGTGTCAAGGAGGCGGTCATGATGGCCGGCCAGATCCGCATGCGTCCGATCTGGGTCACTGATCTCACCATGATGGCCGGCGCCTTAGCCATCTTGTTCGATCCCATCTTCCAGGGCATGGCGATCTCATTACTGTTCGGCCCCATCGTGGCGGTGCCCTTGACGATGCTTGTGGTACCACTCGGTTGTATCGCCGCTGGCGCTGCCTTTTGCGCGAATGACACCCAGGACGAAGCGGCCGCAATCCCGGAAAATCAGCTCAACAGAAAGGTCCGGGTTCCTCCACAGTAAAACGGACTCAGGCTAGAGCGCACCACTCGACTTGATCTCCAGATAGCGATTGACCAACGCCACCGGCAGTTGTTCCGGCAGGGTATCGAGCACCAGGGCACCCTGATGCTGCAACACTTCAAAACCCTGGCGGCGTCTGGCCAGATATTCGACTACCCCCTGAAAGCGCAATGCCCCATCCAGATCACGCACGGATTCCTTGAGTACCCGATCCAGAGATCTCTCCCGCAACTCAGCCAAGACCACCAGATGGCGACGCGACAACAGTCTGACCGCCCGGGCAAGTTCCGGACGGTCTTCCGGATGGCTGTTGGTCAGGAGCACGACCAGCGCACGGCGACGCTGCCGGAACATCAGCTTTTCCGCTGCCGCCAGGTAATCGGCTGCCTCCAGGGTCGATTCCAGATCATAGGTATGCTCCAGCAGGCGGCGGATCAGATTTCCACCCTTGTACGGCGGTTGCCAACGCTGCTGTCCGCCGAAGGTGAGGAAGCCGACCGCGTCACCCTGCCGGATCGCCACGCAGCTCAGCAGCAACATGGCGTTGAGCGCATGATCCAGATGGGCACCGGCCGCGTCCTGATGCCGCATGTGACGGCCGCAGTCGAGCACAAACATCAGTTGTTGGTCCCGTTCGTCCTGATACTCCTTCGAGATCAGGCGGCGGTAGCGTGAGCTGGCTTTCCAATCGATCTGGCGCAGGCTGTCACCAGGCCGGTATTCCCGCAACTGGTGAAAGTCACTGCCCTCGCCCCGGCGCTGGCGTCGGTGAATGCCGATCTGAGTGAGCTGATGGTCGGTCGCCAGCAAGGCATATCGAGCGATCTCACGGAAATTCGGCAATACCCGGACCCGATCAGCGAGTGGGGCGAAACGCTGCAGGCCCCATAGCCCAAGTGGAGAGATCAGCACCAGATCGATACCTGGAAAATCCCCATCACCGCGCTGTTTGGGCCGAATCCGGTAGTGCAGACTCAATTTGCGTTCAGGCGGCAGGAACAGCTTGCGCGGCAGCCCCTGTACCTCGAAATCCGCAGGATGATGGTCGTGGGCGAGTAGTCGCAAGCCCCTCGCGGAACTGTTCAACAGCCGCAGTTCGACCTGCGACCAGACCCCCACCGGGATACTGTTACGCTGGAGCCTTTGCACCTGGGGTAGCGTTAGACGGCGGACCTGATAGAAATCGAGCAACAATATTCCCAGGCTTAACGCCGCGCTGAATTTCCAGAGTGATGCCCAGCCCGGCCATAGGGCGGCCAGCAGGCCCACCAGCAGGAGACCAGTCAACAGATAGAGTTGATTGGTCGCCGGTCTCATTGACGAGGGGCAGGAATATTGACCAGCAGATCGGCCAACACATCGTCCGGCTGATAACCTTCGATCTCCAGTTCCGTAGTCAGCCGGATGCGGTGTCGCAACACTGACGGTGTCACCGCCTTGATATCGTCGGGCGTGACGAACTCCCGACCCTTTAGAAAGGCCTCGGCCCGGCCCGCCCGCAGCAGGGCGATAGGACCGCGCGGGCCCGGGCCAACCTCGATACCGTTCCATTCCCGGGCCGTCCGCGCGATCCGCACCGCATAATTGAGGACCTGTTCATCAACCCCCAGCCCAGCCACGTAGGATTGCAGCAGCGGAATCTGCAGGGCCTGCAGGATGGGGCGAATCGCCGAGGTATCCAGCCGGTCCCCCACCGCCTCATGGGTGACCTGCCTCACCAGCGCCTGCTCATCGCTCTCGCTGGGATAGCCGATGAAGACCTTGAGCAGGAAACGATCGAGTTGGGCCTGGGGCAGCGGATAGGTGCCCTCCTGTTCGATGGGATTTTGCGTGGCCAGCACCAGAAAGGGCGGCTGCAGGGGAAAGGTGCGGCCTTCGATGGTGACCTGCTGCTCCTGCATCGCCTCCAACAAGGCGGACTGGGTCTTAGCCGGCGAGCGGTTGATTTCGTCGGCCAACAGGAAATTACAGAACACCGGCCCCTTGCGAACCCGGAAATTCTCCGTCTTCATATCGAACATAATGTGACCGGAGATATCGCTGGGCATCAGGTCTGGAGTGAACTGGAGGCGGTTGAACTGTCCTTCCACCGCGGCGGCGATGCTGCGCACCAGCAGGGTCTTGCCCAGTCCGGGGACCCCTTCCACCAGCACATGACCCGCCGCGAGCAGGGCGATCATCACCTCGTGGACCACCTGGTCCTGACCTATCACGGCCCGTGCGATCTCACGTTCGAAACTCCTCACCTGCTGGATTAATTGAGGGGTCAAAGTCATTGGTTTATCGGTTTCGCTATCTGCCATCGGGCTGTTCCATGGTTATTGCGGTATCCGGGGCTGCGTGCAGCCGCTGCAGGATTGCGCTCGCACGGATCAGACCCTGTTCATCGGCCTGCTCGGTATAGAGTGCTTGTTTAATCATTTGAGGAGTCGGACCGGTGCGTTCCGCCAGCCACTCACAGCGGGCCTCCTGATCCAATCTTTCCAACAACGGATGACGCTGCAGCCAGCGTTTCTCCACCTGTCGACGGGTCGGCCCTTGCAGTCCAGAGGCCCGGTCCTGCTGCCAGAGGAACTCGGCTGAGGCCTGCAGGTGTTCCAGCAGATCACGCCGTGCCGGATTGACCTGGGCGAGCAGCGGACCGGTGCGCTGGGTAAACCACCAGAGCAAGGCAAGCAGGGCAAGGCAAGCGCTGATCAACAGGTAGGCTGCATGCTGCCAGATCAGTTGCAGCAGCGAGGGCATCTGACTGCTGTAGAGCAACCAGCCACGGGCCGCGCCGTTGACCAGCCGCGCCAGCAGCAGCGCATGGTCCTGTTCATCGATCTCCCGGTTTGAGAGAAACAGGTTGTCACTGAGCACGACGATCGATCCGACCCCATGCTTGAAGCGCAGCAAATGGTAGCCGCTGGCGGCAGGCACTTGCCAGTCCGCAACGACCGCATCCATGCGCAGACTGCGAGTGGGATCAAATGCCACCCGGATCGATTCAGCAGCACCGGGCAGTTCCACCGGCACGGGTTGCACCGTCTCCTCCTGATCCGGCTGCTCAATCTCATGCAGAGAAACCCCAAAGCGTTCCAACAGAGGGTTGTTCGGTTCATCCGCAGCTGGAACCCGCGCCGAAGCAATGACCAGATGATTACCCACCGCGACCCATTCCAGCAACCGCTCCTCCCTTTCTATTGGCAAGCTGGGGCCCAGATCCCGCACCAAAAGCACACCAGACCCCAAGGGTGGTGCGAGCAGATATTCCCGTCCGGACAAGCTCTCCACCTGCATCCCCAGGCGATGCAGAAACCGTTCCGCTGCCAGCCAGGGGTTACGCTGCGCCGTGCTGGAGAAACCGCTACGAACCTCCTCGCTGGAGCGTTCGAAGTTCTGCACGAACCAGAAGCCGCCCAGCAGGACAAGAGTCAACAACAACAGCAGCAGAAAACGGAGGAAGATCCTATTCGCCATACACACCTCTCCACTCCTGACATATCCGCTCTGCTTCTTCCGGATCGGGTGGGCGATGGGCATAAGCCATCTCCTGCCAGGCCTGGGTCAGCTGCTGTAGATAGGCATATTTTGAGGGCTGTTGCAGTTGACTCGCCAACTGGAGGCACTCTCCTTCAGTGGCGCTTGCGGGTATCTGCAAGCATTCTTTATGCACCAGGTGCGAGAGCATGCCGCGATAGAGCAGACTCAAGGCTATGCGGGCTTCACCCAGACTGAAAGAGCGTCTGGCCTCTGTAACGATATCCTGCGGCAGGCTTTCCGGCCGGATGTCCATCCCCGCGAGGGTCAGTGGCAACGGGTTCACCGGCCGTTGTAGTTCTGAATGGCCGCCGAGCAAGGCCACGATTGCTGCGCGAACCAGACGATCAGATAGGCCAGCAAGGTCCCGGCCGCCAACCACATGAGGACTTCCCCGAACGCTGCGAAGCCCTGCATGAATCCTTGTATAATCACGATCAACCACTCCAGCAGCCAGGGCAGATTCCGTTCCGCCGCTTCGCTCTGCTTGCCCGCATACTCCAAGTGGTCAGGGTTCCCCGTTGGCCGAAATCGTCGTTCGCCATGACCGACTGGATCAGGAGTTTGGCCTCCTGACGGCTCAACTCCCCGGCTTCGACCGGTTGCAGGGGCAACAGAGCGAGACATCCGCCGGCAACCCAGCCCGATCAATGCACCCGCAGTCAAGCGCCGGTTGCGGACACGCTCGGCCAACTGCCGCAATCCGAGTTCCACGTCCCAGGCCTCCAACTGACTACGCCGGATCAGATAGAGCCCAAAACCGGCCGCCATGTAAAAAGGCGCGATCAGCGACATGGTCAGCAGACCGATGCACTGTTGCAACCATTGCTGCCAGCCTTCCGGCTGGAAACAGATAGGTCTGCAATTCGAACCCTTGCAACTCTTCCGGCACCAGCATCACCAGCAGGACGAGCAACGGAGAGCTCAAGGATGAGCTCGAAATGGATCCCCAAGAAGGTCAGCCAACTCGCCGCATGTTGCTCGCGTCCCAGCACCCGAATGCGCGAAGCGCGGGCCTTGCCCTGCAACCCTTCCAGCACCGTCACCGGCATGTCGAAGGAACGCGCGGTGTTGAAGCGCCGCCAAGCTGAGATTGGCGAGCAATTGGGGCCGGACGATCCGCAGCCAGCGTGTGTCGCAGTTCCCGTCTAGTCCGGCGGTGCGGAGAAGACCGCCCGCCCCAGCCAGAACACCAGCGGCGGTTCATACAGGGGTTTGAGCCACCAGGAGAGCAGTCCGGCCAGCCAGGCCTCGATCGGCAGTAGCAGGTTGAGCAGCAGGAACACCGGCAGCGCTCCGGCCAGCCACAGTAGCCAGAGTGGCAGAAACCATTGCCGCGCCAGCACGAAGCCGAGATCTATGCCCTCCCAGGCCGTGCGCGGCCGCAGCTTGATCCTGAGTCTAGCGAGATCCATGAGGGTGATCGACCCATCCCGACCAGATAGAGAATCACCAGCGACCAGAACAGGGCTGCGATGGTGTATTTGAGCTGGATGGCAACGCCGCTGGAAGACCAGAAGGCCTCGATGAAGGCCGCCACCAGCAGCATCAGGGCCGCTCCCAGGACCAGCTGTACGGCCTCCCGGGCCTGCTGCTTGAGCGCCAGGGAGCGGCTGCGCTGACCGGGGGCGAGCACCGCATGTCCCAGCATCAGTCCGGCGGCGCCGCAGATCACGATGGCGGTCAACTCGAACGCGCCATGTCCCGACACGAAGGGCCAGAAGGTGTCGTGGAAACCCAGGCGGCTCAGATGGCCGGCCACACCACCCAGTACGATGCCGTTGAACAACAGCAGCAACAGACTCCCGACCCCAAACAGGATACCGCCGGCAAAGGTGCGGAAGCCGATGCCGATGTTGTTCATGATGTAGTAACCGAACATGACGAAATCGGTCTCCGAACTCCGTTCCAAGGAACGACCGGGTCGCCTGTTGCCCGGATCGTACATGCTCTCCATGCCGACCACCTGCTGTTCGTCCAGGATGGAATAGATCAGATCCTGTTCGTGAAAGCAACCGACCCCGGCCAGCAGCGCCGGCAGCAGGAATACCGTCAGGGCCAGCCAGAAATAGCCCTGATTTCGCCGCAGGGCCCGCGGAAAACCGCTCAAGATGAAGCTTAAGATGCGCCAACCCCAGGCGGCGTGCCGGCGATAGAGCTGGGCATGACCGCGTCGCACCAGACTGTGTAACTGTTCCAGCAACGCCGGACTGAAATCTCGGCTGCGGGCCAAGGCATAGTGGCTGCAGAGCCGTCGATACCGGGCGGGAAACCCGCGCCTGCGCTCAGGCGGCAGGCGCCGCTTGTAGCTGGGCCGTTCCAGATCCTCGATGAGTTGGGCCAACTCATCCCAGAAGGCACTGTTCTCTGTCTCGAACTGTTCCTGGCGCATCAATGATTGTCGTGCGGGGATGTCGCTATAGCACGGCCAACGGATGCGCTGGTGTGACTGCCGTACCGGGAAGTACCAACGTCACGGACGCATGGACGCGCAGGAGTGACCCTTACATGATCCAGTTGGCATAGCCAGTATAGCTCGCTCCACCGCCTGCTGTCCATGCCGGTTCGTGAGGTCGCCTAACAACTCGGCCAGCTCGATGCGGCGCGCCTCCGAGAGGCTTTGACCCCGTTCGGCAAAGGCCAGTAGGGCCCTGCGCTCCGCCTCAGTCAGCTCAAGCGGAGGCTTGCAGGCATCTTCCAGCGGTGGCCGAAACCTCGCAACCGGCCGATCCCGATACACCACCAGGGTGCCCGCCGCCAGATCACCCAGACGTTTGAACTCCCGATTGAGCAACATACAGGCCAGGCCGAAACCATATAACAGCGGCAGGAAGTCCGCCGCCCGCAGCAGATTACGTATGAAAGAGGAGGCGGGTGTAACCGGGGTGCCGTTATCCTGGATCACCCAGATGCCCATTGCCCGCTTGCCCGGCGTGGCGCCGTTCTGGAGCTCGAACATCACCGGGTAGAACCACTCGATGAGAAAGAATCCGATCAGCATCACCGCCACACCTATGCCGCCAAGAAAGGAAAGGCCTATCGCCAGCCCAGCATACAGCAATGCGCGCAAGCCTGCGTCTATGCCCCAGGCGCAGGCCCGCACCACCGGCCCGGCGAGGCGGAACTCGAGCCTCACACCCTCAGGGATTTCGTACTCCCGCAGGGTATCCAGCAGAGGGTGTGAGGCGGCAATCCTGGCAGGGCGAGCAATCACACGGTGTACTGTGGCTCCTTCAACTGAAATAGATGTCTCTGATAGGCGGAATAGAGTGACGCGGTCAGCAGCGGAAACACGATCAACAGACCCAAGCCGGCCGGAAGTCGAACCGATGATAAGCAATACCATGGCCAGTAGACCGTAGACGGTGAAAGGGTAAAATATTTCTCAGACTACCGATAAAGCTCAGCTTCATGGCCGAGAGTGCCTTCATGTCCTCCAGGACGATCAGCGCCGGAGCGAACAGATAGGCCATCATCAGCGGGATCATAAACAGCAATCCCAGCAGCAGAGCGATCAAGAAGCCGGGTGAAAACACCATGGCCATCATCATGTCCGGACTGTCGCTCGCCATCGATTGCATGTCGATCATGCCAAACAGAGCGACCATCATGACAAGGGTCAGTAGCAATACGACGCCAAAATAGATAAAACCGGCCAGCACCAGCTGGCCCAGATTGTTGGAAAAGCCAGCAAATACATGATTGACGGTAAAGTCATCCCCGTCATCCTGGGCGCGACATCCGATGATGAAACCGGCGGCGATGACCGGGGTAAACAGGTTCACCAGGATGCCGCCTATAAACGGGATCAAACTGACCAGCAAGACGATCAGAAACCAGGCCACCATGCCAAATATCCAGGAAATGGGATTTTGTTTGAAATGCCACCATCCCTTCACCAGCCAGGCCCAACCATGTCCCGTGGGCACGCTGTTGGGTCCGGTCATCTCGCCATCCTGGGGTTCGTACAGTTCGGCTTCGGGGGCGTGATAAGGATTCTCCGGCTTCGGCGTGCCACTCGTGCTGATCCTCCTCATTCTCGCATGCGCGCCTGATTGGCGAGGTATTTTTCCACGACTACGCCACAGTCCTTGCAATTACCGTCTGCCGATTGGATGAGCCGCACTTCGGGCATTTGTCGATGACCGCCCCGTTCTGCGCGGATTCCATTACCAGGGTCGCTTCATCTTCCTCGGATTCGATGGGCTCGAGGACCAGACCGGATGTAGACATTCTCCGGCGCCATGCCTTCGATACGCACCACCAGACCGATCTTTTCCAGCACTTTTTTATACTTTTCAGCCCGCTCCTGATTCAGACCCCCCCTTCAGCACCACATCCTTACCGGAATTGATCAGCTTGCTCAGCCTTGTCTCGACTGATGCTGAACTTTTCACTGAAGGCCTCAATGATCTTTTCTGGTGTAAAACCCTGTTGCAGTTCACCAGAAAAGATAACCTTACATGTATCTGACATCTTCCCTCCCAGGCGGATTTCCATCGGTCAGCGGATGGTTTACTTAATTCGTCAGTGAACATCGGCCAAGCACATTGTAACTTTACCTCCTTGAAATTTGCAAACGGCAGTGGAAGTTTGTTTCCACAAGAGTCAGGTCAGCAAATCCTTGATTTATGTAGTAACTCTATGAGGTATAAATGGTAGGAATTGCTTCTTGCGGCAGCTTGGCTATATCGCCATATCAAGTATAAGGATATTGCTGTTGAGGTAACCCTGGTTCGCTCAGACGTTTCCTGTCGACGGGATGCTGAACTCTGAGAGAGCCAGGATGGCTCTGTCAGAGCTTCCAGATAACGGTGTCTCGTACCAGGATGACCTAAGCATTGGAATTCTTTTTGTCGTAAAGATGGAGCAGACGCCCGACGAAAAATAGCGAAAAAACCAGGATGCCACAGGGATAGGTGCTGAAACCGGTGAGAAAGGCCATCAGGGTTGCAACGAGCAACAGACCGATGATCAGGAGCAACATGTCCATTTCTGCTGTATACCATGGACAAGCTGAATTGTTCCTGAATAAAATTCTCAGGTATCAAAATATTTCAATATGCTGATGGAATTCAATGGTGCCCGGGGCCGGAATCGAACCGGCACGACCCAAAGGTCGAGAGATTTTAAGTCTCTTGCGTCTACCAATTTCGCCACCCGGGCAAGGTGGAAGTCATTGTTTGTGGATGACGATCAGCGTGGCGGCCTGACTCGTTCCGAGACGGAGTCTGCTATCCAATTCCAGGGATGTCAACCTCCCTTCAGTGTTAACCTTTCCGCTCCAGTCAGCCATTGATTGTCCTTATCACGCAAGCCGGGATTTGCTCGATTCATTAGCTATGGCCACGACTCGCGGCGAGCGGAAAACAGCGATAAAAATTTTTCCGGGTCAGTTCCGCAACCTCAGACACCGACATGCCGCGTAATTCCGCCACACACTCCGCCACGTGACTGACGTAGCGGGGTTGATTGGGTTTGCCCCGATGGGGTACAGGGGCCAGGTAGGGAGAGTCGGTTTCGATCAGCAGCCGTTCCAGAGGCACCTGTTTGACTACCTCGCGCAGGTCGGCTGCATTTTTGAAGGTGATGATGCCGGAAAATGAGACGATAAAAACCCAGTTCAAGCGCCTGCTGCGCCATCGGCCAGTCTTCGGTGAAACAGTGCATGACGCCACCGCTGCGGTCGGCCCCCTCCTCCCGCATGATCGAGATCGTGTCCTGCTTTGCCGCCCGGGTGTGGATGATCAGGGCTTGCCGCAGGCCTTCGCCGCCCGGATATGGGTTCGAAAACGCGCGCGCTGCCACTCCAGATCCCCGTCACTGCGGAAATAGTCCAGGCCGGTCTCCCCGATCGCCACCACTCTGGCGTCGGCGGCACGTTCCACCAGATCCTGCACATCTCGGTTCATGCCGGTCCCGGTCATTGGGATGTACTCCCACCGAGCAGCTGATCTGCGGATAGTCCTCGATCAGGGCAACCATGGCCGGCCAGGATTCCAGGTCGATGGAGACGCACAGCATGTGTTCGAGCCCACTTGCCAGGGTCTGGCTGACGAAGTCACCGAAGTCGTTGTCGTAGGGCTTCAAATCGACCCGATCAAGATGGCAATGCGAATCCACCAACATGCTTTAGAATCCTGTTGAGTCGCTGAAAAAAAGATTAGAGGGTATGGGTAGGACGATCTGACTTGAGGGCGCCGGCGAGATAACCTTCGATCTTGTTGCGGGCGGCGCCACCGTCCTGATCACTGAACTGCACGCCGATACCGGCGGCCCGGTTGCCCTCGGCGCCTACCGGTGTGATCCAGATGATCTTACCCGCCACCGGTAGCCGTTCCGCTTCGTCCATCAGGGTCAGCAGCATGAAGACCTCGTCCCCCAGCTTGTACTGCTTGGTGGTGGGGATGAACAGGCCGCCATTTTTCACGAACTGCATATAGGCGGCATACAGGGCATTCTTGTCCTTGATCGTCAGTGAAAGAATACCTTGTCTCGGTCCGCCGGCCATGCCAATACCTGTCGTCTGTTCAAGTGGCGCGCCTGACGCAGACAGGCGTGCCATTCAAGCAAGAGTCTTTCCAACATCAATTGTGGATTGAGGTTGCTGTCGGTCAGATTGCGCACTTCATAAACCTGACCCAGAAATCGTTGCAGCAGCTCGGGAGTTTAACCGCTCCGCCAGACGCTGCAAAGTCTGTCTTTCGTCCCTGTTGTAGAGCAGGGGTGGGGTGTACACTCACCTGCAGACGCAGCATGTCGATGACCCAGCCCGTCAGCCATTCCATGAGCCGCTTGATATCATATTTCGTCCATTGATCCGCTAACTTTACCGGATCGGTTCGATCCTGCACCAGGCCGAGAAAGGCCTGCAAGGCCGCCCGGCGCTGTCCCAGGATCTCCGGATTGTCCATGGCCAGCGCCTTCAGCGGGGCGCCGCCGGCGAGATCGAGGAGGGTTTGCGGCATCCCCGGACTGGACCCGTCCCTGCAGCCAACCGACGGCCTGTTCGTTAACCGGCCGGGTAAAAGGAAACCGCTGACAACGACTGCGGATGGTGGGCAGCAGCCGGGATGGGATGATCGGTCAGCAGGATCAGGACCGTGTTGGCGGTGGGTTCCTCCAGGGTTTTCAGCAGGCTGTTGGCCGCAGCGCTGTTCATCCGCTCCGCCGGTCGGATGATCACCACCTTATAGCCACCTGACTTGGCGGTCAGGTTTGTCCCTTCGGTCAGCGCACGGATCCTGTCGACCTTGATCTCACCGCTCTTACTACCCTCCTCCGGGCCGATTCGTTGCAGATCGGGATGATTGCCGGCCAGGAACAGCTGACAGTGGCGGCAGCGACCACAGGGTTCGCCAGCTTCATTGGGTGACACACACAGCAGCGACTGGGCAAAGGCGTGTGCAAAACAGGTTTTGCCGACCCCTGCCGGTCCGGCAAACAACAGGGCGTGAGGCGTGCGCTGTTGCTGACGGGCCTGCTGCAGTCTGTCCCAGATGCCCTGTTGCCAGGGTAGATGTTGCGGCGCCAGTTCATCCATCCGCTACTGACTCCAGGAATGATGCGAATAACCGCTTCAATCTGCCGCTGCACCTGCTCCAGGGCGGGCGCGGCGTCGATCACCTTCACCCGCTCCGGTTCCCGCGCAGCGATCTGCAGGTAGCCCTGGCGCACCTTGTCGAAAAATGCGCGGGCCTCGCTCTCAAAACGATCCGGGCTGGAGCGCTCTCCTGCCCTGGCCAGACCGAGTTCGACGGGAAGATCGAGCAACAGGGTCAGATCGGGTCGCAGATTGCCCTGAACGAATTGTTCCAACAGTGCAATCCGGTCCCGCTCGATGCCCCGCCCCACCCCCTGATAGGCATAGGAAGCGTCGGTGAATCGATCGCACAGAACCCAGTTCCCTGCCTGCAGGGCCGGCAGGATCTTGCGTTGCAGGTGCTCGGCGCGGGCGGCGAACATCAGTAGCAGCTCGGTGTCGTCCGCCATGCCGGTGTGTTGGTGGCCGAGCAGAAGCTGGCGGATCTCTTCTCCCAGCGGGGTGCCGCCCGGCTCCCGGGTGAACACGACCGATCTGCCGGCCGCCTCCAGCAACTGCCGGATAAAGGACAGATTACTGCTCTTACCGGCGCCTTCGCCCCCTTCGACCGTAATGAACCGTCCCTTTTGCATGCTTACTGTTTCAACTGATATTTGCGGACCGCCCGGTTATGCTCCTCCAGGGAGGCGGAAAAATCGTGTCCACCATCCCCGGTGGCCACGAAATAGAGCTCTTTGCCATCCTGCGGGTGCAACACCGCCCGGATCGCCGCGCCGCTGGGCATGGCGATCGGGGTTGGCGTGAGCCCCTTACGTACATAGGTATTGTACGGGGTATCAGTTTCCAGATCACGGCGGCGGATATTGCCATCAAAGCGGTCGCCCATACCGTAGATCACGGTCGGATCGGTCTGCAACAGCATGTCTTTTTGCAAACGCCGGATAAAGACCCCGGCAATCCTGGGTCGCTCTTCCGGCAGTGCGGTTTCCCGTTCGACGATGGAGGCCAGGATCAGCGCCTCATCGGGCGATTCGAAGGGCAGGTCTTTGGACCGCTGTTCCCATTCTCTGGCCAGAAACTGTTGCATCCTGCGATAGGCCCGGTTGAGAAAATGCCACATCGGTCTCGCCGCGAGGGAAAGTGGTAGGTATCGGGATAGAAGCGCCCCTCAGGATGCTGCTCCGGGTAACCCAGCCGCTGCATGATGGCCTCGTCCGACAGATCGTTCAAGGTGTGTTGCAGGGCCTCATGACTGTTGACGGCCGCCATCACCTGCTTGAATGTCCAGCCCTCCACCAGGGTCAGGCCATGCTGGATCACCTTGCCCGAGGCGAGGATCTGCAACAGCCGGGCCGGCGTGGTGCCCGGCGGAATACGATATTCTCCCGCCTTCAACCGACTGGCCTGATTGCTCAAACGTGCGAGTAGGCGCAGCAAGAGTGGGTTGTTCGATGATCCCCTGGGCGGCCAGATCGGCAGCCAGGGTGTTGACGGAACTGCCGGGCTCCAGGTTGTAAACGACCCCTTCCTGGGGCAAGGTCAGCGGGTTTTCCTTGAAACTGTCATACTGCATCCAGCCCCAGGCCAACAGGAGGCTGAGCACTAAAGATCAGAAGTCCGATGAGACGATTCAGCATGGTACGGATTCTAATCGAAAAAATGACAAGGTGCGGCAAACCGGGCGACGGACTAGTCATATTCTTCCCACGGGTCCCAACACCAGATTGCGCACCTGTTCCATCAGCGCGACGGGAACTTCTGAAGTTCGAAGCGCCGGTTTTCCAGGGCGGCGACCGGACAGACCGCCATGCACGGCATTGGTGATGAACAGGGCGTCGGCCCGATTGAGCTCTCCGAGCGTGACTGCGGCAACACGACTCTGCAGCCCCAGCTCCGCCGCCACCTCCAGCACCAGTTCCCGCACCACGCCGGCAACCCCGCATGTGCTCAGATCCGGGGTGATCAGGCGGCCACCCTGGATCAAGAACAGGTTCGATTGGGTGCCCTCGATGACATGATTTCCCTTCATCCAGCATCAGGCCTTCAGGAATGTCCGGATCATCCCACTCCTGACGCGCCAGCACCTGTTCCAGCCGATTGAGGTGTTTGATACCGGCCAGCCTGGGATTCCGACCCAGGCGGGTGTTACATATCCGCAGTCGGATGCCACTCGAGAACCAGCGCGTGGGATATTTGGGCCAATCGTGCAGGCTGACGATGCGGGTGATCTGCGGATAGACCGGCGGGCGATAACCCCTGCCACCAGTGCCCCGTGTGAGGATAATCTTGACCACTGCGGGACTCCTGTCTCCGACCACGGAGCGAACCTCCTGCAGCAAACGGGTCTTGTTTTCCAGGCGGGAATCCCAGGCGTCCGTTCCCCTGCCTCCAGTCTGGCCATGTGACGCTCCCACAGCATGGGTTCACCCTGCACGATGGCAATGGTTTCGAACAGGCCATCACCATACTGCAGACCTCGGTCCGCAGCGGAAATCTGATCGGTCGATCTACCGTTGATCAGCAAGTTGCAGGTTCAGACCCCCGGCGAGGAGAGGATGCTCGCCGGATGAGTCAGCCGAATCGACGGAAGGCCAGGGTGCCGTTGGTCCCACCGAACCCGAAGGAGTTTGAGATGACCAGATCCAACTTCATCTCGCGCGCCGTGTTCGGCACAAAGTCGAGATCGCATTCGGAATCCTGATTTTCCAGATTGATGGTGGGCGGCGCCACCTGATCCCGTAATGCCAGAATAGTGAAGACGGCCTCGGCGCCGCCGGCGGCTCCCAGCATGTGGCCGGTCATCGACTTGGTGGAACTGACACAGAGCTTGTGGGCATGCTCCCCAAAGGCGCGCTTGACCGCCAGGGTCTCGGCCACATCGCCGGCCGGTGTGGAGGTGCCGTGGGCATTGATGTAATCCACCTCCTGCAGATTCACTCCCGCATCCTGCAGCGCCATCAGCATGCATTTGGCCGCCCCGGAACCGTCTTTCGAGGGGGCCGTCATGTGGTAGGCATCGGAGTTCATGCCGACCCCCACCAGTTCCGCATAGATCTTCGCGCCACGCGCCTTGGCAAGCTCGTACTCTTCCAGCACCACCACGCCGGCGCCATCACTCAGCACGAAACCATCCCGGTCCCGATCCCAGGGACGGCTGGCAGCTTGCGGATCGTCATTTCTTCTGGACAGCGCCCGAGCGGCCGCAAACCACCCAGACCGACCGGGGAGGTGGCCATTTCGGCACCACCGGCCACCATCACATCCGTGCGCCCGTGACGAATCATCATGGCGGCCTCGCCGATACTGTGCGCACCGCTGCTGCAGGCCGAGACGATCGAGTAGTTCGGGCCTTTCAAGCCATATTTTATGGAAAGGTTGCCGGAAACCATGTTGATGATGTTGGCGGGCACGAAGAACGGGGAGATCTTGCGCGGTCCACCTTCCAGATAGGCGTGGTAGCTGTTTTCGATGCCGGTAATACCGCCGATACCCGAGCCGATCAACACGCCGATGCGCTCAGCATTCTCTTCAGTCACCTCGAGGCCGGAGTCCTCGATGGCCTGACATCCGGCCGCAACGCCATAATGGATAAACTTGTCCATCTTTTTGGCGTCTTTTTGCGGGATGTAATCGGTAATCTCGAAGCCATAGATCGGCCCACCGAACTGGGTGCTGAACGGCTCCACATCGAAGTGGGTAATCGGCTGGATGCCGCTCCTGCCCGCGAGAATATTCTCCCAGGCGGATGCCACATCGAGACCCACCGGCGCAACCATACCGAGTCCGGTTACGACAACCCTTCTTGCAGTCATCTGAGACTACCCCCAATCAATACAAATGGCAGAAAAGCAAAAGGCCGCGTCCCGATGTAAGGACACTGCGGCCTAGATTGAACGTATGACCTTGGCTATGCGCTATGGGCGTTGATGTAGTCGACCGCCAGCTGAACGGTGGTGATTTTCTCTGCTTCTTCGTCTGGGATTTCGGTTTCGAACTCCTCTTCAAGGGCCATCACCAGTTCAACAGTGTCGAGAGAGTCGGCGCCAAGATCATCGACGAAGGAGGCTTCCAGCGTCACCTCCTCTTCCTTGACACCCAGTTGTTCTACGACAATTTTTCGAACTCGTTCTACCACATCGCTCATTTTCTTAATTTCCTCATGGATGAATCCTACGGCCACGTCTGCAACCGATGGGCTATTGTATTAACAATCATTGCATGTGAAAAGCGTAATCCAATGCAATTAATCATATGATAAATTTCATTGAAATCTGAGAATTGCATTAGCTGATTCAGTTTTTTCAAGCACTTGCGTAACGCCTGATTCCAGCATCGAGCATCAGCCCATGTACATGCCGCCATTGACATGCAGTGTTTCACCAGTGATATAACTCCCTGCCTCAGAAGCCAGAAAGACCACGGCATTGGCAATATCCACGGCTTGTCCGAGTCGTTGCAGCGGAATATTTTCCACCAATCCTTTGCGCTGGTCCTCGGACAATTCGCCTGCGTCATTTCGGTATCGATAAAACCGGGTGCGACCGCATTGACCGTGATCCCGCGGGAGCCGACTTCACGCGCCAGCGAGCGGGTGAAGCCAAAAATGCCGGCCTTGGCCGCCGCATAGTTGGTCTGGCCCGGATTTCCCATGGCGCCAACCACGGATGAGATATTGATGATGCGCCCCTTGCGCGCCTTCATCATGCCGCGCAACACCGCCTTGCTCATGCGGAAGATGGAGGTCAGATTGGTGTCTATGATGCTTTGCCACTCTTCATCCTTCATGCGCATCAGCAGATTATCCCGCGTGATGCCCGCATTATTCACCAGGATGGTTGGCGCGCCGAACTCTTCACTGACCGCCTTGATCACCGCGTCGACGGAGGCTTGATCCGTCACATTCAGCAGCATGCCCCTGCCCCGATAACCCGCCTTCTGAAAGCGATTACTGATCGCTTCGGCCCCGGCCTGGGATGTCGCGGTACCGACAACGATGGCACCCGCCTTGGCCAGTCCATCAGCAATCGCGGCACCAATGCCACGACTCGCACCGGTCACCAGGGCGATTTCGTTCTCCAATTTCATTGCAATGCCTCCAAGGCTGCACTCAGGCCATCGGCGTTAAATATCGCCAGACTGTTGAGCTTACTGTCGATACGTTTATTCAATCCGATCAATACCTTGCCCGGACCCGCCTCGACCAGTGTGCGGATACCTCGCGCCGCGATCGCCTGGATGGTTTCGACCCAGCGCACCGGACTGTACAGTTGTTGCGCCAGCCTTTCCCGGATGCTCTCTGGGTCGGCTGCCTCACTCACATTCACATTGTGCAGTACCGGAATCCTGTGGGTTTGGATTTCCACAGTCGCCAGTCGCTCGCGCAACCGCTCGGCGGCAGGCCTCATCAGGGCACAATGGGACGGCACACTGACCGGCAGTGGCAGGGCCCGTTTAGCGCCGGCCGCCTTGGCCAGTTCGCAGGCACGCTCCACAGCGGCCTTGCTGCCCGCGATCACCACCTGTCCCGGCGAGTTATAATTGACCGCTTCCACCACCTCTGACTCGGCTGCTTCGGTCACAGACCTCCCGCACCTGGTCATCATCCAGTCCGAGGATGGCCGCCATCCCGCCGCTACCTTCAGGCACCGCCTCCTGCATGAAACGCCCCCGATCAGCCACCAAACTGACGGCATCGGCGAACCCCAGCGCACCGGCGCACACCAGGGCTGAGTATTCTCCCAGGCTGTGCCCCGCCATCACGGCCGGTTTTGCGCCACCCTCGGTCTGCCAGATCCGCCACACGGCAACCCCGGCCGCCAACATGGCAGGCTGGGTATTCTGGGTCTGATTGAGCTGTTCCGGCGGGCCTTCCTGCACCAGCCGCCAGAGATCGAAATTCAAGACAGCTGAGGCCTCGCCAAAGGTCTGCTGGACAGCAGGATAGGCTTCCGCCAGCTCTTTGAGCATGCCGACCGACTGGGAGCCCTGGCCGGGAAAGAGCATACTGAAATTGGATGCACTCATGAGCTTTGTCATCCAGCGAATCAAAATTTAACCAGCACCGAACCCCAGGTGAAACCACCGCCAAAGGCCTCCATCAGGAGCGTTTCACCCCGCTTGATACGGCCGTCCCGCACTGCGGTATCCAACGCCAACGGCACGGATGCGGCGGAGGTGTTGCCGTGCTCGTCCACCGTAACCACCACGCGGTCCATCGGCAGATCGAGCTTCTTGGCGGTGGCATTGATGATGCGGATGTTGGCCTGGTGGGGGATCAGCCAGTCGACATCCGGTTTGTTCATGCCATTGGCCTTGAGGGTCTCGTCCGCGATCCGACCCAGGGTGGTGACCGCCATCTTGAACACCTCGTTGCCGCGCATTTCCATGTAGGCGTTCCCTGCCCGCAAGACATCGTAGCCACGAGAGATGCCGGTAGGGACCCGTAGCAGACTTTCGAAGGCACCATCCGCATGCAGGTGGGTAGAAATGATACCGGGTTCGTTACTGGCTTCCAGCACCACGGCCCCGGCCCCGTCACCGAACAGCACGCAGGTGTTGCGATCCTGCCAGTCAACGATGCGCGAGAGCGTCTCCGCACCCACCACCAGCGCTCGCGTGGCGCTGCCGGTCTTGATGAACTTGTCGGCTACGCTGATGGCATAGACAAAACCTGTGCAGACCGCCTGCACATCGAAGGCGGCCGGCCCATGGATGCCAAGCCGGGCCTGCAGCAGACAGGCCGTGCTGGGAAAGACCTGATCGGGTGTGGTGGTGGCGACAATGATCAGATCGATGTCGCTGGGTTGCAAACCGGCCATCTGCATGGCGTTGCAGGCTGCCTTTTCGGCCAGGTCACAGGTATATTCATCGTCCGCAGCGATATGGCGTTTGCGGATACCGGTCCTTTCAACGATCCACTGGTCGTTGGTATCGACCATTTTTTCCAGATCCTGGTTGGTCAGTATCTTTGCCGGGAGATAACTGCCGGTGCCAGTTATTCGGGAATAAATCACGCGCTTTCCCTTGTTTCCAGATGTGCCTTGACCTGTACCGCAATGCGTGTCGGCACGTCTTTCAGCACTTCTTTGCGGGCGATGTTGATGGCGTTGGCGAATGCCAGTTCGTCCGCACCGCCGTGACTCTTGATCACGACGCCGCGCAGCCCGAGCAAGCTGGCGCCATTGTAGCGTCTGGGATCGATGCGATGGCGAAAACTGCGCAGTATCGGGAGCACGATCAGGCCGGCCATTTTGGTCAACAGGTTCTTTTTGAAGGCCTGTTTCATAAAAAAGCTGATCATCTTGGCAACGCCTTCACTGCTCTTAAGCGCCACATTGCCGACGAAACCATCTGCGACGATCACGTCGGTACCACCTTTATAGATGTCATCCCCTTCAACATACCCCACATAATTCAAGCCACTGGCGGAGAGCAATTCATGGGCGCGCTTGACTTGCTCATTACCCTTGATCTCTTCCTGACCGATGTTCAACAGGCCAATGCGGGGCGAGGGCAGGTCTTCCACCACCGAGACCAATTCACTGCCCATCACCGCGAACTGAAACAGGTGATCAGCGGCACAATCCACGTTCGCCCCGAGATCCAGCATGTAGGTCTGGCCTTCGATGGAGGGTAAGGCAGTAATGATCGCGGGGCGGTCCACATTGGGCAGCATCTTTAGGACGAAGCGCGAGGTCGCCATCAATGCACCAGTATTTCCGGCACTAACACAGGCATCCGCCGTGCCTTCCTTTACCAGGTCAATGGCCACCCGCATGGATGAATCTTTCTTATTGCGCAGCGCCTTGGAGGGTAACTCATCCATCTGCACCTGCTGGGAGGCCTGGTGAAACCTCAGTCGGTCCCCAAACGGATGGGCTCCCGCCTTGACTCTCAGCTCATCTTCCGGTCCGACTAGAATCAATGTCGTTTCGTGGTCGCGCTTCAAGTATTTCAGCGCCGCCGATACAACCACGTCGGCCCCATGATCGCCACCCATGGCATCCAGCGATATTGTGACAGCCTTGCTCATCGTGTTAGATCAGACCCAGAAAAAGCGAACCCGGCAACGTTTATCCGACCAACAGGTGACGCAACGAAACCGAGGTCATAGTGGAGGGACGGGACTTCCATGACAACCTCAGTCGAATTTCAGACATCAGTGAATGGACCGAAACAGCTGGGTTAGGCGCCTTTAGTTTCGATTACTTTACGACCACGATAGAAACCATCAGTCGTGATGTGATGTCGCAGATGGGTCTCGCCGGAAGTGGAATCTATCGAGAGAGACTGGTTCTTCAGTGCGTCATGCGCACGGCGCATACCGCGTTTGGAAGGGGTTTTTCTGTTTTGTTGAACAGCCATGGCTGAACTCCTGGATATCGTTTTAAAAAATTACTTGTCGTTAAGTTTCAGTTCCGCCAGCACCGCAAACGGATTCTCTCGCACCGCTTCACTACCCTCTAGGGATGCTTCAGCGCCACCCTGCGAGCTACATGTACCTGCAGGATGCATGGGTATTTGAGGCAGGGCCAGCAACAGTTCATCCTCGATCAGATCTCGCAATCCGACCAGGCCATCTTCCACCAGCGCCGGATCCAAGGTGTCCGGTAAAATCTCCGCCTCCTCAATGCTTTCAACGAAGGCCAATGAGACACTCGATTGCACTGGCCGGGGCATGACTTCCAGACAGCGTTGGCACTGCAATAACAGGGTCGCCTCGACTTTTCCACGCACACAGGCACGATGTTGCTCGTCGTGAAAAAACTCCAAGGTAAATCCAACCTCACCCCGAGTGTCCGCCAGACATTCCCGCAATCTGGGCATGCTCACCAGCGGATAAGAGCCGCTGATCCGTTTACCGAGATCGGTGAATCGCCAAGGATCGAGATGATCAGGCAAGTGCTGCGACATAAGCGCGCAATAGTATTATGCACAACCCGTCATGTCAAAATGACAAATCAGATGACCGGGTTGCGGGTGCTGGATTACCGCCATAACAAGACGTTAGGGCTTGAGCGCACCCTCCATCTGTGGTGCATGCCAGGATTGTCTCCTGCAAAGGATTCTTCTCACCCTGACCCAACCATTGCCAGGAGGACGCCAGCGGCCACGGCGGAACCGATCACACCGGCCACGTTTGGCCCCATGGCATGCATGAGTAGGAAGTTGTGGTGGTTGGTTTCCAACCCCACCTTGTTCACCACGCGGGCAGCCATGGGCACCGCCGAGACACCCGCCGCCCCGATCAAGGGGTTGATCTTACCCCCAGTGATCCGATACATGATCTTACCCATGATCACCCCGGTCGCCGTGCCGACGCAAAAGGCGAAGGCGCCCAACGCCAGGATACCCAGAGTCTCCAGCGTCAGAAACTTGTCGGCGGAGAGTTTCGAGCCTACCGCCAGCCCCAGGAAGATCGTTACGATGTTGATGATTTCATTCTGTGCCGCGTGACTGAGGCGCTCGACCACACCACTTTCACGCAACAGATTGCCGAAGGTCAGCATGCCGATCAGCGGAGCGGCCGAGGGCAGAAACAGGATACACAGGATCAGCACCGTAAAGGGGAACATGACCTTTTCGACCTTGCCGACATGCCGCAGTTGCTGCATCACCACGCCGCGCTCCTGCTCGGTGGTCAGCAACCGCATGATCGGCGGTTGAATGATCGGTACCAATGCCATGTAGGAGTAGGCGGCCACCGCGATTGCACCGAGCAGATCCGGCGCCAGTCTGGATGCCAGAAAAATGGCCGTTGGCCCGTCTGCGCCACCGATGATGGCGATGGCGGATGCATCCGCCAGGGAGAAATTGAAACCCGGCAAATAGTTCAGGCTCAGGGCCCCGATCAGGGTGACAAAGATGCCAAATTGGGCGGCTGCGCCCAGCAATAGGGTCCAGGGCATGGCGATGAGTGCACCGAAATCGGTGAGTGCACCAACCCCCATGAAAATCAGCAACGGAAAGACACCGGTCTCGATGCCGACATGATAGATGTAACCCAGCAGGCCATCCGGACCGCCGATTCCAGCCAAGGGAATGTTGCTGAGAATGGCCCCAAAGCCAATGGGAAGCAACAACAACGGTTCGAACTTTCTGACTATGGCCAAATAGATGAGCAGGCCACCGATGCCCATCATCAATGCCTGTCCCCAAGCCAGATTTGCAACCCCGGTGGACTGCCACAATGGATCAAGACCAATCTCGAACATAATCAGGAAAGACTCAGTAGCAGAGCGCCTACCTGCACGGCATCACCCTCTTTGACTAAGATATCAGTGATCACGCCGTCAGAAGTCGCACGGACCTCAGTTTCCATTTTCATCGCCTCGAGGATCATCACCACATCACCCGTGGCAATCTGCTGTCCTTTGGTGACATTGATTTTATATATATTGCCTGCCAGTGGCGCAACAATACTGGCGCCACTCGCAGGTTTCAGATCGACCGGACTGCTAGCTGTTTCCCGCAGCTCCGTGACCGCACCTGCGGGCGTTACCTTCACGTCATAGGTGACCCCATTGACTTCAACCTGATAGATCTCCGGCCCGCCTGCCGGTCTGGCGGATGACGCCGGTTGTTTAACCGGTTCGGGTTCAGTGCCGGGCTTCGGCTCAAATGCATCAGGATTATCTCGGTTCTCGAGAAACTTGAGGCCAACTTGTGGGAACAAGGCATAGATCAGTACATCGTCGATTTCCTGTTCAGCCAGTACCAGTCTATGTTCCTCTGCCAGCCTGCGGAACTCAATTGTCAGCTTGTCCATCTCGGCTTCTAGGATATCGGCTGGACGACAGGTTATGGGCCCCTCACCAATCTGCAATACCTTGGCTTGTAACTCCTTGTTGACCGGAGCCGGTGTGGCGCCGTATTCCCCTTTCAAGACAGCCGCCGTCTCCTTGGCAATACTCTTATAACGTTCACCGGTCAGCACATTCAGCACCGCCTGAGTCCCTACGATTTGCGAGGTTGGTGTGACCAGGGGAATATAACCCAGGTCTTGTCGCACCTTAGGAATCTCCCGCAGCACCTCATCCAACCTTTCAGAGGCACCCTGTTCTCTAAGCTGGTTCTCCATGTTGGTCAGCATGCCGCCAGGCACCTGAGCCACCAGGATACGCGAGTCGACGCCCTTGAGCGCCCCCTCGAATCTGGCGTATTTCTTACGTACTTCGCGAAAATAGGCCGCGATCTCTTCCAATAGCGACAGATTCAGCCCCGTGTCCCGATCGGTTCCTTCGAGGATCGCCACCACCGATTCAGTGGCTGAGTGACCATAGGTCATGCTCATGGAGGAGATAGCGGTATCCACCATATCGATCCCAGCCTCTGCGGCCTTGATGGCCGTCGCGGTACTCATGCCTGTGGTCGCATGGCTTTGCATGGCAATCGGTATGGAACAGGTCGCCTTCAAGTGTTTGACCAATTGTTCCGCCACATAGGGACGCAGCAGGCCCGCCATGTCCTTGATACAGATGGAATCGCAACCCATGGACTCCAGATTGCGGCCCATCGCAATCCAGTATTCCATGTCATGCGCCGGACTGACCGTGTAGGACATGGTTCCCTGGGCATGTTTGCCTGTTTTGAGCGCGGCCTTGACCGCAGTCTCCAGATTGCGGATATCGTTCATCGCATCGAAGATACGGAACACGTCCACACCGTTTTCTGCCGCACGACCCACGAAGGCTTCCACCACATCGTCCGCATAGTGGCGATAGCCGAGGATGTTCTGTCCCCTCAGAAGCATCTGCTGGGGTGTTTTGGGCATCGCCGCCTTGAGTTCCCGCAGTCTCTCCCAGGGGTCTTCTCCCAAAAAGCGAATGCAGGCATCAAAGGTTGCACCGCCCCAGGATTCCAGGGACCAAAACCCGACCTGATCGAGCTTGTCGGCGATCGGCAACATGTCGTCCAGCCGCATACGCGTCGCGAATAATGACTGATGGGCATCGCGTAGTACCACATCAGTGATGCCTAAAGGTTTCTTTACACTCATATTTATCCGTTTTGGAGATGGCAGAGATAGAGCCAGTTTACTTTTCGTTCAGGCTAAGGATATTACAGCGATTTCAGCCATGTGTCGCCCGAAAGCGGGCTATCGCCGCAGTGATAACCGCCACCAGTTCTACCCTCGACCCTGCCGAGGCGTTTACTATCGGGGTTATCGACCTGTTCTCATAGGCTTGTGTCTGTTCATCCGTCAGCATGGCTAATCTGGACATCCCGAACATGCTGAAAACCAACAAGATCAGGAAGCTGAAAACGACTCCCATACCAATCAGCATGAGATTGATACCACTTAAAATCAGATCAAATGTCGGCATATTGATTTTGTGTTTTATTGATGTATTTGCTTTGTACTTGTCTCTATCACAAACTGTCAAGCAGCAATGACGCCAAATATCCCTATTAACTGTTTGTTTTTTATTAGATTGTATGGATTTATTTAGATTGTTTATGTTGATTATTTGTTGATCCAATGATTGGGTACAATGCCTTGATTGAATCTATCGAACGACTTGGCAAACAGTCCCCATGACTCGTTCCATGCTCGATAAGCTTGGCATGACAATGCAGGCAATATCCGGTTTTAATAAATGATCTCCCTCACGCAAAGTCAGAGAGACTCATCAGATTGAATAATTCCATTGAACACAGTTGCGCTTGAAATCCAGCAGCACTCAAGCGCGTAAAGCTGCAAAATGCACATTTTTTCCTCTAATCGGCAACCATAATGAAAAACCTATCCTCGACATCCGCCATACAGCTTGTTTTGGGCTCCAGCTCGCCATTTAGACGGAAATTACTGGCACGTCTGGGGCTGAATTTTACCACCGCCTCGCCGCATATCGACGAAACCGCAGCGCCCGATGAAAAACCGGAATTGCTGGTAATGCGTCTTGCCACACTAAAGGCCCTCGCTGTTTCCCTCGATCACCCCCAAGCATTGATTATCGGCTCAGACCAAATCGCTATGCTCGACGATGTGATACTGGGCAAACCTGGTAACCATGCCCGCGCCGTCGAACAGCTGACCATGGCGTCGGGTAAAAAAGTGACCTTTTTTACGGGCCTTTGCCTGTTGAACAGCGGGACCGGTAACTGCCAAACCTTTTGCGAACCCTTTCATGTCTATTTCCGTCCGCTGGATGCCAATACGATTGAGAACTACCTGAAACGGGAGCAGCCCTACAACTGTGCCGGCTCTTTCAAGTCCGAGGGTCTTGGTATCATCCTGTTTGAAAAACTGGAGGGCGACGATCCCAACTCATTGATCGGGCTGCCCCTGATACGGCTGGTGAGCATGTTGAGGAATGAAGGTATCGACCTTTTCTCCAACCCCTTTGAGGTCAATTAGGAGCAGCCATTCAGAACAAGATGCTTTCAACCGTCCTGGTATCCTCCTCTAGCTCCTGCTTCCCTTGTCCCCCAGTTTCTCGCTTGACTCTCGCGAATGCCTTGACACTGTTCCTGTCGGTCCCGGCCAGAGGATGATTTGACCCTTCATGAGCAAGAATATTGGCGACCTGGACCAGGTCCACATAGTCGACCGGAGCGGTTCCGGGATCCCTGGCGAGGTCCTCGTGTTCCGCGGTAACCGCCACGATCCTCGGATCAAACTTCCAGAGCTTAACGATACTACCCCCTACCTGAGGGTGTAATTTCAACATGATGCGATCCAGATAATCCGGATTCTCAATCAACTTTTCATAGTCACAGGCCTTTATCAGTAACGGTATGTAGCCAATATCATGCACCAAGCCCGCTACCAGCGCTGTGTCAGGATCCAAGACCCTGGTGATTTGTTGCCAACATCGCGGCATGCTGCCCCCACTTTAACGGAGTGAGCCCAGAGTTTCTCCATGCGCTGTTCGATGACCCTGACAGGTGTGCGAAACACCTCCTTCATGGAAACCGCATAAACCGCATTTTTTACTCGCTGGAAACCAATCCTTGTAATCGCCAGTTTTATCGAGGTAACCGCATGGACTCCACGGTACAGGGGGCTGTTGGCATAACGAATCAAACGCGCGGTAAGTGCCGCATCCTTTGAGATAATTTTTTCCAGATCCGCCGCTGAGCTATCGGCGTCGTTTATCACCAGAAGGGCTTCCAGTGCAAGCGTCGGCAGAGTCGGCAGATAGACCTTGTTGGCGAGCAGATCCTCCCGCACATCGTTCACAAAATCTTTTACCGAGAAAGCCTCCAGTTCCTGCTTGGAACGCTCTTCCGGGGTCATTGAGGTGACAGGAGCACCATCCGAAAGATGAAAGACTGACTTTGGCATCGCGATGGAACTATCGGCCAATCCTGGTGGAAAGTTTAATGCAACACAGCTATGCAATAAATTCCTGAAACAGGTCCAATCAAGGTAGGGCGAATCTTGATTACTTAAATGATTATTTAACCTGGCAAGAACCACATAAGCCGATTTAGCAGTAGCGCCAGAGCTGACTTGTTATCAAGTTTTATTTGTGAATGCCGAATCATCGGACAGAGATAAAAACCTTGAAACCAACCTGGCAGACTACTTTGAGCATTGAAAAGCCTGTGACTTCAGTAAGATACCAATCCGAAACAAAACCCCTTATTCTGATTGCCGATGACTCCAGGGTTGTGCGCGTCTCCTTAAAAAATATCCTGCAACAAGACTACCACATCATCGAGGCGGAGGATGGCTCACAGGCTTGGGAAGTTCTGCATAAAGAACCAGGAATAAAACTTGTATTCTCTGACTTGTCAATGCCCAAGCTGGATGGGCTCGGCTTACTGGATAACATCCGCCATTCTGATGATGAAAGAATTCGCATGATTCCATTTATCGTGGTCACAGGGAATGATGAGGATGAGAAGATACGCAATCAATTGCTCCAGCAAGGAGCGAATGACCTGATCACTAAACCTTTCGTCAACCATGAAATCACCGAGCGGGCCAAACGCCATATCAAACTTCCACTCGAAAAGACCGGTAGCGGTATAGAAGAAGATGAATTTCTGACTGGGATTACCAACAAAGCCCGTTTCACCCAGATCGTTAGAAAGGAACTTTCATTTGCGATCAGAAACAAGAATGAACTGGCCCTGTTGTTGCTCAAGTTAGATCAATTTGAAACCATAAAAAAACACTACAGCGACCCTGCAATTGAACATATCCTGATCACGACCGCCGAGATTATCCGCGCTCATACCCATATCGATGACAAAATCGCCTATTTTGGCGAGGGAACTTTCGCTATATTATTACCTGCTTCCAATGCAATCGGCACTAGATATCTGGGTAAACGAATTCTCTCTGACCTGGTGGCTAAAAAGTTTTATCTCGGTGAGTCGGACGCCACCGTTACAGCAAGTATTGGTGTCTCCGCCCCCGACATCAAACCGTCTACCACGTTCAGCGAAATTCTGCATCTAGCCGAACAACGTCTCCAGGCGGCGATAAACGCGGGTGGTCAGCGGGTGGTTGACAAGGGAAATGCAACCATCACTCCTGTCAGTACACTACTCACGAATGATGGGGACGAACAGTCGGCCCAACAAAGACTTTTGAAGCAGACTGAGAAAGAGATGCGTCAACTGGCGAGTCAGGAGGTTGAGAAAATTAAGGCTAACCGCCAGTATGAGAACGAAATCGATTCCAGCTTGACCAACGCCCATGAAGTCAATGACGCCTTGCTGCTGGCTGAACACGAAAACAAACTCATAAAGGAAGAACTTGTCAGATCACGCCTGCAATTAGAGGAAATGGAGCAGCTCAAAAAAAAGCTGCATGAAACTGATAGCCGACTACAGCAGACTCACCATAAATTCAAACAGTTACGCACAGAGTATGATGAGATGAAGCGTCGTGCGGATGACGCCGAAACTCGTCAGGCTGAGTGGATGGTACCTGATATTGACAATTCAATTGTTGAACAACATCTACTACAGGAAAATGATCAACTCCAGCAGGAATTGAACTCAGCCAACCAGCGCATCGAAGAGATCCATTCCGCCTTCCGGAAATCCGAGCTGATTATTTCCAATCTCAAGCAACAACTGAAGTTACATAAAGATGAATCTGATCTGGCCTTGGCCGAATCAAACATGAAGCGTTCCATTGCGGAACAAAGAATAGCCGAATTGGAATCCAGAATAGCCAATTTCAAGCAGGATAAAAGCCAGCTTTCGCTCACTTCAGCGCCCCTGATCACGCCACTTGTAAAAAACCCACAATCAGCGACTTCGAAAGTTTACAATCAGGCACCAGCGCAACCTATTCACCCACAACCAGCTAAATGCCACCCCAATAAAGCAGAGCGATCCAAGCCCTTGGAAAAAGGTAGAAAATCCAACCATAAATGGTTATTGAAGGTTGCAGCTATAGGCATATTTATCGCCATCGGAGTGACCGTATATCTATTTTGGTAACAGCTGATTTCTGCCAAGGCTGACACCAAACAGGATTCAATTTCTTATTCGGCAACCAATAACGCATCTACCCAGCAATGGAAGACTCGCCAACCACCTTGTCCGAGAAAGTAAAAACCTCGAGCTGAATGGGACCATGAATAATATAGCGATTCATGCAGATTTACATCTAAACCTCATCATGAAATTTCGTTCAACTCAGAACGAAATAGACAACTCATATTAAGCACGCTGGGATCTCCAACGTATTGAAATAAATGTTTAACGCTTTAACACCTGCAGCCAGCGCCAAAAATTGAGCAGGCCAGCCAATGACGCCGAAAGATAAGTAAAAGCTGCCGCTCTCAGGATCCTGTTGGCGCCCTGTGATTGTTCGGGAGTCAGATATCCCGCCTTCAACAATGGCAGGGCCTTCTTGAAACTGGCGTCCAGTTCCACAGGCAGGGTCACAAGTTGCACCAATACATTCATTCCCATAATCAGAAATGCGGCCAATAGAGTGATCGCACCGGCGGATGGGGCTCGTGTCGCCAAAGTTAAGACAGGTGCCGCAAACAAAAGAAAAGAACCAAGTTTTTGTGAGTTGGACGCCAAAACCACCAGACGGGTACGCCAACGCAACAAGGGATCATCCATCGCATGTTGGATGGCATGCCCCACTTCATGGGCTGCCGTGGTGATCGCAGTCAACGTCCGACCATTGAACTTATCCGTGCTGAGTCGTACAGACCTCGAAACTGGGTCATAGTGGTCGCCCTGTTCGGTAACCTCTACCTTTACATCAGGCAGGTTGAACCGATTTAGCAGATGTCGTGCCAGTTCCGCGCCATTACCGGGGAAATTTTCTTCCGCTTTCCGGTTGTATTTTGCGAGCACTCGCCGGACCCACCACTGAGGGCCCAGGAGCAAGAGAAAAACAACAATCAATAGGATGAGGTAGGGCATAGGCGCTATCGTATGCCAATAATAGCCGACAATCTAAGCAATCGGACCGATCTCAACATGCTTTAACAAGAAGGCAGTATTATCGATGCAAGACTCGGCGACACGGATACGGGTGTCTTGCAAATCGCCGCCATCTGACGGACGCGGCTGTCGACCCTCCGGGTGAATCAACCCGCCTGCACGCGGCCTTCGAGAAAATCGTTAGTTGCCCATAGGGCCACTCAAGCTTCCTCGAAGGCCAGCGCACTTAGCCATTTCCTCCATCCCCTTGGAACATCATAAAGGCGGCTTCTCGATCAGCCAGCGACTATTCCGAATAACCGCAGACACCTCCCGGGCAACAAGAACCGGTGGCGCAAGCCGGCTCCGGATTCGACAGACTGGTGCTGCTGATGAATGCGCCACCGCTGATCAAACGTTGTACCGGGCTGTCCGCCGGGGTATCTCCCGGATCAAGCTGCGCCAGTTGACATAGTTGACCCCAGCTTTTCAACTCGTCACTCATTTTATGCCTGACTTCCACCTTACGACCGTTCGCTGTACAAAAATAATCATACGTGGGCATCATTGACCTCCTGCTATCAAGAAAAATTACCAACAGTTTCCATTTTACCGCAGCTTGTTGAATTTCTCCGCCTCTTGACAACTCTACCAAAGCAAATCACCGACTCTGACCAAGACCTGAATGCATTCTCCGCTTGGCCACGCCCAGCTGGTTTGATAAGTTGAGGGTATGACTGAAGTCGACCAAAAAATTCCTGATACCCTGCAACTGAGGCGGGTTGCCATCGATACCTATCGGGAAAATGTCGCCTACATGCATCGCAACAACGAACTCTATCGGGTGGAGGGCTTCCAGGCCCTGACCAAGGTGGAAATCACCGCCAATAACCATCAGATCTATGCGGTGCTCAATGTGGTGGATGATGAAAACATTGTTCGGCCTTGCGAGCTTGGCCTCTCGGAACAGGCCTTCGATCAGCTGTGCTTGAACGAGGGTGAGCCAGTGCGGGTTGCCCAGGCTGAAAAACCCGCCTCCATGGAGGCGGTGCGCCGTAAGATCGGCGGTGAGCGTCTGATGATGGAGGACTTTCGCCAGATCACGACGGACATCACGTCGAATCGCTATTCCCGTATGGAGATGGCCGCGTTCCTGGTCGCCACCGGCCAAAATAACCTCGACCGGGAAGAGGTGTTGCATCTGACGCGGGCGATGACGGAATCAGGTCACCGGCTCGACTGGGATGAGGGCCTGGTCGTTGACAAACACTGTATCGGAGGCATCCCGGGTAACCGCACCAGCATGTTGGTAACCCCCATCGTGGCGGCTCATGGCATGCTGATGCCCAAGACCTCGAGTCGTGCGATCACCTCCCCGGCTGGTACGGCGGACACCATGGAGGTACTGGCCAAGGTGGAGCTTACACCCCGTGAGCTGCATGACATCGTGCGCAGACACCGGGCCTGTCTGGCTTGGGGTGGCACTGCTCATCTGGCCCCGGCGGATGACATCCTAATCTCCGTGGAACGCCCACTAGGTATCGACTCCCAAGGTCAGATGGTGGCCTCAATCCTTTCAAAAAAACTGGCGGCGGGCTCCACCCATCTTTTGATCGACATTCCGGTCGGCCCCACGGCGAAAGTCCGTCACATGCTAGAGGCACAGCAGCTGCGTAAACTTTTCGAGTATACGGGGGATCGACTGGGCATCCATCTGGAAGTCATCATCACCGACGGTTCGGAGCCAATCGGCAATGGAATCGGGCCGGTACTCGAGGCCAGAGACGTAATGCAGGTGTTACGCAACGATCCCAGTGCACCGGCTGATTTACGCCAGAAATCTTTGCGTCTCGCCGGTCGGTTGTTGGAATTCGATCCCGATGTGCGCGGCGGCTATGGCTACTCGATCGCCCGCGACATCCTCGACTCAGGTCGCGCTCTGCAAAAGATGGAGGCGATCATCGAGGCCCAGGGCCAACAGCTGGCATTATTTAAACCCGGTCGCATTCCAGTATGAAGTGTGCGCTGAAAAATCCGGTGTGGTTATCACGATCGATAACTATCTGATCGCCAAACTGGCCAGTTTGGCCGGTGCACCTATCGACAAGGGAGCCGGTGTCGATCTATTGAAGAAACTCGGCGATCAGGTCGAAAAAGGAGAACCCCTCTACCGGGTCCATGCTGAATATCGTAGCGACTTTAAATTTGCCCAGGATCTCAGTAACAAAATCAATGGCTACGAGATCGGCAACCCGGACGAAGTCAGTAAACATTACCTGGAGTTATAGAACTGAGGAATTTACCCAGCCAGGGGATTTTCTTGGTCAGGATACTGAATCTATAATATAAAATTATATTTAGTAGCGATCCTTCCCAGGCTATCTCCTGCCAGGGCAGATTTGTCCAGGATCTGCTTAATCTTTCTCCGCGATGTACGAGGCGATTAGTTTTTTACGGCCATCGCACCCTATAATTCAAGGGTGCGGCAATTTTTTGTCGTCAGCTGGTAACCTATTAATTAACATAATGATAAAAGAGATTAATTACCCTTATTTGAATAGCTGCATGGGTGGTATTCTAGCGAGCCGGCCCGTATTACCTCGCGGCGCATCACAAGGAATTCTGAGATGCATTGGCTGCCCTGGCTAAGGCCCACCATCCGTTTTTTTCAACCTGACGCGGATGCTGTGTCCCTGGTCATAGAAGGATTGAATAATCCCTGGCCGATGAAGAAAGATCAGCATGGTCAATGGAGTTCCAGACTGAGGCTCCCACATCATGAACTGCATGGCCGCGCCTACCACTTCGAGGTACGCCTCAATGGCGAGACCTTTCGTATCGCCGATCCGCTGGCAAACCGTACCGAACTCAAGGAACAAGGTTTGGTATCGATCTTCAGCGATCTCAGTTATAAATTCGAGAACCCTCGGTTCCGCGCACCAGCGTTTCAGGATCTTGTGATCTACGAGACCCACCTGCCCGCGCTGACTCGCCATCTGAGCGCAGCGGTAGAACGGGAGAGTCATCGCGGCACCTACATCGGCGCCAGTTCACCAGCGATCCTGTGTCATCTACAACGTCTCAAGGTGGCGGTGGAGTTCCTCCCTCTGCATGCCCACAGTAAACCACTGGGCCAGGACTGGGGTTACTATTCCACCTCCTTTCGTGCCATGCGCAACTGCTATGCCCTGAACAAGGCTGAGGTCAACCGCGAGGTCATGACCCTGATCGACCGGATGCACAGCCGAGGAATACCCGTATTGCTCGATGTGGTGTTCAATCATGGCGGGGAATTACTGGTTAAGGCCTGGGGCAAAAATATTGTCTATCGCAAGTTTCCCAATGGGGATTTCTGCCAGGGCTCCGGTTGCGGTCCCACCATTCGCACCGAACATCCTCTGATCAGGGAAACCATCCTGGAGACCCTGGAACATCTGGTGAATGACTATCAATTTGACGGTTTTCGCTTTGACCTCGGGCGCCCTGCACGACAAACAGACCATGCTGGAGATCGACCGGCGGTCTACCGCAGCGGATCTATCTGATTGCAGAACCCTGGGCCCTGGGCGGAGCCAAGTGGGGCAAAGGCGATATGCAGGGTGATTTCGCGGGGACCCGTTGGGCGATCTGGAACGACGATTTCCGCGAATCAGGAAAAACCTTTGTGATCGGCCGCGGCGACTATCACAATCGGGACCGTCTGATGTGCGCCATTGCCGGCAGCCATGTCAAGGACGGAGGCTGGGCTCTCAGGCCTCAGCAGTCCGTCAATTATCTCTCGAGCCATGATGGAAAAACCTTGGCGGATCTGGTCAATGGGGATAAATACCGGGTGTTTCTCGGCATCATGCTGGTGTTGACTTCCCAGGGCATTCCCATGCTGGGGGAAGGCAGTGAACTGATGTTCTACGAAAAATGGCCACGACAACAGCTACAATCGGCCGGACCTCAATCAGATCGACTGGGACAATGTCCGCAAGCACCATGATCTGGTCGAGGCGGTCGCGCGTCTGATCAGACTGCGCAGACAACTGCCCCACTTCCACCACACCGGACCGACTCAAACAAAACGACCACAAGATTGAGCATTGGCATATCGACTGGATCTATCCCACCGGTTACCCTCACCATGACAACGTCAATGCCATCGGCTATATCCTGATGCCCCCCAACCGGGATTCAATTTGGCATAAGCAGCGAAAGCAACCCTTGGTGATATTGCTCAACGGCAGTTATGTGGGGGCCAATTTCCATGCTGCCGAAAGGGGAATGGAAGGTGCTGGTGGATGGTTATAAGCTGGAAGTCAATGCCTTTGGCTTGAGCACGGTGCCCAATGCCCGTGGCGACTACCACACGCACCCCGGCACCGGCGCCATCCTGGCGCCAGCATGATATCACCCCGAAATCCAAGGTACATGAATGCAGACGGAAAGGTTGAGTTAGTCTGACGTCCAGAATGACGTCGCAATTCCTTCGCCCAAATCCGCCTCGATCAGGCGTCCCCTCACCTCCAGTAACCTATCGATCAGGTCCTGTTCGAATGCCGCATAGGCCTCGGTATCCGGAATACGCTTGACCACGACCCCCAACAGTTCGGTGATGGCATTGCCGATGGAGTTCTGACTGATCGTGACGATGAGATCTCCCTAGCATCATTGCGATAGATCAATTGTTTGAAAGCCGGTTGCCAGCGAATCGCATTAGCGTATTTGGCATCTACGATACAACGATCTCTGACCTTCTTGGCGGTGGCCAGGAAGTCGTTATTGAACAGCAATACCCTCTCCACCTGGGCAGGAAAATAGACATCCTTAAGTATCGGCGAGTTACGGCTGGAGACCTGGGCAAAGAAGGTCCGATAGAAGTCGATGAAACCTTTCAGGATCAGGTCATATTCCTGCCAGAAACGCATGTCGCTGAGGGCATCCAGCGCCACCTTGGATCTGCCAACTCGGCAGTCCCTGGGGATAGCCTGTCAACTCGAGGCGGCACGCGTCGCTACCGGCCGGCTGGATTATCTCGAGGTCGAGCGCCTGCTCGAAAAACGCCCGATACACATCCCGCATATAGGCCTGAAACAGGCTGTGCTGCCCCCCATCGGTCAGATTCGGGTTGGCGGAATCCGCCAGTTCCGCGTTTCTCAGATCTTCCATGGGAAATACGATAAAGTGGTTATGCAGCATACGAATACTCGGCACTCCAGGGGAGGTCAGCGGCCAGGTGGCGTCGAGACTCGCCTCACCGGCAAGCACCAAATGGTCCGGCCGGATCCGGATATTGCTCGAGCATGTACTCGAGCATGAGCTGATTCATTCGGTTCCAGACATGTTTCACCGTATCCGGTACCTGGGTACGCCGCACCGGTCGCCCGAGTGGATTGAGCACCACCTTGGACGTGTTGTAGATGATGGAGGCATCAAATTCACTGCTGTGTCCCAGCGCCTTGCGATAGAGCAACAGGTTTTCCGGATTGACCAGCAGGCCGTTGTTGTGGACCAGATCATCCAGATTTTCGGTGCTGTTGAAGAACTCATTGGGTTTCATGCCCTCGGGAACGTCCAGCGGTATGGGACGAAAGGGCGTTACAATTTCACGGGGACCGGACTGCATCGGTCGCTATCTCCTAGGCGTTACTGCAAGGCCTCATAGTAGCGCAATGGACCCGAAATGTCGGACACGAGTGAAGATTCCTGACCTCATCCCAACCAGCTTTTCAGATATTCCTTGAGACGAGACGGCCAGTCGACTCGATGTTCCGATTCGCTCCAGTCTGGTCTGAATGTCCGCCAACGCCTCAAGTACCGGTTGTTGCGAGAACTCAGTCTTGTCGGCAGGGATGTCGGCCTTAAATATAGCTCTGTTCGAGCCAGGCACCGAGCGGGAACTCCCTCCACACGCGCTGCATTTACCGCGACCTCCCGAGCTACCGGGGAGACACCACGCAGGGTCCATTGGGTTGCCGACTTGCGTGACTTCTTGGCGATTTGCCGCTGTTTGGTCTTGGGCACTGGCCTGGTGGTGCTTGCGCATCGGGTCTCTTAGCAGATTTGACCAAAGGCGCCACCAGTCCCCCAATCCCCTCTTTCAACGTGATCGGTTTTTGTGGCAGTTCGGAATAATCCTGTCTGAGCTTTACCGCCATACGCCTCCGCCCGCTCGACCGACATTTCTTCGGTGCCGCCTTTGTCGTCATTTTGCGTCATGATGAATTCTCCAACGATTCGTCAGAAAACCACGATCGAGCCCAATTATATCAGCGGCTTAGCATCCAGGAAGAAATTGCGGGAGGGTCTGTTGCCGGGCAGAATCGGCCACTCCGATCATCGCGGAGTGGCCGATGCCTGTGTGATGGTAGGCGCGATTGGAGTCGAACCAACGACCTCTACCATGTCAAGGTAGCGCTCTAACCAACTGAGCTACGCGCCTGTAAAGCCGGAGGCAAATCATACAGGCGGAATACGGCCGATTGCAAGCCGCATTCCGCAGCCCCCATGGGCGGACCGATTCAGGTTTCTCACTTCACCCGCTGAATGACCAGCTTGACGAATCCCATGTTATTGAAATAGTCTGGCGATCCGTGTCGTTCGGAAACGCGTACAACTCACCCCCTCTGAGCGCCTTGTAGGGGTGGGAGGCATCCTGATAGTTGAGGATTTGCAGCAGATTTTCGTCGTTCTTACCCACCGCCCCGATCATTTCGAACCAATTAGCGGTGGGATAACGCCGCTGCATCCTCTTTGATACGCGAGAATATCTCCTGCATGCCCATCGCAGCGGTAGTCCTGTCCCAGCCGGTTGGACCGCACTCGATACCCGCATCATTCCAACTTGGTTGCCTGGAATCTGAAAGTAATATTCCCCTCCCTTCTCCAACATCACCCCGGTACGACTGTATTTCAGATTGGCGTAGATCGTGACCTCTTTGACTTCACCCGGCTTGAGCACCCGACAAATCCGCTTACCCAGCAGCAGGTGCTCTCGGAGGCCGGTGTAGTGCTGCTCTTCACAATCCGAAATCCACACTCGATGGGCCCGCCTGCGTAGTGCGGTCGGTCGATAATCCGCGGCATCGTAGATTCGATCGATCACCGAATGGTGCATCAAGGGCAATTCATCGCAGGTTGATCGTTCCGCATGACCGCCGGCTGACGCTCAGCCTGGTGAGCACGCGGAGGGGCTTGCCAGCCGCTGCAGGATACCAAGATGATCCGGGCGGATTTCAATTTCATCCAAGTCGAGATAGAAGCCACAGATCCGGCGGAACCAGGGAATCAAAAGCAAGGCTGGCGGGCGCCAACACCTGCAGTCCAAGATTACGCCGGATCAGTTCATTCAGCATGAACTGCAGTGTGATATCGGAGAGGCCATCGGCATGACCTCCCCCCGCCTATATCCGAGTGGGTCCCCGGAAACCAGATTTCCATGACCCGCTCGTCCCGGTTTAGCAAGGTCGGTGCGTAGGCTTTGCGCTTTTCATCCAACGCAACGAGGTGCAAGGCTTGATCGACCTGTGGGGCAAGGCTGTGATTGCTGAAAACGACATCGGAAAGGGGCCGATCCCATTCATTCAGATTGGGAGTTCCGAAAGCAGCGATCGTATCGAACAGACCCATAAAAAGAATCCTGGGAGGACTGCCGGCGGAAAATTGCTCCGGCAGGATCGCAGCAAATCGCCTGGCAATGGCACTGCCCCGACTGAAGCCGAACAGGTACACCTCATCGCCGGGCGAATAACTGTTCTCCAGATCCCGCAGGGCCTGACCGATTATCCGATCAACCTGCAGGGTTTCCCTAGCCCGCGAAGGTATGAAAGGGCATTGGAAGCCACCCTGACCCTCGATCCCCGAATAGTAATAGCTCCGCTGTTCTTTGAAACAACCCGCTTGATTCTCCTGCAGAGCACCTCCAAACAGCAGGTAAAGTTTACACACATTGGTGATACCGTCGTCCTCGATTTCACCTGATCGCGACCATTGAGTGTCCTGCTTCCCGACTTCAGGCTCCCCGCAGCTACCGTCGAAACAAAAGATAATTCTTTTCACCCACTAGACCCCTTGTAGAATACAGACGCTACCAAAAATAACGTCATGGATAACAGGTAAAATGCGCGTTAGATTCAACCGACCGCGTCATGCACTGTAACTTGTTTGCTGTAATCACTGCGCCGGTCATAAAAACGAATTGAGCGAGGAGTGAATTCCAGTTCACCCGAATGCCTTGCGTGATTGCAGAAAGACCATGGCGCTCTGTTCACTGACACCCGCCGAAATTGGCCAACTCTTTCGGACTGATTTTCACGATAAAGGCCTTAGTAGACTTCGCGTCCGGCTTGGCCGTTTTGCGCAAAGTTTGCAGTACATAATTGAGTCTTTGTGTGCTGGCCCCATAGGCCAGCACCATGGCCAGATCATCCATGCGGCGAATCCGCTTGGAAAAGTTTTTCATCACCAGATCCATCAACCTGGGTTCTGTAACAAGTCGATCCTGAAAGGTTCTGCGGTCCAATACGATCAGTTCAGTCGCTTTCATCGCAGTGGCCATAGCCGACCTGGGATGTGTGTCGATCAGGGCCAGTTCACCAAACAGCTCGCCCTGTTCGAGGGTGGCCAATGTCAGCTCGCAGCCACTGTTATCATTGCGTGACACCTTGATTGAACCTTCATCCACCATATAGGCGTGCTCCCCCATCTCTCCTTCCCTGAACAACACTTCACCGGGCTTCAGCAACAGACGTTCAAAGTGGCCACGGTAGGCATCGAGCAAGTTATCCTGCAGATAGCCGAACGCCCACTGAAAAAGGCTGTCGAAGGGCGCTCTGATGGGAATGACGTAGTTGCCGATGGAATCGATCCATTTCTTTTCGGCCAGGGCGCTGAACCCGAGTCGGTCATACATGCCAACCGTTTCATGACTCACACTGGAGTAGACATGGGTCACTCCCCAGGGATGGCAGACCCCGATCGCCATCTTGAACAACGCCCGAATGACATCCCTTCGATTCTTCCAACGTTCACGCACGGCCAGCATGCTGGGACAGGCATCGATGGTCGGACGGCCATGTTCCTCCCACCACCCAGCTGACATCTCCTGTCGAAAAGGCGTTAGATCGAAGTACTCCTCCGAGGCCAGGCCGAGGCCCGAATCCAGACCGATCCGCATCGTACCAACCGGTTCATCTTCATCGTAAGCAATGATGTTGAGACTGTCCGGAAAGGCATCGAAACGGTCGATTATTCGCTGATTATGGAAAGGCTTACCCCCGTACTTACAGTCTTCTATGACGTAGACTTGGTGTCTCAGCCAGAACACATCATCGAGTTCCTTTGCGGTTTGCGCGATTTTCAGTTTCATTGCGGTCAGTCCCCTTACTACTAACTAGGCTTGGATGATCATCAACGAGCGGTCGCGAAGGCTGACTCCCAATGCATGTGACGAAACTTTTTCATCACCAGATGACGTTTCAGCCGCTGGAGCCAGTTCCGATTTCCACCATAGAGATAACCCTTACGCATTTTTTGTCGATAGGCATCGAATTGAAGGTAATGGGGAGCCCGCAGCGAGGCGCCCCGATCGAGCAGAATACGAACCGCCTCGGCACCGGCCAGACAGGCCGCCAACTGAACGCCAATGATGGATGAGGGCCCACGACCATCTTCCGGTTTCACGGTCTTCAGATCCATATAGGGTGCGTGCAAGGCGCTTGGAGCCAAGCCGATAAAGAAATTAACAAATTGTTCGAAGGCTGACTGATCATCGTGCAGATCGAAATAGTCATCGAAAGAGAGGCCCGGCCTGGCAAAGACATGCAAGGTTCCGGAAAACCCCAGAGGCGCAGAAGTCAATGCCGGAATTGCTCCTTTTCCATGCCTCACTGAACAGACCACGCCTTATCGGCAGCGCGAAAAAATCAATTCCATCAACCAATAGGTCGGCACCTTCGATGAAATCTGAAGTATTTTCCTTGGTCACACCACCTTCGAAGATCATCACATCGGCCTGGGGATTGATCGTTCGAATCATCCTGGCAGTCACCTCTGCCTTGTTCTCACCCAGGGTTTGCATCGTGGCCCCGATCTGACGATTGAAATTCGCCAAGGCAAATGCATCAGGATCAGCCAGACGAAATTTTCCCACCCCCAGACGCGCCAGGGTCTGTGCATGCACCCCACCCACACCTCCGCAGCCGGGAATAACGACCAATTTATGCGCAAGCTGTGCGAGTTCCTGCTCACTGATCAGACCAATATTCCGCTCGAAGGCCTCATGATGTGAAAATCGGGGATTGTCCTGCATGGAATTGCTCCTGTTTCAACTACCGAAGTGTCCATCCGTTTAGGATTGGGGCTGACAAAAGAGCCCAATGAATCATTGTTCAGCCCCAAAAGGCCCACCGACAAGGAAACTTATTCCCTATTCTGAAGTTAAGTTGAGTGGTTTTTCGGCAGGAATCATCCGAACTGAATAGCCAGCGGATAAGATGTAACAATTATTAATAAATCCAACGCCTTTGGCGCTGTGCGCTGCCTGAAATTAGCGGCGATCAGTCGCTTGCGTAACAGCAACGCTGAGGGAAGGTGGCGTTGCAGACAGTGGGGACTGACTGGCGTGAAGCAAGGGCCAACGGATCAACGGGATAGGCTATGCCAGCCCTGATGGACCAGACACTCGTTCGAACAACCCGGCAGCTTGACGGTCACGGGAAACTGCCTCATGCGCACTTTCAGATAACCATAGAGTTGGTTAACCCAGGGCTGGGGTTTTCTCCGATGTGGCAACGGCTCTTGTTCGAAAATCATAGGGAGCGATCAGCACCTGCACATGCTCTGGCCCGACACGGGACACCAGGGCGTACAGTTCCTCCACATTCTGGTTTCCTATGGCCAGACAACCCACGGACCAGGCGCTGCCATGAATGAAGATGTCGGAACCCGGCGCGTCTCTGCCTTCTGCGACGGCATTTTTCCAATCGAAGGAATTGGGATAATCCAGTTTCATCGAGAGATGGAAATGACTGTTGGGATTCAATGCCGCGATCCGATAAAAACCCTCAGGCACCTGCTTGTCACCCTCTCGCAGTTTCGGGCCGGCATGTCCGCTGGCTGCAAATATCGGGTAATCGTGAATATGCCGCCATTTTCGCTCTGCCCAGACCCAGAGTTCCAGCCGTTTGGTCTCTTTTAAGGCAATCAGCTGAATCCGCTCGGGAGGATAGGAACGCCCGCCCGCTGGAATCGGGCCTTCAGCAGGTACTCGGCGACTCGATCCTGATCATCCATGGCTCCGGCTTGGGGCGCCCAGACCATCCCCATTCCTGATAACAACAGGATAAACCAGCCCACGCGCATCATGCTGCCGCCTCGCATTTCCTGACACGCTTGAGCCAGTTGCCGTAGATCACATCGGAGATCTTGTGTAACCGTTTGATACGCCGCCGCAAATCTTTCTTGATGGTATGGGCCGATTGAATACAACAGGAATCAAGCTCCAGATCGCTGCCATAACGGTCGATCCAACCCTCCACCATCTCTTCGGTCATCTCCAGGTGAAACTGCATCCCCAAATGATCTCCCAGAACGAAGCCCTGATTCTTGTAACAATCGCTCATCAACAGCGGTTGACTGCCGGGCGGCATGGAAAAGGTATCGGCATGCCAGTGGAAGGTTTCGAACTCCACCGGCAGTCCGTCCAGCCAATCCTGATGATTGCGACTGTTCAAACGATATAGCGGATACCAACCGATCTCCATACCCTCACCACGGGTGACCACTCCACCCAGCGCCTTGCTGATCAATTGACCACCGAAACAGATACCCATCATCGGCAAACCGGCCTCATGGGCGAGACGAATCAGCTCCAATTCCTCCTCCACCCATGGGATTGGATCATTCACACTGACCGCCGCCCCCATAAAAATCAGCCCTGACACATCATTCACCTGCATCGGAACCGGTCGATTCGCATCGACACAGACCAGCTCCCAAGGAACCTTCTGGTGATCGAGAAATTCTCCCAGATAACCGGGCCCTTCACAGGCGATATGGCGAAAAATACGAATCGGCTTCATCTCACATGACATCAATTATGACTTGATCCGGGTTGATTTTACCCAAATTTTACCCTCTGCGGGGGATTCAAATCCTGCCACCCATCAGCAATTTTCAACCTGAGTCGATGGTAGTTGACGAACGATGAGAACTATTCGATTGACTCCTCGACGATACCGTTCAACAGTGCGTGGACTTCGGCAATCACCTCCTCCGCATCCCTGGCCAGTTGCTGGCGCCGATAGGCTACATAGACCTGGTCGGGCTCCGCCGTTGTGACATAGACAGAGATCGTAAAGGGGCAGATGGCCATGTTCTCAGGGGATACCTGGGTCATCTTATGGGAGATCATGGCGCTGCAGAACTCCACCGACTCCGCCTTTTCGAACACCTGTTTGTATCCCAGGTCAGGACCGGTGCGATTGAGCATGTCACTGACATGCAGGATGCCGCTGACCAACATACCCCGGGCCTCGATTGCCAGTTTGATGTTGTCCACCACGTCATCGAAGGCGCCACCGGCCTTGAACACGGCTATCGGACCCGGTTTATCACCCGCCTCCGCCTGGCAGAGACTGGAAACCGTCAATACTAAAACAAGCCAGAAAATTCTCATGCTTTACCTCCAAGTCAAGGATCTTGGGTTGATATGCACCAGGTACGAATCTATTCATCACAAGTCGTATCTGATCAAGTGAAAGAAAATCCACTCACCCGAGCTCCGGATAACCAAGCTGCAGTGAACGACTAACAATACGGCCCGTGTATGGACCGGCATTTTCGCCGACCACAAACGTTTAGTTAAATTGTGTAATTCTACGATACAGTCACAACGCCTAACGGACGGATCTATTCACCATTCCTTGGTTTCAAGGTTGTAACAGTCACAAAACACAGACTCTTACCCCCTCCAGAGAGCTGAAGGTTAACCTCATCATCCTCTGGGATAAAGTCGGGATATCCCATTTTCGTAATGATTGACTGCGGTCAAACACTCATAGTCAGAACTGTATGACCAGGATTTCGCAAATTCTGCTCCGGGATTGATCTGATTGCTCCAGATTGAAACCGGCCTGCGCATAGGTCTACCCCCTCAAGTTTTTGCTCTCCTGAGTCGATGGTGAATTATCGAATGACTCAATACTTACAGCCACAAACTTCACATGAGCGGTTACTTGGTATAGATGCAATGGCCAGATAAGGGGAACACGGTCCACGGTCCGGCCAGGAACCGACCGATATACTCCACACCACAATACCACAGGGAGTTGTGTGGATGGCCCCGTATCCAGCTGAACCATGTGGTGCCATAGTCGATTTATCAGTATGGTTGAGATACTCAGAGGTCGAACACCCCGCCACAGCGGCTTCACACTGATCGAGATCTTTCTGGCCCTAGCTGCTGTCACCATCATGGCCGCCATCGCGATTCCGAGCTACCAGTCCACCATCAACAAGGCCAGAAACGGTCAGGCCATCAAGGATATCTACCACATTGACATCATGCTCGAAAGATATCGCTCAGTGAATCAATACCAGCTTCCACCCGACCTCGCGTCACTGGGTGCTCCCATCCCCCTCGATCCCTGGGGCAACGCCTATGTTTATCTCAATATCGAAGCCGGCGCCTCGAAGGGCAAGGTGCGCAAGGACAAACGGCTCAACCCGTTGAACAGCGACTACGATCTCTACAGCCTAGGTGCAGATGGCAGGACGGCATTGCCATTGACCGCAGCCAAGGCGCAGGACGACATTGTGCGTGCCGGCAACGGCAGTTTTGTCGGGTTGGCCTCGGACCATTGAGTCATGCTACCGGCTGATCTGCAGAGCCGGGTTGCACAACGGCTGTTCGGACTGTTTCTCCTTGCCGCCATGTTGCCGGTGGCACTCCTGGGTCTGTTCACCTACGTCCAGGTTAGGAATCACCTACTCGATCTAAGTCAGCAACAGTTGCTGCAACAGAGCAAGGAGTTCGGTATGAGCCTGGTGGGCCGGCTGCATAGGAACGCCGAGGAATTGCAGCAGAGGGCCGTTCAGTTTGCCGAGCCTAACTCGTTGGAGGCCGATTCGGGAAGCGATTTCAGTGCTTTCATCTCGATCCAGTCCAATACCCTACCTTTGACGGATGATCAGCAACGGCACCTGCAGCGCAATCGGATCCTGTTATGGTCCACAGACGCCGGGCAATACAGCATGTTGGTTCGTCTGCCGCAGGGGCAGACCCTGCTCCAGGGTATGTTGCAAACTACGAGTTTGTGGCGGGACGAGGATCTTGACCTGCCATATTGCATTCTGGGAACTGCCGCGCAAATCCTCTACTGCTCGCCCAGGTTGGGCAAACCGCAGGTCAGTCTGCCCATGGATCAGCCGGTCCATTCAGGCGTATTCAGTTGGCTGACTCCACATGAGACCTATCAGGTAGCCTACTGGCAGGCCTTGCTGCAAGCCTCTTATGCCAATTCGGGTTTCACCGTGGTCACCATGCATGCAGAAAGTGAGGCACTGGCAACTCTGAGCCACTTTCGAGGGTTGTTTCCCGCCGTCCTCGCCCTGGCCATGGTGGCGGCGGCTTGGCTCTCACTGGGGCAAATTCGACGTCAGATGCGTCCCTTGCACGAACTTACCAAGGGTGCCCAACGTCTGGCTCAAGGAGATTTCGATGTAGCGGTGGAGATCCAAAGCCAGGACGAATTTGCCGAACTGGCCCAGACCTTTAATCACATGTCGCTGAGTCTCAAACAGAAATTCCATCTATTGGGAGCATTGGGCGAACTCGATCGGGCGATTTTATCCGCCTCGGAAATGGAATATGTGGTGCAAACCGTTCTCGATCAGATCCCCCAGACAGTCTGTTGTGATTACATATCCGTATTGCAGAGCAACGAAAACTCCAATCCAGGCTATGCCTGGCTGACCTATCGCAATGTTGAGACAAGGTCTAAGTCAACCAAGGTCAGTGTGAACCTGACCAAAACCACATTACAGACCTTAAACAGCATTTGGCCCTGGCTGGAACTCGAAACCGGACAGCCCGAGCTGGAGTTCCTGCAACCGCTCATCGACCAGGGCCTGCACTATACCTGGTTGTTTCCGGCGGAGATCGACAGTCACCGATTAACGATCCTCATCTTTGGCTTCAAAACGCGGCCTGTATCACCTGTAGAAACCATCCAGGTCGGCCGCAGCATCGCCGACCGTCTTGCCGTCGCCAGCTCAAATATCGCCTGGGAGGAAAGGCTTTATCACAATGCCCACTATGACGCCTTGACCGACTTGCCCAATCGGGTGCTGTTGCGCGACCGGGTCGAGCAGGCCATCAATCGGGCCAGGAGGGACCAGTACTCGGTCGCGGTGATGTTGCTCGATCTGGACCGTTTCAAGGAGATCAATGACAGCATGGGCCACTCCGTTGGCGATACTCTACTGGCAGATGTAGCAAGCCGACTGGCCCACCAGGTCCGCACCTCAGATACCGTCGCACGTCTCGGAGGCGACGAATTCGTGATCCTGTTGACCGACCTGGAGAGAGGCAACGAAGCTGCGGTAGTCAGCACCATGGTGCAGAAGTTACTCAACGCCCTGGCAGAACCGATTACCCTCGGTGAACAGACCGTCAAGATCGAGGCCAGCATCGGCATTGCCCTATATCCAGAAAATACAGAGACCTTCGAAGACCTGCTCAAGGGTGCCGATGCCGCGATGTACGAGTCGAAGCGGCAAAAGCGTGGCGGCTATCGTTTCTATTCTGTAGCCATCAACCAGCGCGCTCAGGAGAGGTTTCATCTGGCCCAGGAGCTACGCCAAGCCCTGGAGCGTAACGAATTCCTGCTCTACTACCAACCCAAGGTAGAGACCCACAGCGGTCGGATCATGGGCGCGGAGGCACTGATACGCTGGCAGTCCCCCAGCCGAGGGATGGTGCCGCCCGGTCTGTTCATCTGGTTGGTGGATGAAGTCGGTTTGAGCCAATCCCTAGGTGAATGGGTCCTGCGCACCGCTTGCGCCCAATTGATAGCCTGGGACCGCGTGGGCCTGCCTCCCATCGATATCTCTGTGAATGTCTCACCGTCCCAATTGCTCGAAAGCCACTTCGTAGAGAGTGTGTTCGGGATCATCGCCGCCAGTGGTCTGCCGCCGCAACGTATCGAGTTGGAGATTCTGGAGGAGAGCGCCGTTGATGCCACCACCGAGACTCGGAACAAGCTGCAGCAGTTGCATGCAGGGGGAATCAAAATTGCCCTGGACGACTTCGGCACGGGTTATTCATCACTGGTCTATCTGACCAGAATCCCCGCCAATGTACTGAAATTGGACCGGGGGTTCATTCGGGACCTGGCCAACGATCCCAGACAGGCCTCCATCGTATCGGGCATCATCAACCTAGCGCGAAGCCTGGGAATGCAGATCGTTGCCGAGGGTGTAGAAGAAGAGGCGCAACGGGCCACCCTGGAGGCCCTGGATTGCGACCTGATCCAAGGTTATCTGTTCAGTCGGCCACTACCAGCCACGGAGTTCGCCGAGCTATGCAAGTCGAGAGCAATGGTTACAAGAACGCATCGAGGGTCTTAATGAATCCACCTGGCTGATCGGCGTAGACCCAGTGACCCGCTCCCGCCAAAGCGCGCAGGCGGGAGAAGGGAAAGCCGGCCCGAATCGCGGAAAAATACTCTGGCTGAACATAGTTGGAATTCCCCCCATAGACGAACAGGGCTTCGCCTGGAAAGCTCCTACCCTGCAGAGGAGGAAAACCCGACAGTGTGTCGATCTCCCGTGCAAGCCCCGGCAGATTCATACGCCAGGCCCAGCCAGTGGGCTGTTTGACCAGATTCTGTAGCAGATAACCTCTGACCTGGCTACTCTCCACATAGGTAGCAAGTTGCCGATCCGCTGCCTGGCGATCCGCCAAGCGGTCGAGGTCGATGGACTCCAGACCGGCAAATATCGTTTCGAAACGATGGGAATAATCCACCGGCGCCACGTCTGCCACCACCAACCGGCCGACCTGTTCCGGCTGGGTCAGGGCCAACCACATGGCCACCTTACCTCCCATGCTGTGACCCAGGATATGGGCGACAGATATCTCGAGCCGTCTCAGCAGTTCCAGGATATCCTCCGCCATGGCCGGGTAGTCCATTCGCTGTGCTTGGGGAGAACGCCCATGATTGCGCAGGTCAGGCAGGATCAGCCAAAATCTGGCCTGCAGCTGGCGGGCGATTCCCAGCCAGTTGACGGAGGAACCGAACAGGCCATGCAGCAACAGCAACGGGGTGGCGGTGGAATCACCGAACTGTCGGAAATGCAGATCTACCGGGCGGTTGGTCATGGCAAATCCGCCTGCCCCCTTACCGGTGATCCGGAGCGAAAAGGGTATTGCGCGTGAAAAAGCCTGACTACTAGCGCCAGCTCATCCAAGATCGACGACCCCGCATGCCTGTTATCGTTTCTTCGGCGGCAGCAGATCGGTGATGCTGCCCTCCGCCATCTCCGCGGCGAAGCAGATGGTCTCGTTGAGGGTCGGATGGGGATGGATGGTCAGCCCGATATCCTCCGCATCCGCTCCCATCTCCAGGGCCAACACCGTCTCACCGATCAGTTCGCCGGCACTCGATCCGATGATGCCGGCGCCCAGGATGCGCTTGGTGACCGGATCGAACAGCAGCTTGGTAAGGCCCTCGTCACGCCCTATAGCCAGGGCGCGGCCGCTGGCCGCCCAGGGAAACACACCCTTCTCATAGGCAATGCCCTTGTCCTTGGCCTCGGTCTCAGTCAGGCCCATCCAGGCCACCTCCGGATCGGTATAGGCCACCGAGGGGATGGTCAGCGGATCGAAGCGGGCCGGCAGACCGGCAATCACCTCCGCCGCCACCTTCGCCTCGTGAGTGGCCTTATGGGCCAGCATCGGCTGCCCCACCACATCGCCGACCGCGTAGATGTTGGGCACATTGGTGCGCATGTGGGCATCTACCGGGATGAAGCCCCGCTCGTCCACCTCCACCCCTGCGGCCTCCGCATTGATTTGCTTGCCGTTGGGGGAGCGGCCTACCGCCACCAGCACCCGGTCATAGACCTGGGGTTGATCCGGCGCGTGCTTGCCCTCGAAGGTTACCTTCAAACCCTGCTTCTGAGCCTGGATGTCGGTCACCTTGGTGCCGAGCATGATGTTGTTGTAGCGCGCCTTGATGCGTTTCTGCAGCGGGCGGACCAGATCCGGATCACAACCGGGGATCAGGTTGTCCTGCAGTTCCACCACGTCGATCCCGCTGCCCAGGGCGCTGTAGACCGTGGCCATCTCCAGACCGATGATGCCACCGCCGATCACCAGCATGCGTTTGGGCACGTCCGCCAGTTCCAGGGCGCCGGTGGAATCGATCAGACGCGGATCCTCGTAGGGAAAACCGGGGATCTTCACCACGCTGGAGCCGCAAGCGATGATGGCGTGGCTGAACGCGATGGAGACCCGACCGTCGGCGGTCTTGACGCCGATACGGTTGGGTGTCTCGAAACGCCCGAGCCCCTCTACTACCTGAACTTTCCGTTGTTTGGCAAGCTGGGCGAGCCCACCGGTGAGTCGTTGCACCACCCTGTGCTTGCCCGCGCGCAAACTGTCCAGGTCTACCTTAGGTTTGCCGAAATGGATCCCCATGGACGCCATCTCTTCCGCTTCCGTAATCATTTCCGCGGCGTGCAACAGAGTCTTGGAGGGGATGCAGCCCACGTTCAGACAGACCCCTCCGAGGGTCGGATAGCGTTCGATCAGCACCACCCGCTTGCCCAGATCGGCGGCGCGAAAGGCCGCGGTATAACCCCCGGGACCAGCCCCCAGCACCACCACATCGGTTTGAATATCCGCCGGGCCCTTGACCGCCTCGCTGACCGGCGCCGTGCTCAGCGCGGGTTGGGGCTCCGGCGTCTCGCCCTCAGCCAATTCCAGCATGAGGATCTTGCTGCCCCGGGAAATCTTGTCACCCACCTTGACCAGCATCTCTTTGATCGTCCCGGCATGCGGGGCTGGAATCTCCATGGTCGCCTTGTCGCTCTCCAGGGTGATGATCGAGTCTTCCGCAGCAACTACGTCGCCCGGCGTCACCAGCACTTCGATGACATCGACCTGGTCGAAATCGCCAATATCGGGAAGGGTCACCTCTATGGTGTTGCTCATTGATTCTTCCTCACATCCCGCCCTTCGAGACGGTTCGCTCGTTAGGGACAGAAACCATTAGGGTATCCAGTCATTAATCTGCTAACAGGATAGGCGACATGCTGCTTCGTGGCTGTCGGCAGCACAGAGGCGACCGTCCAGCCTACAACGAAGCATTCACGGCTCCCCATTGTGGACATGTCGACTATTTAACTTTCGCATTCTTAACTTACCGCAGGCTCAAAGCAGCAGCCGCCGGATGTCCCCGAGCAGCCCGGCCAGATAGGTGGTGAAGCGAACTCCATCGGCACCGTCGATGACCCGATGGTCATAGGAGAGCGACAGAGGGAGCAGCAGCCGCGGCTGGAACTCTTTACCGTTCCACACCGGCCGCATACTGGCACGCGACACCCCCAGGATCGCCACTTCCGGGGTATTCACGATAGGGGTGAAAGCGGTGCCGCCTATGCCGCCCAGACTGGAGATCGAGATACACCCCCCCTGCATATCGGCCGGAGATAACTTACCATTGCGCGCCTTGTCGCTCATTGTCATCAGGCTCCGGGCGATCTCGAACATGCCTTGCTTGTCCACATCACGAAGCACCGGCACCACCAACCCATTGGGGGTATCCACCGCGACCCCGATATTCACGTACTTGCGGTAGATCAGACTTTCGCCGTCCGCCGACAGGGCGGCATTGAAGATCGGCATCTCGTTGAGCGCCGCCGCCACCGCCTTCATTAAAAAAGGCATGAAGGTCAGCCGCACACCTTGCTGCTGCGCGGTTTCTTTGAGTTGCTTGCGAAACGCCTCCAGATCGGTGATATCGGCTTCGTCGAACTGGGTCACATGGGGCACCGTCAACCAACAGCGGTGCAGATGGGCCCCGCTGAGCTTTTTGATGCGCCCCATGGGGTGGGTCTCGGTTTCACCGAATTTGCTGTAATCGACCACCGGGCCACTCGGCATCTGCAGGCTGGTGCCCGCGGTTTGCGATGCCCCCTCACCCCGCAATGTGGCCTTGACGAAATTCTGCACATCGTCCTTGACGATGCGGCCCTTGGGTCCGGTACCACTGACCCGGTTGAGATCGACCCCGAGTTCCCGGGCGAAGCGCCGCACCGCCGGGCTGGCGTGGGCCGTAATGGACTTTTCGCCCGGCTCGAGCAGCGGCACCGGCGGGGTGCGGGGTTCGCTCTCGCCCGGCCGCAGCGGCGGCTGGCTGTCAGCCTGGGACTGAGGCACCGGCGCCTGCACGGTCTCCACCTCCTCCGCCGCCGGGGCCGGGGTGGCCGTTTCCTGCGCTTTGTCCTGCTTGGAGGTTACGCTGGCTTCCAGGGTCAACAACTTGTGTCCTTCGCTCACCCTGTCGCCCACCTTGACCAGCAGATCCTTGACCACACCAGCATGAGGGGAAGGGATCTCCATGGTGGCCTTATCGCTTTCCAGGGTCAGCAGTGAGTCTTCCACCGCCACTTCGTCACCACTGGAGACCAGGACTTCGATAATCTCGACTGATTCGAAATCGCCGATATCCGGCAGCACTACATCAATGATTTTTCCCACTTCTTCTCCTCTGCCGACTCAGTGGCAAAAAAGTTGTTCGTTCCAGGTCTGGACCCTGGGTTACACGGTCGTCGGATTGGGTTTTTCAGGATCGATCCGGTATTTCCGGATCGCCTCACTCGCCACCTTGGCCTCGAGCACGCCTTCGTCGACCAGGGATTTGAGCGCCGCCAACACCACATAGTAGCGATTCACCTCGAAGAACTTACGCAACTGACTGCGCATATCGCTGCGTCCGAAACCGTCGGTGCCCAGCACCGTATAGCGACCCTGGATAAAGGGTCTGATCTGATCCGCATAGCTGCGGATGTAGTCGGTGGCCGCGATCACCGGTCCCTGCTGGTCGGCCAACTGCTCGGCTACATAGCTGCTGCGTGGCGGTTCTTCCGGATGCAGCATGTTCCAGCGCTCCGCAGCCAGGCCGTCCCGACGCAGTTCATTGAAACTGGTGACGCTCCACACATCGGCGGAGACATTGAAATCTTTCTCCAGCAACTCGGCGGCGGCGATCACCTCGCGCAGGATGGTGCCGCTGCCCAGCAATTGCACCCGTTTCTTGCGCTTGCCGCCCTGCTGGAACCGATAGAGACCCCGGCGGATGCCCTCTTCCACCCCTTCCGGCATGGCCGGCTGCAGGTAGTTCTCGTTCATCACCGTGATGTAGTAGAAGACGTTCTCCTGCTCCTGATACATGCGGCGCATACCGTCCTGGATGATCACCGCCAGCTCGTAGGCAAAGGTCGGATCATAGGCCCGGCAGTTGGGGATGGTGGCCGCCATCAGATGGCTGTGGCCATCCTGATGCTGCAGGCCCTCGCCCGCCAGGGTGGTGCGCCCGGCGGTGCCGCCCATGAGGAAGCCGCGCGCCTGCATGTCACCGGCCGCCCAGGCCAGATCGCCGACCCGCTGGAAACCGAACATGGAGTAATAGATATAGAACGGGATCATGTTGACCCCGTGGTTGCTGTAGGCCGTGGCGGCGGCGATCCAGGAGGACATGGCGCCCGCCTCGTTGATGCCTTCCTGCAGGATCTGGCCCTTCTTGTCTTCGCGGTAAAACATCACCTGATCCGCGTCCACCGGCTCGTACAGCTGACCCACGGAGGAGTAGATACCGAGCTGGCGGAACATCCCTTCCATGCCGAAGGTGCGCGCCTCGTCGGGCACGATCGGCACCACCTGCTTGCCGAGCTTCTTGTCGCGAATCAGCATGTTAAGCAGCCGCACGAAGGCCATGGTGGTGGACTGCTCCCGATCCCCGCTGCCCTCCAGCATGCTCTCGAACTGATCCAGCGCCGGCACCTCCAGGGGCGTCACCAGGCTGCGCCGCTGGGGCATGTAGCCGCCCAGGGCCTGACGGCGTTCATGCATGTATTTCATCTCTGCACTGTCTGCCGGCGGTTTGTAGAACGGCGCGGAGCCGATCATGTCGTCACCGATCGGGATATTGAAGCGGTCACGAAAGGCTTTCAAAGCCGCTTCCCCCATCTTCTTCTGGGAGTGGGTGATGTTCTGGCCTTCACCGGCCACGCCCATGCCGTAACCCTTGACGGTCTTGGCCAGGATCACCGTGGGCTGACCCTTGTGGGCCGCCGCTTCGGCATAGGCGGCATACACCTTGTGCGGATCGTGCCCGCCGCGGTTGAGGCGCCAGATGTCCTCGTCGGTCATATCGGCAACCATCTCCTCCAACTCGGGATATTTGCCGAAGAAGTGCTTGCGGGTATAGGCGCCACCCTTGGCCTTGTAGGCCTGATAGTCGCCATCCACCGCCTCTTCCATGCGTTTCAGCATAATGCCGTTCTTGTCGCGGGCGAACAGCGGATCCCAATAGCCGCCCCAGATCACCTTGATCACATGCCAGCCGGCGCCGCGGAACACCGCTTCCAGCTCCTGGATGATCTTGCCGTTGCCGCGCACCGGTCCGTCGAGTCGCTGCAGGTTGCAGTTGATCACGAACACCAGATTGTCGAGCCGTTCCCGGCCAGCCAGGGAGATCGCACCCAGGGCCTCCGGTTCGTCCATCTCACCGTCGCCGCAGAAGGCAAAGACCCGGCGTTGGGCGGTATTCATGATCCCGCGATCGTGCAGATAGCGCATGAAGCGGGCCTGATAGATCGCCATCAGCGGCCCGAGCCCCATGGAGACGGTGGGGAACTGCCAGAAACCCGGCATCAGCCAGGGATGGGGATAGGAGGAGAGACCATTGCCATCGACCTCCTGGCGAAAGCTGTGCAGCTGATCCTCGCTCAATCGGCCCTCGAGATACGCCCGGGCATAGACCCCGGGCGCCGAGTGACCCTGGAAAAAGATCAGATCGCCATCCCGCTCCTTGTCGCAGGCCCGGAAGAAATGATTGTATCCCACGTCGAACAGGGTCGCGACCGAGGCGAAACTGGAGATATGCCCGCCCAGCTCTGTGGAGATCCGGTTGGCCTGCACCACCATCGCCATCGCGTTCCAGCGAATAAAGGAGCGGATGCGCCGCTCCATGGCCCGGTCACCCGGAAAGCGCTGCTGCTGGGTCACTGGGATGGTATTCACATATGCGGTGTTGGCGCTGAACGGCAGATGCGCACCGGAACGACGCGCCTTGTCTACCAACTTTTCGATCAGGAAGTGGGCGCGTTCCACGCCTTCGTTCTCCAGCACGCCTTCCAGGGCGTCCAACCATTCCTGTGTCTCCTGGGGGTCGATATCGGGTCGAATTGACATCGTTGTTCTCTTACACTTGTAAAAAATACCCCTCTCAGATTCCTTGGAACCAGTACAATTCAAGGGGTATGGACGAATGATTATTGGTCTATCCGATAATCATAATTGACCATACAAATATACCGTAAGCATCATTGGATTGCAGTGTTAATTTAACGTGGAATCCAGCAGATGTTACTACCCTGTCGTCAGGCAATAAGCCCTGGGTAGGGACTCACCCGGGCGATCAATAGGCAGCCAACAAGAAAACTCGATCCCCTCTCGCCGGTCGTATCACCGTCGGCCAAAGCGATATCTCACGCGTTGCACCGGTTCCGCAGATTACATCGGAATCAAGGCTCGACCAGGACGTGGCGCAAACTTTAGCCAGTAAAAAAGCGCATCCGACAGGGTCGGATACGCTTGCTTAAACTAACAGAACGGCTTGTCGTCTCAGAAGTCTTTGCGAGATGGGAAGGCGGTATAATCGAAAGGCATGCGTTGCATCGCAACTTCACGACGCGCCTCCATTTCTTTGATCATCTCATGACGTCGGGCCTGAGCCTCTGCCATACGCTTGGTCATCTCGGCAGACATAGCCGGTCTGGAAGGAGCGGCACTGCGACGCGCCTCCATCTCTTTGACCCTCTCGTCATGGCGGGCCTGGGCCTCATCCATCAGCTTGTTGATGTCCATCGGCTCGCTGGAGACGGCAGGCATCTCGGGACGGCTGGCTTCCCGCTCCTTGACCATCGCTTCATGTTTCGCCTGACGCTCTTCGATCAGCTTGGAAATCTCGGCAGGCAATTCAGGCATGGCGGGCGCCATACCATCGAACTGGGCCTGAATCTGCTCGCGCTGAGCGTCCGCTGCCTCCTGCATGGCTTTCATTTGGGCGTCCATGGCAGCAATAGGATCTTGATTAAACTGCTCGGCGTATTCGCGCTGGGCGGTCACGGCCTGTTCGTAGGCCTTCTGCTGTTGTTCGGCGAATACCTTCTGCTGCTCAGTCAGCGCCGCCTGTTGTTCTTCGGTCAATGCAGGCACCGCGTAGGCTGGTACTCCGTAATATGGGGCATACCCCCAGTAAGGCGCATCGTAACCATAACCACGACCATAACCATGACCCCTGGCATGCATGCTGAAACCAAAATCGAAATCTCCGGCGCCGAAGCTATCGCCAAGGAAATCGTCACCCCAATTGTTGCCCCACCAGGCATTTGCTGAGGCTGATGCAGCCGCCAGCGCAATGGCAGCAGCAATAGTTGAAACTTTTTTCATTCTTAACACCCTGAAGAAATTATGTTGAAAACCACGCTAACTCTTTGTTCATGCACATCCCTGTGCCGGCTTGCATCCCTCAGCTAATCGATCAGTCTTACTTGGCTTCCGCAGCAGGAGCCTGGGGAGCGACCGGAGCGGCATAGGGAGAGCCATAGCCGTAAGGAGCACCGTAACCATAAGGAGCGCCATACCCATATGGACCGTAGTAGTCATAGTAACGGTTGTAACCCCGGCCGTAGCCAGAACCACGGGCGCTGCCGCTCATGCCGAAGCTGAAGTCGCCATCGCCCCAGCCGTCACCGAACCAGTCGTCGCCCCAACCACGGTTACCATAACCCGGGCCACCCCAGCCAGGTCCCCACCAAGCGGAAGCGGAAGCGGAAGCGGCAATCAGCGCAGCAGCGGCTGCAACCTTGACGATATTTTTCATGTGACCTCTCCTAGAGTAATATGTGTGTTCTTTATCATGTGCTTGAAAGCAGATACAATACTGCCTACGAAAATAATAATATTAGAAAATAATTAAATTTAGTAATAGATATTACAAATATTTATGGATTTAAGATCGGTTATTTCTATCATTTGATTTCCCAGCTCATTCTACCGACTCATGCAGATCTCACTTACACAACCGGATGACTGGCATCTCCATTTACGGGACGGGGCAGCCATGGCTTCGGTCATCGGCCACACCGCAAAATGCTTTGCCCGCGCCATTGTCATGCCCAACCTGAAACCACCGGTCAGTAACACTCAACTGGCCGGGGAGTACCGGCAGCGGATTCTTCGAGCCTTACCAAAGGATTCGCCATTCGAACCTTTGATGACGATCTATATGACGGACAACCTCTCCATCGAAGAGATCCGCACGGCAAAATCGAGCGGTTTCATCAAAGCAGTCAAGCTCTATCCGGCCGGTGCAACGACCCATTCCGATTCCGGGGTAACCGACCTCAAGAGACGCTATCCGGTCATCGAAGCGATGCAAAGCATGGGTATGCCATTGCTGGTCCATGCGGAGGTGACGACCAGCGAGATCGACATCTTCGATCGCGAGCAGGTCTTCATAGAACGCCATCTTGCACCTTTGGTGCGTGAATTCCCCGAACTCCGGCTGGTGTTCGAGCACATCACAACCCGGGAAGCGGTGGATTTTGTCACCGGCGCATCGAACCGGGTCGCCGCCACCATCACCGCCCACCACCTACTTTACAACCGCAATGCCATGTTGGCGGGTGGGATTCGCCCTCACTACTATTGCCTGCCCATCCTCAAACGGGAGACTCATCAAACGGCGCTGATCGAGGCCGCCACCAGCGGAAATCCAAAGTTCTTCCTGGGAACCGATAGTGCGCCACACGCCCAGCAGACCAAGGAGTGTGGTTGCGGTTGCGCGGGCTGCTATACCGCCCATGCTGCAATCGAACTCTACGCCGAAGCTTTCGAGCGCGCCGGAGCCCTGGAAAAACTGGAAGGATTCGCCTGCTTCCATGGCGCGGATTTCTATGACCTACCCCGTAACAGCGGGACCATCATCCTGAAAAAAGAGAGTTGGGAAGTACCCGCCTATTATCCGCTCGGAGACGATAGGCTAGTCCCGTTAAGGGCTGGCGAGCAGATCCAATGGCGACTGCTTGACTGGGACTCTACAACCGGACAACCCTTGCGGATATAAGCGAGATCAATCTTTCGGCGCGACCTCATCATCAAACTGAATCTCATCTTCAAACTGGGTTTCATTGAGTGACGGTGCCCCATCATTGATCTTATTTCTCCGATTTTGCTGGTAGGTTTCACGCAAGAAAGAATAGGAATCGACAGCGGCCTCCTCCAGGACATCGGTAGTCTCTAACAGATCTGCACGAGCATCAATATAGTTCAGGGTCAGGAGTGCCCAGTAGATTCCCTCGCTCGTGTAGTAGATCGGATTGATGATCAGGTCACCTAATTGGCCGATAAAATCCCTTAGGTTACTGGGGCCAAGGAACGGAATGACCAGATAAGGGGTATCCCCGACACCCCAGTGACCCAGGGTCTGGCCCAGGTCTTCTTTGTAGCTCTTCAGTCCCATATTCGAGGCCACGTCGAAGAAGCCCAACAGCCCTATGGTGGTATTGATTGACAAGCGCCCGACGTCGGATAGGGATCGGTGGGGTTTCAATTGCAGCAGGTTGTTGACCGCTGAATTGATGTCCGCCAGATTGCCGAAAAAATTAGTGATACCCCGATCGAGCGGGGCGGGTGTCACGTTACGATAACCCTTGGCTACTGGCTTGGCGATGTTTTTGTCGAACTTTTGGTTGAACCAATCCACATCCCGATTGACGGGTTCGAGCGGATCTGAAACGTCGACAGACGGCATCGAGACGCACCCCGAGACTATCCAACCCGCCAACAAGCAAACAACGGATATTCTGAGCACTGGATTTAGTCTGCTCATCATGAGTTATCTTTCCTTCTTATTCCCTTGTGGGTATATCATCATTAAATCAATCCTTACAGCCACCATGTAAACAATGGATTTCATGCCCCTAGAATGACTACAGGAAAAATCAAATGAATATGCATGAATACTGCATATCACAAATTCGATCTGGAGCAACCTCCATTTCCTCATGGATTTTCATGATCGCAGTTTCTAAACTCAACAGGCATCAGTCTCTGGTAAATCGGGACTGACGCTAGCACCCACCGCACCCGCATCGAAGGTTGTTAAAATTAATTGCCAAGCAGTTATTATAGAACCCGATTCAATTGTTCATACCAGCACGAGTACTGATTGGCGATAAAGTATACAAAAACAGCAACAGAACTTCGTGAACTTTTTGGCGAATTGGGCTTTGGCCGCTCCCAGCATAACAATTTCAGATAACGACAAGTAGGTACTGTGATGATTCGATATCTCCCAAAACCGTTCAGGATCAATCCGCTTAAATGAATGACATCACATACAATCCCAGCATCGCCAAACGATTTCGCGGCTATATTCCAGTCGTGGTGGATGTGGAAACCGGAGGTTTCGACGCCAAACAGGATGCCTTGCTGGAGATCGCCGCCACCACGATCTGGATGGATGATGCCGGTTTCTTACAGCCAGGCGAAACCCATGCCGCCCATGTTGAACCTTTCGCGGGAGCCCATATCGATCCCAAGGCGATCGAATTCAACGGTATCGATCCCAGTCACCCTTTCCGCCTGGCCCTGACTGAAAAGGCGGCCCTGGAGAAGCTTTTCACCCCGATCCGGCGGGCAGTGAAGTCGAGTGGCTGCAAGCGCGCGATCCTGGTGGGACACAATGCCTTTTTTGATCTAGGATTTTTGAATGCCGCGGTTGAACGCAGCAAAATCAAACGCAATCCATTTCATCCATTCAGCACCTTCGACACCGTAAGCTTGGCCGGATTGGCCTATGGCCAGACCGTGCTAGCCCGGGCGGCACAGTGCGCCGGATTGGATTGGGACAGCAACGAAGCCCACTCCGCCATCTATGACACGGAGCAGACCGCACGGTTGTTTTGCACGATCGTCAACCGCTGGCAGGTGCAAAACCCAAACAACCCCTGGGACGTATCCTAGCACCCGCCACCAGAAGGGTCCGGCTAAGACCGGCGACTCCGCCAGTTCGCTAGATATGCATAGCCCTACACACTGATGCCGATCAATTGCAGCTATTGTTTTCGCCTCGTGTTAGGTCGAGAATATATCCAACTGCTTTGATCTTGAGGTATAGGAGTTGGGTAAACAACTATTTTCCCCTGCCTGGGGACGGTGGCCGGGTCTGCTGTTCGCGTTGAGTATAGCGGTAATATCCGGCTGCTCGACGAACCAGATCCAATCATCTGTGCAGTATGAAGATCTCTCTCTCACACCCAATGCCCTGGAGACACACGGGTTGGCATTCATTACCCCTTCCACCGTGACCGGAAGGGAACAAGATATCCAGACCCTGGCCTTCATCTTCTCCGAGGTGATGCAACAAGAGCGTCCGAAGATCAAAGTGATCAGCCTGCCCAAGACCTTGAGCGCCATCAACAAGGCCGGCATGGCCGATGAATACAAGACCATGTATTTCGATTACAGCGATACCGGTATTTTCAAGAAGGAGTCGCTGCACATGGTAAGCGAGGTTACCGGAGCCCGGTATCTCGCCCAGTTGAAGCTCGCCAGCTTCCAACAAAACTCTTCGGGACGTTTCGGCATCTTCGGCCTGCGCCTGGTAAAAACCCAGGAGGCGAACATCCGCCTGTTCTTCCAGATCTGGAACAGCGAGCAAGGCACCATCGTCTGGGAGGGGGCGGAAGAATTGAACTACGCCTGGGATACCACCAAGGAGAAACCGGTCTCTTTCCAACTGGTGGTCGAAGAGATCGCACGTAACCTGATCAGTAAGCTGCCGAACGCTGAATCGAACCTGCTATCCCATACCGACTAGCGCTCTCTAGCGGGTCAATCGAACATCAGGGCCTACGTAACCCGCGGCATGGCGGGGGAAACAGGCCCCAAGATAGCTGGAAGTACAGATTACCCTTGCCTGGCATATCTATTGAAAACCACCTCCCTAGCCAGGCGTTGATAGGAGCATATCGCTAACCAAAAATCTAGCTGGCAACAGGCCGCCTGATCGTACTCAAGATTACATCCCTTGTTCATCAGTCCCTATCAGGATCTTGTCATGCACCGATTTCACTCCCCTAACAACAAAACCGCACCTTTTGGGTGCATCACTGTATGGAGGAGTTTTGTCAGATTGTTATGTATTCAATATATCCTATTGATATTAAAATATATTCGCCATTTTAGAATTATGGCTCAAGTTTTGCTATGTCCATACCCAAATCTGTGTAATAGAAACAACACAACGATGTTTAACCCATGATTCCAGGAACAGCAGTCAATGAACTCTCTCTTATTTCAACGGCACGGAGACAAAGAAAATTCCGACTTTTTCGAGCACTATTTACGCGAACTCCTCTCTGAGCGGGATCGAGTAGGGCTGACCGAGATGATCGGACAGATCGAGGCCCTGATGATCACCGTGGATCCCAATCAGTCAGTCCGCTATGTAGGCGAACTCTGCCTCATGACCCCATACCACTACCTCGTCACGCTGGAGAGTGAGTCTCACTGGACCCATATCCTGCGCATCGATATGAACTCCCCCGACCTGCTGGTGAGAGAGGTCAAGGATCCGAACACCCGAGGCATCTTCCGTAGTCTGAACGAGGTCTATCCGATCGGAGCCAGCAAGCCCAACAGCCGTTACATGGGCGAGATCCTGCGGGTGGAGAACATGAGCGAGGTCACCCGGCTGCAGCATGAACGGGAGTTCCGCTTCTTTTCCCAGGATGACGTGCGTCGCCTCGAGCTGCCGGGCAATCTGTCGGTAAGTAAACCTTCACCCTATACCCATAACATCGTTGCCTACATGGAACGTCCGGAAGATCAGCTGCGGGTCTATGCCCTGGGCCTGTCGAGTATCCGGGAAGATGTGCAGGCGGCCTATGTGGTGGCGAAAGAACTGCAGGCGAGACTGGAAATCGAACATCTGCTTACCCCCATCGATCACCTGGCTACCCGCATCTACAGTCAGAACCGGGAAACCGCCATTCTCGAGTGGCTCTCTTTATCCAGCTACTACTATTGGGGTTCCTACGATATCAAGGACCAGAACTCGTCCACCAACGTGACCAAGAGCGCCCACTTCGACGACGAGGTTTACAGCCCGGCCAAGGTCTTCACCGCCAACAACACCCCCTATTTCGTCAATCACCTGGAGCGTCTGCCCTCCCCCACGGAGACCTTCGTGCGCAACTATGGACCACGTCTGCACCATCTGGCGATCGGGGTGCTTGACGGCGAGCATGACGGGATGGAAAACATCGACTACGTTGTCAACGCCATCGCCAGCCAGGGTAAGAAATTCCTGCTCGATGTGATCGGTTCGCGGGAAGAGGGGATCAAGCAGATCTTCTCCGGCGCCTCGGAACACTCTTCACTGATCATCGAATACGTGCAACGTTTCGGTGATTTCGACGGTTTCTTCACAAAACAGAATGTGGCGGAACTGACCCATGCCGCGGGTGTGGAAGCCGAGCTGCTGGAAATGCAGTCCATGGCTGCAGCTGCCGTCCCACCAACCAACGAACGTCATTAACCGCTTCATCAGCATTGAACATAGGACAGAATCCAGACTATGAGTCGTATCCATTTTATCGGCGGGGAGAAGGGCGGTGTGGGCAAATCTGTCATGGCCCGGTTGCTCGCCCAGTATTACATCGACAGAGAGATACCCTTCAAGGTATTCGACGCGGATCTCTCCCATGGCGCGATGTTGCGATATTACGCGGACTACTCCGAGTCCGTAGATCTCACTGAGTTCGAAAGTGCCGACCGGATCATCGAACAGGCAGCGGAATCCGGCGTTACCACCATCGTCGACATGGCGGCGCAAGCCTCCAAACACCTGGACCGCTGGGTGAGCGAAGCCGGTCTGCTCGAGTTTGCCGATGAACTCGGTATCGCCCTGACTTTCTGGCACGTCATGGACGACGGCGCAGACACCCTGAAGCTGCTGCGGAATCTGCTGGATGGCTATGGCAAAAGCGCCAGTTACGTGGTGGTGCGCAACTACGGCCGGGGCAGCGACTTCTCCTATTTCGACGCCTCCGAAAATACCTCACTGGTGCAAGATCTCGGGGCAAGGCTGATCGATCTACCCGGACTGCATCCACCGACCATGCGCAAGATCGATCACATCAGCGCCAGTTTCTGGGGCGCTGCACACAATACCAGGAGTGAACTCGGCCCTAGCTTGGGGCTGCTTGAGCGACAGCGGGTCAAGACCTGGCTGAACAAAACCTACGCCCAGCTGGATCGCCTGCACGAGGGATTTGCTCAGACAGAATGAACCGTCTGCATAATTCAGCCCTTTGCCCTGATAGACCTGGAATCAGGCTAAGGGCGACGGCGCCAGATCGCAACAATACCCTTTAGTTACTGCCGTTGGTGACCACCGGCGCCTCACACTCGCCGAAGCCGGCGTTGGGGTCGGCGGCCTGTCTCAGTTCCCATTCGAAACGGGGCAGGTTTTCGAACACCTGTTGCAATCCCTGGCGCCAGGAGGCTTCGAGCTGCTGCATATAGTTGCCATCGGATTCGAAGTGGCAGCGGGTGGCCAGCTGGAACTCGTCGCTGCGATAGATAGAGAGCTCGAAGGGGGGGCCTACGGTAATATTGGAATTGGCGGTAGAGGTCAGGGAGACAAGCGCGAGACGGGCGGCATCGTGCAAGGCCATGTCATATTGCACCAGTCGGTCCAATACGGGTTTGCCGTACTTGGTCTCACCGATCTGCAGATACGGGGTGTTCTCGGAAGCCTCGATATAATTACCTTGCGGATAGATCAGCACCAGCCCGTGAGGCTGTCCCTGTACTTGCCCCCCGAGGATCAGGGTCACCTCGCCGCTCACGCCGGACTGCTGCAGGGCCTGATTATGCAGGTTCTGCACCTGCCGGCTTACCCGCGCGACATAGTCCGCCGCCTCGAAAAGATAGCGGGCCGACAGCAGGTTTTCCCCTCCACTGGGAAAGTCCAGGTCCCGGTTGATATGATTGATGATCTCCTGGGTGGTCGCGAGGTTGCCCGCGGAGAGCAGGATGAACAGCCGATCCGGCGCCGGCGTGAAAAGATGCATCTTCGAATAACTCGTTACATAATCAACGCCCGCATTGGTCCGCGAGTCGGAGGCCAACAAGAGACCCTCCTTGAGGCAGATCCCAAGACAATATGTCATATATTCAGATTCTCTAAATTTGAACTTGCTTTAAATATTAAACCAATAACGATTGTGGAGACACTACAGAAGCACTACTATATTTTTTCATAGTATAGCATTGGCATAAAATATGCCCTGCGATCACTATCCGGGTATTTAAAGCATACTTGCGACTTTTTTGCACCAATAAAGGACAAATAACGCACCATGTCAGTACGTGTCGCTATCCACCACCGTACCGAATATCACTATGATCGGCCGGTCAGTCTATCACCCCATACGATTCGCCTCCGTCCAGCGCCCCATACCCGCACACCGTTGCATCACTTCTCACTGAAGGTGGAACCCAAGACCCACTATCTCAACTGGCAGCAGGACCCGTTCGGTAACTTCATCGCCCGTTATGTGTTTCCGGAAAAGACCAAGAAACTGATTGTGGATGTGAACCTGGTCGCCGACATGGTGACTATCAACCCCTTCGATTTCTTCGTCGAGGAATCGGCCACCTACTATCCCTTCAAGTACGAGACCCAACTGCAGAAGGAGTTGACCCCCTATTTCGAAATCAAGGAGTCCGGCCCCTTACTGAATAAACTGCTGGACAAGCTGAAAGCGGCTGATCTGGGCATGGCGATGACCCGTGCGGATGCCGAGCAGGACAATCCGGAACATAAGGATGCGATTGAATTAAAGGGACCGAATATCGTCTATTTTCTGGTGGAGTTGAACCAGGAACTGCAAAAGCTGATCGGCTACACCATTCGCCTGGAGCCCGGCATCCAGACCTGTGAAAGGACCCTGCACAGCAAGACCGGTTCCTGCCGGGACACCGGCTGGCTGCTGGTGCAGATCCTGCGTCACCTGGGTCTGGCGGCGCGCTTCGTCTCCGGTTATCTGATCCAGCTCGCCGCCGATCAAAAGTCCCTGGATGGGCCTTCCGGACCGGAGGCCGACTTCACCGACCTGCATGCCTGGGCGGAGGTCTTCATCCCCGGGGCCGGCTGGGTCGGTCTGGATCCCACTTCCGGGCTGTTTGCCGGTGAGGGACATATCCCGCTGGCCTGCACCCCCGACCCCACCAGCGCCTCCCCCATCGTCGGTAAAACCGACCAGTGTGAGGTGACCTTCAAGTTCGAGAACAAGGTCAGCCGTATCCATGAGGACCCGCGGGTCACCAAACCATACACCGAGGATCAGTGGCGGGCGATCCTGAACCTGGGCGATGAGGTGGACAGTGTGTTGCAAGCGGGTGACGTGCGTCTCACCATGGGTGGCGAACCTACCTTCGTCTCGATCGATGACATGGACAGTCCGCAATGGAATACCGCGGCACTCGGCGCCCACAAGCTGGAGCGCGCCGGGGTGCTGCTGCGGCGTCTGAAAGAGACCTTCGGCAAGGACGCCGTGCTGCATTATGGCCAGGGGAAATGGTATCCAGGCGAGCAATTGCCGCGCTGGGCGATGACCTGCGCCTGGCGCAAGGATGGACAACCGGTATGGAGCCATCCGGAGCTGCTCGATCATCCCGGTTCTGCGAAACACCACTCGACTGAACATGCGCAACGTCTGATCGAGCGCATCGCAAAGCATCTGGAGCTGGATAACCGTTACATCAAACCAGGCTTCGAGGATGGCGCCTATTACCTGTGGAAAGAGGGCATGCTACCCGTCAATGTGGACGTTACCGATAGCAAGCTGAAAGACCCCATCGAACGCGCCAGGGTGTTGCGCATCTTCGAACAAGGCCTGGACGCCGTAGCCGGCTATACCCTGCCCATCGCCTGGGATTACACCAACCAGAGCTGGATCTCCAGTCAATGGTCGTTTCGCCGCGGTAAACTGTTCCTGATCCCCGGCGATTCACCCATGGGCTATCGCCTGCCGCTGGACTCCCTGCTCTGGGAACCCGAGCGCCAGCGCCACAGGGTCGTGCAGAAGGACCCGTTCGACCAGCGAAAACTGGTACCGGAGATTCGTGACCGCCTGCGCATGGTGCGCCAGGGTGACACCATGCCATTACCCGAACAGCCGTTGGCGGCCGACGATCGCACGGTTGACCTGAATAGTAAGGCGGCCAGGGGGCAAGCCCCGCTGATTCGCACCACCTTGTGTGTCGAACCGCGCAACGGTCACCTGCATGTGTTCCTGCCGCCCCTGGAAGAATTGGAGCACTATCTGGATCTGGTCAACGCCATTGAGGCCGCGGCGCTGGAGAGCAGCCTGCCGATCGTGATGGAAGGCTATGAACCTCCGCATGATCCGCGCCTGCAACGTTTCATGATCACCCCGGATCCGGGGGTCATCGAAGTCAACATCCATCCCGTCAACAACTGGCAGGAACTGGTGCAGAACACCACCGTACTCTATGAAGAGGCCCGTCAATCGCGCCTCGGCACCGAGAAGTTCATGCTGGACGGGCGTCACTCCGGTACCGGCGGCGGCAACCATGTGACCATCGGCGCCGCCGCTCCCGCCGACAGTCCGATCCTGCGCCGCCCTCATCTGCTGCGCAGCCTGGTCATCTACTGGCAGAATCACCCGGCCCTCTCGTACCTGTTCTCCGGGCTGTTCATCGGCCCGACCTCCCAGGCCCCCCGGGTGGACGAGGCCCGGGATGACGCCCTGTATGAACTGGGTATCGCCTTCAAGGAACTGCCGCCCCACGAAACCCCGATGCCCTGGGTAGTGGACCGGGTTCTGCGTCATCTGCTGGTGGATCTGACCGGCAACACCCATCGCGCCGAATTCTGTATCGATAAACTCTACTCACCGGATGGCGCCAGCGGCCGCCTGGGACTGGTGGAGTTCCGTGGTTTCGAGATGCCGCCCCACGCCCAGATGAGCAGTGTGCAGATGCTGCTGCTGCGTTCCCTGATCGCCCGTTTCTGGGATCACCCGTATGCAACGGGAGCCGGTGCGCTGGGGTACGGAACTGCATGACCGTTTTATGCTGCCCCATTACGTGGAGCGGGATATCGCCGACGTCGTCAGCGACCTGAACCAGGCCGGCCATGGTTTCGACATGAGTTGGTTCGATCCCTTCATCGAATTCCGTTTTCCCCGCTACGGCACCATGAACGTGGATGATATCGAGCTGGAACTCAGGTTCGCCATCGAGCCCTGGAACGTGCTGGGCGAAGAGGTCACCGCCCAGGGCACCGCACGCTACGTGGACTCCTCGGTGGAGCGCCTGCAGGTGAAGGCCAGTGGCCTGACGCCGGGGCGTTACGTCATCGCCTGCAACGGTCGCCGGGTGCCCCTGCGCAATACCGGCACCCGCGGCGAGTTCGTCGCCGGGGTGCGCTACAAGGCCTGGCAGCCACCCTCGGGTCTGCATCCGACGATTCCGGCCCAGTCGCCCCTGGTATTCGATGTGGTGGACACCTGGAATCAACGCTCCCTGGGCGGCTGTACCTATCATGTCGCCCATCCGGGCGGGCGCAATTCCGAAGCCTTTCCGGTGAATGCCTACGAGGCGGAAGCCAGACGCCTGGCGCGCTTCACCCAGCACGGTCACACCGGCGGGCGGCTGGTCCCACCCGAGGAACCGTTGAATCCCGACTTTCCCTGGACCCTCGATCTTCGTCGTACCCCCTGCTAATGGAGGTCAGTCATGAGCATCAACTTGGAGGCCTTCGAAAACCATCCGTTCTTTGATGAACTGATCACCCCCAAGGGCCATGCCCGATCCTACGCCCGCAAGCTGGTGAGTTACCTGAGAAAGTTCGATAAAGAGGAACTCAACGAACGGCAGCAGGCGGCGGATCTCGCAATGAAAGCAGATGGGCGTCACCTTCCGGGTCTATTCCGCGGAGGAGGGTTCCATCGATCGCGCCTGGCCCTTCGACATCATCCCGCGTCTGATTCCCAAAAAGGAGTGGGACCAGGTCGAGGCCGGCCTGAAACAGCGGGTGCAGGCGCTCAATCTGTTCATCGACGATCTCTACCATGAGCAGAAGATCATCAAGGACAAGGTCTTTCCCGCCTCTGTGCTGGCCAAATCGGTCAACTTCCGCGAGCCAGTGCGTGGGAGTGGATCCACCCCTGGGGGTCTGGGCCCACATCTGCGGCTCCGATCTGGTGCGCCACACTGACGGCAAGATCTACGTCCTGGAAGACAATCTGCGGGTACCCTCCGGGGTCTCCTACATGCTGGAGAACCGCCTGGTGACCAAGCGGGTCTTCCCGGAACTGTTCGAGACCTACAGTCCGCTGCCGGTCAACACCTATCCCGGCGATCTCTACAATACCCTGGCCACCCTCTCCCCAAGACCGAGTGACAATCCGGAGATCGTGGTGCTGACCCCGGGCATCTACAACTCGGCCTATTTCGAACACGCCTACCTGGCGCAGCAGATGGGTTGCCAGCTGGTGGAAGGCCGCGATCTGGTGGTGGATGACGACGACTGTGTCTACATGCGCAACATCGAGGGACTGTCCCGGGTGGATGTGATCTACCGGCGCATCGATGATCTGTTCCTGGACCCCGAGGCCTTCAATCCCGATTCCACTCTGGGCGTGGCCGGACTGTTGCGGGCCTGGAAAGCGGGCAATGTGGCCCTGGCCAATGCCCCCGGCGCCGGCGTGGCGGACGACAAGGTGGTCTATTCCTATGTCCCGGACATCATCCGCTACTATCTGGATCAGGAGGCGCTGGTGCCGAATGTGCCCACCTGGCGCTGCATGGACCCCGAGTCCCTGGCCTATGTGCTGGAGCATCTGGCGGAACTGGTGGTGAAACCCGCCAACGAATCCGGCGGCTACGGCATGCTGGTGGGACCCGCCTCCACCCGGGCGGAACGCGAGGAGTTCGCCAAGCTGATTCAGGCGGACCCGCGCAACTACATCGCGCAACCGACCCTGGGCATCTCCACCGTACCGACCCTGGCGCGGGGCCAGCTGGAACCCCGGCATGTGGATCTGCGCCCCTTCATCCTGAGCGGCCGCGAGTTGAAGGTCACTACCGGCGGGCTGACCCGGGTCGCCCTGCGCAAAGGCTCGCTGGTGGTCAACTCATCCCAGGGCGGCGGCAGCAAGGATACCTGGATCGTCGACAGTTGAACCAGAGAAAACCAGACAACCCGAGAACTCACAGGAGATAGAGAGATGCTTTCCCGTGTCGCTGAAACCATCTACTGGATGGGCCGTTATCTGGAGCGCGCCGAGAACACGGCGCGCCTGATCAACGTCAACACCAACCTGATGCTCGACCTGCCCAAGGACATTACACCGGGTTGGGAGCCGCTGATCCGCATCCTCGGTTTTAACAGCGCCTATGCCGAGCGGCATGACGAGGTCACCGAACGGCGGGTGGTCAATTTTCTCATCACCGACGAGAGCAATCCCGGTTCGATCCTCTCCAACCTCGCCTTCGCCCGCGAGAATGCGCGCACCATCCGGGACATTCTGCCGCGGGAGGCCTGGGAGGAGCTCAATGGCTTCTATCATCACGTGGTCGACAGCAAACAGATCAGCTATGCCCGCCAGGGTCGTCACGAATTTCTGCAACTGATCATCAGCGGTCTGCAGCAGCATGCGGGCCTGCTGGCAGGCACCATGAACCACGACACGGGCTATCACTTCCTGAATATGGGGAAGAAGCTGGAACGGGCGGACATGACGACCCGCATCATCAATGTGAAATCGGAAAACCCCATTCCGGAGGATGTCCCGGAACTACGGCCCTATGAGGATATGTTGTGGATGAGCATGCTGGAGTGTCTGAGCGCCTATCAGATGTATCGGCAGAGCATGCAGGTGAGGATCAGCCGCATCGATGTACTGACCTTCCTGTTCCGAAAGGCGGAGTTTCCCCGTTCATTCACCTACTGCATCGAGAACATCACCTACAACCTGTCCTGTCTGCCACACAATGCCGAACCCCTTGCGATCCTGCAGCATATCAAACGCATGATCGCCGATGCGCCCATGGCGGAAATGGACAACGAACTCCTGCATGTCTTCATCGATCAACTGCAGATCTGTCTGGGCTATCTGCACAATTCGATCGCTGAAGCCTACTTTCCACCGCCCCTGATGGAAGAGGCGGCGGCATGAGACATGGGCTGATCGGGCCCGTTCATCAGCAGGTCAAAATGGCGTGCTCTCATTGGCAGCAACAATTACACAGACTTTAAGAGGATTCGGGTTGAAATCACAGAATTACAATCACCCTTGGGTCAATTAATCCTGGCGAACAGCATTACCCTGACCCCTGGCACCCTCTCCATCGATGTCAATGACGACGCCAGGCTGCTGATCCACTGGATCGATTGCCCGCCAGATACCAATCTGGAGCGCGCGACCCAGGCCATCGTCTCCGGTTTCGAGCGACACCTGAAGGGATTCCTCAAATGAGTCTGAACCTATTGGAACAACTCTCTCTGCTGCTGTTGTGTGGCGCTGTGTTATTGGGGCCTGCTGCGCCTGCTGATCGGGCCCAGCGCACCTGATCGGGTGGTCGCAGCGGACTCCCCTGTCCGTCATCACCACCATCTGGCTGGTGGTGATCGCGGCGATCTATAGCAGCCCGCTCTACCTGGACGTTGCACTGATCTATGGCACCCTGGCATTTGTCGGAGTGGTGGCCATTGCGCGCCATCGAGGGGGGCCGAACATGAGAATTGCGGCGGACATCCTGCTGCTCATGGGTTCGGTCTTTACCTTCCTTGGCGCCCTGGGTCTGCTGCGCATGCCCGATCCCTACAACCGGATCCAGGCGGGCACCAAGGCAGTAACCCTGGGCGCTATGGCGATTATGTTGGGTATCGGCCTGCTGTTCCCCCAATGGTGGGGTAAGCTGCTGGTGATCGCCGGTTTTATCCTGTTCACCAATCCGGCGGGATCATCCACCCTTGCCAGGGCCATGCTGATCGCTGGCGTCAAACCCTGGCAGCAGTCTCCCAAAACAACCGGCGAGGAACTCAAATAATGGTCCCAATGGAAACCTGGTTTGCCCTGCTGATGGTGCTGGTGATGTTGGCGTCTGCCATGGCTATGCTGATCGTTCAAAACCATATCGCGGCGGTCGCCGCCACCTCCGTCGTTTCCCTGGGTCTTTCTGTCATCTTTGTCATGCTGCGAGCGCCAGACGTGGCGATGGACGCAAACATGCCGCCATGGAACAGTACCGCGCCCTGTCCGAAAGCACGGCACCCGGTCCGATTCAGGCGTTGTTCGCATTTCTGGCCAACGAGGAGACCCAGCACAAGGCCGAGCTGAAAAAAACCTATTACGAGGTGGTCTACAGCGGTGGGGTTTGACTCAAAAAACGTTATTTCAGTTTATGATACGCAGTATCTCAGGTGAAACCTTAGATGCTTTCAGACGACCGGGCCGCAGCGGACCGGATATCGTCACCGATTCCGCCACCAGGTTTGGCCGGCGCCGATCCCGTTTACGACGGTTATCGGACGACTCCCCAGCCGCCTCGCCGCCTCGCCGATCCCGCAAGGGGGAGCGCTGGTAGTACTTGCGCACCTCCACCGTTTTCCCTCGCAGCGGGGTTCGGTCGAGCCTGCGAATGGCCGCTACCGCCCCTTTGGCGGGTTCGATATCGACGATACCGTGATATTCAACAGAACCTGTCGCCCGATTCACCAGTTTTCTGATCTCTGCCGTATGAATCTTGCTATGGCTAAAAAACAGACTGCGCCACGGAGAATGCATGGCTTTTTCGACGAACTTGCGTAACTCTCCTTGGGTAACCGATTCGGGCAGTAATCGAATAAATATCAACATTTGGAGGTGTCTACCTTGGTCATCTATCCATCCCAGAACAGTTCTTAGGCTCCGTATTTATCGATAAAGCAAATTTAATGCCAGCTACGTTATCTTCCCAGGCTTCCAATGAGTTACTCAGAGATAAGAATGACATGCCGGAAAAAACGTAAAGAATTCCGACACAAAAGTTCACAATCGTCGTTTCAGATCAGGAGAAAAAACGCCACTGCCGCGGCCGTGACCAGACTGACCGTGGTGGGTAATGTCACCAGCATAACCCCGGCCCCCAGCATCAGATAGGCGGTCTCCACCACCAGGATGGCCATCGCGATGCCCAAGGCCCGCTGCGTCGGGATCCAGCGGGTGATACCGGCCAGCGAAATGAAAGCCAGACCCAGTAACGCAGCCCCCATCATCCCGGCAAAGGCATGGTTCACCGGCTCCGTGCTGAACAGGGGAGTGATGCTTTCCGGTGCGACAATCAGGATCACCCCCCAGGCACTCAGCATGATGATGGCCAGACCCAGGGCGAATCGTTGAAAAATCTCCTTTGGCATGATTGCTCCTCATTCTTTATTGTGGGTAAAAATATAGATGATAACTTACGACAAGAAAAGAGATTTTTAGGCTCAGGCAGCAAAACACAGCGGGCTCGGGCGAAGCGCGCGGCACCTTTACAGTTCTCAAAATGTTCTATACTCTAGCCATCAGCCATGAGAACATTTTGAAAACTTTATCAGATGCTCACCGCCACCCAACACAAGGCCCTCGACTTCATCCGGCAGTATCTGGCCAGCCAGGGTTACGCTCCCTCCCTCGAAGAGATTGCGGCAGGTATCGGTATTCGCTCCAAAGGCACCGCCCATCGCCATGTGCAGGCGCTGGCGGAGGCCGGTTATCTGCGCCTGATCCCGGGACGCAAGCGGGGCATCGAACTCACCGACGAGCCACCGGGCGCCACCCTGAAACTGCCCCTGCTGGGCCGCATCGCCGCCGGCCGGCCGATCGAGGCGATCCCGGAGCAGGAGAGCCTCAATCTCGCCGACTATCTGCTCGGCCCCGATCGCTACGCCCTGCAGGTCAAGGGAGACTCCATGATCGAGGCGGGCATCCTGGACGGCGACCTGATCATCGTGAAGCGCCAGGAGACCGCGCAGGAGAACGAGATCGTGGTGGCCCTGATCGATGGCGAGGAGGCCACCCTCAAGCGTCTGCAACACCGCCCGGACGGCAGATCCTGCTGCTCGCCGCCAACCCCCGGGTCGCCCCCCTCAGCTACCCCGCCGAGCGGGTCCGTATCCAGGGCGTGCTGGTCGGGCAGCTGCGCCGTTACCCATGAACCAGACCTGAGGGGTGATGAAGATGGGATTGATGCCCGCTTCGTTCCAGGTTTTTCACTTTTCGAATCATCATGAAGTAAACCTGTTTTTTTAATTTTATATTAATTAGTTAAAAGTATTTCTTGAGGCAAATAATAGAAAATAATGGACCGATCCGATTCACAAAAAGCCTCCACCTGGCCCCGCGCCATCATCCTGGTGGACATGAACGCCTTCTTCTGCAGCGTTGAGCAGATCGACCACCCGGAGTGGCAGGGCCGTCCCATCGGCGTCACCAACGGCGCCCAGGGCACCTGCATCATCACCTGCTCCTACGAGGCCCGCGCCTACGGGGTGCGCACCGGCATGCGCCTCAAAGAGGCGCAGCGCATCTGTCCCGGCTTCATTCAGGTGCCGGCCCACCCGGAGCGCTACGCCCGGATCTCCTCGGACATCATGGCGGCGCTCTCCCACATCACCCCGGACCTGGAGATCTTCTCGGTGGACGAGGCCTTTCTGGACGTCACCCATTGCCAGCGTCTGCTGGGACCGCCGGAACGGATCGCCCGACGGGTCAAACAGACCGTACTGGAGGCCTCCGGCGGGGTGCTCTGCTCGGTGGGGCTGAGCGGCGACAAGACCACCGCCAAATATGCCGCCAAGCGACACAAACCCGATGGTCTGACCGTCATCCCGCCGGCCCAGGCCCGCGCCACCCTGGCCCCGCTGCCGGTCACCGAACTCTGCGGCATCGCCAACGGCATCGGTCGCTTTCTGGCGGAGCGCGGCGTACATACCTGCGGCGACATGCGCCGGCTGCCCATCGGCGAACTGGGCCGGCGTTTCGGCAACCCCGGGCGGCGTATCTGGCTGATGACCCAGGGGCTCGATCCGGACCCGGTGCACACCGAGGTGGCCGCGCCCAAATCCATCGGTCACGGCAAGGTGATGCCCCCCAACACCAAGGATCCCGGAGATCATCCAGACCTTTCTGCTGCACATGGCGGAAAAGGTCGCCGCCCGCCTGCGCCTGCACCGCTTCCGCGCCAGCCGCTTCTTCATCGGCGTGCGCATCGACGCGGGTTTTCTCGGGCGCAAATACCGCTGCAATCCGCCCACCGATCACGCCCCCGATATCGTGCGCCTGTGCGATCATTTCATGGGCGAGGTGTGGGCCGGCCAGGGCTGCCACCAGGTGCAGATCACCGCCCTGGACCCGGCGCCTGCCGGGCTGCAAATGGACTTCCTGGAGCCGCAGCGCGAGCGCCAGGACCGGCTCAACCAGGCCATGGACGCGGTCAACCGGCGCTACGGCGAATTCACCCTGGCGCCGACCCGCCTGCTCGCCCGCTCGCGCATGCCCAACGTCATCGCGCCGGCCTGGAAGCCGTTCGGCCATCGTGAAACCATTTTGCAGCGATAATACCATGTGCGGCGGCGTCTACTACCTGATCGACGGCCAGGAGGTCAGGACCTACTTCCCCAACCCCAAGGCCTGCCTGCCGGTGAGGAAAAAACACGGCGGCGTGGAATTGCTGCCCTGGGGACGGCGCAAGAACCAGGCCGGCCAGCCTGCCCCTGGGGGGCTGGGCCCGGCTCGACTCGATCTATGCCGGACGCTGGGACAAATGGCTGCCGACCCCGGTGAAGATCACCGTCTCCCAGTTCATGGAGAAGGACATCGAAGGCAACAGCCACTGGTTCGACGTCACCCCCGGCAAGTGGATCCAGGGCCTGGTGGCGCACTGGGATCACGAGCGGCGCCTCTATGTGGTCACCATCACCCCGGAGCTGGAGGATGCGGTGCACGACCGCTGGCCGCGCATCCTCAGTTCAAAGCGCGCTTTTTAGGCCGGTCAGGATGTTCGCTTAGCCTGTGAAGGCGCGCGGCGAATTCAGATAGGCGATCTCCGCAGGAGTGCTCGGCCTGCCCAGGATCGCATTGCGGTGCGGAAAACGGCCGAACTGCTCGATGATCTTTTGGTGATGCCGGGCAAACTTAAGATTCTCCTCCAGACCGGGCTGGTCGAACAGCCGGATCGAGAGCGCCTGATGCACGCCGTTCTCGCTGTGCATCAGCGGCATGTACAGAAAAGAGCCGCTTGCCTACCTCGAGTTGCTTATCCAGGCCATGGGCTACCGCATGCAAGGTCACCTCGATCGCCTTAGCTTCCGTGCTGAAGCTTGCAGGCGTGCCGCGAAACATATTCAGAGGGAACTGATCCAGCAGAATCGCCAGCGCCAGGCTCCCCTTGGGCGTGGCGCGCCACGCGTCCAGTTCACCCTTGGCCGCCTGCTCCCACAGCGCGGCGTAGCGCTGTTTGATTTCCCTGTCCAGCGCCGGGGTCGAGGCAAACCAGTGCTGCTGCAGGCGTGCGGAGAACCAGTAATCGAGGACATCCTCAGGGGCCCATTGACGCGTATGCGCATGCATTGTTCCGCCGGCGAAGATCTTCAGGGGGTTTCCGCGAACAGGTAACGCAGGCCCTCCAGCATGATCGAGGGAGCGGTTTGATGGGGAAATACGAAGCGCAGATTGCCCTGTTTATCGATCAGATAGGTGGCGGACGAATGGTTGACCGAATAGCCGAAAGCGGAATCCTTTAGCTCCGCTTCGTTGTATTGCACGCCATACAGCTTGGCCACCGCCGCGATCTCGGCCGCGGTGCCGGTCAGGCCGATGAAATTCTCGTGGAAATAGCCCACATAATCGGCCAGCGTCTGCACGCTTGTCGCGTTTGGGATCGACGCTGATGAAGAGGCTCGACGACCTGCTGCAGCTCGTCTTGAGAGAGTTCATGCAGAGTCTGGGTGATGTACGCAAGTGAAGTCGGACAGACATCGGGGCACTTGGTATAACCGAAATAGAGCATCAGCACCTTGCCGCGCAGATCCCGGGTGGCAACCGGTCCCTGCAGGGACTGCAGGGTGAAGTCGCCACCGGTCGGCGCCGCCATCTGCTCCAGGATCTCATCCTGTTGTTGGGGCATCCCCCCCGCGGCGAGGGCAGTGAATGCCCAGCCAAGAGCAAGCAACAAACCGCACAGAAATCCGTCCTAACATCTCGTCTGTCTCCAATATTCGATGAGTCAGCGCCCACCCAACGCACGTACAGGTATGCCGCCCGGCGCCGCAAGGCTGTTGCAATCTTAACCCAAAACCGACCGCCGGCCTAAGCCTCCCAATCCCATCGATCCTGGGATAAATTGAACGCTCACGAGGCGCGATCTCTACCCGGATTGGCCTTTCGTTTATAATCACACCGTGCCAACTTTTCCTCGGAAGTTCACTATGCCTCTTACCAGCGCCCGCAAGCTCCTCGACGACTCCATCCTGTATTACCGCGGCCAACCGGTCGGCACCACCGCCGCCTGTGACCCGAATCCGGTAGCCGCCAACTACGCGGAGTGCTTCGTGCGGGACTTCGTGCCCTCGGCCCTGGTGTTTCTGATGCGCGGTGAGGTCGACGATCGTGCGCAATTTTCTCGCCACCGTGATGCAGCTGCGGGGTCAACAGCCGGTGCTGAAGGGCCACAGCCGTTCGCGCGGTCTGATGCCCGCCAGCTTCAAGGTCAGTACCGAGCATGGTGAAGAGACCCTGGAGGCGGATTTCGGCGAGCGCGCCATCGGCCGGGTGATCCCGGTGGATTCCGCCATGTGGTGGATGTTTCTGCTGCGCGCCTATGTAGCGACCACGGGCGACTGGGATTATGTCAAAGACACCGAGGTTCAGACCTGCATGCGGGAGATCCTCGACCTCTATCTGCGCGAGCGCTTCGAATCCGCGCCCTACCCTGCTGGTGCCGGACGGTTCGTTCATGATCGACCGGCGCATGGGGGTCTACGGCTACCCGCTGGAGATCCAGGCCCTGTTCTACGGCATGCTGCTGAGCGCGCGCCAGCTGCTCAGCTGCAGCGGCAAGGAGACTCGCGCTGCTTGGAAAATCTCGATCTGCGCATCCGCAGTCTGCGCGTCTATGTGCGCCGCCATTACTGGGTGGATCGCACCCGGCTCAACGAGATCCATCGCTTCAAGGCGGAGGAGTTCGGCATCGACGCGATCAATGAACTCAACGTCTATCCGGAGAGCATCCCGGACTGGATGGACGGCTGGCTCGATATGCATGCGGGCTATCTGGCGGGCAACCAGGGGCCGGGACGGGTCGACTTCCGTTTCTTCACCCAGGGCAATCTGCTGGCCATCCTGTTCGACCTGGCCACTCCCGGAAGAGTCCCAGGGCATCATGAACCTGTTCGAACTCCACTGGGACCGGCTCATGGGCGAGATGCCGGTAAAGATCGTCTACCCGGCCATCACCGGCAAAGAGTGGCTGTTGTCGACCGGCAGCGATCCGAAGAACGTGGCCTGGTCCTACCACAACGGCGGCAACTGGCCGGTGCTGATCTGGCCCTTCGTCGGCGCGGCGCTGCGCACTCGCCGCAGTGATCTGGCGGAACGGGCTCTGCAGCTGGTCGGTGCACGCATCGAGGCGGATGTCTGGCCGGAATACTATGACGGTAAACACGGCGGTTTGATCGGACGGCGCGCCAACTTCTACCAGGTCTGGTCCGCCACCGGTTACCTGGTGGCCCGGGAGATCCTGGAGAACGCAGACAGCCGCGCCCTGTTCGACCACTGCACCCGGGTGGATCTGGACAGCATCCACTGTCCGGATCTGCCCTAGTCCGCCGTACTTATGCCCACGCTCTACTATGTCCACGATCCCATGTGCAGCTGGTGCTGGGCCTTCCGCCCCACCCTGCTGACCCTGCGAAAGGCGCTGCCAGTCGGGATTGAATTCAAGCAGCTGCTGGGCGGGCTGGCCCGGGACACCGACCAGCCGATGGACACCACCATGCAGCAGCAGCTGCAGGACACCTGGCGGCGCATCCAACAGAAACTCCCGGACACCCAATTTAATTTCGATTTCTGGCGTCTGACCCGACCGCGCCGCGCCACCTATCCGGCCTGCCGGGCGGTGCTCGCCGCCCGTCAGCTCGACCCGGCGGCTGAGAACCCCATGATCCTGGGCATCCAGCGGGCCTACTATCTACAGGCCCAGAACCCCTCCGACGATACAGTGCTGATCCGCCTGGCGACCGACCTCGGCCTGCCCGGTGAGCGCTTCGTTGAACTGTTGAACAGCCCGCAGACCCAATGGCTGCTGGATGAGGAGATCGAGCAGGCCCGCAACATGGGGGCCCACAGCTTCCCCTCGCTGGTGCTGCAACAGGGCATGGGATACTGGCCGATCCCGGTGGACTATCACAGCACCGACACTATCCTGGAGACCCTGGCGCTGATACTCGATTGACTTCGTGGGGATTGCGGGTAACACTCCGCGCCATGCCGGACCCGGATAAACTCGACAAACTGCGCCAGGACATTGTTTTCACCACCCGTCTGGGTGAGTTCGACTTCACCTTCCATTCAACCTGGGGCATCTTCTCGCCCCGGGAGATCGACGAAGGTACCCGTCTGTTGATCGAACATATGGTGGTCAAGCCGGACGCCGACTGCTTTGACCTAGGTTGCGGTTACGGGCCGATCGGTCTCTATATGGCGCGTTGCGCACCCCAGGGCCAGACCCTGATGGTGGACAAGGATTTCATGGCGGTGCATTACAGTAACGCCAACGCCAAACGCAACCAGCTGAACAATGCCCAGGCCCATTTGAGCAACGGCTTCGATCACATCGACCCCAAACTGCGTTTCGACGTGATCGCCTCCAACATCCCGGCCAAGGTGGGCAAGGAGCTGCTGAGCCTGATCCTGCACGACGCCAGGGCACGGCTGAAGCCGAACGGCAAGCTCTATGTGGTGACCATCAACGGCCTGCGCCAATACATGAAGCGCAATCTGACCGAGGTGTTCGGCAACTACGACAAGCTCAAGCAGGGCCGAGCCTATACGGTGGCACTTGCGATCAAGACGGGGGGTGGTTAGATATTTGTCGGAATGCGCTGCGCTTATTCGAACTACGAATTCTCCCCATTTTAATATGCTCCCCTGAGGCGGGTGTCGCAAAAGGCGCCCGATGCGGTCCATGGAGGGGCCGCCATTTTCGACGGCTGCAAGCCATTGAAAATCAAGGAAACGAGAAATCGCATTTTTCTACTTCCGTGTTGTAAAAGCCCCATGGAAGGACTTTTACAACACCCTCCTGAGGGGGGGAAGGGACAAACCTACCGCTTGAGCCGCTTTATGGCTTCTCTACCAGCTTCTTCAATACATGGGCGACCGCCACCATGCCGAAGCTCGCGGTCACGGTCATTACCGAGCCGAAGCCGCCGCAGTTGAGGGAACCCTCCATGGCGGTGGGTCGGTCCAGACAGACCCCACCCTCCGCCGTAGGGAAGATCGGCTGTTCGGTGGAGTAGACCGCCGGTACCTCGAAACGGCGTTTGCTGTTGGCGGGAAAACCATAATCCCGGCGCAGTAATTTGCGGGTCTTCGACAGCAAGGGGTCCTGTTCGGTCCGGCTTAGATCCGCCAGCCGGATGCGGGTCGGATCGGTCTGCCCCCCGGCGCCCCCCACCGTGATCAATCGGGTCTTGGCGCGCCGGCAGCCGGCGATCAGAGCCGCCTTGATGCGGAAACTGTCGATACAGTCGATTAGGTAATCAAAACCCACCCCGGTCACCAGGCCCAGATTGTCCGCTTCGATGAAGGCCTCCACCGCCTCGACCCGACAGAGCGGATTGATCGCATGTACCCGCAGGGCCATGGCACTCACCTTAAGCATGCCAAACTGACCCTCCAGCGCAGGCAGTTGGCGGTTGACGTTGGACTCCGCGATATGATCGAGATCGAACAGACTGATGGCCCCGATGCCGCTGCGTGCCAGCGCCTCGACCACCCAGGAACCGACCCCACCGATCCCGATCACCGCGATATGGGCGGCGCGAAAGCGCTCGAGACCGCTTCTGCCATACAACCTCGCAATACCACCAAAACGACGTTCAAAATCCATCGCGCCACCTCATGATTAGCCCGCCCTGGTGATATTGCACGAGTATTCCCTATCCCCGCATGGGACTAGAACGACCGCCAGCCGTGCGGCCAGCGCAGCATTATCCCTTGCTTTTCTAATAGAATTCATTTATAAACTCACCTGCTTTATAAGAATATTAATAGTTCCGCAGTTATTTATTTGTCAAATACACTTTGTTTGATTTGGCGTTTTTTTCCTGACAAATCGTCAAAATTCATCCAATCGCAATGCGCATAATCATGGAATTTGTCTAACAATCAAAGAGATAATGTAAAGTTGCTAGGCCAAAAAAATCGAGGATCGTACATGATTGTTATTCGACGCATTGTTACCGCCTGGTTGCTGCTGGGCATTTGTTCCGTCCAGGCCGAAAGCGCCGATTCCCTCAACATGTTGCAGACTGACTTGTTCTATATCGAACATGACGACGGCCTGGTGGCAAACATTCCGGCCCATGCAACTCCCGAAACCCTGCAGCATGTCCAGTCATTCCACTCTGAACTGAAAACACGTCAGGCCCGATGTGCCGAAGACTTGGAAAGCACCCGCTTTAAAACTCAGGATACCCTGATCAGCATCGTGTTACCGGGCGGACTCCTGTACGCCATCAATAAACAGCAACGTCATGAGACGGCCAAACAGTCCTATGCCAAGGTCTCGCAGCAGTTGCAGGATCTGCAGCATGATCTGGCCAGGCTGAAGACATCATTCAGCCAAGAAACCTTTGCCTTATTGGACTGATCTGCTTTCGCCTCAAGCGTCTCTGGCCCCCGACTGACCCGAATGGCGGCCTGCAGCTGACAGTATGCCCAAGCCGGTCGACTGCACAGACGTCTCGCCTCGCCGGCGTTCCCAGCATATCCTTTAGCCTTGGATGCCATTGGAGGATGAAGTCAGATGCTGGTTCTCGGATTCACTGATTATGAAACCCAAGGTCGCCGCCTGGCACAGACCTTGTCACTGCCCTTCTCCCGGGTGGAACTGCACCATTTCCCGGACGGCGAAAGCCGGGTCAGGTTGCCGATGGAACTGCCCGCGCAGGTTATCCTGTGCCGTTCCCTCGACCAACCCAACAGCAAGCTGATCGAACTGCTGTTGACTGCGCAGACCGCCAGACAGGGCGGTGTCGAACAGCTCACCCTGGTGGCCCCCTATCTCTGCTATATGCGACAGGATATCGCCTTTAAACCAGGCGAAGCGGTCAGTCAACGGATCATCGGACGCTTCCTGGCCGGCTTGTTCGAGCGCGTGATTAGCGTGGATGCGCACCTGCACCGCATCGATCGGCTGGAGCAGGCATTGCCCGGCATCCGGGCGTTAAACCTTTCCGCGGCCCTCCTGTTGAGTGAATTTCTCATGCAGCGAACCCCTCAGGATCAGACCTTGCTGGTCGGACCGGACAGTGAGTCCGCCCAATGGGTCAAGGCAATTGCCCAGAATGCCCGGCGGGATTTCGTCATCGCGAACAAACGGCGTTTGGGTGATCACCAGGTTGAGATCACCCTGCCGGATCATCCCTACGCCGGCAAACAGATCTGCCTGATCGACGATATGATCAGTACCGGAATCACCCTCTGCCGGGTTGCCCAGGACCTAAAAACCCGCGGGGCGGCATCGATCGATGCGCTCGTCACCCATGCCCTATTCCATACCGAAGCGGCGCAACAGATGCAGGCGGCGGGCATTCGACATATCTGGAGCACTGACAGCGTCACCCATCCCACTAACCTGCTCTCTCTGAATCATCTATTGGCCGACGCCATCCGGCATAGCGACAGTTGATTCAGACCTTGCCCCGGCCATATGGTGCGCGCGCCAAGGCTGCCGGCGAATTCTCCTTGACGCTGATGACCGGTTTCCTGAAACTGAATCGCATCCTATACGGATTACAACTTCCCGTTTGGAAACCAGGAAACCGACATGAGCTTAGCAACAACAGGCTCCGGTTGTATCCGTCTGGAGAGCCCCCTGCAACTGGCCGTGTGGGTATTGCAAGAGCATCCGGACTGGAACCCCGCCTCACTCGAACGAGCGATCGCCAGCGGCCGTGAACGGGTGGTCAAGCTGCTGCAGCCGATTCCGGTCGACTTAATCTACCTGACCGCCTGGGTCGGGGAAGATGGCGTCATGCAATTCCAACGGGACATCTACCAGAGGGACCCGCGGGTCGCCGCGGCGCTGGATCACCGCCTGAGCTCATGAGTCGTGAGCCGTCTGATACTCAAGAACCCGTTGGACCGGGCTCATCCAGGCCGACGGAATTGAGCAGAATCACCTCGATCTCTTCGATGATCTCTTCCTGACGCAACGCGCGGATGCGCCGCTGCAGCCCTGCCGCGCGCTCTTCCAGGTGACGCACCGAGCCGTCCAGGTGACGGATGCGCCGCTCGTTCTCCGCTTCCAGGGACTGATAGAGCAGCGCGTGCAAGGCGGCATAGAGATACTGATCAATCAGACCGAGCAGAAACCGCTGGGGCTCGAGATTGAGCAGTGGCGGGAACCCGACCGCTGGCATCTTCGATTGATTGAGTGAAGGGCGGCAACAACTGCCGCAGAGCGGCTGCTGGCTCTCGGCGTATGATACAGCACAATCAGCGACCGCATGATCTGCTGCGACTGATGGCTATCCAGTTCCCTGACGATCGCCTGCAACACCTGTGGGATTTCCTCAGCCACATCGCCCGCCCTCCAGCGCGACCGCGTCGATGGCCGCATCCGCCAGACGTTGACATAGCTTGTGCCCCACGGCAATGATCAGGCAGCCCTTCTTCGCCTCCTGTTGCGCCAACTCGGAGCGCAGGGCGGCCAGCAGTTTGGCATTGAAATCACCACACAAACCACGCCGGGAGCCGATCACCAGATAGACCCGGTTCGTGGTCGCCACCAGCGGCAGCATCTCGGAATGAAAGGTCAGAAAGTCCCGCGCGATCCGTTCGATCTGGTCCACCACCCGACGCTGGTTTTCCAACAGGCGGGTCAGCTTACGGGTTTCCATGTAGGCGAGATTTTTCATGCTGGAGAGAATCTCGCCGATCTCGCCCTGCCCGGTGAGGCGTTGTTCCAGCAGACGCCGCTGGCTCATCGGGCTCTCTCCCGGTCGCTCTGGAACCAGTTGCTCAAGGCGCTGGACCAGGTCTCGCGCCCGCTCTCCAGACTGAGGCCGGACTCGGCCACCCAGGGCGTCATAAGAGCCAGCAGGGCTTCGATACGCTCCGGTTCCAGCGCATCGAACAGGCCCTCGTTGAAGGCGATCAGCCAGGCCAGCTGAAACTCGGCGGAAAGCGGCTGCAGCCGATCCTGCTTGAGGATCTCGCGCAACAGCCGGCCGCGCCGGATCGCCCGTTCCATGCTCGCCTCCAGGCGGGCGCCGAAGCGGGTGAAGACCTCCAGCTCGAGGAACTGCAGATAGTCCAGTTTCATGCGCCCGGCCTCGGCCTTGATGCGCGGATGTTGCGCGGCACCGCCGATGCGGGATACGGAGCGGCCGATATCGATGGCCGGGCGGATGCCGGCGTCGAACAGTTTGGCGTCCAGATAGATCTGGCCGTCGGTGATGGAGATCAGATTGGTGGGGATATAGGCGGCGATCTCGCCCTGACTGGTCTCGACGATCGGCAACGCGGTCATGCTGCCGCCGCCGCAGGCGGCATTCAGACAGGTGGAACGCTCCAGCAGCCTGGCGTGGATGGAAAACACATCGCCCGGATAGGCCTCGCGCCCCGGGGGACGGCGCAGCAACAGGGAGAGCTCCCGGTAGGTGCGGGCATGGGTGGAGAGATCGTCGTACACCACCAGGGTATGGCGGCCACGTTGCATCCAGTACTCGGCGATGGCGCAACCGGCGTATGGGGCCAGGTACTGCAAACCTGGCAGCGCACTCGCCTCCGCCACCACCAGGGTGGTGTAGTCGAGTACCTCATAGCGCTTGAGCAGCTGCAGCGTGTTGACCACCGTGGAGCGCTTCTGGCCGATCAGGACATAGACGCAGTCGACCTCCTTGCCCCGCTGATTGATCAGGGTATCGATGGCGATGGAACTGCGTCCCAAGCCCTCGTCGCCGATGATGAGCTGACGCTGACCCTTGCCGATGGGGATCAGGGTGTCGAGGATCTTGATCCCGCTATACAGGGGGTCGTTGACGAAATCCCGCGCGGTGATGGGGGGGACCTGGTCTCCAGGCGCTGCGCGCAGCGGGCGTCTGGGGCACGGCTGCCCGTCCAGGGGCGTGCCCAGGGGATCCACGACCCGTCCGCGCAATGTCATCACCCACCGGCAGGCTGAGGGTCTCGCGGGCCAGGTAGGCCGCGGTGCCTGCGGTCAGCGCCGGGGTCTGCTGCAGCAGCACCGCGCCCACCTGATCCGGCGTCAGATCGAACACCAGGGCCCGGCTGCCATCCTCGAACAGCAGGAGATCGTCGATCGCCGCCGACGGCAGGCCGCTGACCCAGGCGATGCCGTCACCCACCGAGGTGACGCTGCCGAGCTGCTTGATCCGCAGACCGAAGCGGTAATCGTCCACCCAGCGGGCCTGGCGCTCGAGCGGGCCTGCGGCGGCTGGGGGATCAGTCGATTCGCACGGGCGATATCCACGAAGGCGCGCAGTTCGTCCCGCAGATTGGCCGTCCACCGACCAGTCACCCAGCGACAACCGCAACCCGGCAATCAGCGTCCGGTTGCTCATGGAAGCTGCAGCCGACCCCTTCGCCCAGCAACAACTGCACACTGCGCTGCCAGGGCCTCGCGCTGCTGCTGCATTCAGGCGCATGGGCGCTTTCGACCTCGACGCACCTGGTCACCATGCTCCCGCACCGCACGGCGCAGGGCCTTGCGCTCCCGTTCCGGCAGACCGCCAGGCCTTCGACCCAGCAGCGCGAGAATCCGCCCCTCCAGCTCGGGTCCGGCCAGGTCCTCCAGCAGGCGGGTGGCGAAGCGTGCGCCCAACTCCAGGGCCTCGCGCTCCATGTGCTGCTCGAGCTCTTGCAGACTGCCGCTGTTCGACCACCTGCGCCTTTTGCTGCGCTCGCAGCCAAGCTGGTCTCCAGCGCTTGCAGGGCTCTGCTTGCGCCGGGTCTCCGTTTCCCGCTGCAGGGCCTCGCGCGCCGCCTGCTTCTCCGCCTGCCAATCGGCGAGTCGGTTCTCGTACTGCTCGCGCAGTCTCGTCCGCCTGCCGCTGGCGCTGCCTGCGCCTGCTCGAGGGTGGCCTGGATGCGGGCTCGCCGCTCTTCGATCACCTGCAGCACCGGTCGATACAGGAACCGCTTGAGGATCCACACCAGGACCAGGAAATTGACCATCTCCAGGATCACGGTCGTCCAGTTCAGTTCCACAGTCTTGAGTCTCCGAAGCTAGCGAGCTTCATTTCGGCAACAGGTATTCGAGCAGAGGGATTGCGGAACAGCACGATCAGCACGATCACCAGCACGTAGATGGCCAGGGACTCGATCATCGCCAGACCGATGAACAGGGTACGGGTGATGGAGCGCTCCGCCTCGGGTTGTCGGGCCAGCGCCTCCAGGGCGCTGCTGATGGCGCGCCCCATGGCGTAGGCCGGCAGTATCACACCGATGGCGATCGCCAAGCAGCGCCGCGACGGTGGAGGCCAAGACAAACCAGCTCATTTCTGTCATGTTCCTTCCTCTTGTGTTTGTTGCTGTTTGAGTTGCTGTGACTGGATGCCGCCGGCCACATAGATCAGGGCCAGCATGCCGAAGATATAGGCCTGCACCAGGGCCTCGATGACATGCAGGACGAGGATCGGTACCGGCACCAGAAACCCGGCCACCAGCAGGATCAGCAGGGCCGCCATCTCCAGGCTCATCATGTTGCCGAACAGCCGCACCGCCAGCGCCAGGGTGCGGGTGATCTCGCTGATCAGGTGAAACGGCAGCAGGATCGGACTCGGCCTGAGGTAGTGTTGCAGATAACCGCGCAGACCCTGGCTGCGAAGGCCGTACCAGTGGGTCGACAGGAACACCAGCAGGGCCAGCGCCAGGCTGGCCGACAGATCCGCGGTCGGCGAACTGAGCCCCGGCACGACGCCGATCAGGTTGGCGATCACCAGAAACACCCACAGGCCGCCGATAAACGGCAGCAGCTGCCGCTCCTGCCCCGGCGCAGCCTGGGCGATGGCCCGTTCCTGGACGCTCACCAGGCCTTCCAACAGGGTCTGCAGCGGACCCGGTTCGATACGCAGACGGCGAGTCAGCAACAGCAGCACAGCACCCAGATCACGGCAATGATGCCCCAACTGGTCAGCAGAGCGCGGCGTGATCCCCAGAGGACCGAAGTTGAAAAGATGATCTGTCTGTCCATCCATTCTCGCTCCGCAGGTTGTTATGCTTGGACTAATCCCTGATCATCAGCCAGACGTTGATGCCGCCCACCACCAGCCCCAGGAAGATCAGGCTCAGGGTCCAGCGCATGGAGTAACCCGCCAGCATGGCTGTCCAGCCAGAGACCCGAGGTAGGCACCGACGATGACCGGCAGCACGAACACCAGGCCCAGGGTGCCGAGATAGACGGTCTGAGCCAGCAGGGTCGGACGTTCGCGCTCGGCCCGCATGCAGCCGCTTGGCCTGCTGTTCGACCTTGGCGTGCAGCTGGTTATTTTCCTCTGATTCCATCGTTCAGCCATGATCCAGTTGCCAGAGCCGCCGCAGCAGTTCCTCCTCCATACGCCGCAGACTGGCCTTGGTGTCCGACAGGGCCTGCTCCTCGGCGCGCAACTGCTCCCGCAACAGCCGACTGATGCGGGTGTAGTCGCTATCCAACAGAAACCGTCGCGTACCGATCCACAGGCGTGCCCTGGGCGAAATACAGCAGCGCGCCCGGCAGCGCGAGATATTGCCAGTCGGCCTCGGCGGTGCGAAAGCGGGCCAGACCGAACTCGAGGATGGTCATGAAACGGGCATGACCGGCCTGGAGGCCGAAGCTGCCGGAGGCATCCTCACCGATAAAAGAGCGCACACCGGAGATGCTGCAGGGTCTGGACTGCGCCGCGCACCTCCAGCTCGAAGCCGTTCATGCCACTCCTCCCATGCCGCCGCGCATATAGCATTGCTCCTCGGCCAGTTCATCGTAGCGACCGGTGAGAAAGGCGTCGCAGTCGGCCAGGGTGTCGTCCAGCGACACCGACACCCCCGCGAGACCGGTATGCGCGGCGGTGACCCAGAACGGCTGGGAGAGGTAGCGTTGCAGCCGGCGCGCCCGCAGCACGATGCGCCGGTCCTTTTCGGACAGCTCCTCGATCCCCAGCATGGCGATGATGTCCTCCAGCTCCTGGTAGCGCGCCAGGTGCTCGCGCACCCCCTCGGCAATGTGATAATGACGATCCCCCAGCAGATGCCGGTCCATCAGTTTGCTGGCCGAGCGCAGGGGGTCCACCGCCGGGTAGATGCCTTTGCTGGCCTGGCTGCGCGACAGGATCACACAGGTGTCCAGATGGCTGAGGATTGCGTTGACCGCCGGGTCGGACATGTCGTCGGCTGGGCACATAGACCGCCTGCACCGAGGTGATGGAGCCCTGGGCGGTGGAAAAGATGCGATCCTGCAGCTCGGCCACCTCGCTGACCAGGGTCGGCTGATAACCGACCGTGGCCGGCATGCGGCCGAGCAGGCTGGAGATCTCGCTGCCCGCCTGTACGAAGCGGAACACATTGTCCATCACGAACAGCACCTCCTTGGCCAGGGCGTCGCGCAGGAATTCGGCATAGGTCAGGGCCGAAAGACCCACCCGAAAACGCACGCCCGGCGATTCGTCCATCTGACCGAACACCATCAGGGTCTGGGGCATCACCCCGGCCTGGCGCATGCCGTGCCACATCTCGTGGGCCTCGCGGATCCGTTCGCCGACTCCGGCGAACACCGAGACGCCGGCATACAGCTCGGCAATGGCGTGCATGAACTCCATCACCAGTACCGTCTTGCCGACCCCGGCGCCGCCGAACAGACCGGTCTTGCCGCCGCGGATAAAGGGGCACAGCAGGTCGATCACCTTGATGCCCGTCTGCGAGCACGCCACTGGCGCCGACCACCTCGCTGAGCGGCAGCGGGCGGCCGTGGATATTGCGGAAACTCCCGGGTTTCGAGGGGCGCGAGTCCATCCAGCGGGGCGCCGAAGATATTCAGTACCCGGCCCAGACAGCCGGTGGCGACCGGAACATGCAGCGGGCTGCCGCTGTCGTAGACCGGGGTGCCGCGCTCCAGGCCGGCGGCATAGTGCAGGACGATGGCGCGAATGCGGTGCTCATCCAGATGCTGGTGCACCTCGAACAGATAGGTTTCATCCTGACTGGCGGCCCACAAGGCCTGATGCAGCGGCGGCAGGGGCGTGCATTCCACCACGACCACAGGACCATGGATCTCAGTGATCTCGCCGATCGGGTCGGGGCGTGTCTTAGTTGGATTGGCGCTGGCCATGGCGCCCTCGATTGATGTCACTGAGTACAGGAGAAAGTATAGTCCAGCAGCCCCTGGGAAGATGGAAATTCCTCCCGGACGGATTCAGCAGACCAGCACCTTGGTCCCCCGTATCGGTCCGCGACGCAGTTCCAGCAGGGCCCGATTGGCTTCCTCCAGAGGATAAGGCGTCACCTCCGGTTGGATCGGGATGGCGGCGGCCAGGGGCAGGAATTCAGCGATGTCTCGCGCCGTGACATTGGCCACCGACTTGATCTCCTTCTCCAGCCAGAGATGCTCGTGGTAGCTGAGCTGCATTAGATACTCCTTGTCGATCTCCTCCTTGCGGATCGCGTTGATGATCAGGCGCCCCCCTGCACGCAGATTGGCCAGCGCCTCCACCACCGGTTTCCACACCGGGGTGGTGTCGATGATCGCGTGCAGGGCTTCCGGTGCCCGTTCGGTCGGTAGCTCCGACCCACACCGCACCAAGCTGCAGGGCGAATTCACGCGCCTGCTGGTCCCGGGCGAAGACATAGATCCGGCTGGTCGGGTAGAGATGCCGGGCCAGTTGCAGCACCAGATGGGCCGAGCCGCCGAAGCCGGTCAGCCCCAGGGCCTGACCATCTTGCAGACCGCGCCAGTTTCAGGGAGCGATAGCCCACCCCGCCCGCACACAGCAGGGGCGCGGCTTGTAGATCGGAAAACTGCTCGGGGATTGGATAGGCATAGGCCTCCGGCACCGTCATGTACTCCGCATAGCCGCCGTTGACGTCCCTGCCGGTGGCGATGAAGTCCGGGCTGATGTTTTCTTCCGCACTGCCGGAGGAGCGATGGATCCAACCGACCCCGACCCGGTCATGCCTTCCGAAAACGCTGTGCGCCGGGACCCGACTTGTCTACCCGACCCACCACCTCGTGGCCCGGCACCACCGGCAAACGGGGCGGCGCGGTGCGTCCCTCGATCTCGTCCAGTTCGGTGTGGCAGACGCCGCAGGCCGCTACCCGGATGCGGATCTCTCCCGGCCCCGGTTCCGGCACGGGCAGGCTCCGTCAGGGTGAGGGGTGACGTCTCTTCCGCCAGGGAGACGATGCGGGTCATGAGCATGGCTTTCATGGCTGGGTCTGCCTACGAAAAGCAGCGAATCGGACCGTTCCTGCACTTCTCCGGCAGCATGATTGCTATTGCCAATCACCTTCCAACACGACCACCGAGTGTTCCTTGGCCAGATAGCTTCGGTTCAACATGCGGCTGCTGGGATGCGCGCGGCATGATGTCATGCGGCGAGGTCTGGAAAGTATCCACGGCCAGCCGCCAGGAGACTCCGGCCAGTTGCGGCAACGGTACCTCATGAGGCAAGTCGGACATGTTCAGAATGATGTGGAGATGCGGTTCATCCCGCTGCATGGCCGACAGGGTGAAAATCAGCATCTGAGCTACCGGATCATCCCATTCCGGCGCGTCCAGATTCTGTCCATACCAGGTGATATCCGCGATACCTGTCAGCGGTACGATTTCGCCGCTCAGAAATTGCCGGCGTTTCAGGGCAGGATGCCGCCGGCGCAAGGCGATGATCTCCCGCGTGAAGCGCAGCATGTCGTGATTCTGTTCGGTAAGACTCCAGTCAAACCAGCTGATCTCGTTGTCCTGGCACCAGGCATTGTTGTTGCCTCCCTGACTGCGCAGTACCTCATCGCCCGCCTGAATCATCGGCACCCCCTGACTCAGCATGAGGACCGCCATGAAAGTTCTTTGCCTGTCTCTTGCGTAATGCGTCGATCTCCGGTTGCGAGGACTCTCCTTCGACACCGCAGTTCCAACTCAGATTGTTGTCTAAATCCGTCACGATTTTCCTCGCCGTTGTTTTCATTGTGCTTACGGTTATAGCTCACCAGATCCCATAGCGTGAAGCCGTCGTGGCAAGTCACATAATTGATGCTGTTAAACGGGTGACGGTCGAAATTTTGATAATAGTCGCTGCTGCCCGCAAAGCGGGTGGCAACGTCCGGAAGAATGCTCTTGTCGCCACGCACAAACCGCCGTATGACGTCCCGGTAGCTGCCATTCCACTCACTCCAGCGATACCCCGGATAACTGCCTACCTGATACAAACCGGCCGCATCCCAGGCTTCGGCGATGATGCGTTTGCGGGCCAGCACAGGCGAGAGTTCAATGCTCCAGACAATGGGAGGATATTCCATGGGTTCGCCATCCATGCCGCGACAAAATACACTGGCCAGGTCGAAGCGAAAACCATCGACACCCACATCCTTGGCCCAGAATTCCAGGCAGTCCAGCAAAAAGGCGCTGACCAATGGCTGGTTGGTATTGACGGTGTTGCCGCAGCCGGTGTAATCCCGATAGGCATAACCATTGGTCTCATCCAGGTGATAGAAAAGTTCGTTGCCAAGACCTTTGAAATTGATGGTGGTACCGGTAGAGCCACCCTCTGCGGTATGGTTGAACACCACATCCAAGATCACCTCGATGCCGGCCTTATGAAAGGCCTCGACCAACTGCATGAATTCCTGTATGTGGGTGCCCTGCTCAGGGGTCACACAGTATCCCGGATGCGGACAAAAGAAACTGTGCGGACTGTAGCCCCAGTAATTTCTGAGGCCGTGTTGGGCCACATTTTGTGGCACATCGTCATGATCGAAGGCCATGACCGGCAGCAGTTCCACGTGTGTGACCCCCAGTTCTATCAGGTAGGGGATTTTTTCGATCACTCCGGCAAAAGTGCCGCGCTTGGCAACTTCCACTCCAGAGGATGGATGCTTGGTAAAACCGCCAACATGCATTTCATAGATGATGTATTCTTCTGATCGATAGCGGGTCTTGTAAAGCTCGGTATTCGGCTTGGTCTTGCCGATCTGTTCCGGACGATGGGTTTCCACCGCGATGGCCCGCATACTGCGGGGTGATTGACCCGAGTTATCCTGCCAGCGATCCCAGAGCGCATCCGTTACCGCAGTGGCCCAGGGGTCCAGAAGCTCTCTGTGCCGGTCGAACCTCTGTCCGCGCGTGTTGGGTCCATCAACTCGCCATGTGTAGTGGACGCCGGCCTGCAACCCTTCTACAAAGACATGCCAGATTATGAAGGTACGGTTTTTCTTGGGATCGAGTTCAATGATCTGAAACGGATCCGGACTGTCATGTGATTTGTACAACAGCAATTCGACCCGTGTGGCGCCTCTGCTCAAGATTGAAAAATTGATCCCATCCGGCAATACCGTAGAGCCACGCGGAAAATGCAGCCCAGCCGATACGGCATATTGAAATTCATGATTCATTAGATTGCCCACACAGTATCAAACGACCAAGGTTAAACAATGACTGAAGCTAACTGTACACCCAAATGCATGCGTATATACAGCGTGAGGTTTTCGTTGATTCACCAGAGGATATTTGACACTTGGTAATTTAATAATTACCGAATAGACAACACCGTTAATGTAGCAGAACAGATCATAACCCTTCTCATGGGGGGTTGAATTCTCATTTTCCCTGAAGTCAATTTTACCTAACCAAAACCATTCCATTGGATAAATTGAACAGAATCCGCGTGTAAGTTTCTGGCAATACGCAAATGCGCCCTATCAACATATGAGATATATGACAAGCATCTTTTAATGGCCTCTGCCGCATAACGGCAAGCTAGAACATCACCAGTGTAACCTCGATAGATTAAAATGAATCGCTGCGTCAGCATATGTATAGCAAAACGCTTTGACTTCTCTGAGATCCAGCGGCAATTTTCGGATTTAGACCAGGGTACGTTATATCGCGATGCACTCCATCTGGAAGTCGCCGGTGGCCATGCCTTTGTCTTTAGTTACGGGGTGCTGGTATTGTGGGGTTTGAGTCATGATGCCGAACGCACCCTACGCAGGCGAGTCGCCGGTTTCTGTATCGCTCCTCATGGAGACCCCATCCAGGACGAGTTTACCTTTCAACTCGATGCGGAACAGAATCGCATTCACAGCGACCATATCTCACTGACAGGTGATGACGCACTAACCCTGTTGGCGGTTTCCCACGGTATCGCCCAGTCCAGCAAACTTGAAGAGTTTGAAGGTTATGCGCTACAGACAATCGAGGAAACATCCGACATTCCTCGCAACATGGCAGCAACTGGAAGCACCAGATTGCCCCGTAAAAACATAGCCCGTATGCGTGGACGATTGTTCCTTGTGGAGAGTGATATCAATCTGAATTTTGCATTGCTGGACACGCCGGAATTTTTCTGGGAATACCCGTCGCTTGAAGAATCTTTACAGCATGACGTCACGATATCTCGACTTAGCACCACGGATAGAGGTGCTGAATCGAAAACTCAATATCATTCATGATCTCTTTGACATGTTGGCGGACGAACAGAAGCATAAACATTCATCCATGCTCGAATGGATCATCATCTGGTTAATTGCCATTGAGATTCTGATATTTATCTTCCATGAATTTCTCAAACTATTCTAAATCCTTCAGAGTGTTATTGGTAAAATATAACTCATTCGGCTTGTCCAATGCCGTACAATAAATCCGAATCGATTCTTTGATTGGGACTTATTGTTGACACGCTATGAAAATATCTCAGATATATTTATCTGATCTATTTTCTTGAATTAAATAGTCTGCTGTAAAAATCCCTTTAATCATTCACTATTCCGCTCACCGTTGAAGAATACAATTCGAAATGATCTCCGATCGCTTTCAAGGTATAGCCGCCACTTCTATAGACCTGTTTGATCTTCCGCGATGTCTCGTGAAGTTATTTCTTGATACCAATATCCTGGCCAGCGCCCTGACCACACGCGGACTGCGCGCTGATCTCTTCGAAGTGGTTTTACAATCCCATGAATTGCTGACTTCTGATCATGTCCTGCGAGAACTCGAACGCATCCTCCCGGGGAAACTGGATCAATCAGAAGAGATCACTGAAGGATTTATAAAATTGCTATCGTCACATGCCCTTCTGGTGAACAGTCAACCTCCCTTCCCTTCTCTCCCAGGTCCCGATGATGAACCCATTGTCGCTTCCGCATTTGCAGGAAAATCAAATATCTTTGTCACGGGCGATAAGGCACTTCTGCAACTGCAAAGCGTCGAGTTTTTACCTATCGTTTCACCAAGGAGATTCTGGGAGATGATAGCCGGCCGATAATGATGTGCCGAGAATCAGTATAGCTGATAGCTTCCCTGGACAGCTTCAGGATAACCGTCTAGACATATTCTGATAGCATCTTTCTCTAATCATTTCATGACAGACCACTCGCTCTTTTCATTGATAACCTCCCTGATTGTTAACTGTCGGATACTTGGTGACACTTGAAGCCACTGTGCGGCAGCATGAAGGAAGTTTTTTCAATGGGCCGACGAGGAGAAGAAACTCACAATGTGGATATTCAACGACCCAACGCGCATCGTCTTACTGGCGAGACAATGAAGATACTTGCCAGCCGGGTCAGGAAATCAGATGTGCAACAATACGCCCCTCATCGCGCTGCAGACTGACGTCTCCTCTGAAAAAGCTCAAAAATATCTGTTACTACGAATTATCGGGAAGGACAAGATGCTCAATGCTGATCTCATTGGCCGAATTTTAAGGAAATAATACACTATACTTTATAAGGATATTAATGGAACGGAGGGGATTCTGGATGAAAAATATAGGAAAACTACTGACCTTGCTACTGGTCTTCAGCAGTGGTTGGGTTGGAATATCAAAGGGTATCAGCGGGGATTCTGATAATGTGCTTGAGACGAAGCAGGGGAGAGACACTACATTCCAGATTGTGAGTCAAAAACATAGAGACGACCATCCTGGTAAGTGTCCTCATTGCAGTGATGACGGTGAATATGACTTCTGGATCGGCGAGGTTGGACGCAACGAGCCGCTCTTTACTGGGCCTCAACAGTACCCCTTTGTCTGTTGGACAAGCGAATCGGGGCTCAGCCAGCCCCTCATTGATAACCTTGAGGGTATAGGTAATCCCGTCTTCGTCGTCGAGGGTGACAACACCAGTGGGATACTTGGCTACAGTGCAGACTGTAGCATGCAAACCCGGGTAGACTATTTCTACCTGGCTACAGATGGTCGCTTCTATCCGTATGACTCGTCGAATCCAACGCCAGATATCTACCAGCTCCCGATTCAAGGTCAGCTCGTCGACTTCATCGTAAGGGTCGAGACCGGATCCCTCAACCGCTTTATCTACACGATCGCCATGCTTGCTCCTTTCCCGGAGGAGCTGGACGACCCCGAGGATCTGGACAACTGGGCTTGGAACGGTGACTTGGTGTACTATTTCCGCGGCGGCATCGGAATCGGCCATTGGCAAGGTACGGCCGGCTGGCATGGCGGCATCTCGGGAGGAGAACGAGCCATCTTTCCGCAGATTCTGGCAAGTGGTTATGCGATCGCAATGTCATCGGGCAATCAGAGTGGGGTACATTACAACCTGAATCTGACCGCCGAGACCGCCTATATGGTCAAGCAACACTTTGGCGCAATCTACGGAGAGCCTCGACACACCATCGGTATCGGGGGGTCCGGCGGCGCCGTCCAGATCTATTCCCTGGCTCAGAACATGCCTAGACTGCTCGATGCCGGTATTCCGCTAATTTCCTATCCAGATATGATAACCCAGACGATCCACATCTCGGACTGCAACCTACTCGAGCAATACTTTCTAGAGGATGTGCTGCTCAAAGGAGCAGATAGCAAATGGGCGACATGGAGCAATCGCCAGTGGATCGAGGGGCTCAATGCCTCGGACACCGTGATCAACAGCCTCACCGGACTGCCCGGCAGTAGCGAGTGCATCGAGGGCTGGCACCTGAACACATCCACGGTGCTCAACCCTTACTTCACGGCCCCAGAATATTTCGCAGCCCTTGAGTTCTACCTCTATCCCCAGGACGTGATCGATGCCATCCGTTGGACCCACTGGAACGACCTAGAGAATATCTACGGTACCGACGATATGGGCTTTGCGCCCATTCCTATCGATAATGTAGGGGTGCAATACGGTCTGCAGGCCTTGCTCGATGGCAATATTGCGGCCAATGAGTTCCTGGAGATAAACAGTTGTGTCGGGAGTTGGAAGGAGCAAGTCGAATTCGTCCCCTTCTCGCTGAGCGAGGAGAATGTTTTCGATCATGAGAACATGAACCGCGATCCTTCTGCGTGCCGCGCTGGCATTCCTGCACCGCGACGTCAAGCCGACGCGTGGGCCATGGAGGCCGCCTATCTCTCCGGTCATGTCTTTACCGGTAAAAAGCTGGACATCCCGATCATCGACCTGCGGCCGTATCTCGAGGAGGAGCTCGACATGCACAACAGCCGCCAGTCGTTTTCAGTACGTCAGCGGTTGCTCAATGGGATCGGCAACTCCGAAGATATGATCATCTGGTTTACCGGCTCTGAAGATGAGCTTCCAGAGCATACGCTTGAGGCGCTTGCCACTTTGCAGAACTATCTCAGCAGTGGGGTCAAACCTGCCAGTTTTGTCGATGCCTGCTGGGGCGCAAGCGGGACACTCATCGGCGCTGGCGCAGATGTTTGGAATGGCATCTTAGATCAGAATCCTCCCGGTGTGTGTACGCAGGCATTTCCTATTTTCGCCTCGTCTCGAATGGTTGCCGGTGACAGCTATTCCGGTGATATGTTCAAGTGCAGCTTGATGTCAATCGATAAGGCGATACGCAAGGGAATCTACGGCGATGTCGTGTTCGATGCAGCACAACGCAACACACTCGATTTGATTTTTCCAAATGGTGTCTGTGACTACGGTAAACCAAACAAGGGGCTTCACACAGATAGACACCAAGCACGGGTCTCTAACAAAATAGGGGTGAAAATAACACACTTTGATCGCTAACAAACGAAAATCATTGGAAATCTTTGATACGTTTCTTGCGCCCCGGGGCATACCTTTCGCGCCGATCGGATTCCACATAGTGGTCTGTCGTGGCCATGCTGGCATGCCCGGCATCATCCCGTACATGTTCCCGGGGGCGGATCTTCACAGGCAACGTGGATTGACGAGCCACTGAATTTCTTTCATAACCGGGACAAGGATAAAGTCGAGGTCGATCTCATTATTGAGAACGGCACAGGAGGCTGTTTTGCCGTGGAAGTGAAAGCAGCAGCCACTTTGAATGCCAAGGATTTTAACGGATTGAAACGCTTTCAAAGCATCGCTGGCGAGAGGTTTAAATTGGGTATTTTGCTCTATGATGGCGATCACACCACAGCATTCGGCGATCAACTCTTCGCTGTGCCGGTTGGTGCATTATGGTCGTGAGATCAAATGACCAACAGGATAGACGTCGTGGACCGCTCTTGTTCACCGGCAACTAAGATTGCACTGTTTCGATCACTGTTTCGCGGTCGCGATGACGTTTACCCCCGTCGTTTTGAAAGTCGCAAGACCGGAAAAAGTGGATACCAGCCCGCTTGTGGCAACGAGTGGATGCGTGGCGTGTGTCGAAAGCCCGAAATCAAATGTACCGCTTGCTTCAACCGGCGATTGCTTCCGGTTACCGATGAGGTCGTGAACTGGCATCTTACCGGCAAGGACGACATTGGGCGGGACTTTGTTATGGGTGTCTACCCCATGCTGCTCGACGAGACCTGTTTTTTTCTGGCCATGGATTTTGATAAGGCCGATTGGCAAGAAGACGTAAGCACCGTGCTTCAAACCTTTCGGAGATTTGGTATTCCGACAGCACTTGAGCGATCAAAATCAGGACGCGGTGGTCATGTCTGGGTATTCTTCGAGGAGGCGATTCCGGCCGCGTTGGCCAGAAGGATGGGCTCATTCATCCTCACGGAGACGATGGAGCAACGTCCCGACGTCGGGCTGGACTCGTACGACCGGTTCTTTCCGAACCAGGATACGCTGCCCAAAGGGGGCTTTGGCAATCTTATCGCACTGCCGCTCCAGAAAGAACCGAGAGAACAGGGAAACAGCCTGTTCGTGGATGATAGGTTTCACGCTTATCCGGATCAATGGGCATTTCTCTCATCAGTTCGGCGACTCCTTCGGAACGAGATCGAGGGGTTGGTTCATACCGCAGAGCAAAAGGGGCGCGTTGTCGGGGTCGATTTTCCCGCTGACGAGGATCCGGATCATGCGCCTTGGACCGCGTCGCCGTCGCGACAAAGAAAGGATACTCCCATCCCCGGCCCACTTCCCAAAACCCTTGGGCTGACGATAGGGAACGAGATCTACATTGCAAAGGCGGACCTGGTTCCTGGCTTGCAAAATCGTCTGCTGCGCTTAGCGGCTTTTCAGAATCCCGAGTTTTATAAAGCACAGGCCATGCGGCTTCCCACGTATGGCACGTCGAGAGTTATTGCCTGTGCCGAGGATTTCCCACTACATATCGGTCTGCCTCGCGGGTGTCTGGAGAATATCCAAACCTTGCTGGCAGACTTAAAGATTAAACCTGTGCTGAAAGACGAACGCTTTAGCGGGACGCCGTTGGAGACGAGGTTCCACGGTGTCTTACGGCCAGAGCAGGAAGCTGCAGTAGGTGCCATGGCAGAGTTCGAGACGGGTGTATTGTCGGCTACGACTGCGTTTGGCAAGACAGTGGTCGCGGCGAAGCTCATCGCCTTGCGTGGTGTGAACACGCTTGTGCTGGTTCATCGCCAGCAGTTGATGGAGCAGTGGGTGGAGCGTTTAGCCTCGCTCCTGAACATTCCAAGAAAGGAGATTGGTCGATTCGGAGGCGGTCGCAAGAAAGCCAATGGCCAGCTGGATGTGGCCATGATTCAGAGCATGGTTAGAAAAGGGGTCGTAAATGATCAGGTAGGAAAGTACGGTCACCTGATCGTTGATGAATGCCACCATCTTCCCGCTTCGAGCTTCGAACAGGTTGCGCGCAGATCGAAAGCCAAATACGTGCTTGGACTTTCAGCGACCGTTACTCGCAAGGATGGCCACCACCCCATCATCACCATGCAGTGTGGACCTATTCGCTACCGGGTCAATGCCAGGAAGCAAGCCAAGGTGCGTCCGTTCAGCCATTCCGTAGTGGTCCGTCCCACTGCATTCCGGGCGAGTGAAGTGGATGAGCAAGACCCACGTGCGCAGTTCAGCAAGTTGGTTGATTATATCGTAAGAGACGAGGTCAGGAACCGGCTCATCTGTGAGGATGCGATCAAGGCAGTCAAGGAGGGGCGCTCTCCGATTGTGCTGACTGAGCGAACGGATCACCTCAGCAGGCTGGAGGAAGCCCTGGCGTCCGAATGTGAGCATCTTATCGTGCTGAAGGGCGGGATGGGGAAGAATAAACTAAACGCGGCGCTCAAGGCGCTGAGTACAATCCCGGATGATGAAGAACGCCTATTGCTGGCAACGGGGAAGTACATAGGAGAAGGATTTGACGATGCCCGGTTGGACACATTGTTCCTTACCCTACCGGTATCCTGGCGAGGCACTATTGCTCAATATGCCGGGCGGCTCCACCGTCTGCACGACGGCAAGGATGAGGTACGCATCTACGATTACGCCGATCTCAATGAGCCCATGCTGACCCGGATGTTCGACCGCCGCTGCAAAGGGTATGAGGCGATCGGTTACACGATCCAGCTACCCGCCAGCGCGGTGCCGGGTTGGCCTGTAGATGTACCCTTGCCGATCGATCCCACATGGAAGAGGGACTATGCCGCTTCAATCCAGCGCCTGATTCGGGATGGCGTAGACACCCCTCTGGGCGATCTATTCGTTTGTGCGGCTCATTCCATCGAGGCGGAAGCTGAAGGTGTGGATCGTGCACGGTCTGCAACCGAGAAATTCCTCTACCAAAGGCTCGAAACCATCCCAGAGACAGTTGGCAAGTTTCGTCTGAATGCGGTGCTTCCGATCCCCTTTGATGGATCTGGCTCGATGGAGGTCGATCTACTCTTTGCTGAAGGCAAGGTAGTCATTGAAGTGGATGGACCACACCATTTGACCGGTCCCGATGCCTATCGACGCGACCGCCGCAAGGACTTGATGCTACAAGAACGCGGATATTGCGTGGTTCGATTCCTAGCTGAAGACGTGGGCAAATATCTCGACCATGTACTCGATACAGTCATTCGCGTTCTGACCAAGTACAATCGGCAAAATGAGAGTGATTTATATGCTGATAAATAGTACGAATTGAAATATATACACGAGGAAGCGGCTTAATTCCACTCAATGGGACTCCATGAAATCAAAAAGATCGGCCGGACAGAGTTCTCTCGTCAAAGCTCAATTCTTATCGTTGTCATCGCTTATTTCACTGGAGATCCGTTCAAGATCTCCAAGAAGCCCAGACGTCATGATGATTTTTCACTTTTTTTCTAAACCTTATTACCTTGGGGTCAAAGTTCTCTATGATGTACTGGTGTGCTTCATGCAACAACGCGATGGCTAGCTCTACTTCACGTTTAAATTGGTCGTCGGTATCGGAAAGCGGTGTCAGGAGCGAGGCACATATCCCATATAAACCCCTCGCCCTACCGTTCGCCGTTGTTTTCCCCTTCGATCCATTTACTGGGGATCAGTTTGTCGATACAGTTATTACCAACATCATTGACCTCTTCCATTAGATGAGTCATCAGCGAGGTTACTGTACCGTAATAGAGCTGACCCTCAATCAGTAGACGGATCCACCAGGGATGGGATACTCCATAGTAGCCTGAGCCTTTATTCTCTGGAAAATCCCGGAATCCGGCGAGTTCAGAAGTGGACCCCGTATTTCGGACAGTCGCTTAAGTGTATTCTGCTCTCTCTGATTACGCCGCTTCCGGCAGCATGATTTCACCTAAGTATGCATGGTCTGGGGTTTTTCCCAGGCTCTGATGTTTGCGTTCCGCGTTGTAGAATCGAAAATAGCTCCCCAGTCTGGAACGTGCTTCACTCACTGAATCGTAGGCCCGTAGGTAGACTTCTTCGTACTTCACACTGCGCCAGAGCCGTTCCACCATCACATGGTCCACCCAACGACCCTTACCGTCCATGCTGATCTGCACCTCTGCCGCCTTCAGAACCCCGGTGAAGGCCTCGCTGGTAAACTGGGCCCCCTGGTCTGTGTTGAAGATCTCCGGCGCGCCATAACGGTGGATTGCTTCCTCCACGGCATCCACATAGAAATCACTTTCCAGGGTATTCGACAGGCGCCAGGATAAGACCTTACGGCTGTACCAGTCCATGATGGCTACCAGGTAGACAAAGCCTTTGGCCATCGGAATATACGTGATGTCCGTTGCCCAGACCCGGTTGGGTCGGTTGATGTCCAAGCCCTTGAGCAAGTAGGGATAGATCTTGTGCCTCTTCCCGGGTCGGCTGGTGTTTGCCTTTGGGTACAGGGCAGTGATCCCCATCTGCTGCATCAGACGCTGAACGCGCTTGCGGTTGATGTCATGACCTTCCTCCCACAGCCAATCCCGAATCCGACCGACTACCGTAGAATTGCCGTTGCAAATGCATCTCGTCGATACGCCGCATCAGCTTCAGGTCGTCATTTGATGCTGGTTTAGGCTGGTAGTAAACGGTTGAACGATTCAGTGACAGCAACTGAAACTGCCGGGTCACAGGCAAAGTATGCATTCGGTCGATCATCCTTTTCCTTTCGGACTGTGAATCCTTTCCAGCCCTTGTTCTAAAGCTTCCGCTCCTGCTCACGCCCCTCACCTACATCCGTGTAGGCGAAAAATCCCGTTCCATTGTCAGTTGACCAATCTTGGCGTGTAGTTCCTTAATCTTGTGCTCGCTATCCTCAGCCAGCTTAGCACTGCCACCAAAGACTTGATCGGCACTCTCCATCAGCTGGCGCCGCCAATCGGTAATTTGATTAGGGTGAACATCGAACTGTTCTGCCAAATCTGCCAAAGTTCGATCTCCTTTCAAAGCCGCCACAGCTACCTTAGCCTTGAAGTTTGAGGAATGATTTCTACGTTTTCTTCTCATCTTCTGCTCCTGTCTCTCGGACCATAGTTTTGCAGAAGACACTTAAACTTTCCTCATCCCTGTCCAACTACCGGGGTCCACCACTTGCGGGCGCTGAAAAACTCAACAGGGCAGCCCATTGTTCCTCCACGATGGCAACATACCGGATCGTGTTTCCTATCTTGGGTAGTGAGCCCAGATAGTGATGCGCCTGCATCAGCGCTTGAAAATCACGCTCTTGGGAGGAGGGAACAGGTACTACACTAAGGGATGAATGGCGCAAGCTGTCTCTCGTTTAGTAATTTGAACACCTGTTTTTACCTCAGGAGACAGCTTTTGTCCAGAATTCGTGGGTATTTTTATGTTTTCATGGGAGTTGGGGGGGTTAGCGGTGTTCCGCCGTGACAGCCTCCCTGGCATCATCGATATCCTTTTCTGAATTACGTTCGATTCCCCGCAGGCTGGCTAGAAGAGCGCCGGATACGATATCTTGCATCACCGTCCATCATGGCACGAAAGATCTCCTGTTGCTCATGCGACCAGGAGTGGTAAGCAGGATCTGCGGCAATCAGGGCTCTACGTGCCGCGGCTTCAATATCGGATTTATCGAAAGGGTGTGACATGAGGCAGACTCAAGGCGGCAACAGAAATAGACTCCATTTTTCAGCCGGCTGTTTATGTGCGTTCTACTCTAGCACCCCGGTTATTAAAAGATTCTTGGCTAAAATAGACCCGCTTCTGCCACTTGGTACAGACTGCGTGTTGCTTTGCTAAACGTGCATTGGCAGGATTTAGTCAAACAAATGCTATTGCATGACGATCACGTCACTAGTAACTCATATATTATTAGTGGAGGCTGAGCCCGGAATCGAACCGAGGTACACGGCTTTGCAGGCCGCTGCATAACCACTCTGCCACCCAGCCAATATCAAACTTCTTAGCAAGCCATTACTACAGCAAGATACTGTATGACTCTGAAGAAAAAAGCCTCAGCATGGTCGAGGCTCTATAACAATGGAGCGGGAAACGAGACTCGAACTCGCGACCCCAACCTTGGCAAGGTTGTGCTCTACCAACTGAGCTATTCCCGCATCATTCAGAACGAGTGCGTATTGTAGCGACCTTTAGTCGACTGTCAACTCCTTTATCATGCTAAATAATCTCATATCATTCTTGTTGTCGTGTGTAAAGAAACGGGAGAGTGATGGTTATAACGCCATTTTCAACTGTCCTTTTCATATTCTCCGGATCAGCGTCACGCGGAATTGAAAATCTTCTTCTAAAGTTACGCGAACTACTTGAATAGCTATAAAAACCCTGCTCTGACCTTTCTTCCTGCTGAAGTGATTGTTTGTTTTCGATTATAATAGTGTGGCCGACAATTTTAACTTGAATTGACTCTGGATCTATTTCTCCACTGATGTATATACGGAGTTTATAACCTTCTTGATCCATTCCTTTATCCACCCATATTCTACCAAAGTTGCGGTATTGCATGGCTGATGGTGGTATAGGTGGCTGTAAAATTCGATTATTGTAAATATCAGGAACCTGGGCTTGTAACTCATTGAATAAACAACTCATTACAGTAGCCACTACTAATCTTTTGATATTTTTCATGCATACTCCTTTATCATTTCATTATGATTATATCTGAAGCTTTATCATCAGATTCTTACATACACAATACATTCTCTGGATATATATCCATATCTATTCCGTGAATAATATAAATGATACATAGATTTTTATACTTAGCCTATTCTAAAATAAGGTTTGAGATTGCTACGGCCATGCCTGCCCACAGTAAAAGAATGAATTTCAATCAAGGATATAGAAAGAATGGATAAAGCATATTGTTATCTTCTTGGTTGTTTCGATTGCCCTTTTCTATTGATGGGTAGTTTTAATGCTGGCGTTTTATCCTTGTCTGCTTGCGTATTAGCTAACTCAATTTGGATAGTTTGCGTTTCGTCTCCCCTTTCAAAGTCGGCAGATTGTTTTTGAACATTCTTTAAGCGCCATCCGTTATGTATCATTCCAACCTCGAGTCGTACAATACTATTATTCGTGATGTCCCTCACTACTGCTACCCTTGATTCTGGACTGATAACTATCCCCTCTAATGTCAACTTCAGTTGTGATAGGATTGTAGTATTATTCTTTTCTTGCTGCTCTTCTTCAAATGGCATCCTCCCCTGTACAAACAGAGGACGATTAAGTATTTCAACAAATTGAGAAATAGCAATATTTGATTGTGAAATATTATTTAGGATTTCAGAGTCCTGTTTTAAATCTTGTTTATTACCATTATCAATATCCAAAGTCGTATTAATATCGTCCAAACCCTGCCATTCGATGTATATAACAAACATCAATAGCGTACAGATCAACAGGAGTATGAGCGTCAAACCATTTGCCATTCGATAAATATTCATTGATCGCTCCCTCGTATATATCCTGAAACGTCAAATTGCACATCAAGGATTGTCGGTGCCTGCTCAATCTCACTATTTCTTACCCGTCTCCTACTTATCACACGACTACGTATATTCATGTTATCGATGAATAAAAATGGGTTTCCAGTTTCTATTTTATATAGTATTGTAACCAGTGATTTTAGGTTACTTCGCAACCTAACTTTTAAAGTAATTTGTGGTATAAGATCATTTTTCCTATTTGTAATTATCTGTGTACTGAGTATTTCACCATTGGTTGGAACAATAATCTCCTTAATAATTTGCTGTATTTCAGCTGCTGCCAGTGATTCACTGGTACTCTTAAGATAACGTTTATCCGATAAATGATATTTCTTTAATTTTACATACTGCGGTTCTAGACTTTGTCCAGCTACGGTGGTTCTTTTTAAGATAGATAACCGGTGTCTCATATCATCAATGATATCTGAATAATGGCTGTTAACCTTCCATATTGGAACGACGATCGAAATTATAAAAGCAGTCATAATTAAGAGAAATAGTATTACTGCCAGATACTTTTGTTTTTTTGGATCCAGTTGACGAATCACTAGATTTCTTCCTGTTTTAATTGTGCCGACAAATGAAATCTTTCAGTATTATTTTGTCGATTTTGAGTCACAGGAGACCTGAACTGTGCATTACTGAAAATCTTAGATGCCTCCATGATAGGCAATAATGAGGCTGAAGAAACAGATTCTCCATATACATGTACTTCATTATCATTCACATCAACCTGATTAACCCAAGTATCGTCTGGAATAATCTGTGTAAGTTCATCAATCACGTGCAACATAAGAGTTGAAGCATGTTTCTTATCCACAAGAAATAATGCTTCTTCTTCCGCCTTGTCTACTTGTTTTCTTAGCTTCGTTATACTTTCCGCACTCTTAGTGTATTTATTCAACTCCGGCTCAAGACTCTCGATATATTTGACTTTACTCCAGACCGGCAGGAACATCGAGACCAAGAGTAATAGACACAGGACTCCTGTCAGAGTGTAATTTATTACTTTTAGCGCATTTATCCTTTTTGCCCTTTTTTCTATTGGAAGAAGATTTATTTGTGAATAGTCATCTGTTTTATCGCCATGCACTGTGACAATATGTGGCCTGAATCCTATCTGATCAAGACTTTGTAACAGCCCATCAACCCTATCCTTTGGCACTATGACAAGTTGCAGGTCAACCTTATTTTTTTGTTTATTTCTTGAAATCAAATTGTAATCGTAATAGACCTGATTAGCTGTGAATGGTGTAAGTCTATCCATTTCGAATGACAATACTTCCCTCATGTTTTCCTCTGCCGGCATCGGAAAAGAAACATTCTTTTCTAAAACATGACGCTTAGGAACAGCTAATATCTTTTGCGTTACATTCGTCTCCCTGACTATACTCGATATCTGATTTGAAGTTAACTCATTGATGGGCATTCTCTTTACATGGCTTTTTTTACTTCCAATAATTCTATGTATATCTATAAGATCGCCATCTATTTCAAGAATAAGTTTATTTGTATTAAATAGTAATTGTCGTATTGTTAATGGCAATATAGAGATCAACTCTTCTGTCCACCAAGACCAGAAATCCGCAATAGGGCGACTAACTAGATAACTCAATGTTGATTTCGATTCTTTCATATTATTTTAATATTATTGACTCGACTCTTGCCATGCTAATATAGTATAGGCATCATCTAGATTTTGAGCTGTATCCACATCAACCTCCAAACCAGCCATTGCGCCACTCGCAACTGTAGCCCATACCGAAATATGAAATACCTTACTTGCATTACCCCGAATAAGATCTGTAGGTAATCTATCTTCCAGTTGCGCCTCCATTTGATCTTCTAGTTGGGTGTCTATAGGTAATAGGTTGTCTAACTCAGAATCGATAAGTGTTGTATCTGAACCACCAAAAAGAATAGCAAGTTCTTTAGGAGCCAAGCTATGATTGATGGCGCTTTGACCCGAGAAAACAGTAATGTAAGGAGCTATAGTATTAAATATCGTTGTGTTCATACCCATAACATAACGAAGTTCTCCAATACTGAAAAATGGACGATTGGATGGACCATAGTCAAAACCTTTACTTTTATAGTCAGCATCTTCTGCCCCGTTGAGTCTTTTAAGATTATCAGAATCTTTCCAGTCCAAAATAGCATCAACTATGCCCGATACTTTCATGCTGTTCAAGTTGCACTCCAGAAAACAAAGTCTCCAAAACGTCGGACGTTGCATGATTAATATCAACCAAACCCGCTGTATTACGAATCATGACCTGCACTTCTCCATCCGGCATTGTTAACAGATATGCTTGCCCATTGAATGCCCAACGGTCTTGTTCATTATTATTAAACAGTTCATATATTGCTCGATTTAATCCTGATTCTGCTAGTGCTCTGGCTTTTGCGCTTTCTACATGGTGCCTCGCTATTAGCATGTCCAATCTAACATTACGAGAATGACTTACACCAATCACACTTAAAAGTACGATAATCCATAATACTAAAACTAAAGCCACCCCTTTACAATTTTGAACTTCCGATGTCTGCTTACTATTATTTTTCCAGATTCGCATCTTGTACATGATAATAGTTTATATCTTATTGCATCTAATTCTGCAAACTTATCTTAGATCTGAGTTCGACAGCAATATCCAGCCATGATTCCATTTTTTCTTCACTGGTTATCTCAATTTTTATTATCGAGGGATAAGTCTTTGTTGTGTCATCCCACACATCATTCCACTCGAGAGGGCTATTTTTATCCTGTGACCCATAGTATAAATATTTAACTTTATCCAATCGTGATAATATCTTACGATTCGGACTATTCCTCGTCACTTTGAAACCGTTCTTAGACGGATCATGCGGCTCAAAATATAGTAAGAGCGATAAGCTACCATCATCTTGCCTTTCATTCGTAACATAATATTCATAGTACTCTACTACTTCTCTTCCCTGCGGTGCTGGCGCAATAAACTTCAAACCATCCTCTTCACCTTGGAAAGCAATAATTCTTGTTGCGCCATCGTTCCAGTAAATAGGATATATCTGTTCGATTTTCTTTCGAATAAATTGTTCTGCAAATCTTGTTGTAGAATTCTTTGTAATTATATTTGCCGTTCCCTGCCATGTTCTGCTGCCAAGTCTCAATGCTGAATATGAGATGGTTATGATTAATGACAAGATTACAATTGAAACAAGAAGTTCAAGTAAGGTAAAACCTAAATCTTTACCAGTCACTCTAAAACGCGTTCTAGCCACAATAACATCTAGCTTTTTCTGAAGAACTTGTATTTAACAAAAGAAATTACGTGCATATGTATGTATTCTGCATAAGCATAACGATCCTGATAAGACCTGTCCAACTTGAAGGCGTGGATCGTTTTCTTGTAATTAATAGCGATTATCAACCAGAATGGACGGTTATTATATTCTTCTTTAATTTGATACTAGATAGTTCTATCCGTCTTGTAAGACCTCGTTCTAACCAACTTACCTCAACCATAATTCTGAACGCTGATACAGGATATATTTCCTTTTCTGTCCTCTTCGTAAAAACTGTATGGTTCAACGATAGTCTGCCAGTTGTATCGAACACCGGAGACGCCGGCATCAGTGCCTGGCAACAATTCATTTTCAACGCCTATTGATTGCAAGTTGTGACTCAGCAATCTGAACTGCATCAACATATTGTTGAGAAATAACTATGTTTTTTGTACCACTCGAAAATATCCTAAGCAGGACAGTGACCGACATTGCCAGGATTACAAAAGCCACAAGGACTTCCACTAACGATATGCCCGTGACTTTCCTTATCCCAATCCCCTTAATCACTAGCATGCCCTTCTTTTAGACTAATACTACCAGTAATCCAATCTACAATGAGTGAATATACCCGATCATTATTACTTAATGTGATTATCCCCCCTGAAGAACTACCGTCTGCAAAAAATGCAATAACAGGATTTTCATCATCTACAACTCGCAGTCCAATATGGCTTGCAGAAATCTTTATACTATTTGGTAGTATTTGCTCTTTTCCTTGATATTTATCCTCACTCGAATAGGCGCCTGTATTCTGATTGATTACTACCTGCGTCTTCTTACCTTTCAGAATCGCGATGTCACGGACGTAGTTCAAATCCTGTAATAAATCATTAGTAACTGCTTTAAGTGTAAGTGACGGCAATGCATTGCTGAATAACGGCGGTACAAGAGTCATCAAAAGACTCATTATCATCAGCACGATCAACATCTCGAGCAGGGTAAATCCCCTGTAGTTGATCGGGTATACTTTCATATATCACCAACTCACGATGTCTTTATTGTCACCTTCTCCACCCTCAGTACCATCCATTCCGAATGAATAAAGGTCATAGGGACCGTTTTCTCCAGGTGACTGATAGATATAATCATTCCCCCACGGGTCTTTCGGTATTGATTTTTTCTTTAAATAGGGACCATTCCAATTACTGAGGTCAGATGGCTTTTCTATCATAGCGGTCAAACCTTCGTCCGTCGTCGGATAACGACCAATTTCCAAATAGAAAAGATCAAGGCCCGCACCAAACTCTGCTATCTGCAAACGAGCCGTATCACTCTTCGCGCCACCGAGGTAACTCAAGACACGCGGTCCTACAAGTCCAGCAAGCAAACCAAGAATTACTAAAACAACCAATAATTCTATAAGAGTGAAACCTTTTATTGCCGATTTATTTGTTAATAATTTCATTTTTCTATATTTGTTAAAATACGAGTTGATTAACACCCAAGATCGCCACAAGAATTGACATTACAATGCCGGCTATCAGCAAGCCGAGCGTCAATATCAGGACAGGCTCCAATAAAGCCATCGCTCGCTTCACTGATGTACTCACTTCTTTATCAAATAAATCCGCCACTTGCGACAACATTTCCTCCAAATTACCTGACTCTTCACCAACTTTAATCATATGGATTGCAAAAGGCGGGAAAGATGTATGCTCAGAAAGAGGGTCCGCTAAACGCTGCCCTGCTTTCAAACTATTAACTACATTTCCGATCCCCTCAGAAATCACCTGATTACCGATTACATTTTTGACAATGGTTATTGCCCTCAGCAGTGGAACACCATTTGAAAGCAGTGTGCTAAGTGTTCGTGAGAATCTTGCTACTTCAACTTTTCGTAATCAAATCGCCCAATACAGGCACTTTCATGATTCTTGAATGCCAGCGATAACGTCCCTGGGGATTCATTAATTGCCGTCGCAACCACCACCAGCCAATCACGAAATGCAACCAATCCTAGCCAACCATAGCTTTGCAGTAGATCACCTGACATCATCACAATTCGAGTTGCCAGAGGTAAGGATGCCCCCATCCCTTCAAAGAGCTCAGAAAATTGAGGGATCACATAGGCAAGCAGAATGAAAACCGACAAGAAAGCCACGAAAAGCAGTATGGCTGGGTATATAAAGGCAGAGATCAACGTATCATTGATCTCTTTATTTTTTTCAAGGTGTTCAGATAATCTTTCTAGTACCACAACCAGAGCACCACCTGCTTCACCGGCCCTCACCAGGCTGATATAGAGTGTGCTGAATGTTTTGTCCTGCATCTCTAATGCTGATGCCAAAGAACTACCATTCTGAACGTTATCTAATACTTGGATCAGTGTTTTTGAGATCGGTGATTTTTCTTCAGCAAGTGAAATTATCGTTGCTAATGCCCTGTCTAGAGGCATCCCGGCCTTTAACAATGAAGACAATTCTCGTGTAAATATGGCAATCTGTTCACTTGAAACTTTCTTTTTCAAGCTAAACGGACTTTTTGTCTGAATCGAACTTTCTGTAGTACTAACACGAATTGGGACTTGACCGAGACTGTGGATTCTCTCTATGGCGGCTTCTTTGGTCGCTTCTTCCAGCAAGCCTTTTATTACTTCACCTTCTGAAGTAACTGCTTTGTACGAAAAGTATGGCACCTACTTCTCCTGAGTGATACGAAGCACTTCTTGGATCGTTGTAATGCCTTCGGCTACTTTACGTATTCCGTCTTCGTACATTGTACGCAGACCTTCCTTTCTTGCGGTCTGGTATATTGCATCTGCATCTGCATTGATGGATATCAACTTCCTGATTTCATGCGATATCAGAAGAAACTCTATGATTGCGCTTCGTCCGAATAACCGGTATGACCACATTCCTCACAACCAGCGGCCTGATAAATAGTTCTGTTTGTACCCGTAAAATATTTATCAAGCTTGAGATTTGAAATTTCCTCATCTGATGGTGTATACGACTGCTTACATTTCGAGCATAGCTTGCGCACCAGACGTTGCGCCATAATTGCGTTGACAGTTGATGCAATCAGATAATTTTCGACACCCATATCCAATAATCGAGTTATACTGCCAACTGCGTCATTGGTATGAATGGTGGAAAGAACAAGGTGACCAGTCAATGCTGATTGAACCGCTATCTTTGCGGTTTCCTGGTCACGCATCTCACCGATCATAATGATATCCGGATCCTGCCGAACAATTGAGCGCAATGCGTTGGCAAATGTGAGACCGATATCTGCTTTGACTTGAATCTGATTGACACCTTGAATGTTATATTCAACCGGATCTTCAACAGTGATTATCTTGCGGTCAGGACGATTCAGGTGCTTGAGAGCTGCATAAAGCGTTGTGGTTTTACCACTTCCAGTCGGACCTGTAACTAGAATGATACCATGAGGAATATCAAGGACGTGGAGAATTTGTTTTATTAAACTTTCTTCAATTCCCAGGAAGCGAAAATCCAATTCGATATCGTTCCTGCGCAACAGCCTGAGTACCACACTTTCTCCATGCAAGGTGGGCAGTGTCGATACACGTAAATCGATTGTATCTCCATGAATTCTTACCTTGAAACGTCCATCCTGCGGTAGTCTGCGTTCGGCGATATTGAGATTTGCCATGATTTTGATTCTGGATATGATCGCAGCAGTATCCTGAGAAGGTGGTGCGTCTTCATCCCGCAACATACCATCCACCCTGAATCTAACTCTAAGCAAGTTCTCAAAGGGTTCAATATGGATGTCTGAAGCGTTATTAACCGCTGCCTTATGTAGAATCTGATTAACCCTTTTAATTACCGGCGCTTCACTTGCCAGTTCCTTAAGTTGCTCTACATCATCTTTGAGTATCGCAGCATGGGTGCTCGCAGAAAAATCAGATTTTGACTTTCCACCAATTCTATCCGTCAGCAAACTCTCTAAGGATTGTTCAATCTCGGATAGGATACCGATTTTAACTACTATTTTCTTATCGGTTATCAGATCCAGTGCATCAAATACATATTTTTCAAATGGATCAGCAATTGCGGTTACCAAATAGTCCTGATCCTCATCGATCAATAAAACCTTATTCTCTTTCAGGAACTTTAAAGATACCCGTTCACTCTCAATCAATTCATCTGGATATTCTTTCTTCTCAATAACAGGAAAACTGCTATAGCTTGAGATTGCCGTGGCCAGGTCCTTATCAGACAAAAGACCAAGCTTAATAATCAAGGATATTAATGATTCCTGACCCGCCTGATCTGAGAAGAGCCGCATTGCACGATCAGCATCTGTATGGCTTATTTTGCCCGTTTTAACAAGGAACGCGCAAAATTCTCCCCGATCCAAATGTAAAATAGATCGATCAGCAGAGTTGGAGTTACCGACCCCGTCATTCATAAAACCGGTAGTAAGTTGATTCATATTATTGAGATGTGAACATCAATTCCGATGCCATATATAACCGAACGCGCAGAATCAGCCAGTAAGTCGTTATTGAACCAACACAGCAGAGTTTCTTCGATACGCATCATCGAGTTCAGTTGCATCCTTGATTTTTTCACGCAATTCTTTCGATATTTCGAAAGCTTCGTTTGGATTTGTGATAACTCTCGGTGTCAAGGTGATAATTAATTCAGTACGATTTTTATTATCTCTGGGTGTTGCTGAAAAGATTACCCATCACAGGAATGTCTTTTAGCACAGGAATCCCGCCATTGGTGGATGTAACATCTTCACGAATCAATCCACCCAACACGATTGTCTGACCACTGTGTACAATTACTGTACTGTCTATGGTCCTCTGAGCGATTGGCACATTCCCACCGCCACCGACGGCAGGTTCGGTACCTGGACGGCTTACCTCCTGGTTGATTTCTAACGTGACCATACCACCCGCATTTATCCTGGGTGTCACCTGCAGCAAGGTACCGGTATCTCGAAACTGGACCTCGGTGACGATCGGCGCATTCGCATCAGTGGTGCTTTGCGATGAGCGGGTAACAATGGGTATTTGATCGCCGACTCGGAAATTGGCCGTTTGATTGTCGATCACCATGATTTGTGGTGCGGATAACAATTTAACTGAAGATTCTGTTTCCAGAATATCGAAAAACAGTCGCAGATCCTGGGTACTGTTGAATATTCCTAGAGAGAAGCCGTCTCCGCCAATGGCTGATGGTAATGGGGCATTGAATCCGGCATCGAATGTGCGGCCATTGGATAGGCTTCCGTCGAGAAACCACCGGATGCCATAACTGAGATTGTTCGTTAGCTGGACCTCGGCAATAGTTGCCTCAATCAGCACTTGCCGGGGAGCCACGTCGAGTCTTTGTATCGTTGACTGGATTTTTCTGTAATCCTGTGCGCTGGCAAGGACGAGAATGGAATTGTTATCACTGTCAGCGATTATGGTGACATCATAACTGCTCTCAGAACCAGAACCTGAACGGTTGTCAGGAAACGCATCAACGCTTGCAGTTGCCGTTGAGCTACGCACTGGCATCACCGCAGGTTGTTTTTCTTCCAGCTTACTTACATCACTGCTCAGCCTAGAACTTAGTGGCACACTGGAGACTCCCGGAGGACGAATATTGGAAAGTTTACGCGATTCAGTACTACCTAGTGCTCGCCCTTCATCAGCAGCCGTTCTTTGCCCAAATATTTGCTGCAGAATATCGGCGATATTTTCTGCTTTGCCGTTTTTCAGTCGATAGACATACAACCGACGGCCTGGCGATTTATCTACCCCGAGATCGAATTGCTCAATGAGTTTTTTCACTTCATTGATGTAGTGAGTCTGATGAGACACCACCATGACCGCATTCAATCGTTCTATCGGGATCATGCGAACTATCCCTGACAAGGGACCATTCTTATCATCACCAATAATAGCCGTTAGGTCATCAACAATGGTTTTTGCATCCGTATGTTGTAAAGGGAATAGCCCAAATGACATTCCACTCAACCAATCCACATCGAACATCTTGATCGTGTTGACATAATTATTGATAGTCCTGCCAGATCCGTTTAGGATCAATAGATTCCGGGCCTCATCAATTTTAATATTATCTGGATTATCTGTGATGGAATTCAGGATTTTCTGCATCTCCTTCGCTGCAACATATTTCAGCGGAACCACTTGAATACCATGCCCACCTCTCAGTAGATCGCCAACCGATGGTGAACTCACCGCTTTCTTTACATTTGCAGTGGGGATTATCTTATATATCGCATCCTCATAGATTAATGTGGCCTGATTGATTTCTAAAATTGATTCAAAAATTGGTAATACATCGTTCTTACCGACAGGCAGTGTTGTATTTATTGTTACAACGCCCTGAACAGCAGGATCGATCAGGTAATTTTCATTCAAGATTTCTTCAAAGATGATCTTGATTACCTCACGAAGATCAACTGCTTCGAAATTCAGAGTAATTTCTCCCTTTCCCGAAACATCCTTTCCGGGTGCGCCAGCAGCAGGTCTAACAAAGCTCCCAGTGCCGCGTTTTATAACGGGTCTGAGTTCCTTTTGAACCGTATCATCCGTATCTGGTTGATCATCAAATTCAGATAGACTGGTGGGATATACGTTGGTGCGTGGCTTTAGTGACGTTGTCTTGCTGGCATCATCAGAGACATTGCCATCAGATTTAACTTCAGGTGTATTTGCACAAGAAACCAAAAAAAATGAGATAGCAACAATTAGAATTGATTTTGTATAACTCATAGGAATTAATGATATTTATTGTTTATATCCACTGCTATCAGAAATATGAATGGCTAAACGCACTTCTGAGCTTGGAATAGTATTATGTCGTACAGTGCAAAATTCTTATTGTGTTCATGTTCACAAAATGGTCATGTCCCAATTTGTAACTTCACCACCCTGATTAGGGATTACCCTCATCAGCACATATTACCGACTCCGCATACTTTAAAGATCGATATTAAATTTACCACTACTTTAAGCACTCGCATGATTGAGGTAGGATATATGGTATCTCTGCCTTAGTCATTTTGAGAGAATGGTTTTCCGATAAATAAGTTTCACACATGATTGAACCAATGTTATGTTCATGGAATTGATGAATTTCAACATCCAGACCATTGGCTTAATCTGTATCTTTGTGCAGCATCAGATTCAGCAGTTGACCACTCTGAGTGCACATAAAATTTCTTGTTATCTTATTTTGGTTATGTTATTAGATCAGATCTTGTTAGCTAAGATCTTTATAGGGTAGATATAGTATATCAATATACGCTGAATCCCTACCACCAATCAGATGACTCCCTACTGCCCATACATCGGGGATTTCTATCATACTCAACGAACAAGAATTGCAGTATATTAGTTGAGTCCATCTACTTTTTTCTCGGGTCTATCGTCAGTTATCAGCTTCAATGATTGCTAGCCACCACTAACACCTGTGTAAATGGACTCAGCTATACGCTAATTGCACGTTAGTTCATATTCTTAAGCCATCACGTGAGACTAAATGCGAGGCTCGATCAGAGGCAAATTTGGATGTTTTTAACCCGACTAGTCACAACCAGCACGGTATTGTTGCTCATTCCTTTTGCCCATTTTTGCCAAGCGGCAACTCTTAGTGCCGGCCTGAAGCAAGCCCTTCAAGAATCGAAGCGAGCGTTTCTGATATCCCGATCATCATCCGCTTCGACAAAAAGCTCAACCCCGCGGCATTGCGTCAAGCGGTCAATGAATCGATCCAGGCAAAAGGGCTTAATCACTCTTGAAATCAGGAAGTTACGCAAGAAAAAAACACGTTCTCTAATGCTCAGACAGCTGCCGCCAGAATCTTGCGGCACCCACTACGATACTCAGCTGATTTTCTCGATTCAAAGGGTATCAGAGCGCAATGTTAAGGAACTTTGGAATATCAATGCACTTGCCCTGAGGGTTCCCGCCTATCTGGTGAGAGAGCTACAACAACTCGAAGGCGTCACGGAGATCGAACAGGATTATCGCATCAAGACTCTCTGCCACATCTGAACCTGTTACCGGGACACCACTGTGGAATCTGACCGATATCAATGCCCCCACCTTATGGAGTTACGGCTTCAGCGGTGAAGGTGTCGTGGTTGGCATCGTGGATACCGGAGTCGATGTCGACCATCCTGATCTGAACGATAAGTGGCGTGGTGGTAACAACAGTTGGTTCGACCCTTACGGTCAGTACACATCCCCTATCGATCCCATCGGCCATGGCACGCAGGTAGCCGGCCTTATCGCCGGTGGCGACAACAGTGGGAATCAGATCGGCGTGGCCCCCAATGCCCAGTGGATTGCCGCAAAAATATTCGATAACGCAGGTGAAGCGGATATCAGCAGCATTCATATGGCCTATCAGTGGATGCTGGATCCGGATGGTGATCCAATTACAGACGACGCCCCCGACATCATCAATAACTCGTGGGGTATCGAGAATTACGTCAATGACTGTGTACAGGAATTTAATGACGACATCACCACCTTGAAGGAAGCGGGTATCTCTGTGGTGTTTTCCGCAGGAAACTTCGGTCCCGCAAACCGAAACCAGTATCAGTCCGGCCAATGATCCGCAGTCGACCTCAGTCGGATCAGTCAACCAGACCCATGACGTGGAATATACCAGCAGCCGTGGTCCCGGCGCTTGCGACGGCGGCATTTATCCCAAACTGGTCGCACCGGGTAGCGGTATATTCACCACCGACAGGTTACCCCTGGAATACAATATTGTTTCAGGTACATCGTTCGCCGCACCCCATGTGACTGGTGCACTTGCACAACTGCTCAGCGCTTATCCGGACGCCACGGTCACCCAACTCGAATCCGCAGTCACCGAATCGGCAACAGATATCGAAGAATTCGGAGATGACAATGTCGCCGGCAATGGGATGCTGAATGTCGCAGCCGCTTACGATTGGCTGGTCAAAGCGATCGATCCTACCAGCGCCGGGCATCTTCATCCTGAGCGCGGACACCTACAGCATAGACGAAACGACCAAAAAATTATTGATAACGGTTTACCGAATCGGCGGTAGCTACGGAAGCGTGTCGGTCGAATATCAGACCCAAGACGGTACGGCTACGAATGGCCTGGAGGCCGACTACATGCAGGCATTTGGCGTGTTGAATTTCAATGACGGAGAGACCATCGCGCACAATTGAAGTGGAAATCAATGACGACACGATGGATGAGATCCAATGAAGAATTTTTCATTGAACTATTCAATCCGCTAGGCGGCGCCACATTGGGAAGCAGGTCGTCCGCACCTGTCATCATTCTCGATGATGACGGACCGGGCAGCATCACCATGGAGTCATCCAGCTATAGCGTCAGCGAAAAAAACACCGCGCTCGGTGTCAATGTTTTCCGCACCGGTGGCTACGATGGGCAGAGTGACCGCACAGTATGTCACCGAGAGACATCACGGCCATCAGCGTCTCGGATTATCGCTTTGCCGAGGGTATCGTCGCATTCGAGGATGGCGAGAAGATCAAGTCCCTGACGCTCGAGATCACAACGACGATGAATTCGAAGCCAAACGAGATCATTCAATCTCCGACTGTTCAATCCGACCGGCGAGGCGGATATTATCGAGCCCGATGTCTCCATGATCACTATTCTCAACGATGATGTCGATCCGCTCAGACCCTCATTTTCATGGACGCCGACAGTTATATCGCCACGGAAAACAGCGTGTTGGAGATCAAGGTCCGTCGTTCTGGTGACTTGAGCGAGCAGGCGCAGTATCGATTTCACCACCGCAGACGGCAGCGCCAACCGAAGGCGAGGATTACGATAAGGTAACCGGCCGCCTAACCTTCCCGGTCGGAGAAAATACCCAGACCCTCACGGTCAGTGTCAATATCCTGGATGACGCGGTGTTCGAAGAGGACGAAACCTTCAACTTCACCCTGTCGAACCCCACCAACGGGGCTGAACTGGGCGATCCCATATCTGCCATCATCAGAATCGAGGACAATGATGCCCGTCCCTTCGCTTCCATCGGATCAGTCGGCGGCACCATACCCAGCAATTCCTTTGGGGATTCGAGCAGTGCATCCTCCGCGTTAGACCGCAACCTCGATTCGGATCAGCCCGATGAATCGGATAAGTCAAAGACCAGTCCCTATGACGTCTTCGATCTCTCCATGACCGGTTATCTCGGTATCGAGGATGGCTCAGAGGAAAAGACCAAAGATACCGAACCAACCGTCGACAATGACGCTGACGGATTCCCGCAAACAACCGATTGCAATGATAATGACCAGACCATACATCCCGGCGCCAACGAAATCATGGATGACGGTATCGATCAGGACTGTAACGGCGCTGACTTGACGAGTCGGCAATAGAATCGCTCTCATACTCATCCATCGGGACTTTCTTGCATTGGTTGCTTGGCGGCTCAAACTTGGAGTTGTTCCCCAAGGGACTCCCGGCACTGTCAAACGTATACTGTCACCCGCCAGAGGTGGGGGATTTCACCTCATCGGTGAAGGGATCGACGGTTAGCTCCTCTTGCCCCAACATAGCGGGTAGTCACCAACCGAACCCGTGTACTCCTTCAGGCTTGATTAAACCTAGGTCGCCGTAAAAAAACCGAGTCGTTCCGAGATACGCTGTGCCGCATCCTTGACCAGAGGAATCCAGTCATCACTGCGCCGTTCGATGGGGGCGGAGACGGAGAGCCCACCCACCACACTGCCGCTGTTGTCGTAGATCAGGGTACCGATACAACCGACCCCCTCTTCCGCCTCTTCATTGTCCAGGGCGCAGTGTTCGGCGCTGACCGTGTGCACCTCATGCAGCAGCTTGTTGATCGAGGTGATGGTATGGGGCGTGAACGCGGCCAGCCCGGTGCGCTGCGGCATAGGCGCGCACGAAATCGTCCCCCAGTTCGCCGAGCATCAGCTTGCCGACCGCGGTGACGTGCAGGGGCGCGCGGCTGCCGACCACCTGTTCCACCCGCATCATGCGGCGTGCGCTGACCCGCTCCACATAGATCACCTCGTCGCCTTCGCGCACGGTCAGATTGACCGTCTCGCCCACCTGGTCCCGCAGTTGCCGCATGATGTCGAGGGCCTCTTCCCGGATATCGATGCCCCGCCTGACCCGACCGGCCAATCTGAGCAACTTGCGCCCGAGCTGATAGTGGCCCGCGCTGTCCCGCTCCACGAAGCCTACCTCGGTCAGGGAGCCCAGGATGCGAAAGGCGGTGGAGGGATGCAGCCCCGATTCGGCCGCCAGGACCTTGAGGCTGAGCGGGGCAGTCGGACTGGGCGATGGCATCCAACAGGCTGGCGGCGCGATCGATGACTTGAATGGAGGATGGCTTGTTCATTTCGTATTGTGAAATCGATTATGTATTGCGAAATTTCGATGAAGAGCGATAAATTATGTCTCAAGCCAGCCGGAAATCAGCGTGGCGCCCGATATGAACCTGGCGCCCCTTATTTCTGAACTGAATTTTTCACATTATGAAATATATTTTGCAGATTGAAAAGATCTGCGACACAGGAGAGACCAGGCCGATGAACAGCACAGCCGCTCAGATCACCACCGACAATCCCGCTTTCTCCGAGGGCATCCAGTATTTCGGCGAAGCCCTGGCCGGAGTTCGACCGCTATGCAGACAACGCCGTGATCGCCGAGGGCCAGAGCGCCATCGCCGACGCCGCTGACGACAAGGCCGTCTATCAGACCCTGCTGGGCGCCGATGCCCTGCGCTATCTGACCCTGCAGGTCACCGGTTCCAAGGGTTCCGGCCATCCGGGCGGCTTCGCCTCCAGCGCCGAGGCCCACGCCGCGCTGATGATGCTCGGCCATACCAACATCGTGACCGAGGTCGGCCACCATGCGCCCGGGTTCTACTCCTCCATGTTCCTGGACTCCTCCCTGGAGGAGATGGGCATCCACACCGTCAACGACATGATGCAGCGCTTCCGCGAGAAGCATGGCCTGCTCGGTCATCTGTCCGGCGCCATTCCCGGTCTGCTGGCCCCCGCCGGTCCGCTGGGTCAGGGCCAGCACTTCGCCATGGCCGGGGCCTATCTGCACCGCGACAAGCTGTTCCCGGTCACCATCGGCGACGGCGGCATGGGCGAACCCTATGTGCTCAACTCCATGATGCACTTCCACACCGCCTACCCGGAGGTCACCAACTTCCTGCCGACCCTGATCTGGAACGGTTACTCCCAGGAGCACCACTCCATGGTCTCCCTGCACAGCAATGAGCAGATGATCGACTACTGGAAGGGTCACGGTTTCGAGGAGGTCATCCTGGTGGATGCCAAGGACTTCGATGACAGCGACCAGCAGTCGGCGTTCGTCGACAGCACCCGCTTCTCCTTCAGCCAGCGTCTGGCCTTCGCCAAGGCCGTGCTGCAGGGCATCGACCAGGCCGCCAAATCCGCCATGGGCGGCAAACTGACCGCCTTCATCATCAAGCAGTTGAAGGGTACCGGGGTGCACACCGTGGGCGCCAAGTCCCACAACCTCTACCCGGCCGATACCCTGGACGCCCAGCACATCATCGACGGGCTGACCCGCCGCGCCCTGCCGGCCCAGGCCTGGCAGATCGTGCGCGACAACTTCACCCGCGCCGGCGGCGGTCCCGCCGCCAAGACGGTGGTCACCGAGCACGAACTGGAGCTGACGCCCCTGCCCAAGCTGCAGATGCAGGCGTTCGCCAAGGGCGAGAAGGCCGTGCCCTCCACCGCCATGGGCGCCCTGGTGGGCCAGGTCGGTCAGGCCGACCCCCGTTTCGTGGTCACCAACGCGGACGGCAATGAGGCCTCGGCCATGAAGAACATCAACGATGTGCTCAAGATCCGCCATCCGACCGAGGACCCGCTGTACAACCAGCAGCCCAACGGTCAGGTCTACGAGCCCCTGAACGAGGACGCCTGCGCGGGCTTTGCCGCGGGGCTGGCCCTGTTCGGTTCGCGCTCGCTCTGGTTGTCCTACGAGTCCTTCGCGATCAACGGCTGGCCGATCGTGCAGACGGTGGCCCAGGCCATGGCGGAGCTGCGCCGCAAGACCCCGTCCATCGTCACCATGTTCACCGCCGGTGCGCTGGAGCAGGGCCGCAACGGCTGGACCCATCAGCGCCCGGAGATCGAGAACTACTTCGGCGCCATGATGCGCAACGGCAACGCCTTCCCGCTGTTCCCCTGCGATGCCAACAGCATCCAGGCGGCCTACGAGTACGCCACCAACAGCTTCAACAAGAGCATGGTGATCATCGCCTCCAAGAGCCCGCTGCCGGTCTATCTGTCCCTGGAAGAGGCGCGCACGCGGTCGAGGACGGCGCGGCGATCCTGTACGAGTCCGCCGATCGGGCGCACAAGGGCACGGTGGTGTTCGCGGTCACCGGCGACATGGTGCTTGCTGCCGGTGTTCGAAGCCAAGGACCGGCTGGAGGCGGAAGGCTACCGGGTGCGCATCGTCGCGGTGGTCAATCCGCGCGCCTGTATCGCCCCAGCGACATCGCCTGGGACACGGTCTCCCAGCCCGACAACCGCTTCATGGACGACGATCACTTCAACGCCCTGTTCGACGGCGACGTGCTGCTCGGCGTGAGCGGCGGACCCAGCGCCCCGCTGGAACCGGTGCTGCTGCGCACCCGCGCCCCGCGGCGGGACGTGTTCTGCTGGAAGCGCGGCGAGACCACCGCCTCGCCGGCCGAGATCATGGATTTCAACGGCATCACCGCCGACGGCCATGAGCGAGCGCGCCAAGGCCCTGGCTTGAGGTCTGACACCATCGTAGAGAGGCTAAGGCTGCCTCGAGCCCCTTCCCCCTTGGGGGAAGGTTGGGATGGGGACAAATGGCCAAGAACGCCATTGCACCAACTGCACTCACCCCCTCCTAACCTGCCCCCTGCCAGGAGGGAGGAATGCAACCGAAGCTCTTGCCTGAGTACCATCCCTGAGATAAACATTAGTTGGAATAGACCTATGTCCACGACCAAGATCATCGTGCTGGACGACGACCCGACCGGTTCGCAGACGGTCCACAGCTGTCTGCTGCTGACCCGCTGGGATGTCGCGACCCTGCAAACAGGGGCTGCAGGAAGCCGCGCCGCTGTTTTTCGTGCTCACCAACACCCGTGGCATGGACGCCGAGCGGGCCGCGACAGTGACCCGCGAGGTCTGCATCAATCTCAAGCAGGCACTGAGCGAACTCGCTGCGGCGGGCCAGCCGATCAATCCTCTGGTGGTGAGCCGCTCCGACTCCACCCTGCGCGGCCACTATCCGGTGGAGACCGACGTGATCGCCGAGCAGTTGGGGCCCTTCGATGCCCACTTCCTGGTGCCGGCCTTCTTCGAGGGGGGGCGCATCACCCGGGACAGCGTCCACTACCTGATGGTCGACGGCCGCGAGGTGCCGGTGCACGAGACCGAGTTCGCCCGGGATTCGGTGTTCGGCTACCACCACAGCTATCTGCCCGACTATGTGGAGGAGAAGACCCAAGGCCGCATCCAGGCCGGCCGAGGTGGAGCGTTTCCTGTTGGCGGATGTACGCGGCGACTCCCAACAACGACTGCTTGCCCTGAGCGGCAACGTCTGCTGTGCGGTGGACGGCGAGACCCAGGCGGATCTGAACCACTTCTGCAGCCAGCTGATCCAGGCCGCGCGGGCAGGGCAAGCGCTTTCTGTTCCGCAGCGGCGCCAGCCTGCTCACCGCCCTGGCGCAGCTGCCGCCCCAACCGGTGGCGGCCGAGTCCATGGCCGAATATGTGCGCGACGACCGCGCCGGCGCCGTGGTGGTGGGCTCGCACGTCAAGAAGACCACCCAGCAGCTGGAGGCGTTGCTACAGATGCCCGGCATCGCACCCATCGAGGTGGATGTGGAGCAGATCGACCGGGACCGCCAGGCGCTGCTGGACGGCAGTCATCCAGCAGACAAACGCAGGCCCACGAGCAGGGTCGGACCTCGGTGATCTACACCAGCCGGGTGGAAAAGACCTTCGCCGACCAGGCCACCCGACTGGCCTTCGGTGAGCGGGTCTCCGAGTTCCTCATGGATCGTGGTGCGCAACCTGCCGCCCAGTCTGGGCTTTCTCATCAGCAAGGGCGGCATCACCTCCAACGACGTGCTGAGCTCGGGCCTGGCCCTGCGCACCTCGCGGGTGGTCGGCCAGATCCTGCCGGGCTGCTCGGTGGTGCGTTGCCCCCAGGACCATCCCCGCTATCCCGACCTGCCGGTGGTGATCTTCCCCGGCAATGTAGGGGACGAGAAGGCCCTGGCCGAGGCCTATGGCCGGCTGGCCGGGATTGCCCATGAGACTGGCTCGCCTCAGCAGTCCCTGGCATGATGAGCCTGTTTATGCGATCCCACGGCTCAAATCATACCTCCCCCTACCTACCAGAGGGAGGGAAGCTCAGACGGGCTGAACAGAGCGCAACTCGGTATATTACCGTTTCCGGTTAAACTCATATCATGACTGCAACGGATCGACCCATGTCCCATCACCATCATCACGAACCAGACGCAGCAGTCGTCGACAAGGCCGAATTGCTGCAGCGACTGCGCGAGATCCTGCCGCCCGAGGCCCTGCTCTGCGAGGCGGAGGACCTGCGCCCCTACGAATGTGACGGGCTCTCCGCCTACCGCAAGCTGCCGCTGCTGGTGACCCTGCCCGAGACCATCGAACAGGTGCAGACCATCCTGCGGATCTGCCACGAGCTGAGGGTACCGGTGGTGGCGCGCGGCGCCGGCACCGGCCTGTCCGGCGGCGCCCTGCCCCATGAGCAGGGACTGCTGCTGAGCCTGGCCAAGTTCAACCGGATCCTGGAGATCAACCCCCGGCGGCGTACCGCCCGGGTGCAGCCCGGGGTGCGCAATCTGGCCATCTCCCAGGCGGCCGACCCGCACGGGCTCTATTACGCGCCCGATCCCTCGTCCCAGATCGCCTGCACCATCGGCGGCAACGTGGCGGAGAACTCCGGCGGCGTGCACTGCCTGAAGTACGGCCTGACCGTGCACAACATCCAGCAGCTGAAGATCGTCACCATCGACGGCGAGCTGCTGGAGATCGGCGGGGCTGGCCTGGACAGCCCGGGCTACGACCTGCTGGCGCTGATGACCGGCTCCGAAGGCATGCTGGGGGTGATCGTGGAGGTGACGGTCAAGCTGCTGCCGAAACCCGAGCGGGCCCAGGTGATGCTGGCCGCCTTCGATGACGTCGTCAAGGCGGGCGCCGCGGTGGGCAAGATCATCGCCGCCGGCATCATTCCGGCCGGGCTGGAGATGATGGACCGGCTCGCCATCCAGGCGGCGGAGGACTTCGTGCACGCCGGCTATCCCCGGGATGCCGAGGCGATCCTGCTGTGCGAGCTGGACGGCACCAGCGAGGAGGTCTCGGAGCAGATCTACAAGGTGCGCCAGATCCTCGCCGACAGCGGCGCAATCGAGGTGCGCACCGCCAAGGACGAGGCGGAACGGCTGATCTTCTGGAAGGGCCGCAAGGCGGCCTTCCCGGCGGTCGGCCGCCTGGCCCCCGACTACTACTGCATGGACGGCACCATCCCGCGCAAACGCCTGCCGGAGGTGCTTGCAGCGCATCGCCGAGCTGTCGCAAGAATACGGCCTGCCGGTGGCCAACGTGTTCCACGCCGGCGACGGCAACCTGCATCCGCTGATCCTGTACGATGCCAACAAGCCCGGCGAGCTGGAGCGCACCGAGGAATTCGGCGGCAAGATCCTGGAACTGTGCGTCGAGGTCGGCGGCACCATCACCGGCGAGCACGGCGTCGGCATGGAGAAGATCAACCAGATGTGCGTGCAGTTCAACAGCCTGGAGCTGACACCAGTTCCATGCGGTGAAGGCCGCCTTCGATCCCCAGGGCCTGCTGAATCCCGGCAAGGCGGTACCGACCCTGCACCGCTGCGCCGAGTTCGGCGCCATGCACGTGCACCACGGGGAGCTGCCGTTTCCCGAACTCGAGCGGTTTTGAGGCATGGACATGCTCAGATCAAGACATCAGCCTGCAGCTTGCAGGAGCGGCGTCGCCCAGGCCCGGCCAGACGGGTACCGCCCTGCGCATCGGCGGCGGCGGCAGCAAGGACTTCTATGGCCGCGGAGCCGACGGGCGAGCCGCTGGACGTCGGCCCACATCGCGGCATCGTCAATTACGAACCCACCGAACTGGTGATCACGGCCCGGGCCGGCACCCCGCTGCACGAGATCGAACAGGTCCTGGCGGCGGAACAGGCCAGATGCTGCCCTTCGAGCCGCCCCACTTCGGCGAGACCGCGACCCTCGGCGGCACCGTCGCCTGCAACCTGTCCGGACCGCGCCGGCCCTATGCCGGCGCGGCCCGGGACTTCGTGCTGGGTACCCGGCTGTTGAACGGTCGCGGCGAAATCCTCGCGTTCGGCGGTGAGGTGATGAAGAACGTGGCCGGCTACGACGTCTCGCGCCTGATGTGCGGCGCCCTGGGCACCCTGGGCGTGCTGCTGGAGGTCTCGCTCAAGGTGCTGCCGCAGGCCCCAGAGCGAACTCACCCTGGTCTATCAGACCGACGTGGATGAGGCCCTGGAGATGCTGCACGACTGGGCCCGGAAGCCCTATCCCCTGTCCGCCAGCTGTTACGACGGTGACAGTCTCACTGTGCGGCTGTCCGGGGAGGAGCGCGCGGTGCAGGCCGCACGCAAACTGATGGGGGGCGATGTCCTGCCGGACGGCGACGACTTCTGGCACAAACTGCGGGAGCATGAGCACGGCTTCTTTGCTTCCCGAAAGCCGCTGTGGCGGCTGTCGCTGGCCAGCGATGCGTCGCCCTTGGAGCTGCCGGGCAAATGGCTCTACGAGTGGGGTGGCGCCCAACGCTGGCTGGTCAGCGAGGCCCCGGCTGCGACCATCCGCGAGGCCGCAAGCAGCGGCCGGTGGCCATGCCACCCGGTTTCGCGGCGGCCCCCGGGAACAGGTCTTCCAGCCGCTGCCGGACCGGCGTTGCTGCACATCCACCGGCGACTCAAGCAGGCCTTCGACCCGGATGGCCTGTTCAATCCGGGCCGCATGTACGAGGCGCTCTGATGCAGACCCGGATCAGCGCAACAGTTATCTGCAGACTCCCGCAGGGCCAGGAGGCGGACCAGCATCCTGCGCGCCTGTGTGCATTGCGGCTTCTGCACCGCCACCTGTCCCACCTATCAACTGCTGGGCGATGAGCTGGACGGTCCGCGCGGCCGCATCTATCTGATCAAGCAGGTGCTGGAAGGCAACGAGGTCAGCACCCGGACCCAGACCCATCTGGACCGTTGCCTGACCTGCCGCGCCTGCGAGACCACCTGCCCCTCCGGGGTCCAGTACGGCCGGCTGGTGGATATCGGCCGGGAGCTGGTGGAGCAGCGGGTTGACCGGCCGCTGTGGCTGTCCCTCCAACGGACGCTGCTGCGCAAGGTGCTGCCCTATCCCTGCCCGGGTCGCGCCGCTGCTAGGCTCGGCCAGCTTGCTGCAGCCGCTGCTGCCTGCCGGCGCTCAGCCGCAAACTGCCCGGCACGCAAGCGGCCGAGTCCACGCCCGACGACCGATCCATCCGCGCAACATGCTGGTGCTGCGAAGGCTGCGTGCAGCGTCGTGGCCACCCCGGCAACCAACAGCCGCGACGCCCGGGTGCTCGACAAGCTGGGCATCCAGCTCGATCAGCGCCAACAGGGCCGGCTGCTGCGGCGCGGTCAGCCATCATCTGGCGGCGCCCGAGGAAGGCCACGACTTCATGCGCCGCAACATCGATGCCTGGTGGCCGCACATCGAGGCGGGCGCCGAGGCGATCGTCATCACCGCCAGCGGCTGCGGCGCCATGGTCAAGGAATACGGCCATCTGCTGAGGGATGATCCCGCCTATGCGGACAAGGCCGCGCGGGTGGCCCTACTGGCCAGGGACATCGGCGAGATTCTGCGGGACGAGCCTCTACCCGCGGAGCGCCTACAGCTCAAACACAAACACATCGCCTTTCACAGCCCCTGCACCCTGCAGCATGGGCAGAAACTGGACGGGGTGGTGGAAGGCATCCTGCGCAAGGCGGGATTCAAACTCAGCCCGGTGGCCGATGCCCATCTGTGCTGCGGCTCCGCCGGCACCTACTCGATCCTGCAACCGGAACTCTCGCAACGGCTGCTGCGCAACAAACTGGCGGCCCTGGAGGCCGACGCCCCGGAGCTCATCGCCACCGCCAATGTCGGCTGTCAGCTGCATCTGGCCAGCCAGGCCGGCCGGCCGGTGAAACATTGGATCGAGCTGCTGGACGAGGCGTTGAGTTGAACCGCGATTCTGCTCGATTTATAAAACTCGCGACGCCATCTTCAAAAGCATCGACAAGCCGCAAATCTTGACGCAACGGTAACTGAAGTTTGTAATGTCGCCGTTCGCTATTCAGCGCAAAAGCGATCTGAAAATGGATATGGCAAAGCCGAAAGTACGGCTCAATTCAGATTGGGTTCGATGATTTCTCACAGCATGAGCCGATAATTGTCCTGGGGAATTGGCTTATCGGTCGTTCTCTATGCATATCGCGCGGCATCCATCAGGATCGTGTGAATTAGCCTGTCAGGAGGCACAGCAAGTGAGGTTGAGACCTATCGGGAGGGCAAAGTCTTGCCCTTCATATGGGCGACCTAATCTCTTTGGCGCTGCCGCAAGCCTCTCATTAGAAGATCTGCCTACAATCATGCTCGCCTCGACACGGAATTCGGGGTCCCGGACAGCTGCGGTGTACAGCGGGCCGTCGAACGGGGCCGCCGGTTTGCCATCGAAGAGGTCAATCAAGCCGGCGGTCTGCTGAATGGACGCTCACTGGTGCTGGAAACCCGCGACAACCGTTCCGTGCCTGCCAGAGCGGTGAAAAACCTGCGTGAGTTGGCACAACAGACCAACCTGGTAGCGGTTTTCGTTGGGCGTTTCAGTCCTGCGGTGATTGAAACGAGTCCAGTGGCTGAAGCGCTCGGTGTCATTCTGTTGGATCCATGGGCCGCAGCGGACAAAATCATCGACGATAAACGAGTCGGCAGCTATGTGTTTCGACTCTCATTAAACGACAGTCTTGCCATGCAGGCTATGCTCGCCCATGCACGCAATAAGCGAGTACCCAAGGTGGGCCTGATGGTGCCGAGAACCGCCTGGGGACGCAGCAGTCTCGCAGCGCTCGAGCACGAATTGAGCCTACGCAACGATCCCCTGTTGGTCGAAACCGTCTGGTATAACTGGGGTGATAAATCACTCCTGCCAGGCTACAAGACTTTACTCGCACAGGGTGCAAAAGCCCTCATCCTGGTAGCCAACGAGGCCGAAGGATCGATCCTGATTCGAGAGCTGGCCAGGTTGCTTCCTGATGAACGGATGTCGATTATCAGCCACTGGGGCGTGACGGGAGGAGATTTCGCGAGGCTGACCACTGGCGCCCTTCACCAGCTGGACTTTTCTGTGGTTCAGACATTCAGCTTGT
>CAVQUR010000017.1:0-127962 GCA_963716875.1 uncultured Gammaproteobacteria bacterium
AATACTAGCCAAACAAAATCACCAAGTTTATTGCTGTATCAATTAAAATTATTAGGTGTTTCTATGCGCCACATATTAAAAACTTAATTAACAATATCAATTAAAATATTTTATTAAAGATTAAACTCTTTTCTCTTTGTTGTTTTCTTACTTAAACCAAATAGGAGTAATAATGAAAACCGCCACAATAATTCTTACACTTTTTCTTTTTTGTTCGCTATCCTTTACTCAAGATGTTGAAGGCAGTAAAGATCATCCACTTTTCAACCGTATGCCCGGGTACGATATTTCAAAGTATCAAGAAAAGGAATTCGAAGTCTGTAACAAATTCTATGGACAGCAAGGGTCAGCCCACTAGCGCCGAGGGTCATTTCTATTATATTAAATACGTCATCAAGAAAGGTGAAAAAGCTGCAACCGATGCTCAGATCAACAAAAACTTTTCCGATGCGGTAGAGAAGATCGGCGGCACAGTGATTTACAAACACCGTCAAGTTGCTACTAGTATGAAACTTAAAAAAGATAACAAGGTAATCTGGGTGAAAGTGCATTCAATCTATCAAAGTGGTTTCTATGAGCTCTGGATTATCGAAGAGGCTGCAATGAAACAGGATATAGTCGCTGATGCAAAATCAATGTACAGTGACATTAATTCACAAGGTCGCGTAGCACTTTATGGAATCTATTTCGATTTTGATAAAGCTGAAGTTAAACCTGAATCCGATCCAACTCTTAATGAGATTTCAAAACTTCTTGCTCAAAATCCGGCTCTTAAACTTTATATAGTTGGACATACAGATAACGTTGGAGACTTCAAATACAATATGAAACTTTCACAATCGAGGGCTGAGGCGGTTGTAAAAACTCTTGTTTCAAAATATAATGTTGATAAAAGCAGGCTTACAGCAGCAGGAGTAGGACCGTTAGCTCCTGTTACTTCCAATGACACCGATGAAGGGAAAGCAAAGAACAGAAGGGTTGAGCTAATAAAATTAAATTAAATACAAAAAATGACAAGCAGAAGTATAAAACAAAGAACACTTCTCTCATAGGAGTTTCAAAACTTAAATAAAATAGGAGAAAAAAAATATGAATAATCAAAAGGTCCCAAATTCGCTTATTGTATTTATAATCTTACTTTTGTCAAGCATAACCGGGTACGGTCAGTTCAAAGCAAAAATGGTATTTAACACTATGGATAAAGAACGACTTTTTACGGTTTATTCGGCTGATGCTGGTTATCGTTATGAATTTAACGAGGACGGTCAAAAAGGCGTTGTTATTGTAGAAAAAGATTCACGGCAATTAATTATTCTGATGCCGCAGCAAAAAATGGCTATAAAAAGCCCCGCTGAAAGTCCTATGAGTATGGGAAGCGATCCACTTAAATCATTTGAACACTATCAAGAAAGCGGAATTTTAAAAGAGGTTGGTAAAGAAACTATTAATGGAGTTGAATGTACCAAATCGGAATTATACAATAAAGACAATTCCACCCAAAAAATGTTTACTCTGTGGTATTCAGAAGAATATAAATTCTACATAAAAATGATAAATCATATTGATGGTTCCAAAGGATCAGGTATGGAATTGAGAGATGTTGAACCATGGACTCCCGATGCTCAAAGTTTTTCTATTCCCAAAGGATACCAAATTATGGAAATGGATGCTATGATGCAGGGAATGCAGAAGAAATAAACCCAAACTTTAGAATTGAATAAATTATTAGAGTGTTATCAGTGCATAGATTTAATCTATGATTTCTATAAAAAGAAAGCTGGATAAAATGAAAACAGGAATTATAATCTTAGTGATTTTTGTAGCGCTATTTATTGTTAAGGATGCTATTTCTCAGCAAATAACATACAGTGGTACTGTAGAATATAAACATACGAGGACTAAAACAGCCAATGGAAGTGGTAGCAATGGCTATAATTGGAATGCTAAGGCTGACGAGAAATATATAGTTGAAGGCACCTTCTATGTGACTTTTACAGGAGCTGTTTCTTCTTCAGGGACAGCAATGTTTCAATTTACAGGTATTAATGAAAAAATAAATTTTATATATACAGCTGATAATGAAGCAAAAGGAGAGAAAATATCCCAAGCTTGTTTTGATGCTGTTAAGCGTGTTTCATATACTGTTTCCCCGGGTAAATCCCAAATTTATAAGTTATCTATAGAATCAGAACGATTAGAACCTACTAAGCCATGTGTTACGAGTGGATTTTTAGGTATACAATGTCCACCCTCTGATAATAAACAAGGCAATTGTAAGTATTCAATTATGCTAATGGGAACCATTAAGACGAATGTGACTTCTGCTATATATACTGAAGAAACCTTTCCCTGTAATGAAGCAAATAATAAACCTGCCAATTTATTTACAAACACTGTAAAAATGGATTTTCCTATAGTAATTAATTTAGAGAAAGATTTTGATATTACAGATGAAATTCTGGAAGGAGAGTCTGTTATAACCGACATCCATAATACAGACTGCAGAGGTTGTCTTACTTCAAGCCTAACTTCAATGATCCCCGATAATGATGATGTTAAATGTGCATATGATGAAAACTTAACTGTGTCGTGGTCCCTAGTAAAAAGAAGTAAAGAATGCGATGCTAATTTATCTTATGTAAAGGGTGATGTAAAGATAAATGGTGTGTCTGTGAAAGAGGGGAATACAAAAATTAGTGCCGGAGATATAATATCGACAGGTGATAAATCGAGGATGCAGATTATTCTGCCTGGTGGTGAAGCGATAATGTTGGGTTCAAACTCCCGGTTTATTGTTAAAGATCCCTGCAACCTGACTCCCCCGCGCGAAATGATGGAACCACATAAAAAAGGGTATAATTTATTAAAGGGTAAGGTCTTTCAGGCTATGAAAGTTCCCCAGAAATTTAAGCTAGAACGTAAAGATTTTAATAATGAAGAGGATTGGGCCAACTATCGAGCTATGCATACTGGATATTTTCACACAGCTGTTGCAGGGGTCAGGGGACAAATATCTCCGCCAGCAAGAGAATACTATGGCAGCAATGATTACAATATAAAAGTTAAAGGCGGGCCATATTTTGATCCTCAATATATAAAAGAGATCGATCCTGAAAAGGAGAGCATGATCAATGAGTTTGGTGATTTAAAGGATTATGATGGCGCTTTTTATGTACATACGGAACCGGAGGCTATTTATGATGTATCAGCTATTAAGGGAGATATTTTGGTGGAGAGTGCGATAGGAACTAATAAAATGGTGGTAAAGGAGGGATTAACCGTTACTTCATGGCCTGACGGATCTCCATTTATTGATATCTATATTAGTGCAAAATAGCGGTAACAAAAGATGTATGACAAGGGCTATATAATAATAAATCCGTTATCACTTCTTTGGCAGAGTTTGAAAATCTATTCTACAATGAAGTGGTTCGTCGACAAGAATCAGCAATTACAAAATGACATAAAAAACATTCGAGTGGTCTTTAATAGTTAATGAAAAAAAGTGAAAGCATCCAATAATAGTATTGTGAGACATTTGAAAAGGCAAATTGTTTAACAATATAGGGACTGGCTGTTTTGCTTGACGAAGAAAATAATTTTACTCAAATAACTACAAATGGCACTAGATATAAAATTAAGAAAGGAGCCTCGGCTCCTTTTTTAATAAGTTAACTTTAAAAACAGCAAGTAATGTAAATGCTAAGATATTTTTGAGAAGCGGTTATTTGCTAAAACCCCCACCCGTAAACAATTTATATGAGCAAATAATGTTGCACCACTGACAATTATTTCTTATTATGAAGTTAATGTATCGTTAATTTATTCTAAAAGGAGGTTTTCGGTACTCTTTTTAACATGCATATAACTAGTGGTAGATGTCTGTACAGTTAAAATTAATTCGGATCGTTGATTGCTGGAGACCCTGGGCACGGATCTGGCGAGGCTGCAGCAATGCGCCGGCGGCCTGGCCGCCCTGGATGTGCTCTGAATCTGGCGGAGCGGGCGGAGTCCCTGGATCTGCGCCGCCCCACTCTGAGCCGGGAGCCCGGCCTGGAGATCCGGGACGGACGTCATCCGGTGGTGGAACAGGTCAGCAGCGAACCCTTCGTGGCCAACGGTGTCTGCTTCAACAGCCAGCGGCGCATCCTCATCATCACCGGCCCCAACATGGGGGGCAAATCCACCTACATGCGGCAGATCGCCCTGATCACGCTGCTGGCCTATGCGGGCAGTTTCGTGCCGGCCGCCGATGCCCGGCTGGGCCCGATCGATCGGATCTTCTCGCGCATCGGCGCCTCCGACGACCTGGCGGGAGGCCGCTCCACCTTCATGGTGGAGATGGAGGAGACCGCCAATATCCTGCACAACGCCAGCGCCGAGAGCCTGGTGCTGATGGACGAGATCGGCCGCGGCACCTCCACCTTCGACGGGCTCTCGCTGGCCTGGGCCTGTGCGGTGGAACTGGCCACCCGGATTCACGCCTTCACCCTGTTCGCCACCCACTACTTCGAGCTGACCACCCTGCCGGACGAGTATGCGGGCATCGCCAACGTCCACCTGGACGCGGTGGAGCATGGGGATTCCATCGTCTTCCTGCACGCGGTGCGGGAGGGACCGGCCAACCAGAGCTACGGCCTGCAGGTGGCGGCGCTGGCCGGGGTACCCCAGGCTGTCATCAAGCGGGCCCGCAAGCGTCTGGGGGAGTTGGAGGATGGCGGCGCAGCGGCACGCCGAACAGCATCAGGCCCAACTGCCCCTGTTCGAGATCGACGAGCAACCCTGATTCCCGGTGCTCGAGAGCCTGCGGGAGACTCGATCCCGATGACCTGAGTCCGCGCCAGGCCTTGGAACAGCTGTACCGTCTGAAACAGCAACTCGACGCCAGTTAGGCCACTGTCACGGCTCGCCGCTGCAGGCGCAACGGCCGCTAAAGCACACATGACAGTCGGCTACAGAATGAATTCCAAATCCAACTCGCCCAGCTGAATCCTGTCCCCGTCATGCAGTTTCACCCCACCGGCCCGAACCGCTTCGCCATTCACACTCGGCGGGGCATCGCCGCCCATCTTGAGCAGGAAATATCCGGTATGACGACGATTGATCAGCACCAGATCGCCACCCGGCTTACCGATCGTATAAAAGGCCCGATCAATCGTCTGCAACTCGCCTTGCGCAAGCCCAGAGAGAAAACGGATGCGGGCCTGATTCTTGACGGACAGGGCAGCCGGACGCTGAATGTTTTGTTCGGTCTTGTTGATACTGCTGATCAGGTTTCGCGGCGGGAGCGATCACCACCGTCTTGTCGAGATCCTCTCCTGCCCGATCATCCGCGTCATCCTGAAAACGCAGCCGGTAGATCCCGATATCGATTTCATCACCGTTTCTAAGGATATGCTTGCGAATTTCGATGCCATTGAGCCGGGTGCCGTTGGTGCTCTTTTCGTCCTGCAGGAAATATTCCTCGAAGACCTTTACCACACTGGCGTGATGACGACTTACCGATTTGTCAGCCCAGACAGACATCGTTGGATCGATCACGTCCCAGGCTGATCATCCGCTGGTTCAGCGGGAACTCTTGTGTCACTCCATCTTCGTTAATGACGACAAGCTTTTCCATGTTCTCTATACCCTTGATTCTAACTATTTTTCATTGTTGATGACTCTGGCGAGGATGACCGAGATATTATCCGTTCCTCCGTTTGCACAGGCGCTTTCAATCAAAACATCAACCTGTCTCATGAGGTCACCGTTGCCGGACTTCAGGATACCTTGCATCTCCTCCTCGGACAGCATATTGGTCAAACCGTCGGAACAGAACAGGAAAAGGTCATCGGGAGCAAATTCGATTTCGGCAATGTCGATGTCCAAATCGGCTCGGAACCGAACGCGCGTGAGAGTATGTTCTGAGGCACCCCGGCCACGAGCGCCTCTTCCAGCGAAACAAACTCTCCAAGCTGTACCAGTTCCTCAATCAGTGTGTGATCGCTGGTGAGCACTTCGAGCACTCCCTGGCGAAACCGATAGAGACGAGAATCACCCACATGGGCATAGATGAGATGTTCCGGTTGGAACAGACCCAATGACCAGGGTCGTACCCATGCCATGGTATTCCGGAACCTGTCGTGCCAGATCCAGAATCGCCAGATTGACCCCCTGTAAAGCCTCCAACAGCAGCTGACGATCCATCGGTTCGGCAACGCCATCCGCTATCACGCGACCAACTGATTGACCAACAGATCGACGGCCAGACTGCTGGCCACTTCACCGGCATTGGCCCCGCCCATGCCATCGGCAAGGATCACCAGACCCGCAGCAGGGTCTCCCCCTACGGCATCTTCATTGTTCTGACGCACGACACCCCTGTCGGTACGCATCGCCACATCGAGTTTAACTGCTGTCAACTACCGCTCCTATGGGTCGTTGATCGGAAAAGTATCCAAGGTTTCTGGCGGCAAGAATAGGAAAATATTGATATAAAAACCACCCAAGTGAAAGATTGCCGTAAATATTTTAATCAGCCAATAAAAAAGGGAAGCATCGCTTCCCTTTTCGGTTGAAGTTGAGAACCGCAGGAGTCAATCCTCCTGGTCAATCCATGCAATCAATTCGACGAGGCATCCCTGGCCTTCAGCAGAGCAGCCATACGACTGGCCGGCACATAACCCGGCATCATCTCGCCGTCTTCCAGAAAAATCGCAGGGGTTCCATTGACGCCAACCGCCTGTCCCAGTTCCATTTGGGACTTGATCGGATTCTCACATTCCTTTTGTTCGATATTCTCGCCCGCTTTGGCATGGGTCAGGGCCTCTTGGCGATTGTCGGAGCACCAGACGGAAACCGCCTTTTGATAGGAGGGACTGCCGAGCCCGGCCCGCGGGAACATCAGATAGCGTACCCGGATACCGAGATTGTTGTATTGGTCGATCTCACTGTGCAGTTTGCGGCAGTAACCACAGTCGATATCGGTGAACACCGTGATCGTATGCTGATATTCCTTCGGTGCGAAGATGATCATGTTCTCCTCGCCCGCTGCTTCGATCGCCTTGACCTTGACTTGTTGAGTCTTGGGTGAGGTGAGATCTTCCCGTTTGTCGATGTCATACAGCTTGCCGTTGAACAGATACTTGCCGTCCTTGCTGACATAGTAGAGTTGGGTGCCGATCATCACTTCGTACATGCCGTCCACCACGGAGGGCTCGATACTGTCCGCTTTGCCGCTCGGGATCAATTTACCGACCGCTTCGCGGATCTGTTTGACTTCCGGACTGTCTTCCGCCTGGGCGGTCGCGGTGAAACCTCCGGCCAGGGTCAGGGTGGCCGCCAATGTCATGATGCCGGCCAAACGAAGGGCCTTGTCTTTTTGCTGATTCATTTATCAATCCCGAAAGTTTTGAAACTGAAGGGGCAGACCATAGTCCGCATCCCGCAATATTGAGATGACCTGTTGCAGTTCATCCCGCTTTTTACCCGTAACCCGCACCTGTTCTCCCTGAATCTGGGCCTGTACCTTGATCTTGCTGGCCTTGATGTCCTTGACGATCTGCTTGGCGGTAACGCTTTCGATTCCCTGCTTCATGATGACCAGTTGACGGGCCGCATTGAGGCTCGTTTCCGGTTCCCGAACATCCATGCTCTTGATATCGACTTTTCGTTTGACCAGTTTCTGGCGCAAAATATCCATCATCTGATTCAGTTGGAACTCCTGTTCCGCCCGCAGGGTGATCTCCGCCTCGCTCTGCTCGAATTTCGCATTCACCCCTTTGAAGTCGAAACGGGTATCGATTTCGCGATTGGCCTGATCCACCGCATTGCGGACTTCCTGAATATCCACTTCGGAAACGATATCAAAGGATGGCATGCCCGGCTCCTGATGGATCTCAAGTTCAAGCACAGCCGGTGATTCTACATGGAATTCGGCGGTTTGCAAAAACCAGGGCGACCGAACCGGACCGACCTCGGCATCTGCGCGAGTCTGACAAGCACTGATCATCCCATTGATTTATCGGTTATTTCTCTTGCCATCAGGCGCAGGATGTCAGAACTCGATCCGCCGCCAGGCAGACCAATCAGCGAAAGACGGACGGCAGTTTTTACAGATAACCTCGCGCACGATCTGATAATATTTGTTCCTTTAAACAACCTCAGATGCACTCATGTCCAACAATCCACTGTCCGGCGTCACCTATCTGCTGCGCGGCTTGCGCCTGATCGCGCAACCCGGCTTGCGCCGTTTCGTATTCATCCCCTTGTTGATCAATATCGTTATCTTCAGTCTGCTGATCTGGTTGGGCATAGATCAGTTCGAGGTGCTGATGGACCGTTTTCTGCCCAATGAAGAGAGCTGGCTGGCCTGGTTGCGCTGGTTGCTCTGGCCGCTGTTCGCCATCGCCCTGTTGCTGGTGGTGTTCTATACCTTCACGGTGATCGCCAATCTGCTGGCGGCCCCTTTCAACGGGTTGCTGGCGGAGCAGGTGGAACGCTATCTGGGGGGCAATCTGTCGGCCCAGTCCGCTGGCTTCAAACAGCTCGCCCAGGATCTCCTGCCCGCGCTGTTCTCGGAGGTTACGAAAGATGTCTTACTTTCTCTTGCGGGCGATCCCGCTGCTGATCCTGTTCCTGATCCCGGGTTTGAATATCGCCGCACCTTTTCTCTGGCTCGCCTTCAGCGCCTGGTTTCTCGCCCTGGAGTATGGCGACTACCCGATGGCCAATCATGGCCTGCTGTTCAAGGAGCAGCATCGGCGCTTGCAACAGGCCCGCTTTACCGCCCTGACATTCGGCGGCGGCCTGACCCTGCTGATGATGGTGCCGATTCTCAACTTCGTTCGCCATGCCGGCCGCCGTGGCCGGCGCCACGGTGTTCTGGAAGGAACGTCTGGAGCAGGCTGACGGCTGACTCTCGAACTCAAAGTCGCTTAACGGATAAACCGCCGGATTCGCTCCACCCCTTCCTGCAATCTGGACAGGGTGGTGGTGTAGGCGAAACGCAGATGGGACTCGGGCTGATGAAAACCGAAATCCCGCCCGGGCGTCACCGCGACCCCCGCCTCTTCCAGCAACCGCTGGGCGAATGCATAGCTGTCATGGGTGATCTCCCCGCAGCCCGCATAGAGGTAGAAGGCCCCCTGGGGGGTCACCGGGATAGCGAAGCCGAGCTCCCGCAGGGCCGGCAGCAGGAAGTCCCGCCGCTGCCGATATTCCTGCCGCCGCTGCTCCAGAATCGCCAGCACCTGCGGGTGAAAAGGCATCCAGGGCGGCGTATTGCGAGAGGGTGGGCGCGGACAGATAGATATTCTGCGCCAAGCGGTCCAGGGGATCGATGAAGGCCTGCGGTGCCACCAGCCAGCCCAGCCGCCAGCCGGTCATCCCGAAATACTTCGAAAAGCTGTTGATCACGAAGATATCGTCCGCCAGGGCCAGGGCCGTACCACCGGTCTCGTCGTAGACCAGCCCCTGATAGATCTCGTCGACGATCAACGCCCCATCCCGCTGCGTAACCACTGCATGCAGCGCCGCTATTTCCGGCAGAGACAACAGGGTGCCGGTGGGATTCGAGGGACTCGCGAGCAACACCGCCTTGGTATCCGGCCGCCAGGCCTGCTCCACCAGCTCGGCGGTCAGTTGATAGCCGGTCTCGGCGCCCACCGGCACGGCGACCGGTTTGCCGTCCACCAGTTCCACAAAATGTCGATTGCAAGGGTAGCCCGGATCGGCCAGCAAAACCGATATCTCCCGGATTGATCAGCGCGCTCAACACCAGTTGCAGGGCGCCTGACGAACCGGGTGTGACGATCACCCGATCAGCACCCAGGGCTACGCCATACGCCGCCTGATAATGACTGGCGATGGCCTTGCGCAGGGGTTGCAGCCCTTTGGCCGGGGTGTAGTGCGTCCTGCCAGCCGCCAGCGCCACCTGACCGGCCTCGATGATCGGACGGGGTGTATCGAAATCGGGTTCCCCGATCTCCATGTGGACGATGGATCGACCGGCGGCTTCCAGCTCGCGGGTCCTGCGCCAGCAGATCCATGACATAGAAGGGCTGGATTCGCGCCATGCGCTCGGCGACCGCAATCATCCGCTAGCTCCTGGCATGCAGGGTTCTCACGAGCTCGAGATCCACATAGCGCTTACCGGCGGGGTCGCCGGCAAGCACCTGGAAGGGATCGTCCGGTTCACCAAAATGGTCGACCACCAGTCCCGCCCCGGTGAAGTCCTGCTCCTGGGTGTAGGCGTTGATCGCCACCAGTAGCGAGCGGATACCGGCGTCCAGCACCGACTTGACGCCATTCTCGGAATCCTCGAAGGCCGTGCATGCGTCCGGGGCCAGCCGCATCTGTTGCATGGCCCAGAGGTAGATGTCCGGAGCCGGCTTTTTCGCCGGCACGATGTCGCCGGCGGCAATCACCTCGAACCAGCTTTCAGCGTCCGGCGCCAGGCTGTAGCGCAGCAGGGCGCTGACATTCTCCGGTGTAGTGGTGGTGGCGATGGCCAGCCGCACACCCGCGCCCATGGCCTCGTGCAACAGCCGATTGACCCCGGATCGCATGGGTATCGCCCCTTCGGAGAGTATGCGGGTGTAGTGGGCGGTTTTCCGACGATGCAGATCGGCGATGAATGCATCCAGGTCTGCTGGACCCCGGAATCCGCGATTATACCTATTCAGATAAAAGCGGATCCGCTCCTTGCCGCCCGTTACGTCCAGCAGGGCGCCATAGAGTTCCACGGACCAGTCCCAGTCCAAGCCGACCTCAGCGAAGGCCTGATTGAAGGCCACCCGGTGCCCATCCCTCTCGGTATCCGCCAGGGTTCCATCCACGTCGAAAATCAATGCTTCCAGTTTTGCCATCTGTTCAATTCACTCGACTACACTATTATGGCGCTAGCTTACCGAAACCGACCAGCTCAGACCATCCAGTGTTTCTTACGGTGGTCGAAAAAGGCCGGAATATTGATCCAGAACAACTTCCATGGCCATCCATAGTCAATAATTAGAAATGAGACATAATTGGATAAATTTAATCGTTTTATTGTCTGCTTCATCCCTTTCTGGTATAGATAGGCGTCTTAACCGAAGAGGTATTCAGGAGTCGTGAATGGCCCAAGAGAAAGCCACCGATATGGGAAACGGAGCCTTCGGCTTCATACCCTACGAGCCCACTGAGGGCGAAGAATACATGAATGAGCAGCAGGAGGCGCATTTCCGGCGCATCCTGCAGGCCTGGAAGGCAAATCTCATGGAGGAAGTGGATCGCACCGTGCATCACATGCAGGACGAGGCGGCCAACTTCCCCGACCCGAATGACCGCGCCACCCAGGAATCAGAGTTCAGTTTGGAGTTACGCACCCGCGACCGGGAACGCAAGTTGATCAAGAAGATCGACGTAACCCTCGATAAGATCGACAATCATGAGTATGGCTTCTGCGAATCCTGTGGCGTTGAAATCGGGATTCGCCGCCTGGAGGCCAGACCTACCGCCACCCTGTGTATCGACTGTAAGACGCTCGATGAGATTCGGGAAAAGCAGATGGGCTGATAACACACTGAAAAGAAGGAGAAAAACCGGCGAAAGCCGGTTTTTTTGTGGTCCGCATGAGCAACGATCAAGCGCAATCCATGAGCCCGTTCTATCGGGGCCGTTTTGCACCCTCTCCTAGCGGTCCCCTCCATTTCGGCTCGCTGGTCGCGGCCCTTGGCAGCTATCTCGACGCCCGCGCCCAGCAGGGGGAGTGGCTGGTGCGCATGGAGGATCTGGACAAAACCCGGGAGGTCGAGGGCGCGGCGGACGAGATACTTCGCACCCTGGAGACCTTCGGTTTCGAATGGGACGGCGAGATTGTGTATCAAAGCCACCGTACCGAGGCTTACGCCGATGCCCTCGATCGATTACTGCAGGAGGACCTGGCCTATGCCTGCGGTTGCACCCGCAAGGAGATCAATCTAGCTGCTTCGGAGGGAGTCGAAGGGGCGGTCTATCCCGGCACCTGCAGCCGCGGACTGCCACCGGGCCGCCGGAGGCGGGCTATCCGGCTGCGCACCCTGAACAGGGTCTTTACCCATGAGGATCGGATCCTGGGTACCTTGCACCAGGATCTGGCACGGGACATCGGAGATTTTGTCATCCGCCGAGCCGATGGCTATCACGCTTATCAGTTGGCGGTGGTGGTCGATGACGCCTGGCAGGGCATCAATCAGATCGTGCGGGGAGCGGATCTGCTGCTCTCGACACCGCGTCAACTCCATCTGCAAGCGTTGCTGGCGCTACCAAAGCCGAGCTATGCCCATCTGCCCCTGGCCATTGATGAGACGGGCAGAAAGTTGAGCAAGCAACATCGGGACGCTCCCGTGGTAAGACGTCACCCCCTGCAGGCCCTGCTGCAGGCCCTGGCCCATCTGGATCAGTCCCAGCCACCGGAACCGCCGGTCAATCTAAAGGAGTTCTGGCAGTGGGCAATTGCCAACTGGAACCCGCACAGGGTATCGCCGGTACGCGCCAGGCGACCACCACCGAGCGACATCGGCTAGCCAGACAGGCGCTATCGATGGGGCAGGACTTGATCCAGCTCCGGCAGACCTTCAAAATCCGGCCACTTCGCGCAGGTATTTGAACAGCTTGCGATAGGCCAGCGGGGACTGCTCCTGTTCCCGCTCCCGCTGGGCCGCCTGGATCAACTGCCGCAGATGCTGGCGGTCCGCGTTCGGGTACTGACCGAGAAACGCGCCGAAGATCTCGCTGTCCCCCGCGATCAACTGATCCCGCCAGCGCTCCAGCGCATGGAACTTGGCTACACCGGCCTGGTGCCCGCTGTCAATATCTTCGATGACCTGTTGGATTGCCTGCAACTCCTCGTTGCGCAGCAGCTTGCCAAGGCGACGGTAGTGACGGCGCAGGGCGTTCAGGGATTTGATCCGCTTGGCCTCGCCAAGAGCGGCCAGCAGCTCGTCACTCAGCGGCATGCGCGCCAGCACAGCGGGCGTTTCCTTGGTCAGCCGTTCGCCCAGCTTCTGCAGCGCCAGCAACTCCCGCTTGATCTGACTCTTGCTCGGACCCAGCTCCGCCTCATCGAGGCCCTCATCTAATTCGTCGATTGGATGCTCTCCACGATCAATTGGGGTTGAGTCAGCCCCTGGTATTGGTTCACATCGAGGCGATAGACCAGATGAACCCGGTCCGGTACTGTACCCAACCCGGCCTGGCGAAACGCGATGGCCTCGACAGTACGCGCGCTGCCCGGCTGTGCAAGTCTGAGCTTCAGATGATGCTCGCCCACAACCCGCTGCTGGATCACCTGAAACTTCCCGTCAAACAAGGGTTCCGGAAAGCCCTGTCCCCAGGGGCCCGCATAGCGCAACTGCTGCGCCAGCTCCAAATCAAGCTCATGGGCCTGCAGTTCCCCATCTGTCAGCAGGATGCCGCTGAGCGCACTGCTGTCGAGCAGTCGTTCAACTTCTTCTTCGAACACGCTCTTGAACTTGGGGAATAACGCCTCCTGGAGGCTCAGACCCGCGGCCATGGCATGCCCCCCAAAGCGATCCAGCAGCCCAGTGTGCTGCGAGGCGATGCGATCCAGCAGATCCCGAATATGCAACCCCGGAACCGAGCGGGCCGAACCCTTGAGCATGCCGCCGCCCCCATCCGCGAAAGCGATCACCGGACGATGATACTGCTCCCGGATGCGCGAGGCCAGAATCCCGATAACCCCCTGATGCCACTCCTGACGATACAGACAGAGACCCACCGGCAGCTCACCTGTCGCCTCCAGCTGCAGGCGTTGGAGGGATTCCAGGGCCTGGGACTGCATCTCCTGCTCGATCTCCCGACGGGTCCGGTTGAGCTGATCCAGCTCACCGGCCAGCTGCTGTGCCACAGACTGTTGCTGGGTCAGCAGGCATTCGATGCCAAGGCTCATGTCTTCCAGACGGCCGGCCGCATTCAGCCGGGGCCCCACCGCGAAGCCCAGGTCTGTGGCCACCACCCGCTGCAAATCCCGCCCCGCGAGCTTCCAGCAGGGCGCGGATGCCGCGGCGACAGCAACCGGCACGGATGCGACGCAGTCCCTGTTCCACCAGAATCCGATTGTTGTGATCCAGCGGCACCAGATCCGCCACTGTACCGAGCGCGACCAGGTCGAGCCAATCCGCCAGATTGGGTACTTTCAAACCCCTTGACTTGAACCAATCGACCTCCCGAAGCCGGCTACGCAGGGTCGCCATGAGATAGAAGGCCACACCGACCCCCGCCAGATGCTTGCTGGGAAAGCTATCGCCCGGTTGGTTGGGATTGACGATCGCCGCGGCGGCGGGAAGTTGAGCCGCTGGCAGATGGTGATCGGTCACCAGCACCGGAATCCCCAGGGCATTGGCCCGGGCTACACCCGCCAGGCTGGCGATCCCGTTGTCTACCGTGACAATCAGATCCGGAGCCTGCTGGGCGGCCAGCTCCACGATCTCCGGGGTCAGGCCATAGCCATAGTCGAACCGGTTCGGCACCAGGTAGGAGATCCTGCGTCCACCGAACGCCCGCAAGGCCAGGATACAGAGGCTGGTACTGGTGGCCCCGTCGCAATCATAATCCCCCAGGATCAGGATGTGCGCATCCCGTTCCAGCGCCTCATGCAGCAGGCGGGCAGCCGTCTCGACACCTCCCAATAGCTCGGGGGAGTGCAATCCCGAGAGGTTCAAATCCAGCTCGTCGGGAGTGCAGATCCCGCGGGATCGATACACACGCTGCAACACCGGATGCAGATCTCCCGGCAGAGCAACATCATGCGCTGCCGGTTCTCGCTGGATTATTTGCAATCTGTTCTGCCCCCAAGACCTTAAGTGATCAGTTACAAAGCTCAGCAGAGCGTATTGGTGTAAGGCCGCCTGTCAAACTCCTTCCCCCTTGAGAGGGTGTCGCCTTTGACGACATCCTCCTCCAGGCTGAGGGATCCTGTAGCTGCGCTTTGATACCCAGTCACCAAACCTTATTATGAGTTCCCCCTACCCGATCTGGGAGGCCATACTGCCCGAAAACCGAATCAGTGCGAATCCTGATGGCCAGAGGAAGTATAATAATAATACAGACTATTTCTTATCGCTGGTCAGGCATGAAGCGAGCATACCCACTTCTCACTAAATTACCATTGTTTGGATTACTGCTGCTCCTGCGTTCTTGGACTCGCCGGTCACGGCGGAAGTCAGCGCCCATCTCTCGCGCGCCACCACCTCTCAGGATGAACCGGTCACCTTGCGTCTGGAGATCAGAGGACGATAACGATACCTATCCGGATCTGTCCGGGCTCGAGCAGGATTTCGAAATCCTCGGACGCTCCCAACAGCAGAGCATCGTCGTCATCAACGGCCAACGGTCCGAAGACCCGTGGCCTGACCCTGACCCTGTTACCCAAAAGCCTCGGAAAATTGACTGTCCCACCCATCCCGTCGGCAGTGAGCAGTCTGCGCCTCTCAGCCTGGAAGTGGTGGAAATGCAAACCGAGGTCGACAGCGCCGGTGAGTCCGCGGCCTTCATCCAGTTGGAGGTCGAGCAAACCGCAAGCCTACCTGCAGGAAGAGGTCGATTCTCACGGTCCGCCTCTACCTGGCGGAAGGCGTGCGGGGAGATTCCATCAGCGAACCCCAACCGTCCCTGCCGCATACCCAGATCCGCTTTCTCAACGAGGAGCAATATCAGACCCAACAGGATGGACGAAACTATCTGGTGGTAGAACGACGTTATGCCATTTATGCCTATCAAGCCGGACAACTGGAACTGGGCGAGGTCAGGTTTCGCGGTCACAGCGGCGGCCCTCCCGGACAGTCGTTCTTCAATCGCCTGGGCAGGTCCCTTCGGCGTTCCAGGAGTCAGAGCAACGCATCGTCGGGCGACATCTGATCAGGCCCGACATCAAAATTCTGCCCCCCCGGAGACGTTACACCGGCAAGCGTTGGCTGCCGGCCCGTAATCTGCAAATTCTGGAGAGTGGCCTGAACAGCGCCGGGCAGCTGACGGCCGGCAAACCGGCAACCCGCAACATCGTGATGGTTGCTGATGGTCTGACCGCCGCACAGCTACCAACGGTCGAGCTGGCACTTCCTGAAGGCATAAAACAATACCATGAACGGTTCCAGGACCGGGACAATCTCCTAGGGGAAGGTATTTCTGGTAGCAGGCACTCTGCAATCACCCTGGTGGCAAGTGAACCCGGCAGTTATGATCTACCTGCCGATCGAGATCCCCTGGTGGAACACGGAAACCCGGAGGCAAGAGCTGGCCAGGCTGCCCGCCATCACCTTACGGGTAGCAGCGGGCCAGCCGGGTTTCTCGCCAGCCCTGGCTCCGCAACCCTTTGCCCCGCCGGCTGATGAGGACGGTACTCCCTTCGCAGGCCTGGATGCTATCCCAGAGACGGGCCAACAGAATGGAGATTTCAAGGCCAACCGGTGGTCATGGTTTCTAGCCGCAGGATGGCTGATCACATTGTTTGGCTGGTGGTACAGCTCTAATCGAAAAAAAACAACGACCCCGATCCCCCCCCCCACCACAGGTGATCGAACAACAACCCAAGGAAAATGTGGCGCAAATACTCGATGCCCTGACTGCTGCTTACCAAGAGACGGACGAGGAGTCCGCCAGAAAGGCATGGCTGCGCTGGGGAGAGCAACGCTGGCCCGAGAATCCGCCCAGCAACCTCAGCCGACTGGCTGAACGCTGCCCGCCGAAGGTCGCCAAGGCCGTGCTCGCCCTGGACAAGGCTATCTACAGTCCAGAGCATCAGGATGAGTGGGTGAAATTTTCGCCAGGCGAACTGCTAATCGGGGAAAACCCGGCGGGATCAGACGTCATCACCAGCGAAAAGCTGGCGTCTGTCAAGCGATAATCTCAGGTCAGAGCAGGGCGGCGGCTATCGGCCTATGATTCTTCCCAACCGCCATAGTCGAAGGTGATCTCCTCATGAGGTGCAGATATCAGCTGAGCGCATAGAGATCGAAGCCGTCAAATTCCGCATTTCCCGTCTCCTGATGGTTCAGATAGCGCAACAGATTGCGGCCACTGCGACCGATCGGCTGCGCTCCCTCTTCGAACACCCATAACACATAGGTCCCATCCCGCTTGACATAGGGTCCTTCATAAGTACCGATGTGCTGACCTTTTTTTATACTCCACCTTGGCGAAGAGCCCATTACCGTGAATGGAAGAAGTCGCTTTATAGACCAGATCACCCAGACGTTTTTTCTTTGTTTCAGCCATTCTTCTCTATCTACCGCTTTTTATCTTCCTGTCGGCCGGACAAACATCCCCATAGACCGCCATGATTGATTGAAGCTCTTTCAGCACCATGCGCCGGGCGAGCTCATCCAGATCCTGCATCTCCGGCAGGATCACGCCCTCTCTGCAGCAATTTGATCTCCTCCCGCACCGAGCCACAACCCTTGAGACAGAGGTTTTCGATCACCTGATCGATCCGTGTTCGATTCATGTTCAGCAACCATTCATCCGAGCAGTTCAAAATTATATCGAATCTGAAATCGTTACGCCCTTTTTCAGGAACAAGTATGGCATTTGCACCTCTAAAAGGGTTCAATAGCATGATGTTCAAAATATAGAACCAATCAAAGGTAGAACAATGCCCTGGATCAAACGTCTATTATTTATCTTTACCCTAATTGCCATGCAATCCGCCTTTGCCGAGTGGGGAGAAGGCTGGGATCCCATCGAGCCTCCGATACCGACCACCGCTCAAAGTGGCAAGATAGAAGTGTTGGAATTTTTCTGGTACGGCTGTCCGCACTGCTATCACCTTGAACCGGAGATGGAAACCTGGTTGAGCAAACAGAAGGACAATATCGAGTTCCGTATGATACCTGCCCCGCTGAATCCGAAATGGGAGGATCACAGCCACTTCTTTTATGCCGCCGAGGCCCTGGGGGTGCTGGATAAACTGCACAAACCCCTGTTCGCCGCCATGCATGATGAACGGCGCGATCTCTTCGACAAGAAGTCGCTCATCGATTTCGCGGTTGCCCAGGGTGTCGATAGAGCGGCCTTTACCGATGCATGGAATTCATTCAGCGTGTACGTCAAGGTCCAACAGGCCCGCAAACTGAGTAAGCAGTTCCAGCTGAGCGGCGTACCGACCATCGGTATCAATGGCAAATATAAAACCAGCGCCAGCCTTGCAGGAAGCAACGAGAAAATGTTTGCGATCATGGATGAACTGATCGCCGAGGAGGCGAAATCTCTGCCCGCTAAACCTTGAGAAGACGCATCAACCAGGACTGCTTGTCAGCGAAAAGTCGATGTAACGAGACGCGAAATCCTCGACTACCGATCCGGCCACGGATGGCCGCTTCCAAGCTCCCGTCTTCGCCCAATTGGCAAGCCCTTGCGGATAGCGCGTCGAAAGTTCCTCTCGTAGTCCGCCCAGGAGTTCCATGCGCATGAATAGTGGCGCGTAGGCGGCATCCAGCAGGGTAAAATCACTCTCCCCGGTCAATAGACCCGTCTTTAGAGGAGTCACACAGCCGTTCCAAATTGATCCGAAAAATATTGATTTTCTTGCGGTATGTCTATTCATCCGGAGCGCTGCAGATCGCCACCTGGTCTAGCAGCAGACCTGAGCCATACTCTATCCAAGCCTTGTGCTGGGCTCGTTTCAGAGGATCGATCGGGTGAAGTCTGGGCACGTACACCTCGTCTAGATTGTCAAGAATCACGGAAGATTCGAATATCACCTCACCATCCACGCGCAAGATCGGCACCTTACCGAGCGGCGAGATCTGCTTGAACCATTTCGGCGGATCACCTAAATCGATTTATTAATTCCATGGTATTTGAGGTTTGACATGGGATCCCAAGCAATGTCTCTGCATTAAAGAAATTTTGGGCCAGGACGATGCAGACAATATTGGGCAGATCAGATAGTTCGGCAGATGGCCACATACAACCGCATCGGTTTGAAAATTCCGGAACAATCTCCTCCGAAGGGTACACCATTCTTTTTAAGTGAAAAGGATACTTCCGAATGGGTTGAGCACGACTCCCGCTGGCAAACATCGGCCAAACCTCGCGCCAACTGTTCCAGGTTCTGATCGAATTCAATCGAACCACTATACCCTATAAGATTCGCCTGACCACTACAGAAAAATTCCGCTATCCGATTGGTTATGTTGGATCAAACCTGAACAAACATTATATTGACGTGGGCTTTCCTCTGACCGAAAAAGCCCATAAAATCGCAATATCTGAATCGGGAATTACATAACGGACTGGCTACTTCATACAAGTCTGTGATAACTGATATCTTCCAGGCAAACCAAGATAAGTCTGATCACAGATTTCTCACTACCGCAATCCATCGGGCCGTTTATCATCTCTCCAAGATGATGCTTCTATCCGTTCTGGTCTATGACAGTTTTCCCAAACGGGTCTGGTACGAACTGCATACCCTGCACAGGCTCGCTTGCCGACACGACCTGGAGTCCTTCCTGGTCAAGGATCAATTGGAAGCACATGGGAAGAGTTTCAGCATAGACGAAGCCTATCGACGAATCATGCTGTTTTGTCTGGCTTCCCCCTATAAGATCCGTCAACGTGAGAATATTCAGCTCTTCGATGCACTTCTGGAATGGGCCGATTTCACACGCTTTTACAGTTCTGACGAGGCCACATCTGACACTACGATTGTCATCCAGCAGGATTCTGATATCGCACCATGTCATGGAACGCTGAGTAATCACACGCATTCCAAGAACCTCATAAAGCTGGATGTCAGCGAACTCGTCAACAAATTGCGTGAACAATTCAACCCTCAACCCGAAGATCGACACACTCTGGGGTATCGAGTCCCTTGGTAAGAATTTACTCAGGCAACTCATCCAACTCTGGTCAACCGAACAAAAACGTTCGTTCATGCGCACCAAACTCAATTTCGAGTTACATGTCGCGGTAGGCATTAGTAACATTTATCGGCTTATCGAAGTAAAGAACAAGAAAAATCCTGTACCGGACAAGTCAAAGAATCTAGCGTCTATCGACAACGAATATATTCCCGGAAATCAGTTTGAAATCTTATCCAAATTTTCTTTAGAGCCATTGATATCAGAGAATCATACGGCAATTAGACGCAATAATTTTGAGGATTTTGGACCTAATTCTCGTGATCCTGATGACATCGACCCAATCATTTCCATATGGGACAAGCCTGAAAATCTCCAAGGACAAAACAAGACCTTTGTCTTTCAAACCCTGAACGAGAGTGCCGGTGGTTATTGTCTGAACTGGCACGGCATCCATACCCCAAAAATCCTGGTCGGCGAATTGATTGGCATCCAATCCTCCATGTCGTCCCGGCAATTTGGGGTGGGGTTGGTACGCTGGATGAAAAGCAATCCAAATGAAAACATGCAGGTTGGCGTGCAAATGATCGCACCTAGCGCCATTGCAGTAAAGGCCATGAAAGCCAAACAGACCAAGCAGCCAACTACATGACTGCCTGTTATTGCCTGAAGTTGGAACTTCGGGTCAACCCACTAGCTTCGTCTGCCCCTCATTTCCCTTTAAGGTAGGGGATCTGCTGACCTTAGATGATAAAACAAACACTCGTGAGATCAAGCTGACCCGACTGCTCGAATCCAGCGGAGCGATTTCCCAGTTTCAATTCATTTATCTGGATCAACCGGCGTATGACAGAAATCCCAGGCGTGACGACGATGAATTGGGAGGTCATGTGGATTTCGAAAACCTCTGGTCTACCCTGTAAGACTTTCCGTTAGTATCACCACTTCCGTCTATCCGGCCAACTTAGAAACCGGCTTTTTTATACCAACGCTGGGCCTCGTCCAAATCTTTTTCCACCCCACGACCTTCTTCGTACAACATACCCAAGGTAGTCTGAGAACCTGCCAGTCCCTGCTCCGCCGCCCTCCTGAACCATTCCACTGCCTTGGATAGATTCTGATCTGCACATTCACCTTCCATGTACATGAACCCCAAGCCATGCTGCGCCATGGCATGTCCTTGTTCAGCCGCCGCCTTCATGTACTTGAAGGCCAACAGTTCGTTTACAACCGTTCCCAGACCACCCTGGGCCATAATCGCCATACGATACTGGGCTTCCGGATTACCACTTTCAGCCAATTCGGAAAGTAGCGTCAATGCCTTAGCAAAGTTCTTTCCCTCGAAGGCCGCAATACCACTACTCAACTCCATCTCCATACCATCATTCAATTCAGTCATGTTTATCACTCTTCAAAAGGTTATTGGCCGACTTGCCTAATGCCCCGGCCTCAAGCAGACGACCTCCCGCTAGCCGGATTGCAACTCGGTTGGTAATCCAGGCGGAGAGTTCGCCGTCCGGCAGATAAAATCCAAACTCGAAGCAGGGTGTGCTTAGACCTTGGTCACGCAATTCTTCGCTGACCTGCTCCTCAATATCCATTCCAAAAGTGAAACGAAGCTCAAGGTCAGCAATTCCGGGCCGGCGAAAATCCACATGCAACTCCAGGGTCCACACCAGGTTGCCCGGAAAGATCCGATCACAAGCTAAAGCCGGAATAGGATCCGCCAAGGCGGCCACCGCACCACCGAACATAGTGCCTCCAGGGTTACGGTTTTGCGGAGTGAGCGGCAATTGAATCCTTACCAACCGCCAGTCCTTGCTCAACTCAATCACTTTTATCCCCATACTTCGGAAGGGAGGAAAGGATTCTAGTCGGCGCTCTGGTGATCTGAAAGCCGATCTTCGAAGTCCATCGCGACTACTCATACAAATTTATACCATTCCTATCGCGCGTGACAGCCTCGTGCTTCATGTGGTATCTATGGATTATTGATAATATTCTAATCAAACATTGACCCTCATAAAAAACATGGAATATTAAGATGTTAATAATTCTCAATCCATTGTAGTGATGAACAGATGCTCTATAATCACAAGCATTGCATCAATAGACTGTGAGCCAGTCAAGCATTGGGCATAGGCGCAATAAATCAGGGAGGAACTGAAATAGGTTCAAGATCAAGATTAAGGATGTCAGAATACGGTTCAGGATGCGAATTGACATACCGCTAGGCTTGGTATGACACCGCGCGGAGTCTCGTAACTGCCTGATCCGATGATTTTGTAGAATCGATAAAGTTCTCTGTTTCTAAGACTTCTCACATGAAAGGATATCTACCCATGAAGCAACAATTCATGTTCCATTTCCTATTCCTCTTGGGTACTTTACTGTCGATTCCGGCATGGACAAAAACCCAGGGTTCGGTCGATTTGAATGTGGCCAGACAAGAATTCCTGCGTGCAGAGCAATCCTTGAAAAAGGCGGATCTTGAGACCTATCAAATACTGAAACAAAGATTACAGGATTACCCGTTACTGCCTTATCTGGAATACCAGGAAATACGACAAAAATTTAATACACTCAAACCTGATGACATCCACGCCGCCCTACAGAAACTGTCAGATACGCCGTTGCAGTATCAACTCCGGCGTGATTGGTTGAATACACTGGCTGCGCAAGACCGCTGGACTACCTATCTGCAGTTCTCAACCAACGGGGGCACGATTACTCAACAATGCCATCGCTTGAATGCAATGCTCAAAACGGGTCAGCAGCAACAGGCATTTGATGCCGTGGAGCCTATCTGGCTGTATGGCTACTCTCGTCCCTAAAGCTTGTGACCCGGTTTTGAACGCCTGGATTACTGCCGGTCATTTGACCAAAAAACTCGTCTGGCAGCGCGTCGAACTGGCCATAGAGAATAACCAGATGCCACTCGCCCGTTACCTCAAACGTTTCCTCCAGAGCACGGATCAGCCTTGGGTAGATCGTTGGATCGGCTTACACCAGAATCCAACGAATCCGCAACGAATTTTGCGGGAGAGTCACCCCTATGCGGATGAAATTGTTGTCGATACCATCAGGAGATTAGTCAGGAAGGATGCCATAAAGGCCCTCGATATCTGGCAAGACATCCACGACAACCCAAGATTTTCCGACCAGCAGCATCTCACCGTAGTCCGCACACTGGCAAGTTTTTTGGCGCTTAAGAACAATCAAACAACACTGCAACGACTCCGCAATCTCCTGCCGGTCCAGTTACGCGACGACCCCAAGTTCAATGACAAAATACTGCAAGTCGCCCTGAGACAAAACGACTGGAAGCTGGTTTTGAATATCATTGAAAACCTTGCTCCCGAGGAGAGAGAGAAAGGAAAACTGGAGTTACTGGCATGCCCGGGCTCTCATCCAGTTGGGCAAAGGTGAGGAGGCGGAGAAGATTCTCGCCTCCCTGTCGAAAGAGCGTAGCTATTATGGATTCATGGCGGCTGACCGTTTGGGATACAACTTCAATTTCCTCCATGAGACCCTGCCAATCAGCCAAATCCAGATCAACCAGACCGCTTCCCTACCGGGTCTGGTCCGAGCTCGGGAACTGCTCGCCCTGGATCGAACACTGGAAGCCAGGCGGGAATGGAACCTGGCCCTGGAGGATAAATCGAGCGACGAACAGAAAGTTGCCGCCAAACTGGCGACTGAGTGGAACTGGCCTTCTCAAACCATCTTAACACTGGCGAAAATCCGTGCTTGGAACGACCTGGAACTGCGCTTTCCCCTTAACTACCGTCAACAGGTTGATCGACAAGCCAAGGACCATGGCCTCGAAAGCGCGTGGATATACGCCATCGTACGTCAGGAGAGCGCCTTCAGTATCGATGCCCGGTCACAGGCAGGCGCAATCGGACTCATGCAACTCATGCCTTCTACTGCGAAAGAGGTCGCTTCGAAAGTGAAAAATCAATCCTTCAAAACCAATGACCTTTTTCAACCAGAAATCAACATCGAGCTTGGCGCGAGTTATCTGAAACAAATCTATCGCCAACTACAGGAGAATCCGATCCTCGCCACCGCCGCTTACAACGCAGGTCCCAGTCGGGTTATCAAATGGTTACCGGAAGAACCACAAGCAACAGATGTGTGGATTGAAACCGTGCCATTCAGTGAAACCCGTGAATATCTCAAGCGGGTACTTGCATATACCCTGATCTACAACCATCGCTTGGGCAACAATCCCGAACGATTACCGGAAAACTGGCAGAAGCCCATAGGGGCAACTCAGTTCCAGAGTAAAAGAGTTGCTGTCGCAGGGTCAGATGTTTGAACGAGGCGTAAGATCGTTCCACTCAAATCTGATTGGCATCCTTCAACTGGAGTTCAGAATCTGCTGTCGGATAGACAGGATTCTTTTCGTCGTCGTTCAGTTGCATTCTTCCCGTGTAGGGAACTGATGGACTGATTCAGACAACTATCATCCAGTGCCATCCTATCAAAAAGAATTCACAGGAGTCACTACTTTGAAATTACACCAGGTACGAACCCAGGCAGTAACCTGGCAGGTCGAGGCAGACTAGGATACAGTCTGTGGAGCACTGTCGGTGGGACGATACCGCAGCTTTGTTTTCACCCGCTCCATGAGTACCGAATCGGTAATCACCTCATAGAAGTATTCAACCCCGTGCTGCGGATCGACAACAGTATTTTCACCAGTCAAAACCTTGACAGGAGCCTCCCTCACGATCAACCAATGTGAAGTGCCTTGACGGTCGATAAAGCGACCGGCGTAGTAAAAATGAAAGTTACCGGAGCGACTTTGTAAGCGAACTTTATGCATAACAAGCTCATTCTGAAGTCTTGCAAATGCAGGCGGATCCAGATCAATGCCATTCACATTGAAACGCAACAGTCTTTGCTTATGCCCCTCGCTCAGTCCCATGTGCATGACTTCCACGCAGTGACGCTTACTCTTTTTCCAGCTGCTATTCTGACGTAATTGCAGCGGAACAGGATGAGAGTCTATCCGCTTGATTTATCGCAGAAGAAATCATGATCTTACGTCTGTCATCGTAAAGATAGGCGGGAGCATCGTCATTGAAGGCGATACCCAGTCCGAGTTCGAGCTCTTGGTAGTTCATGATTTTGATTTTGGCGATTTTGCGAATCCATGACAGCACAGAATCTGACAGGCAAGGCCACAAGCATAGGCGACAATCATTGACTGACCGCCCATTCCCCCCGTGTCGAGCACAGAGAGAATCAATGCATCGCCTTCGACAAACACCTTATGGGCATTGAAACGTTCAAGCAACTTAGTTATCGGACCGAAAAAATTGAGGCTGAAATGAGTCGCCGGATTAAGCCTTTTCTGCATGAGCTGATGGGTGATCTCTGTGGAACCCCTTATGTCAGCCTTGAGTACCACGTGCGCCCTGATTTTTTGCTCAGATGACTCTGCCTCACTACGCAAGCGAAATTCATAAAGTGTGCCGTTATCTCGAGCTAAACTGATATGTTCACTGTCCGTCAATAGTCGGATGCAGCTCATCTGCTGATGTGTGAAATGAGCCAACTTCAGATCTCTTCGAAACGTTAAATAATCCTTCAGGTATCGAACTGTATAATCCTGTTGTTCTGCTTGTTGATAGGCGTTGAATATGATGTAGAACCGTATCCAACGCCCGCATCGCCTCATCGGTTGCTACCGGGGAGTTGAGGCCCAGATGCTGTATCAGTTTCCGCCGCGGTAATACTCCCACCAGATACTGATAGATATCACGCATCGGAACCTTTTCATTCAATTGCCGATAGAGTCTTGGAGTTCGGTATGCGGCGACAGCCCGCCGTAATATGCCTGATTTGTACAAGCGTTTTTGTAGCTCATCTGCCGTTCGACATTGAAAGCTTAGCCAGTTGCTATTGCTTTTCGAATCCTCCGCCTGCTTCACGTTGTTGCTGAAACCGGTAAACCAGGAACTTTTGTTTGATTTTTGCAATATCAGATCGATATTTCTCGGATCGTCCAACCAAGAATAGCGACACTCGACGAACTCTGCTTCCTGCATGGCTTGTTCCAGCATCCGATGACCATCCAAAAAATCGGCAAAACCTCCACTCCACTCGCGCCGACGCACCTGAAAACCTTCTCCCTGCATCCATTTTCGAACTATCTGAGATAAAGGGTCGAGACCAATCAGGAATATAGTCATCAAATTGCTCACAGAAAATCCGGTTGGTCAATACAAAATATCCCTCATCGGTACGATCCATGCAAACGATGGGATAATGGTTCGAAAAATATGTCTCTCGACTCAGATCGTGCAGGTGCAGCAGCGGATTAAACAGCAGGGTCTTCGGCAGCATCCAGGAGATGCCCAAGATCGATTTACGAATTTTTCTGAGTTCCTTTGCTTCAAGCTGTTGCACCAGCTTAAAGAGCCGACGTAGCGTACGATAGCGTATCCCAGACTCATGCTTGGCGATCGAGACCAGCCTCTCATGGAGTTCCAGTGAACGTCCCTGATTGTCTCTATAGGGCATATCCGCGTCTTTATGTAATTGTCGACGCAGTTCACCGATCACCATTCCAGGTGATGCCAGCAATATTTTCAGAAGCGACAATTGCAGTAATACGGCATGGTCCGCAACCGCGGCGACCCTATGCGCCTGTTCCAGAACACCCTCCCATAATCCTCGATAGCTATCGCGGAAGGCATCAAAGTCACTTCTTGCAGGTGGTTTCCCGGTAGTGGAATAGCCCTGTATCGACAAGTTCTTCCTGGACTATCTTGTAGACCAGATTTGCCAGCGCAGACTGAAACTTCTGGCTTAACACGACATCGATATGTAAGTTGTCTATGCCAATTCGAAAGCGTTCCAAGTGCAGGTCAGGAGCAGAGCCAATATGCAGCGAGTCCAGAAATTCAGTGGTGTCTGGATTTCGTTTGAAGAATTTTCTAACTAGTGGTTCCATCGCCTTTTTTGGCCATCAGGACAGGGGTGGCAGATGTCTCAATCCCACAGGAATGCAGGTTTCCTGAACTCAGGAATAAGAATAGAATCTGATTAGGGCTGCTCGATCTATAGAAGAATCGGTTTACAGGGGGAAAACTTGAGTGGCAGCCCACAAAGCCCTTTTTATTCAGGCAAGCCATGTGGCCGATGTTGGGACGACGGTCGACTGCTTGTCGACAGATTGTCGAAAGTCTAATTATCAGCGCATAACGCAAAGAATTATAAGGGCCGCGGAAAAAAATAAAATGTCCAAAGATCACGTCAATATATGGGTAAGATTCGGACGATTTGATTTAGCAATACCGCAGGATCAGCTGGACTAATTCGAGGCTTTTATGATTGAAAATCGTTCGAAGATTGCCTGAAGGGCGTGAGACGGGTTATTTTATTTTTCCGCGGCCCTAATAGGCAGATGGTACATACCGGACTTATTCCACCTGATGGCCGAGTCAGCCCAACATACTGGAAACCAGCTTGTCTTCCAATTCGATGCGATTAGCCAAAGTCTCGCCCAGCTGGGAAAGATCTTCTGCCAGTTGATCGAGCACCAGTTTATGGTCGGAAAGATCATATTTATCATTGAAATTGACCGTCGTCTCGGTCGCTTCCACAAACGCAGGATAGATCTCCTCGGCCATCTTGATCACCTGCATACGCCGTTCGCTGCCGTTACTGATCCGACCAAAAACCTCAAAATGACCAAATGCGGTATAATCTACAAGTATCTGGCAAAATTTTTGGAGTAATTTGTCCAGCGATTTTGTTCGGTGATAGGGTTCCAGACCTGCAACCTGGCAGAACATCACCAATACTTCCTGGCGTTCCGCCAACAGCTTGTTGATCATTTCCTGAGTTCCCTTGTCTGCGTTCTTCTACTTGCTCTTTCTGGCTCATCGTTAACCCCCATATTATTCCCCATTGCCGGTGGTTGATTGTCTCCTGAAGGGCTGTAAATCGGGAAACCGTTACCGGCCGAGCAGCATTGTTGCTTCATTACCTCAACTCGACGTATTTACTCAGATGTGCCTCCGTGAGGATTTGCTAATATTCAGCCATCCCTGGCCGAACGCCTAGTGACATAGTACCTCTCTCTCATCCCAAAAAGCGATTCAAGTCCACGTAAAAGGCCAGGCCCATAATCGCCAGCAGGATCACCATACCGATCTTTTGTCCCTGCTCCATGAATTTCTCTGATAGCGGACTACCCTTGACCGCCTCAATCAGGAAAAAGAACAGATGACCCCCATCCAACACCGGAATAGGCATCAGATTGAGCACACCCAGACTGACGCTGACCACCGCAAGGAATTTGATAAAATAGAGGACCCCATAACTGGCTGATTTACCAGCAGAGTCAGCGATTGAGATCGGTCCGCTAAGATTTTTTACGGAAATCTCCCCAGTCACCATTTTGCCCAGCATCCGCAACATGAGCAAGGAGAGATCCCAGGTCTTCTGGACTGCGTGGCCCACAGCCGCCATCGGACCATAACGTATTTCAGTCTGATAGTCAGCGAAGAGGTCTGGAGACACCTGTACGCTGGCCCCAATTCGTCCAACGGGTTGACCTTCACCGGGCAACGTGGCCGGTATCAGTTCCAGAGAAAGTAAACGGCCATTTCGTTCGATTTCCAACCGTATCAACTGACCCGGACGTTCCCTCACGTATTCAACCCAATCCGACCAGCTTTCCAGGGGTATGTCGTCTGCCGTAAGAAGCAGGTCACCCATCTCCAGACCGGCCCGCTCTGCAGGTTCACCAGGCAGCAGTGTACCGATAACAGGTGGTAAGATAGGCCGCTTGGGTGTCAGACCGAGATTTTGCAGCAACTTACCCCCCTCAGCCAAATCCTGCATACCCTCCGTGCTGAGCCAATGGATTAACTCCCTGCCGACTTCATCTCTGACTCGGATCGCCAGTTTTGGTTGGTCGAGCGATTCCGAAAGCAGGATATAGACGACGCTTTCCCAGGTAGCGGACTGTTGACCACCGACTGCGACGATCTGTTCGCCCGGCCTGAAGCCCGCCTCTTCGGCAAGGCTTCCTTCTCCTACCTCACCGATGATCGGTTTCAGGCCTGTATCACCGGTAACAAAGATCAACCAGAACGCAAAGATCGCAAAGATGAAATTGAACAGTGGTCCGGCTACCACAATTGCACTGCGCACCGGCAGCGACTGCCGATTGAATGCCCGATGTTGTTCCTCGGATGATACCGGCCCCTCCCGCTCGTCCAGCATCTTGACATAACCACCCAGCGGTATTGCAGCCACAACATATTCCGTATCATCCACACGACCGCTGCGTTTCCAGAGGGGCCGACCAAACCCGATCGAGAAACGCAATACCTTGACACCCAGTTTCCGGGCCACCCAAAAATGCCCAAATTCATGCACCGTGATCAAGATGCCCAAGGCAACGAGAAACGAAGCAATTGTAAAGAGTAGAGAATCCATTTTTGTGTCGATATAGTGTGCCTTGGAAATCAGACCTGCTTCTGTAGGGCTTGTTCCGCAAACTCCCTGGCTTGGCGGTCCACATCAAGCAACTGATCAAGGTCTTCAGCCGGCTTAATTTCCATCACCTGAAGGGTCCTTTGCACCAGTTCGGCAATACCTAAAAAGCCCAGCCGACGTTCCAGAAAGGCAGTTACCGCAACCTCGTTCGCCGCATTGAGCACTACCGGTGCCGTCCCACCTGCTCTGACCGCATCAAAAGCGAGTTGCAGACAGGGGAAACGCTGCATATCCGGGGCTACGAAATCAAGTCGGGCCACTTGAAACAAATCCAGGCTTTCTGACCCCGGAATCAATCCTTTCAGGCCAGGCCAGTGCATGGGCGATGGGAGTACGCATGTCCGGATTACCCATCTGTGCCAACACCGAGCCATCGATATACTCAACCATCGAGTGAACCACACTCTGTGGATGCAGTACCACATCGATCTGATCCGGCGCTATCTGGAAGAGCCAGTGCGCCTCGATCACCTCGAGTCCCTTGTTCATCATGGTAGCCGAATCCACTGAGATCTTGCGACCCATATCCCAATTGGGATGGGCGCAAGCCTGCTCTGGAGTCACGCGCTGCAGTTCTTCGAATGGCGTACTGCGAAACGGTCCGCCGGATGCGGTCAACAAAATACGCTTTATCCCGGTCCGGTCCATACCCCGCGCGCAGGCGAAGGCGGCCGGCATGCACTGGAATACCGCATTATGCTCGCTGTCGATCGGCAGTATTTCCGCCCTGTGTTTTATTGCCTCATCCATGAACAGACGACCGGAGACAACCAGGGCCTCCTTATTGGCGAGCAACACCCGTTTACCGGCACGAACCGCGGCCAGCGCAGGCAGCAGACCCGCTGCACCCACGATGGCCGCCATGACATATTCCGCTTCCGGCAAGGCAGCGACATACTCCAGACCAACCACCCCGCTCAATACCTCTGTTTCACTGCCATGGGACCAGAGCCGCTGCGCCAACTCTGCTGACGAGGGCACGTCCGCCATCACCGCGAACCGGGGTTCAAACTTGAGACATTGCTTGAACAGGCCGTCGATGTCCCGGTTGGCGGTCAACGCGACGACCCGGTATCTATCGGGGTGACGGGCGACTACGTCCAAGGTGCTGATTCCAATGGAACCGGTGGAACCCAGCACGCTCAACCCCTTCATGGAGTCTCACCCAATAAAATCAAACCTAACAGGAAGAGTGGCGCGGCTGCCGTCAGACTGTCGATTCGATCCAGCAGACCGCCATGACCGGGTAACAGGGCACCACTGTCCTTGACCCCCCGCAGACGCTTCAGCATACTAACGAACAGATCACCGACCACTGAAACGAGTGCCGTGAGCAGACTCAAGGCCAGGACAAGGGGATAGCTTGTCAATTCCCAGTCTCGCCACCAGGCAAGCAGCAGACCGCACACCACCGCTGCCGCCATTCCTCCATACACACCTTCTCGAGTCTTGCCCGGACTCACTCTTGGCGCGAGCTTGACTCGTCCCCACCGGCGTCCGGAAAAGTAGGCTCCAATGTCGGCGCTCCAAATCAATAGCAACAGAAAAACCAGGAGTACGGGGCCATCCGGTGGCATACGATGGATAATAACCAATGCCAACCAGGCTGGAACCAGCACGATGAGCCCCTCGATCAATTGATAAGGGTTGACACCTTGTAATACCTCGGCACCAGTGAAGCGGCGCAAACGCACCAGTACGACCAGCCACCAGAGCGCGTTGGCAGACATAATCCACAGGACCCAGTCCATCCGCATAAAGGAAAGATAGGCCAGGCCTGCCATGCACAGGGCGAGACACAGGAGTAATAGCCATTGTTCCAAACGTCGGGTGACACCGGCAAGCTTAACCCATTCATACCCACCTACCAGCGTCAAGAGCGCCAGCAGAAGCATCAGGTATTGATTTGGCACTATCAATACGGCCCAGAGGACAATGGGCGCCAGGATCAAGGCAGTGATGAGACGCTGCTTCAGCATAGCGAGGTTTCAGAAGACCTTGTCAGTTTTTTCGCCACTGACCTGCTCACCCGTCTGCCCGAAACGGCGCTGCCGGCCGGCATATCTTTCGAGCGCATCATCCAGGGCGACCCCATCGAAATCGGGCCAGAGCAGGTCGGTGAAATAAAGTTCTGCGTAGGCTGCTTGCCAGAGTAGAAAATTGCTCAAACGTTGCTCGCCTCCTGTGCGGATAAACAGGTCGGGATCGGGTTGATCAGGAAAAGAGAGGCGATGGGAAATCAGTTCTTCATCGATCTCATCCGGGGTCAGAATTCCCTTTTGTACATCCCGGGCGAGTATTTTTGCTGCCTGTACCATGTCCCAGCGCCCGCCGTAATTGGCCGCCACCTGGAGCACCAGTGTCTGATTCTCGACAGTCAATGCTTCGACCTCATGGATGCGCTGTTGTAGTTTTTCCGAAAACGCCGTGCGGTCACCGATCACTTTGAGACGCACTCCATTGCGATGCAGACGTCGAGCCTCTTTGTTCAATGAACGGATGAACAGATCCATGATCAGGCCCACCTCGACTTTCGGTCGACGCCAGTTTTCGCTACTGAAGGCAAACAGGGTGAGCACCTGGATCTTGCGCTGGACACAATGCTCGATCACCTTGCGTACCGCCTCTACTCCGGCAGGGTGCCCGGCATGTCTTGGCAGACCACGCTGTTGCGCCCAACGACCATTTCCGTCCATGATAATCGCAATATGTCGGGGCAGGTTTTGGCTGACTGACTCAGTTTGGGATTGTCCGTCCGGCTTCATATCTGACATCGTATTGGCGCGCGACGCTCAGTTCAGGGCCCGTCAGATCTCCATCAACTCTTTCTCTTTTACCTCAAGGGCTTCGTCCACTTCCTTGATGTGTTGGTCAGTCAGTTTTTGAATAATTTCCTGGCCGCGTCTTTCATCATCCTCAGAGATCATCTTCTCCTTCACCAACTCCTTCAGATTATGATTGGCATCTCGACGGATGTTGCGGATCGCCACCTTGGCGCCTTCCGCCTCATGGCGCACGACCTTGATCAGATCCCTGCGGCGCTCCTCTGTCAGTGGCGGCATGGGAACCCGAATCACAGTCCCAGCGGTCATGGGGTTCAGGCCCAGATCTGAAGTCATGATGGCCTTCTCTACCGGCGCCACCATGTTTTTCTCCCAGGGAGTTACCATCAGGGTTCTGGCATCCTCCACGTTGATGTTGGCAACCTGGCTGATCGGCACGTCTGATCCGTAGTAACTCACCCGTATATGGTCTAGCAAGCTGGGATGTGCGCGACCGGTTCTCACCTTGGCCAGTTCATGCCCCAGGGATTCCACACTCTTGCCCATCCGGGAGGCTGCATCACTTTTGATATCGTCAATCATATTTAGTCGCCTTTTTCTACCAACGATCCGATAGACTCTCCGCGCATCAAGCGCATGAGGGCACCGGGTTCATTGATATTCATGATGCGCAACGGCATGTTGTTATCACGACAGAGCACGATTGCCGTTGCATCCATTACCTGTAAGTTTTCCGACCAAAGCCTGATTGTAGGTCAGTTTGGGATAGAACTCAGCATCCGGATTTGTCTTCGGATCAGAAGAATAGACCCCATTGACCTTGGTGGCCTTGATCAAGAGTTCGGCCTTGATCTCGATGGCCCGCAGGCTGGCAGCCGAATCGGTAGTGAAGTAAGGGTTGCCGGTGCCTGCCGCCAGAATGACCACACAACCCTGGTCGAGTTGTCGTCTGACCTCACGGACCGTATAGATATCACAGACATCCGGCATGGCGAGGGCCGAATAGACACGCGCATTCACCTGAAGTCGAAAAAGGGCGTCCTGCATGGCGATGGAGTTCATTACCGTGGCCAGCATCCCCAAATGGTCGCCGCTGACCCGGTCAACACCCCCTTGAGCAAGTCCGGCGCCACGGAAGATATTCCCACCGCCGATGACCAAGCCCAGCTCGACTCCGGCTGCCACCAGATCCCGGATTTCACCGGCCACACGCGCCAAGACGTCGGGATCGATACCGAAATCTCCATCCCCCATCAGGGCTTCGCCACTGAGCTTGAGCAGTATGCGTCGATTAATTATTTCTGACATCCGGACCTGCTTACTGGGTTTATGTGTTTCGCAGATTGGGCCAGGCCAAGCAGAATCACAGCCTGATCAAGTCGACAACGACACACACAGTGTATGCCATCCCTGGCACATACATCTTATCAGGCAAATCAGATTTTCGCCTGCGCCATGACCTCTTCAGCAAAGTTTTCCTTCTTCTTCTCGATCCCCTCACCCACTTCGAAGCGCTGAAACTGGACGACGCGCGCACCCTTGCTATTCAACAACTTCTCTATCGTGGTGTCAGGATCTTTGACGAAGGTCTGCCCGAGCAAGGTACTCTCGGCCAGAAACTTGTGCATCCGGCCCTCAACCATCTTTTCGATGATGTTGTCGGGCTTTCCACTCTCCTTGGCCTGCGCGACAAAAATTTCCCGCTCTTTCGCCAGTAGGTCCTGGGGCATCTGCTCGGCCGAGATGCAAACGGGATTGGTAGCGGCGATATGCATGGCCAGATCCTTTGCCAACAGGTCGTCACCAGATGCGACTTCAATCACCACGCCGATACGGATTCCATGGCTGTAGCTGGTGAGTTTTCCCGCTCCCGCCTGGAGGCGGGCAAAACGGCGCACATTCATGTTTTCCCCAAGCTTGGATACCAGGGCTTCACGGGCCTGGTTGACGGTGGAGTCTTCACCTTCGTGCAGGGGTTGCTGTAACAGGGTATCCAGATCCAGCGCGCCGCCGGCAAGGACCCGCTCGGCCACCGCACTGGCGAATGAGGTGAAATTGTCATCCTTGGCCACGAAATCGGTCTCACAGTTCACTTCGACCATCGCCGCCTGGGTATTGTCTTCGTTGAAACTGATCACGATCATACCTTCCGCGGCAGTTCGACCGGCCTTCTTGGCCGCCTTGGCCTGACCGGACTTACGCATCTGTTCGATCGCTGCTTCAATATCCCCATCGGTCTCGACCAATGCCTTCTTGCATTCCATCATGCCTGCGCCGGTACGTTCGCGCAGTTCCTTTACCAGAGAGGCCGTTATCGCCATGATCTCTAACCCTTTACTATTGCTGTGAATGAATTTTACCGGAGCCAGCAGCGCAGCGCCGCAGGCCCGGTTTAGGTCATAACCTGGTGTCTTTCGACTCAGGAATTGTCTTCAGAAACCTCGACGAATTCGTCTTCGGTACTACCCGAAACCACCGCATGGGCGGCGCTGGCGCGTCCTTCCAGGATGGCGGCGGATGCGCCTTGCACATAGAGCTGAATTGCCCGAATGGCATCGTCGTTACCCGGAATCACATAGTCGATATCGTCAGGACTGTTGTTGGTGTCCACCACGCCGATTACCGGAATACCCAGTTTTCGGGCCTCCGCTATCGCAATGTCTTCATGGCCCACATCGATGACGAACAGCGCATCCGGCAAACCGTTCATGTTCTTGATGCCACCCAGGCTGCGCTCCAGCTTCTCGAGGTCTCGTGCTCAGTCCCAGGGCCTCTTTTTTATTGAAACGCTGTTCGACACTGCCATCCTCGAACATGGCATCCAGATCCTTGAGGCGCTTGATGGATTGTTTGATGGTTTTGAAGTTGGTGAGCATGCCACCCAACCAGCGGTGGTTGACATAGGGCATGCCACAGCGTTCGGCCTCTTCGCGGATGACCGACTGTGCGGCGCGTTTGGTGCCGACGAACAGGATCTTGCCGCCATTGGCGGACAAAGAGCCGACGAAATTCATCGCATCATTGAACAGGGGGAGGGACTTCTCGAGATTGACGATATGAATCTTGTTGCGATGACCGAAGATATAGGAACCCATCTTGGGATTCCAATAGCGGGTCTGATGCCCGAAATGCACACCAGCTTCCAGCATCTGGCGCATGGATACAGCACTCATGATAACTCCTGAAAATGTGGGTTAAATCCTCCACATACCCCATAGGACGACCTTTGCAAGGCACCCCGGCCCATGTGACGGTATGTGTGCGTATTTACACCGCTTCCCATACATGGAAAGCGGGTATAGGGTAATGCGAACCGTTTGCGATTCAGCGGCGCGTTTTATAACATAAACCGTTGCTTACGACAAACTGCATCTCTCGAATACCTTGATTTTCCATACCTTAGTAGACTGCAACTCATGAGTGTATCCATCAAAAGCGCCCAGGAAATAGAGAAGATGCGGATCGCCGGCCGCCTCGCCGCCGAAGTGCTGGAGATGATCGAGCCCTATGTGAAGCCCGGCATCACGACCGCCGAACTCGATCAGATCTGCCATGACTACATCGTCAACGAACAGCGTGCGATCCCCGCCCCCCTGAACTATCGCGGCTTTCCCAAATCCATCTGCAGTTCGGTCAATCAGGTAGTCTGTCACGGTATCCCGGGTGAGAAGAAGCTGAAAAAGGGGGATGTCGTCAATCTGGACATCACCGTCATCAAGGATGGCTATCACGGGGATACCAGCAAGATGTTCAGTGTGGGCGAAACCTCCATCCTGGCCAAGCGTTTGATAGACATCACCCGGCAGGCGCTGTGGATCGGCATCGAACAGGTCAAACCTGGTGCGAAGACCGGGGATATCGGGTATGCGATACAAGAGTTCGTCGAGAACCATAACTATTCCGTGGTCAGAGAGTACTGTGGACATGGCATTGGCAAGGAATTTCATGAGGACCCGCAGATCTTGCATTATGGCGAAGCCGGCACCGGTCTGACCCTGCAGCCAGGCATGTGTTTCACCATTGAACCGATGGTCAACGCCGGTAAAAGGCAGGTTAAACTCAAAGCCGACGGCTGGACCGTAGTGACCAAGGACCGGAGCCTGTCGGCCCAGTATGAACATACCCTTCTAGTCACCCAAGACGGGTATGAAGTATTGACCTTGCGCAAGGAAGAGTCCCTAACCGCAAGAACATAGTCGCAGACAGGTCTAGAGGGAAACGGCTGACGCACCTCCCGTTAACGGCAAGCCGATCGATCCCTGACGAGCAGGTCACAGCACAATCCAGAATTGAATAACCGAGGATAAGTGGATGATAGATATTTCCGCTCTGGACCAGGCCCTGGATCAGTCTGCAGCGCCGATTCCCGCCTTGAAAGCTATCCTGCAGCAAGGCAACCAAAAGCTCCGGGATCAATTCGAATCATCCCCCATTACGGAATTGGTGGCGTACCGGGCCCAGTTGATCGACGAGGTGTTGCAGCGGGTCTGGCGGTATATCTTTGACGACTCACCTGACTCCTCACTGGTAGCGGTGGGAGGCTATGGCCGGGGAGAACTGCACCCCTGCTCGGATATCGACCTGCTGATCCTGGTCGCAGAAGAGGAGCATTTCAACGCCCTGAAGGAACCACTTGAGCGGTTCCTCACCCTGCTCTGGGATATTGGTCTGCAGGTAGGACAAAGCGTCCGCACCATTGCCGACTGCGTCAGGGAGGCCCAGCAGGACATCAGTGTCGCCACCAACCTGGTGGAGTCCCGCTTGTTGGCCGGCTCGACAAGCTTGTATCAGCAGATGCAGGAGGCCACCGGGCCTGACCGGATGTGGAACAGTCACGACTTCTTCAAGGCCAAATGGCAGGAGCAGCAGGCCCGCCACGCGAAATACGAAAACAGCATCAGTAACCTAGAACCCAATATCAAGGAGAGCCCCGGCGGGCTACGCGACATCCAGATGATCGGTTGGGTGGCAAAACGCCATTTTCGCGCCAACACCCTGCATGACCTGGTGACCCATGGGTTCCTCACGGAAGATGAATATCTAGCCCTGATAATGGGGCAGAATCATCTCTGGCGGGTTCGCTTTGCCCTGCATCTGCTCACAGGCCGGCATGACGACCGGCTGCTGTTCGATCATCAGCGCACCCTTGCCGCCCAGCTCGGTTATGCGGGGGACTCAGCCAACCTGGCGGTAGAACGCTTCATGCAGGACTATTATCGCACGGTCATGGAGCTGAGCCGGCTTAACGAAATGCTGCTGCAACATTTCCAGGAAGAGATCCTGCTGCGCAATCGATTACCGCAACCAACCCCGATCAACCGGCGCTTCCAGAGCCGCAAAGGCTTCTTGGAGGTGACCCACGACAGGGTCTTCGAGCGCACCCCGACGGCCTTGCTGGAACTCTTTCTGATCCTGCAGGAGCACCCCGAGCTGCAAGGCGTGCGGGCCAGCACCATCCGCCTGATCCGCAGCCACCGCCATCTGATCGACGACAAATTCCGCCATGATATCCGCGCCCAGAGCCTGTTCATGGAGATCCTGCGACAACCTCACGGCATCACCCGCGCCCTGCGCCGCATGAACATCTATGGCGTGCTGGCCGCCTATATTCCGGTATTCAAGAATATCGTCGGCCGCATGCAGTATGACCTGTTTCACGTTTATACCGTGGACGAACACACCCTGATGGTGGTGCGTAATATCCGCCGCTTCACGATCCCCGAATATACCGAAGAACACCCCTTGTGCTCCCAGCTGATCGGCATCCTGCCGAAAATCGAGCTGGTCTACCTGGGTGCCCTGTTTCATGACATCGCCAAAGGCAGGGGGGGAGATCACTCCACCCTCGGGGCGGATGACGCCTATAGCTTCTGCCGGCTGCACCATCTCAGCGAATACGACAGCCGACTGGTCAGCTGGCTGGTGCGCCAACATCTGGTGATGTCCATGACGGCTCAGCGCAAGGACATCACCGATCCGGCGGTGGTGCAGGAATTTGCCGCCTTCGTTGGGGACATCAATCGACTCACCTATCTCTATCTGCTGACCGTCGCGGATGTCAGCGGCACCAATCCGCATACCTGGAACAGCTGGAAAGACTCCCTGCTGCGGGACCTCTATCTGGCCACCCGGCGTGCGCTGCTGCGCGGTCTGGAAAACCCGCTGGCGCAGATCGACCTGATCCAGGCCAAACAGACCGAAGCGCTGTTGCAGTTGCAGAAGCTGCAGATACCCAGAAGAAAGATCGAAGCCATCTGGAGCACCCTGCCGAACGAGTATTTCCTGACCCATTCACCCAATGCGGTCCAGCACCACACCCAGATGATCCTCGCCACCCCAATCGAGCAACTGCCCCTGCTGACCCTGCGCCAGACCGCTCGGCGCGGCGGCACCGAGGTTCTGTACTATGGACCCGATCACGAAAACCTGTTCGCCATAACCACCACCCTGTTGGACCAACTGGGTCTGTCCATCGTCAACGCCCGGATCATGACCACCTCGACCGGATATTCCCTCAATTCCTTCCTGATCCTGGAGCAGGACGGCTCGTCGGTGGAAACGGGACATCGTAGCGATGAGATCATGGCGGCCCTCAGCGAGGGTCTGACCCTGAAGGATCAGGAACCCCTCAAAGTCAGCCGTCGTATGCCCCGGCAACACAAACATTTTCATGCACCGACGACTATCACCTTCTCGCAGGATCCCTCCCACAATCGAACCGCCATGCGACTAACCACCCTGGATCGTCCCGGCCTGCTGTCAAAAGTGGGGCAAGCCTTCGTCGCCTGCAACATCCGTCTGCAACACGCCAGAATCGCCACCCTGGGCGCCGAAGTGGAAGACATCTTCTTTATCACTGACCGGAACAACCAGCCGCTGCAGGAAGCGCAGTTGATGGAATGTGTCAAGAACGCAGTCATATCGAGCCTGCCGGAATAGCTCGACGACCCTGTCCAAGCAAGCGCCGCCAACCCGTTGATGCTGTAAGACGGCATTCGTTCGGTATGTCTGAAGCGGGTAAGCTCAGGTCCAATTTGAACCTATAATCGATAATAAAAACTGCCTGCTTATGAATTTCATCGAGACCCGTGGTAATGATGGCAACCACCCGGCAGCTGTCAGCTTTTCTGCCGCCATACTCAATCTCCTGTAAAGCCGCCCAGACCGCGAGTCAGCGGAACCTGGGCTTCGTCACCGGTGCGATGGCGAACATGGCGATGAAACCCAGCAGAGACAGGATCGCCAGCCATTTAGCTGCCAAGTACAAGCTGCGCATACCCGGATTAGCCTGCCTCACGATGGTGAAATCCTGCAGGTAGACGGTTTCGCAGGCGCCGTTGCCGGTGTCGGTCCTGACCGTACTGGTACCCCGCTCGAAGCCGTTGGCGGGATTGGCATAGCTGGCCAGGAACCCCTTGAAGCGAACCTGATCCCCCGGTTGGGCCGACATCAGGGCCCTTTTCACTTCGTAGTCGTCCGCCAGCAGGTGGTTGTTGGAGAGCTGGGTCATGCTGAAGCGGGAACCGGTGGCCGCATCCGGCCAGTAGGCCCAGCAGGTCCAGCTGTCATTGTGGAAATCCATCTGCTGATAGACCCCATTGGCTAAATTGTCACCCCAGATAAGGCACAGATCCCGCACATTGAGAAAATCCTGCCACTTTCTGTGATGCCAGATATCGGTGATGGCGTCGGCATCGTTATAGCTGACCACCACCCCATCCAGCGCATACTCGAACTGGGGCTCGATGCGATATTGCTGACCGTTGACTTCCGTCACGAAGGGTTTCCGCCAGGTCGGCTGCTGCATCGGGTCCTTGAGTGAGGCCAGGTCATAGAACGCCGGCTCCGGCATGCGGTCTTTCCAGATGAAGGTGAGCGCCAGCACTAACACACTAGACAGAAACAGCCACTTGAAGAGTTTTTCCAATCGTTGTGTCATAGTGTCGCACTACCTTCCGGGTCGAGTTGGATCTATCATCCTACTGAGCTTCTTCAAGCAATCGCAGACATGCGATCATGCTACGCTGCTAAATCAGTATATTAACAAATTCAGCCCCATAAATTTTATTTCCCCCTTTCCACTGTCTCGCATAAACTGTATCAAATGCTGTTTCTAAGCAATTGGTATTGGTGGCCATCTATTTTCCAGCCGTCAGTGAGGGCCTGTTAACCGTGTCACAGAAGGCGGCTAAAAAAAATGTTCGCTGGCTGGCTGTTGAGCTAAGACGCCGAATTGACTAAGGGATGCTAAACTTGCGCAAATGGGACCTGGCAGGTATAAATTGACTCCCATTCTTGACTGCCGTACCGGTAGATCCGACCCATCATCCACAATATTTATCTAAGCCACGCTGTGGCTTATGAGTAGATGTATACATGAACGCCAACGCACCATCCTCTACAGACCCAAGATGCTGTCTTCGAGTTGAAATCCGGACATTTTACCCTGCCGAACCTGCGTCTGCTGCGGGCCGATATGGGGGCATTGGACGAGCAACTGCTGGCGCGCGTGCAGCAAGCCCCAAGCTTCTTCCGCCATACCCCGGTAGTCATCGACCTCAGCTGTCTCGCCGAGCAACAAATCGAGCTGGATTTCGCCCTTTTGGTCGGTCTGATACGGGGCTACGGTATGGTCCCCGTGGCCGTCCAGGGAGGCACTCCGCAGCAGCACGAGATGGCTGAGTTTCTGGAACTTGCAGTTCTATCAAACAATAAACCGAGAAAGTCCGCCCCGACGCCGCAGTCAAAGCAACAGCAAGCAACGCCCAAATCCGCGTCAGCCAAGCTGGTGACCCGGCCGATCCGCTCAGGCCAGCGGGTCTATGCCGCCGGTAGAGATCTGATCATACTGGCATCCGTCAGCAGTGGAGCGGAGGTCATTGCGGATGGCAACATCCATGTCTACGGCACATTGCGTGGCCGCGCCTTGGCGGGGGTGAGAGGCGACCGGGAAGCCCGCATCTTCTGTCTGAAGCTGCAGTCCGAGTTGGTCGCAATTGCCGGACAATACCGAGTGAGTGAACAATTGGAGTCATCCCTAGCGGATGGCCCGACACAGATCTATCTATCTGAAAAGAAACTCTTGATTAAAAACATTTAACTATCGGGATACAGCAAACTGGGAGGCTGATTTGGCTAGAATTATCGTTGTAACCTCGGGTAAAGGCGGTGTAGGCAAGACCACCACGAGCGCTGCATTTGCCATGGGATTAGCTCTGCGAGGACACCGTACCGTCGTGATCGACTTCGATGTGGGTTTGCGCAACCTGGACCTGATCATGGGTTGTGAGCGGCGTGTTGTCTATGATTTCATCAATGTCATCAATGGCGAAGCCAACCTGAACCAGGCTTTGATTCGGGACAAACGTTGTAACGCCCTCTATGTCCTGCCAGCTTCCCAGACCAGGGACAAGGAAGCGCTGACCAAGGAAGGTGTCGAAAAGGTCCTGCAGGAGCTGGCGGAAAGTTTCGACTACATCGTATGTGATTCACCTGCCGGCATCGAGCATGGCGCCACCATGGCGATGTATTTCGCCGATGACGCGATCGTGGTGACCAATCCCGAGGTGTCGTCGGTGCGCGACTCAGACCGCATGCTGGGTATCTTGGCAAGCAAATCACGCAGGGCCATCAATGGCAGTGACCCGATTCGTGAATATCTGCTGCTGAGCCGCTATTCACCGCAACGGGTGAAAAATGGCGAGATGCTCGGGGTGGACGACGTGCAGGAGATCCTCTCCCTGCACCTGTTGGGCGTGATCCCCGAGTCTCAGGCTGTATTAAATGCTTCCAATTCAGGCACCCCGGTGATCCTGGACATGGACAGTGACGCCGGACAGGCCTATGACGATCTGGTGTCCCGTTATCTGGGCGAGGACCTGCCCCATCGTTTCCTGGAAGTTCAGAAGAAAGGCCTGTTCGGCCGCTTGTTCGGAGGTTAATGATGGGGCTATTGGATTATTTTCGATCAGAAAGGAAGGGCTCCGCCCGGGTCGCCAAGGAGCGCCTGCAGATCCTGGTGGCCCATGAGCGGTCCGAGCGCAACAAACCCTCCTATCTACCCCAGTTGCAGCGGGATATTCTTGCTGTGATCCGAAAATATGTCGCAGTGGACCAGGACGCCATTTCAGTGAATCTGGAACGGGACGATACCCAGGAGATTCTTGAATTGAACATCGTTTTGCCGGATCAGCCAACGGCCCGCGCAGCGCCCTGAGCGGAAACTATTCGCTCGGTGCGCCGGTATAATGTAATGCCACCGGCGATTGAGCAGGCTTGTAGTTTATATCAGGGATGGTGCGCCAACACGGGCGCCCCCGGTTGTTTCCTCCTATCGTTTGCCTCATAGTTGGCATCGGAGGCGCATTGCGCCATCCTGGTGATAGGGCTGGACCTTGGCAACCTTCGGCGCGCTCGCGGGCAAACCCTCGTAGTGCGTTGCCCGGGCGGTAGCGGTGTGCATCAGCATAGGACCACATGCGGGCCTGCAGCATCTAGTCGGGTGAGAACCCGATCCCCGGCACCAGATTCGAGGGTGAGTAAGCCGCGTTATCAACCATCTGGAAATAGTTTTCCAGGTTGCGATGCATTTCCAATTCGCCGACCTGAATCAGCGGGTTGTCGCCATGCGGCCACATTTTGGTCAGATCGAAGGGGTTATACGACGTCTTCTCGGTGTCCTTCTCGGGCATCGCCTGAGCGTAAGACGTCAATTTGGGGAAATGGCCCTGTTCGATGGCCTTGTAGCGATCTTCTTGATTGGCCAGCTGTTTCGACTGATTTATCCAGATGCGGCGTCGGCCTGCCTGAATCGAACCCTTCCGGGTAGATCTGTGCTTGATTCGCATGCGCTATCCGCTATCCTGCAAGGGTCCATCAGCCCAAGGTCCGCACCGGCAGAATCAATGTGCAATCGAAGTGACGCATGACATATGACCCCAGCGTATGCGATTTGTCTATGGTCCGGAAGTCCGCCCCAGCCAGGAGCAGACTGGGATAGGTTGTACAGGCGGCAGGTACTGCTCTCGTGCTACAGGCGCTGACGTTCGTTGGCCTGTGGTTATTTCTACCCTGGTGGTTCCCTCGTGGCTAGGGACTGCATCCATGAATTTCATCCCTAGCCTTCAGCTGGATGTATTTACGATGCGATTGGAGTTTGAGCAAGGGCGTGGCCGATGTTGTTTTTGGCCATTTTGAACTCCGAAACTTGAGTTATTAGAAACAATGTTGAAGCCTTGGAGATCAGACCTTCCCTTATCCCTAACCCGGAATATCTTTATCACAACCCTTGCAGGTTCGGCCTCTGCCGTTTAGTGGTCATCGATTGCAACATAACCTGAGCGCCAATTCAAAAACCCATTGGCAGGACCCGAATGAAAGACGGCATTTTCAGAAGTTGCCGATACGCAACAGCACCAAGGTACAGGCCTCGAGCCAGTGGATGCCTGCCTGCTCGATCCTGTGCATCAGATCCTTCGATTCCGTCCCCGGATTGAAGATCACCCGTCCCGGCCTGAGGGAGATAACCTGTTCGATCAGCGGTTCCAGCCGTTGGGGCCCGATGTATAGCGTCAGGGTGTCGACAGGCTGCCGCACCTCCAGCAGATTGGCGACCACGGGCAGACCTTCGATGATTTCCAGCTTAGGGTGAACCGGTGTTGTATGGTAACCCTTCTCCAACAGCAGGCGGATCGCCTGGTTGGAATAACGCAGGGGTTTGTCGCTGGCCCCGAGGACAACAACATGGCGTTCGGCAGGATTTGCTGGTTTCATAGCGGCGACCGTTGCGGATAGGTTTCAACGGGGTATTGTAGCTGAATAAAAATAGCCTCGAGTTCTTACCTTTCAAACAGGGGCGAGCCAGCGGTAATTCGGATAGGAGTCAGCGGACCAATTCCTGTCACACATCACGCCACGACGAGGCACGGCTGTGTCCCCTCCGTGGCCTGATGCGGCCGCTCAGATCGTGATCCAGATGCTACGAAGTCACCTTCGATATGGTCACCGTCAACACCCCATCCTGAAACTGACTGTACCCTGTTCCAGCAGGGAAACATGGACGCCGCTCGGTAGAATTCCGACGCCGGGGTCGCCGTGGACACTCTCGAAGGAGTGAGTAAATAGCTGGTCCATCTGGTCACGCATCTGCATCATCTCGGTATGCAGATTGGCCCAGGGATCCCATGACCCGGTCGTGGGTGACGCGTTCTCCACTGCCGACGGCATGCCGGACTCATAGGCCGCCAGGCGACTGGCCAATTCGTGAGTGTAGTAGGTTTGCGCACCGACGACGCCCGGCAAGGCCAACAAACCGCTGATCAAAAAGGGGACGTGTAAAGTTACGCGTGCTCATGCTTACCTCCATCAATCGTAGGGGTCATCCTCCGGCATCCATTCCGTCAGGAACGCTGTGTTACAGGGCGCCCCGCCCCGTTCCGCTAAATATGTCGAATCAGTTTCACCAACCGGGTCTCGGCCTTGTCGAAGGCCGCCCCATTCGCCTCATACGGGTCGTTGTCCGCCAGCGCCTTTTCCAGCTGTTTCACCAGGGTGGCGACCTCCTCCACCTTGGGCTTGACCGTGGCGCTCACCTGGTTGGACGCCGTCTCCAGATATCCCTTGGCCTCGACCAGGTCCGCCTTGGCCGCGGCATCATCCTTGGCGCTGAGGTGATCGATGCGCGCATAGGCCAACTGCAGTTTCGCCTCGATCAGATCCTTCTTGCCGGCGCCTTCGGCGCGCAGCCGCTGCCATCCGGTGCTGAGATATTCGGCGGAGCGCTCAGACAGGGCCTTGGTGCGGTGCCAGGCGCTCGCGAGCCGGTCACTCAACCCCTTGTCCCCCGACTCGATAAGCCGGTGCAGATCGCGCACTTCAGCCACCATCTTCTCAGCAGCCTGAGGGGTGATCTGGTCATCGCTCTGCGCAGCCCGCTGCAGATGTTTCACCGCCTCATCGAGGGCTGTCTTGGCTTTGCCGATCTCATCCTGAAGATAAGCCTGAGACGCCCGCCACAAGGCCGTCTTGGCCTGCATCAGGGGCGACTGATAGGACACCGAGATGAACACCACGCTGTTCTCGGCGGCGTTCAATACCTGATCCGCCGCCTTGTTATCGCCCTTCTCCAGGTCCTGCATGGCCCGGTTCAAGGCCTGGCGGGTAAAACTGACGGGCAGATCCGCTTCTACATAGAGCAGGGCATCATCCACCTCTTGCAGGTGCGCCGCAGCCTTGGGTTTGTCACCTTGTTTCAGGGCATGTTTGGCCTGATCCAGATGCGCCTTGGCCTGGTCGGTGGGCAGGCTGTCCACCAGCTCTTCCAGCGAGGCATAGATCGGCACCAGATCCGGCAATACCTCGCGGCTGTCTTCATACTCGAGGTGCTTCTTGGCTACCCAGATGTGATCCTTCACCTTGGTCGTCGGCAGGCCCGCCTGGATGATGTCGAGCAATTTTTCCGCCTGTTCCAACTCCCCCTTCGCCTTCACAGTATCCGGCTTGTCGCCCTGCAGCTCACCCCGCGCGCTGGCGATATGCCGCAACACCTTGACTGCGGCCGAAGAGATCGCCGCCTCTTCTTGCGGGGTAATCTGCCGGCCGGGCAGGACCGTCACATCCTCTTTGATGCGACTTTCCGTAGGGCCCTTGCCGGCATCCGCCAACGCGGCACCATTGACAAGGGTAGCCGCCAGCAAGGCTGCAGCGAGGGGTTTGATTGTATATCGATAGATGAACATGGTCAGAGCCTCCTATGAGATTAGTGATAACGCGTTATTACGCCGCACCACATACCCTATAGCATGCTCCATACCATTTTTTATTCACTCTGTTTTCAAAAAGTTAAGAAAAACTGTCCACACCTTTATGGGACGTTGGTGGAACACGACCAGACGGATTGGGGAATTTCAACCAGTCGCGGTTCAGATTGGTTCAGGTAAGCGGGACTGCCTGAAACTTAGGCCCTGAAATACAGGGCCGATGTCGATTACTGTGCGCTTGCAGTCGCCTCGCGCACCGCTGCGATGGTCGCGCGCAATGCGTTCGAAGGTTATTGTCATCTGGATACTTTTCATCACAAGGTCGGGCAAGCCTGCGCTTTTGCCCAAACTGTCGATTTAATGAGGTGGGTTTTATTGATTGAGCTGAAGCTCGATGGTGCCGTTGACATCCACCCGGATAGTCTGGCTGCCCGCCTCCAGGCTGGGCGGCGCGACGGATGCCTCCATCGCCATCAAGCCGGCCCGCATGCGCACCGGCTGCAGCGGCTCTCCCGAGCTGTTGATGTTCATCTCGACCAAACGATAGTCGGTATGGCCCAGCTGTCTGGTTACCAGGGCGGCGCGTTTTTGGAAGGCGCTGATCGCTTCGCCGATCAGTCGTTCCTCGGCAGCCTCCCGCTGCGCGGGCGAGATGTTGTATTGCAGCGATTCCAACGCCAGGCTGGACTGGAGCTCACTCAGCAACTGACTCAACTTCGCCCCGTCCTGACTCTCGATGCGTATGCTCTGACGCACGCGCCAGCTGGTCAGTCGTTGTTGTTGATAGACGGGATAGGTCTGATAGCCCTGCGTCTGCAGCGCGACGCCTTCCACCTGTTTGACCCGGTCGACGGCCTGGCTGATCCTGAGGTTTACCTCATCGGCAAGTTTCGAGAGGTCATTGCCTTCCCGCTGGACATAGAGCTGGGCCGACAAGTTATCGTTCTCCACCTGCATGGAAGCATTGGCGCCGAGTTGGATCCGATCGTAGGTCTTGGCTTTTTCCCCGGCCATGAGTGTCGAGGAAATGAGTGTCAGACTTAACAGAAGGGCAGTAAACAGAGGGTTATGAGCTATCGACATGGTTTTATCCTGGTAGTATTCAGTAACGATCTCAGAACGGGAGACTTTATGTGCGCAAAGTGAACGACATGTATTGCATATGTTCAGAGATTCTGACCGCAGGCATCAGGTGCAGCCACCTTAATTCTGGCAGTTTGAGACTGTTGAGCGTGTTGGTCAATCACGCAGGTTGAAAGTTTCGGGATCAGGGATTGGAGCCGTACCCAAGGCCGCACCTCAATCATCGGGCAAACAACCACTCAAGCGCTGAGGCAGCAGAAGTCAATAATGAAGCTTGGTTGAGCCGATTCGACGATCTGCCGCCCCTCTGGACAGCTCCGGCTTTTCCCCAAAGTTATGTCAGGATCTGTTCACTGAATTCCAACCCACGTAATATCCCATAATTATCGTAAGGATAAAATCCGCCCGGCAGTTGCCTTCTGTCATCTTACTGCAAGAATATTCGACTATTCTTGAATGACTTGTCATATACCAAGCTCATACACCTGTTCGCATACACCCAAGGTGTGATAAAAAGCATCTTTTCTGAAATGAATTCGCAAACTCGCGGTCCATACCTGCAACTGAGTTTTCCGCTTTGCCCTGTGGTGCAATTTGGGGCGTCAGATTCAATTTAGCGACAGTTTGGCCGACAATGCTCACTCGACAGGGCTTGCGCGAAAAATAATTTCAATTAAGGATCTCTTTGTATTTTCTTGGTATTTACACGTCAGCAGTCAGTCTTTAAACGGCTTGGCTCATATATTGCTACACGAACTCCAGAAAGATCCCAGTTATCCGAATTTTGTCTTACTCACATTTTAAACTTCACTACTGACTAACACCGGGCTGCCACAACACAGCCAGGGAGGAAAATAATGCAACAGTCTCAAGTCAAGGAATTGGGAAAAGAACAGGAACAACGAGGTACCAGCGCCACTCTGGACACGCCTGACAATAACAAGCCCCAGCGAGACTACAAATATCCAGGGATCGAAACCGTCATCCACGGTAATGGCGCGGTGGCCCATGTGATGGGTCATGTCTGCGGCGGCGTGATCGGTTATCCGATCACCCCCTCCACGGAGATCTCCGAGCTGTTCGAGGCCTATCGCGCCCGCGGCGGCTGCAATGTCTGGGGCGAGCATCCTTTCTTCTTCGAGCCTGAAGGTGAGCACTCGGCCCAGAGCGGCGCCATGGGCGCGGCCCTGGCCGGCGGTCGTTTCATCTCCAACGCCTCCTCCAGCCAGGGCATCCTGTACGGGCTGGAATCCCACTACGTGACGGTGGGCAAGAAGATCGGCGGTTTCGTCTTGCAGGTCGCCGCCCGGGTGGTCTCCAAGCACTCCCTCAACGTGATGGCGGGCCACGACGACGTTTACGCCCTGCTGCCTTCCGGCTACACCATCCTGTTCGGCAGCAACCCCCAGGAGGCCGCCGACCTGGCCGCCATCTCCTATAAGGTGAGCGCCCTGTCGATGATCCCGGTGACCAACGCGATGGACGGTTTCGCCACCAGCCATATGCAGAGCGAGGCGCTGATGCCGGAGCCGGAACTGCTGAAGGAGTTCCTGGGCGATCCCGCCGGCCGCATCAAGGCCCCCACCGTGGCCCAGGAGATGCTTTACGGCGCCAAGGGGCGGGTCCATCAACTGCAGCAACTATCTGCGCAAGCACAGAGGCGACATTCTGCCGGAGGCACTGCAGGCTCTGGGCGAGTTTCTGGACGGCCATGCCGATAAGATCGAGCCGGACAACGCCGGTACTCTGATCGAGCAGACCCTGAGCTGGGTTCCGGATGAGTTGCGCGGCCAATGGCGCAGACAGTGGCTCAATGCGTTCGAGAAAGGCACACGCCAGCTGGTGCCGGCAATGGTCGACATCAACAATCCCGGGACTGTCCGGCGGGGTGCAGAACCAGCAGGACTTCCAGGCCGGCGCGGTGGATCACAAGACCCATTTCGCCAACGAAGTGCCACGCTTCGTGAAGCAGGCGATGGCGGAATTCGGTGATCTGACCGGCCGCTACTACAGCCCGGTGCAGACCTTCCTGGCGGACGACGCCGAACATGTGATCGTCGGTCTGGGTTCGGTCACCGACGATGCCGAAGCGGTCGCCAGTTACCTGCGTCGCCAGGGCAAGAAGGTGGGCGTGGTCTCCATCAAGCTGCTGCAACCCTTCCCGGAAGGGGATCTGGTCGCGGCCCTGAAGGGTAAAAAGGCGGTCACCGTGCTGGAGCGTTCCGAAGTGACGGCGCTCACCAATCTGGTGACCCAGGCCCTGTTCAAGGCCCGCGAGAACGGCGACCTGATCCGCCATCAGGGCATCCCGCCGATCACCAGCCTGCCCAAGATCAGCACCGGTATCTTCGGCCTGGGCGCCCATGACCTGCAGCCCCGGCACATCATCGCCGCCTACCGGAACATGGAGAGCACCCTCAACGTGCCCTTTTTCTATCTGGGCTCCCAGTTCTTCGCCAAGGACCCCTCGCCGAAGATCGCCGAACTGCAGAAACGGCTCAAGGCCACCTATCCTGAGACCGAGTTCATGGCCTTCGAGACCGAGGAGAATCCCAACCTGCTGCCGCCCGAGGCTTTCCGGCTGCGCTTCCACTCGGTGGGCGGTTACGGCACCATCGCCACCGGCAAGCTGCTGACCGATATCCTGGCCGGGGTGCTTGGCCTGCACTCCAAGTCGTCGCCGAAATACGGCTCCGAGAAGAGTGGTGCGCCGACCAATTTCTACATCACCATGAGTCCTGAACCGATCAAGATCACCAATGCGGAACTGGAAGACGTGGAGATCGTGATCTCCCCCGACCACAAGGTCTTCAGCCACTCCAATCCGCTGAAAGGCCTTTGCGAGGACGGCACCCTGATCATGCAGAACCATCACACCCCGCTGGAGGTGTGGAAGGAACTGCCGGCCCATGCGCGTAAGACCATCCGCGAGAAACGCATCAAGGTCTTCATCGTGGACGCCTTCGGTGTCGCCAAGAAACACGCTCCGGCGCCGGATCTGCAGATCCGCATGATGGGTATCGCCTTCATCGGCGCGATCTGCGGTCATGTAGACCGGATCTCCTCGGGCGCCACCCAGCAGGCGATCCTGGAAAAGGTGCGCCAGCAGGTGACCAAGAAATTCGGCGCCAAGGGTGCGACCGTGGTGGAGAGCAACATGCACGTGGTCAAGGATGGCCTGGAGGCCACCACCAAGGTCGACTACGAGCAGCCTGAGTTCAAGGATGCGGAACAGCTGGTGCCGATCAAGACCGGCCCCGGCGTGGAGGTCTCGGCCTCGATGGTCAAGGCCACCCGCAACGCGGTCAGCCACGGCATGTTCGACCAGGACTATTTCAAGGAGATCTTCACCGACCGCTTCAGCGACGGCACCCTGAGCGAGGCCCCGGTGATGCCCGGCACCGGCATGTTCATTCCGGTGGCCAGCGCCGCCTGGCGCGACAAGGGGCTGTTCCGGCTCGAGGTGCCCAAATACACCGCCCACCTGTGCACCGGTTGCATGGAGTGCGCGGTGGTCTGCCCGGACGGTGCGATCCCCAACACGGTGCATGAGATCCACGACCTGATACTCACCGCCATCGGCAAGCTGGAGGTAACGGCGCAGCAGAAGGAGCTGATGAAGAGTCATATGTTCCCGCTGAGCAAGACCATCCGGGATGTCTATCGCAAGCTGCCGAGTAAGGACCCCAAGCCGTTCCACGAGATCGTAGCCGAGGCCACCGCGGACATCGAGACCGAGAACGCCACCCTGCGCAAGGGTTTCGAGAAACTGGTGGAGGCCCTCGCCGATCTTTCCGGTGGTCAAGACCCGACCCTTCTTCGATGCGATGGAGAAGAACGTGCCCGGCACCGGCGGGCTCTACTCGGTCAACATCGATCCCTGGAAGTGCAGCGGTTGCCTGGAGTGCGTGGATGTCTGCGGTCCCGGCGCGCTCAGCGAGCAACGCCAAAGCAGCGAGGTGCTGGTTTCCCTGCAGCGCACCTTCGAGTTCCTCAGCAAGCTGCCGAATACCTCGTCGCGTTTTACCGAGAACGCCCTCAAACCGGGCGGCGACGCCAAGCGGCTGATGCTCGATCATGACAACTACTATGCCATGACCGGCGGCCACGGGGCCTGCCGCGGCTGCGGCGAAGTGACCGCGATCCGCCTATTGACGGCGACCAACCGCGCGATCCACGAAAGGATGCGCAAGGATCACATCCGGGATCTGGAAAAACTGCTGGGCAGCCTGCATGCGAAGCTGGAAAAACTGCAGCCGGACGAGAACGACCCGACACGGTCGGAGCGCATGCTCAAGACAATCCAGATCCTGGAGAAGCGGCTCTACAATTTCGAGAGTGGTCCCACCGGCAACGGTCCGGCCAGCGCCGCGTTCGCCAACGCCACCGGTTGCAGCAGCGTGTACGCCTCGACCTTCCCCTACAACCCCTACACCGATCCGTGGGTCAACAGCCTGTTCCAGGACGCGGTGCCGGTGGCCAAGGGTATCTTCGAGGGCATCTGCGCCAGTGCGGTGAAGGATTTCGTCGCCCTGCGCACCGCCAAGCTGGATCTGGAGGATCACTACAATCCCGAGATCCACGACAAGTTCTTCAAGTACTTCCAATGGGACCAGTTCTCCGCGGAAGAACATTCCCTGCTGCCGGCCGTATTCAGCATGGGTGGCGACGGCGCCCTCTACGACATCGGTTTCGGCGCCCTGTCCCGCCTGCTGGTTACCGATACGCCGATCAAGGTGGTGATCCTCAACACCGGGGCCTACTCCAACACGGGCGGACAGACCTCCACCGCGAGCTTCACCGCCCAGGACTCGGACCTGACCCGCTTCGGCGTGGCCCACACCGGCAAGCAGGAAGACCGCAAGGAGCTGGGTCTGATCGCCGCCTTCCATCCGAAGGTGCTGGTGATCCAGACCAACGCGGCGTTGCAGGCTCACTTCATGAAGAACGTTATGGACTTCCTCACCTACAACGAATCCCCCGCGGTATTCGACACCTACACCACCTGCCAGTCGGAGCATGGCATCGCCGACGATGCCGGCAGCCGGCGGGCGACCCTGGCGGTGGAGAGCCGCATGAGCCCGGTATTCGTGCATGACCCACGCAAGGGCGACACCCTGGCCGAGCGCTTCTCGCTGGAGGGCAATCCGGAGATCGGCAAGGACTGGATCACCACCACCCTGGAATACGTGGACGACAACGGCAGCGCCCAGCTCCTGGAGATCCCCTTCACGCCGGCGGACTTCGCCATCAACGAGGGCCGCTTCAAGAAGCACTTTCGACGACTGAACGGAACCGGCGAGCCGGTGCCGGTGGCGCGAGTACATCGATCTGCGTAGGGAAGACCGGCATGGCAAGGTGCCCTTCGTCTGGTCCACGGACGCCAATAAGAAGCTGATCAAGCTGGCCGTCTCCAACGCCATCATCGAGCTGACCGAGGAGCGGCGCAGACACTGGCGCATGCTGGAGTATTTGAGCGGGCTGCACATCGACCGCCTGCACGAGACCCATCGTCGGGAGCTGGACGAATGGCAGCATCGCTATGAGCAGTCGAACAGCGACCGCGAGTCCTCCATCGACTCCATCGCCCGCGGCATGGCGGAACTCGCCGCCGCCTCCGGCGCACCCGCCACACCGACCACCACCACGGTGCCGGTATCGGCGATCGGCGCGGCCAAAACCGCTGCCCAGCAGCCGGCCCTGCCGAGTGCCGCAGACGGTCCCCTGGTGGAGATCACCGAAGAGGACATGGCCAAGTGCACCAACTGCAAGACCTGCTATCAGGATGTGAGCGAGTTGTTCGAGAAGACCAAGATCATGGTGGATGGACAGCCCAAGGAGGTGAGCCGGGTGATACCGGGTATCTTCGAGAAGATCGAGATCACCCCGGATCTGATCCTGCGCGCCATGCGGGTAGCCGACGACTGCGATGCGGAGATCATTCGCTATCACCAGCCGAGTTAATCGGATGTTAAATAACTAACCATTCATCGTCACTACCTGCCCTCCCCCTCAGGGGGAGGCTTAAGGGAGGGAGGCGCTGCAGAGCCAGTCTCCTTACCCGGAACAGAAAACAAGAGGCAACAGCATGTCACAGACCATTCAAGGGCAGACACCAGCGGCCGGCAGCGGCGCCAGTCAGAATCCTCCCTGTCCCTATCACCGGGAGGATGTGGAACGCTATTACCAGGCCAATCGAGGAGATCGAGAATAGCCGCCATCACATCGACGAGGCCAGAGAGGCGATCAAGGAACTGGAGCATAGCGAGTCGGTCGAGCTGTTTCAGAAGCAGATCGGCCTGCTGCAGAAACGCCTGGTGAACGATCCCCAGTTCTTCCATCAGGTCTTCATCACCGAAGGCACCAACGCCATCGCCTGGGAGTTCCAGCAGAATGAGCTGAGCGCGGGTTTCACCAACACCCTGTGGAACCTGCTGGTAAGGAACGACGACATGAGCACCCTGTTGTTGCGCTTCATCTGGAACATCCCGCTGAAGTTTAAACGCAAGTTCGTGCGCGCCATCGAGCAGCACCTCTCCGACCGCTATCCCATGTTCAAGGGCCTGTCGGAAGGCTGGCCCGGCGCCAACAATATCCCACCCTATATCCGCCCGGCCGCGGAGCGGGCCGATGACTTCGATCTGGTGAATCAGGGCTACCTCGGCTACATGGGGCTGGGCTACAGCTTCCGCGAGGTGGAACTGCTGGTGTGGCTGGAGGTGCTGCGCGACAAGCAGTGCGACGACCGGCCCTGCGAGCTCGGTCTGCCGCGCGTGGTCGCCGGCATCGAGGCTGAACCCCAAGGCGGCTGCCCGGTCAAGATCCACATCCCCCAGGTGATTCACCTGATGGGCGAAGGCAAGTTCAAGCAGGCCTTCAAGCTGATCAAGGAGTCCAATCCCCTGCCCAACGTGACCGGCCGGGTCTGTCCCGCAGGAGATCCAGTGCCAGGGGGTCTGCACCCATAACGAGCGACCCATCGAGATCGGCCAGCTGGAGTGGTACCTGCCCCAGAGCGAAAAGATTCTCAATCCGGACGCCCTCTTCGAGATGGCCGATTTCGTCAATCCCTGGGCCAAGGCCGACAAACCGCCGATCGCGGTGGTGGGTTCCGGCCCCGCCGGCCTGATCAACGCCTATCTGCTGGCCAAGGAGGGTTATCCGGTCACCGTATTCGAGGCCTTTCATGAACTTGGCGGCGTACTGCGTTACGGCATTCCGGAGTTCCGTCTGCCCAACGAGCTGATCGATGACGTGGTGAGGAAGATCCGGCAACTGGGCGGCAAGTTCGTGCACCAACTTCCTGGTCGGCAAGACCGCCACTTTAGAGGCCCTGAAGCGGGCCGGGTTCTGGAAGATCTTCATCGGCACCGGCGCCGGCCTGCCGCGTTTCATGAACGTGCCGGGCGAACACCTGCTCGGCATCCTCTCGGCCAACGAATTCCTCACCCGGGTCAACCTGATGAAGGCCCATGTGGAGGGCTATGAGACCCCTCTCCCGGAGGTCAGGGGCAAACGGGTGATGGTGATCGGCGGCGGCAATACCGCGATGGATGCGGCCCGCACCGCACGGCGTCTCGGAGGTCATGGTGAGCATCGTCTACCGCCGCACCCAGGACGAGATGCCGGCGCGGGTGGAGGAGCTGCACCACGCCCTGGAAGAGAATATCGAACTGAAGGTGCTGCGCTCGCCCCAGGAGTTCGTCGGCAACGACAAGACTCATTTCGTCACCCATGCGATCCTTGACGTGATGAAGCTGGGCGAGCCGGACGCCTCCGGCCGCCGACGGCCCATCACGACCGGCGAGACTGAGAAGATGCCGGTGGATCTGGTGATCATGGCCCTGGGCAACGCCTCGAATCCCATCGTCAAGGACGCGGAGCCCGATCTGAAGACCAGCAAATGGGGCACCATCGAGATCCGCCCCGGCACCCACGAGACCTCGGTGGACGGGGTGTTCACCGGCGGCGACGCCAACCGGGGCGGTTCCACCGCGATCAAGGCGGCGGGGGACGGCCAGGCGGCGGCGCGCGAGATCGCCGGCGAGATCCCCTTCTCCCTGAGCGAGATCAAATCCCTGGTGGCCAGCGCCGAGCGCTACACCGAACAGGGTCAGGCGCCACAGCAGATCGTGAAGAAGATCGAGCTGGCGGAGGGCATCGTGGAATTCGAGGTGTATGCGCCGTTGATCGCCAAGGCCGCCCGCGCCGGACAGTTCGTGCGGGTGCTGGCCTGGGAGAAAGGTGAGCTGATACCCCTGACCCTGGCGGACTGGGATATCGAGGCGGGCACCATCGACCTGGTGATCCAGGGCCTGGGCAGCAGTTCCATGAAGATCAATCAGATGGCAGGTGGGCGATGCCTTCACCGGTATCGCCGGACCCCTCGGCCTGCCTAGCCAGCTGCACCGGTACGAGAACGGCGAGACGGTGGTGTTCACCGCCGGCGGCGTCGGTCTGCCGCCGGTCTATCCGATCATGCGAGAGCATCTGCGCATGGGCAATCACGTGACCCTGATCTCTGGTTTCCGCACCAAGGAACTGATGTTCTGGGCCGAGGCGGACCAGCGGGTCGGCCTGCTGCAGGCCGAGTATCCGGATCGATTGGATGTGATCTACACCACCAATGACGGCAGCTACGGCATCAACGGTTTCGTCACCACGCCGCTGGCCGAGATGCTGGAGCAGATGCAGGCCGGCACCGGCCGCAGCGTCGGCGAGGTGGTGACCATCGGTCCGCCGCTGATGATGCGGGCGGTCAGCGATCTTACCAAACCCTATGGGGTGAAGACCGTCGCCAGCCTTAACTCGATCATGGTGGACGCCACCGGCATGTGCGGCGCCTGCATGGTGCCGGTCAACCTGGAGGGCAAGATGGTGCGCAAGCACGCCTGTATCGACGGCCCGGAACTGGACGCCCACATCATCGAATGGGATAAGTTTCTGCCCCGCTTCCTGCAGTTCAAGAAGCAGGAGGATGAGAGCAAGGTCCGGTACGGTTTCGCCTGATCCACGCGAATAAAAAGCCCGTCCCCGCCAAACCGGCGGGGACGGGCTTTTTTTGTTACTTATGACAGGTGCAACGACTCAGTAACTGATCACCACGGTGTCGTCAGCGGTCATCGCCTTCATGGTCACATCCGGCCCGCCTTTCACGATGCCTTCGATCAGGTCTTCCTGGGAGATACCGACCTTATTCATACACATCGGACAGATGATGGCCTTGGCGCCTTTTTTCATTGCTGCCCTCAGCATCTCCTGCAGACTCATCCCGGAGCCGGAGGCGATGTCGGATTTGAAAGACTTGGAGGCCAGCAGCACGCCCCGCACATTGAGGAAGATAACTACATTGTAGCCGCTCTCGAGGGCCTTGTTGGCCTGGCCGAGCGCCATCCCGGCAGCCCAGGCCTCATCGGTGGTCAGATTGTAAAAGATGGTCTTTTTCTCCCCTGCCGACAAGGCAGTTGCACCCAACAGCAACAATAGAACAGAGAGCATCAGCAGGGTTTTTCTAAAGATTATCGACATGGTTTTCTCCTAATGGTGGTTTCAAGCGTTGGTAGTATAGGCAAACAGAAGGCCCGTATTAAGTGGAATTGTCAGTAGAGTGCCGGACAGAGCATCCAATTAGCCGATCTTCGAGTCGCCAGGATTCCTGTTGCACCAATCCGGTTTGATTTCGACGCAGGCCTGACATCTTGCAGACCTTGCTAACAACCGGCAGCGACTTGTGCAATCTGCCGCATTGTCGCGAAACAGCAGTCGGTCCTCAACATCAACATAGGAGGCTGACTGTTCACATGGCTACAGGTTACGGCATGGGCGGTGGAAACTTTATGCAAACCCCTCCTTTCGTAGGTCTGTGATAGGGTGGATGCTGGTACTCCAAACAGATCATATTGATGGATTCGATGAGACGGAAAGCGGTCGGCTGCTACGTCCACAGGGATATAGGCGGGAGTGCAATACATGGAGCATGAGCCAACGCGCGCCTTGCCCGAGGGGAGCCGCCCAGGGTGGAGCGGGGTACTAGGAATAACCCCTATCTGCATCAGCAATCAACAACCTTGAATCTGGAAGGGATACCCTTTTTAATAGATAGCTGGGAAAAAGAATACTAGTTCGCAGAGATAAAGTGGGGCTGCGGAATCTGACACGTCTGGGGAAGATCAGAAATAATGATAAAATATTTTCCAACCGCACCCCCTTAAAAAAAAACGAATAACGATAAGATCCTGGTTTCTTCATCAACGGACACCAAGCACTTATAAAAAAACGGATTCGGAAACACCGGGATCGCTCTTGTCCTTTGTAAACCGGGAGGTGTCTATGTCTATAAGAAGAACAACCCAAGCAGTGATTGCAGTCCTATTGACTCTGGGACTGATTCCAGCCGCTTTACCAGCCGAGGATACCACCGCTACGGCAGAGGTGGCGCCAGCGATACCTTCGCGCAACGAAATCGAACTAGGCGCCGGTTACGTATTCGATGATGCCTATCATTTCGGTCGCTATAACGGCCTGGTCGATCAGGGAGCTTATGTGATCGGCGACATCATGGCCAAGCAATACGGCGAAGCGGCTGGTTACTGGCGTCTGCGCGGCACCAATCTTGGTCTGGATTCCCGCTATCTGCGACTGGACAGCGGGGTGCAGGGCCAGCAGGAGTATTTCATCGAATACGATCAGCTGCCCGACTACGAAAACGATACCGCCCGAACACCCTTTCGCCCGGCGGGCAGCAGCCGTCTACTGCTGCCCCCGAACTTCGATATTGACAATGTGAACAGTTTTCTGCTGCCATTCGATCAGCAGACCGAGCGCAAGCGGCTCGGGGTGGGCGCCAAGATTCTTCATCAAGAGCCGCTGGGAACTGGACGGTTCGTTTCGCCATGAGACCAAGGAGGGCACCGACTGGATCGGCGGCAGCATGGGACCCTTGGAACCGGAACGTCTGATGGAGAAGACCACCGGCGCCCTGTTGCCGGAGCCGATCGATTACGAAACCAACAAGATGAACCTGGCGTTGCGCTACACTGGCCAACAGACCCAGATGGAGTTCGCCTATCACGGGTCCCTGTTCTCCAACAACGACTCGTCGCTCACCTGGCAGGATCCCTTCGATCTGACCCGCACCGGCCGCATGTCCCTGGAGCCGGACAACCAGATGCATCAACTCTCCGCCACCCTGGGTCATATGCTCTCCCCCACCAGTCGGCTGACCGCCATGGTCTCCCTGGCGCGGTCTGACCCAGGACGACGACTTTCTGCCGTACAGCACCGCCGAAACCGACTATCGCTCTGCCGCGTGATTCGTTGGACGGGGAGGTCTGGGTCAAACGCGGCATGCTGAAACTGACCTCCCAGCCCCTCCGCAAAATGCGCCTGAGCGCCCAATACAGCTATGACGAACGGGACAATAAGACCGACATCGAGGATTACTACTACTATCTCGCGGATGGCAGGATCGTGATGACGGCGGTACCGCGGCAGAACGATCCGCTGAGCTACAGACGTCACCTGCTGGACCTGACCGCCAACTACCGGATCAATTCCAAGATGAGCCTGCGCGGCGGCTACCAGTACAAACACATGCACCGGGATTCCCTCGAGCAGGAGCGGGAGACCACCCGGGAACATACCCTGTCGGCGAAATGGAAGTACCGGGTCAACCCCGAATGGGATCTGGCCTTGTATGGCGAGAGTATGGAACGTACCGGCAGTGCGTATCAGACCCGGACCAACGAGAATCCTGCCATGCGCGTGTTCAATCTGGCGGACGTGGAACGGACCAAGGTCGGGACCTCGGTGAACTATCTGCCCAATGACCGTCTGAGTCTGGGTCTGACCGCGGAATACCTGAATGACGACTACACCGATTCCGCGCTCGGACTGACCGAGGCCCAGCAGCCCTCCCTGCTGTTGAATGCCGGCTATCTGATCAGCGATCAGATCTCCACCCATGCCTTCTACTCCCACGAGGAGTTCAAATCCACCAATGCGGGCACCGATGACGCCAAGACGGTCACCCCGAACTGGCATGCGGAACTGAAGGACACCATCGACAGCGTCGGCCTTGGCGCCAAATTCACCGGGCTGTTCCGCAAGTGGGATTTCGGTGCGGATCTGGTGTATACCCGCAGCCGGGGCGAAATCGACATGAGCAGCAGCATCACGCAGATCAACAATCCGGACAGGAGGCCGAATTCGATCCCGGCGTTCAGCAGTTCCCCGACCTGAAGACTTCGTTGCGCAGCCTGCAGCTGTGGGCCCGCTACCAGTACAGCGACAAGATCGCCTACAAGCTCGGCTACTGGTACGAGGCCTACAACACGGAAGACTGGACCGTGGATAACATCGAGGTCGACTCGTTTGTCGATCCGTATATCAATAACGATGGCGATACGATCGATGGAGGCCAACTGTTGTTTGGCGAGGACCGGCTCGACTATACCCAACATGTGGTGGGCTTGTCTGTAAACGTGCGATTCTGAATGCTGTGTTCTAGTAGTTTTTCGAGCTGATATTGCCTGTCCGCCAAGCGTTGCAGGGTCATTCATGCAACGCGTTGGGGCAGGCAGAAGCGGCCGGTCATGGTGAGCGGACTCGATCCCCGAGGCCCGTCTGACCGGACCCGATCATGATGGCGATGACGACCCACCGGAAGGCCGTGACGACGGTCATCTGTCCGGTCCTCAGCACTCACTGAACGACGGCTGGTCGAAGCAGCCGACCAGCCGTCGACAAAGCCCTGCAATCTCCGCAAAAGGATATAATCCGCTTTAGCATAGGTGGGCGCACCGATGCGTCGCTCCTCCAGCCACGCCATTGACGGACGCTGTTCGAGCATTTCAATGTGAGAATCGTTCAGGATGGTTTTCATCCTCCAGCACTGCACAGAATCAGGTCACCTCAGGCTCATTTGATATTGGTTAGAGACTGGGAAAGTGTAGCGATTTGAGACAACTGGCGATAGAGACTGGCAGATGTCTGGCTCTTACTGGCAAACTCGATTCGTCTTGTACATAATGAGAATTAATTTCCTAGGTTTTTGTTTTTTATTAAAGAATAAGAAGCATGATGGCCGATTTAGGATAACGATTATAACAAAACAAAAGTGCGCAGATTATGATCCCCCCCCGCTATGGATTAGCCGCAGTGTTGATGCTGAACGCATCACTGCACGCTGGTGCATTGGAGGTCGTAACTAATCCCTCGATCAAGGAAAGTGCTCTTTCACTCAGCAGTATCCGTTCCATCTTCAGCATGCGCATGACCCAATGGCCCGACGGCATGCCAATCCGGGTATTCGTACTGGGCGATAAAGATCCGAGCCACGCAGAATTCAGTAAGCAGGTGCTTGGGGTATTTCCCCACCAATTACGCCGGGCCTGGAACCGACAGATCTATTCGGGAACCGGTCAGGCTCCCAATAAAGTCGACACGGAAGCAGAGATGCGCTATCAGATCGAAACAACTCCAGGCGCTATTGGGTATCTGCCAGAGGACCAGCTCAATGAGCATATTCAAAGAATTGAGATCGAATAGTTATCTCTCATTCTGTCTGCTGATGTTATGGAACCCGCATAGCCAGGCGGATGATGCATTTGGCTTGTCCGAAGATTTCCAGATCCATGGCTTTCTTACCCAAGGATATGTAAAGACGACAGCAAACAGCTTTTTCGGTGACAGCCAAAACGGCAGTTTTGATTTTCGGGAGTTGGGAGTCAACGCATCCTATCGTTACAACCCGCACCTGATGGCATCGGCCCAGTTGTTATCGCGAACTGCCGGGAATATGTATGACGGCTCCCTCAGCCTTGACTATGGTCAGCTGGACTTCACCCCCTACTCCACCGAATATGGCCGTTTCGGCGCCATTATCGGCCGGTTCAAGAATCCTGGAGGCTTTTTCAACGATACCCGGGATGTAGCCTCCACCCGACCCAGTATCTTCGTCCCGCAGGTTATTTATTGGGACCGGGTGCGGAACATGGTACTCTCGAACGATGGTGCTATGCTCTATGCCGATCTGCACCAGGACCTGCATAGTATCTATCTGCATTTTTTTGCCGGCAAGACTCCCATTGACGAGAATGTTGAAAAGAGCTATCTGCCCGCACAATATGACCCGAATCTGGAGCAACGAGGCCTAACCAAAGGGGGTCGTTTGTTATATGAGTGGGACGGCGGTCTGTTGCGCCTGGCCTTGAGTGGTGCCACACTCAATCTCGATGGGGAGATGGCTGGTGGTTTTCTGAGCGGAAGCATCGACATCAATTTCTGGATTGCCTCCATCCAATATAATCGAGGTCCCTGGAGTTTTACATTGGAATATATGAATGAGCCGATCGAATATGACGGCTTCATGGGTCTCATGGATGTGGGCGACACCACTATCGATGGCTATTATTTACAGGGTAACTATCGGCTTTCGGCCGATTGGGAAGTCCTCATGCGATATGAAGAGGGGCATTATGACAAGCATGACCAAGACGGCTCCCATGTAAATATCCCCGGAATCCCAGCGTATAATCACTACGCCCGGATGTTGACTATTGGCCTGCTCTGGGAACCGACGGAAAATTTGATGTTGCGCGCAGAATTCAGCCAGGTTGATGGCACTATTTTTCTTTCCAATCTGGATAATCCTAATCCGCTGGAAACCCAAAGAAATTGGAACATGTTTGCATTCCTCATCTCCTACAGCTTCTGATAATTGGCAGGCGCGGGGTGCATACGCTCAATCCCATGGTGAGAAACGAGCGCCAGAGCCGCTTCTTCAGCCTTAAATGGAAAGCTGTTCTGATTCTCAGCCTGGTGCTGATCATCGTGAATGCGGGTCTCGCCGGAATGGGCTACCAGCAGCTCAAAAAACAGTTCGCCCGGCAGCAAAACCAACTGCGTCAACAACAGACGCAAGAACTTAACGCCCTGATTAACAACAGTTTCGATGAATTGGAACAGATTGCCTCACTCATTCCCAGCATGGCCCCCCCCCTCACCGCACCCGAATCGATGCCGGCTCGGCTGGCGAAGGTTTTTGCCGATCAATCCGCCACCCTCGAGTTCGACTGGGGATTGGATGAGGCCAGTTATTTCTCGGCCGAAAATCTGTTGCTCTTTTCCTGGCGCCGCACCGAGAATATCGAACGATTCACTCCTATGATAGAGGAGGTCAATGCCAGTGAACGACCGGATTTCAGGCTCGATTGCCTCAATCAATGTCGGCAGTACATCGCCGTACCTGTGCTGAGTGGGGGTGAGAAGAATGGCGTATTGCTACTGAGTCGGCTGATCTCCAACGTGATTATCTCATTCAAGGACATAACCGGGGCAGACATTGCGATTATTTCTCGGGAAACGGGTAAATATAGAAAATCCAGGTATACCCATTTGCTGCCCGGGTGGGGGCGTCATGTGGTAGCTCTGACCGACCCCGACAACAACCTGCCATTACTTATTGGCATTTCTGCGCAGCATCCGTTCGATGATTTTCTACATAAAAGCCGGCAACTGGATCACAACGGTAAGCATTACACCCTGCAAACGATCCAGATGAACCATGATGGTAGCGATTCCAACAATCATTATCTGCTCATCAACAATATCACCAGTGCCGTCCAGCATATCAATGAAGCCACCCAGAAAAGTCTCTTGTTCGGCCTGATTGGATTTCTGCTATCGGAGAGCCTGTTGCTCCTGCTCCTATGGCACCCGCTGAAACGCCTGTTACAGGTTTCCCAGAGCCTTCCGCTGCTCGCCCATAATGCCTATGAACAAGCTCGGGCAAGACTCAAAACCGATAATCGGTCTTGGCACAAGGATGAGATCGACATTGCGGGTGAAACCACTTTGGAACTTTCCCGGACTCTTGAATACTCTGCATCATGAAATTCAGCAGCAGACGCAAAATCTGATAGTCAGGGGACAGGAACTGGAACTTGAGCGAGATTTCGTCACCGGATTACTCAACAGCGCCCAAGTCATCATCCTCACCCAGGATTGCAATGGGGAAATCCTGATGATTAATCCTGAAGGGCAGAAATGTCTGCAGGACAGGCTTGAATCCAACCTATCGGAAAAACTGAATTTCTTCAGCCTTATCACACCGGATTCCGACATCAGTACTCTGAACCGTTACATCACGGCACTCAAGAGCGGCACAATCAACTCCCATCAGCATGACAGCCGCATCACGACATGCCAAGGAGACTACCGAAGTATTTCCTGGGTACATTCACGTCTCCAGGGCAAAGCGATATCCGGCAACGCGCTGATCCTCTCGGTCGGATTGGATATCACCGATCGAGAAAAAGCGGAACAACGGCTCTCCTGGTTGGCCAATCACGATCCCTTGACGGAGTTGCATAACCGCCGGTACTTTCAACGCGCATTCGAAGACCTTCTGCAAATGGCGAATCGATACCATCACAACGTAGCCCTGTTGTTCTTCGATCTGGATCACTTCAAAGATGTTAACGATTCCAGCGGCCATCAGGCTGGTGATGCCATGCTTCGTGTCGTGGCTGAGCGACTCAACAAACTGACCCGCTCCAGCGACCTGTTGGCCAGATTGGGCGGTGACGAGTTCGCCATAGCCATCCCGGAAACCGATGTCAAAGGGGCCATTCAGGTGGCTGAGAAGATATTGGAAAATCTGAAACATATTTCCCTGCCGACCAAGGGGCGAAGTCACCGGGTTTCAGCCAGCATCGGGATCGTGCTCTACCCGGAACATGGAAGTAACGCGCAAGATCTGATGTCCAATGCCGATCTTTCCATGTATCAGGCCAAGGAGAGCGGCCGCGACCGCTGGCATCTGTTCGCTCTGGATGATCAGATGCGAGAACAGATGAGCGAGCGGTTGGCTTGGAAGGAAAAAATCGAACAGGCGCTGGCAGATTCCGCGTTCATTCTCTATTACCAACCGATCCTCGAGATAAAAACCAATCTGATCTCCCATTATGAAGTGTTGATTCGAATGCGTGAAAAGGACGGCAGCCTCGCCATGCCGGGCCACTTCATACCGATTGCGGAGAGGACCGGCTTGATCCACAGTATCGATCGCTTCGTGCTGGGTGAGGCGATCAGCCATATGGCGCATCTTGCCAGGACCACGGGACAGGAGATCAATCTTTCGATCAACCTTTCCGGGCGGGTTGTCGATGACCCGGAACTGCTGCCGCTGCTCAAACAACTGCTGCATCTCAGTGGAGTAAAACCACAAAACCTGGTGTTCGAATTGACCGAAACAGCAACCCTCGCCGATATGGCGTCGGCAGAACAGTTAATGTATGAATTGCGGGTTCTGGGCTGTCGTTTCGCCATGGATGATTTTGGGGTCGGTTTCTCCTCTTTCTATTATCTGCGTCAATTACCCCTCGACATCGTAAAGATAGACGGCTCATTTATCCGGCAACTGCCGACCAGCCCGGAAGACCGCATCTTCGTCAAGGCGTTGACCGAGATGGCATCCGGCCTGCACAAACTGACTATTGCGGAATTCGTGGAAGATGCGGAAACCCTGAAGATGTTGACGGAGATCGGAGTCAATTATGCACAGGGCTACTATATCGGAAAGCCACAACCCAGCATTCTCCTGTCACCCCAATTCAGTCCCTGCCATGAACTGAGACATCGGTTCAAAGCCGTTAGGCGAGCTGATGCGGACAACGTGAAATAGCGGCTACTGCGGTTTTTTTGCGATGGAAAAATCCGCCATGCCGGTCGATGCCGGATTATTGATCGATATCCGGCAAGAACTCTAGACTTAAATCATCAGCGCCCGGACCGGCTACTTCATGAACGGTTGCGAGATGTATACTACGCCCCATCTGAGCTAGCATAATCGAAAAAATGGCCCAAATTCGTAGACTTGTGCTTGATGTACTCAAGCCACATCACCCCAATGCACTGACCTTCGCCGCTTCCCTTGCAGACCTGGGTCCGGATTACAAGGTCAAACTGACAGTGATCGAAGTGGATGAGAAGACGGAAACTGCGTCACTGGTGCTTGAGGGCCGGGATATCCAGTTTGCGGTGATTATCGAAGCCATCGAGAAAATGGGGGCCTCCATGCATAGTATCGACGAGGTCGAAGTGGACAGCACCTCGAGGTCGGAATAATTTCTCAGATGGCAGACCATCATCGGTGGCGATTCAACAAACTCCTGCTGCATGTCCAGCGCGCCAGGGGTATTGTCAGACGCTATTTCATTACCAACGGGTTCGATGGTGCCTTGACCATGCTGGGCATGATGGCCGGTTTCTACACCAGTGAGCGAGCAGACATTTCGGTGGCCCTCAGCGCGTCCCTGGGAGCCGCGGTCGCCCTGTTCATGAGCGGTATCAGCAGTGCCTATCTGAGCGAAGCGGCGGAACGCAAAAAAGAGTTGAATGAACTCGAACAGGCCCTGGTCAAAGACCTGACGCACAGTGATTACGGTGAGGCAAGCCGCTTTCTACCGGTCATCGTAGCCCTGGTAAATGGCTTTTCCCCGCTGCTGATCTGTTTACTGATCATCTCACCACTCTGGTGTACGGTCCTAGGCTTCGCCCTGCCCTGGCCCCCCTTTCTGATGGCAATCGTTATCGCACTCTGTACGACCTTCCTGCTGGGGCTGTTCCTCGGCGTCATCAGCAAGACATTCTGGCTGTGGGCCGGCTTACGCACACTGGCTGATCGCCATCTTGACCATCTCGATTATTTTGTTGGCTGGAGCAGATGGCTGAGGCTCATCCGATAGCTTTCGAGGGATTGCACGGTCCAGTGGCGTCAAGGTGGCAAAGATCGCGTATAGCGGACGCAAGGCACCTCTCACGACACCAATATCTCCATACCGGTTGCCACCTGCGAAAATCCCAAAAAGCACGGACCCCGGTATGCCGGGGTCCGTTGGTTAAACGCAGAGCTTAAATCTGAATCAATCCCGATTCTTACTGCCATCGAACATGTTCATTGGATTCTTCATTATGTTCATCGGGTTAGGGAAACTACTCGAGTCTTTGTCGCCCTGCCGCGATCATCCCGATTGTAATCACCCGGATAGCCTGCAGGGGGGCATCAGTAAGCGGGGCTAGCGTAGCCGGGCGCCGGAGCCTGGGGATAACCACCATACCCGGGTGTCGGCTGATACTGCTGTCCGTAGCTGTCCCGGGGGTTATCAGACTCTTGCTGGGCTGGTGCAGGAGCGCCGTAGCCCCCCCCGGGGCCTTGGGGATAGCCATAACCCTGGGGAGGCGCCGCATAGCCTGGCCCCTGCTGATAACCACCGTAACCGGGTCCCTGATAGGGGGTCCGGGGAGCGCCGCCAAAGCCGCCATAGCCGGGACCTGGACCATAACCCGAATCATAGCCTGGCGCAGTGGATCTTGGAGCGCCGCCAAAGCCGCCGCCGGAGCCTGAACGCGGGTTTGCGCCGTAGGGACGCCGGTCATTGTAACCAGCGCCCGTGTCAGGATTATTGGACCGGGAACCGGCATTGCCAAATCCAAACGCCCATGACTGTCCTGCGAACAGCACGGCGCAGCAGACCGCTGCGAATCCGATTGTCTTATTCATCGTATTGATTATATCCTCACTCTGGTTGATAGACTTGACCAGCATAGCACCCATTTGACTTTTATCGCCAGTTCCAGGACCTATCCAACCAAGCTCGTAGGATCTGCTCGACTGGCCTGATGAATGACGGTTTTAAGCTTGAAAATCAGCATCCATGAGCGGATCGAAGAGATTCCCGCGAATCAATGGAATCTCCTGGTCAGTGATAATCACCCTTTTCTACGCCATGAGTTCCTGCATGCCATGGAACGGCATGGTTGCGTCGGCGAGCACTTTGGTTGGCTGCCCCGCCATATAGCAGTCTATGAGCAGGGTTTCCTGGTGGCGGCCATGCCGTTGTACGAAAAATACAACTCCTATGGCGAGTTCGTATTCGATCATGCCTGGGCCGACGCCTACCGACGCAACGGTCTGCCCTACTATCCCAAGCTGGTCTCGGCCATCCCCTATACGCCGGCGACCGGTCAGCGACTGCTGTGTTCGGTGGAACGATGTGAGGAGTTATATCCTGTCCTCTTGAAACGCGCACTGCAGCTAACTGAACAACTCGGCGCGAGCGGCTTTCACTGCCTGTTTCCCACCGTGCAGGACCATCGCTTTCTGGAAGCACAGAATTTACTCACCCGGCATGACTGCCAGTTTCACTGGCGGAATCGAGGTTACCGGCAGTTCGACGATTTCCTGGCTGATCTGACCGCCAAAAAGCGCAAAAATATTCGCCAGGAACGACGCCGGGTCGAGGAGGCGGGTGTAGCGCTGCGCCAGCTCAACGGGCATACCGCGACTCCCGAAGACTGGCGGAATTTTACCCATTTCTATAACCGCACCTTCGAAGAGAAGTGGGGGATCGCCACTTTCAACTTCGCCTTTTTCCTCGAAGTAGCGCAACGGCTTCCGGAGCAGATCGTGCTGGTGCTGGCGGATCAGGCGGATCAGTGCATCGCAGGTTCCCTAATGTATCACAGTGACACAACCCTGTATGGCCGCCATTGGGGCTGTGTGCGCCAGATCGACAGCCTCCACTTCGAAGCCTGTTACTACCAGGGCATCGACTACTGCATCGAACAGGGTTTGGATTGTTTCGAACCGGGCGCTCAGGGAGAGCACAAGATCGCCCGAGGCTTTCGACCGACCCTGACCCGTTCCAGCCACTGGATCGCGGACAACCGCTTCCGCCATGCCATCACCGCCCATGTCCTGCATGAGCAGGATGCAGTGCAGCATTACATGCGGGAATTGGAAACCTGCCTGCCATTCAGACAGGACGTCTAGGTCGAACGGTCAAGCGACTCCGACGTCAACATTTGGCCTGCTTGTGGTATTGAAGGCTGCCGAATATGTCGATCCGCGCTACCGGGGATAAAAAAACGTGGATGGGTAACTCCAAGAAGCTGCCATGCTAGGCTATCTGAAACTCGATGGATAGGATCTGGAAGACCCACTGGAGGAGGTGAACGAGATGTTATCCGAGAGGATGGCAACCATTCAGCCCACATAGGAGTTGCCCATAGCGGCGAATAGCGACGCTGGTTGCATTGTGTTGAGAGGCCGAAAAGGCTTGTCGTCTTGGGTCGCAGCCCCGGGCAACTTCCTACAACGGGGTTTTGCCATATGAAAGCAGAGGCATTCTAGAGCGAGCTGAATAGTTAAGAGGATTATGATCCTGTCAAACAGAGCTGAGCATTCAAGATCACTCATGCAATACCGCGAATCGAGTTCGGCAATCGCCATAAAATCGGCGTCGAGGTTCTATAGATTCATCAACCGGGAAGCACGGCGAACTCAACTTCGGCGGTGGCCTTATCGATGCTGACCTGCAACTCGCAATAGGCATTCAGGGCCATCGGGTCGTCACCACAACTGCAACCGGCCAGAATTTCGCTGAAGAAGATACCCACTCGGGCTTGGATGCAGTCCTGGGTCTGCGCGGAACTCAGCACCATCGCCTTGATGTCTCGGTCATCGGGAACACCGCCCTGGGAAACACCCATGAGTAACGGCAGGGTACCGGGTTTCAGGCCTTCGATTTCGTTTCGCAAGGTATCGGCAAACCCAGGGGAGTTCCAGTCGCGCAAGGAATCGGGTAATTTAGGCATCACACTGTCGAAGGGTTGGCTGGCTTGTTGGTGGACAGCGGCCGGGGATGGCCAATCCGCGCGCGGTTCGATTCACTCCCGTTCCTCGATCCAGGCCGTCTGGATTGCTTCGAGGATCTTTTCGCCGGAATGCTCCGGGTCATCATCGAACTCATCCAGCGCCATCACCCAATTGCGCAGATCCACGAAGTTGATATATCTGGGATCTACGTCCGGATGAGCCTCATCCAGTTCGATGACGATGTCCAGGGTATCGACCCATTTAAGACCCATATGTGCCTCCCGTCGGTTTTCTTGGCGAATAACTGCGATTAATTTTAAGCCGGTATTATAGGAGCAGCCCACCGTTAAGAGGACCCGGAATTCATAATGTAAAACCAGGCGGGATGAGGGTCGCTCAGGTCCCCGACGCCGACGGGGTGGTCGCCCGCAGCTTTTCCCGGATCTCGTGCTTGGCCTGTTCCATGATGGAGTTTCGATCCAGGCTGTCGAGGATCTCGCGCACCACGAACTTGGGTCCGCCCTCGCCCCAGGACTTGCCCTGCGCCAGGTAACGCTCGGCCACCTGACCCACCACATAGGTGCTGTAGTAGGCCACCGCGCCCTGGGCCCCGCCCGTAACCACAGCCGACAGACCGCCGGTGCCCAGCTTCAGCGCAGAGGAGACCAAGTGCACCGCCCACACCGTGCCCATCAGCAACATCATCTGGGCGCCGATGGTCTTGATCAGACCACCGGCCTCATTGCGGTTCAAAGGCAATCCATAGAGTTTTGACAGGTGGGTCAGCATGGAGATATCCACCAGCGCAGCGGCCATCAGATCCGCCACCGGCACCGGATTGATCGCCACCGCCACCCCTTTGCCAATGCAATAGGTGCGGATCACCTGTTGTCCCAGGGTGCGTCGAGCGGCCAGGATGCGCTGCCCGACCTGATCGCTGAGCCGGCCCGCGAACAGGGAGGCGTTCAATGCCGCCAGGGTCTTACCTTCCGCTTCCAGAATCGCCCATAGCCGTTCCCGCACCCTAGCGATATCCGGCGGCGGGCGGCGCTCGCTCCAGGTCTCATTGCCGGCCTCGTCGACCCGGACCACATGCTGCACCGCCGGATCGGCGGCGGCAGTCACCACATTGCGTGGATCGACCAGACCCGCGCTGTGACGCAGCAGGGACTGCTGCAGGGTTTCGCGTTCGTCCCGGGTATAGCGATCCGACTTATTCAAGATCAGCAGGATCGGCCGGTGTTGGTCAGCGATCGAACGCAAGGCATCGGTCTCCGTATGGGTGAGATCCCCGTCCACTACGAACAACACCAGATCGGACCGGGAAGCCACCTCCCGGGCCAGTTGTTCCCGGGCCTCCCCATCCACCTCGTTGATCCCCGGGGTATCGACCAGGAATACATTGCCCTCCTGGAACTCCCGCCACTGGCCTGTCTGGCTGGTACGGGTTTCGCCATGCAGCGGACTGGTGCTGAAACGCGCTTCCCCCAGCAGGGCATTGAGCAGGGCTGATTTACCCACGCTCACCCGACCGAACGCCGCCATGTGCAGATGGCCCTGCTCCAACTTGTCCAGCATCTGCCGAACTTCCCGGTAGTCCTCGGCCAGGGTCTCCCGGATCTCTGCAGGCACCCGTTGATCCTGCAAAAGCTCCTGCAGACTCTCGCGGGCCAGGGTCAGGTGATCCTGACTAGCGGGACTGCTGCTGGCGTCCGGCGCGGCGGATCTCTTCCAAGGCCAGTTTTGCGTAATGTTGCGAAGACGCTCTGAGATCTTCACCTAAGGACTCCTTGAATTGGGTGGCGACCTGGACCGGGTGCAGCTCGCCGCGAGTCGCCAGCGAACCGGCCACCCCGCGACCCAAGGCCTCGAATAGATAACCATATGCGATAGCATGCAATATACCACCTGCCAGGGTGCCTGCCCCAGGAAAGGCCTTGAGGGCATTGCCGGCAATCGCCAGCAACAGGGTCGAGTGACCCCGCACGTGTTTCTGCACCAGTTCCAACAATAGCTCGATATCCATTTTACGCACCGGCACCTCATACAGCTTGGCGAGCTGCTTCACCATCTGGCTGGCGAGATAACCCTGAATCAGGATATCGCTCCCTGGGGTCATGGCGGCGATGGCGCCCACCACGGCCTTCTTGGCGTAGCCTGATACCAGGGCGTCCGCCTGCTCCCGGCGGTGCCTGGCCAGGGCCTGCTCCAGGCGCCGCGACACCAATACGAACACCGCACTGTCCCGCAGCTGGTGCAGGGTCTCCGGATCGCTGTCCACCTGGCGCTGAATGGCCAGGGTCAGCTCATCCACCTGGGGCGGCAGCTCGCGCACCACCCGTTCCTCGCTGCCGTCGGGCAGCACCCGGATCACGTTACGCCGGCCGCCCGAGCTGATCGCCACCACCTCGGCCTGCCCCAGCCTTCCGACCTGCTGTTGCAGGCGCTGCTTGATCAGTTCGAGCTCATCGGACCGGTAACGGTCGCTCTTGTTCAGGGCCAGGATCAAGGGCTTGCGCAGATCCTGCAGCTGCTCCAGTTCCTCCACCTGGCTGCGGGTCAGATCCCCTTCGCAGACATAGATCACCAGATGGGCCCGCAGGGCCTCGTCCCGCACCCGGGCGTCCTTGTCCCGACCCGGTTCATCCAGTCCCGGCATGTCGGTGAGCACCAGCTGGTCGCCGGCGGGACTGGTCCAGATGTATTCCCGCAGCTCCCGGGTGGTGCCGCCGGTGACGTTCACCTCGACCTGGGCATCCGGCAGCAGGGCCCTGATCAGGCTCGATTTGCCGCTGCTGATGTCGCCGAACAGGGCAATGTGGATCTGCCCCGCCTGGCGTCGCTCCTCCAGTTGCACCAGCTCGAGTTCCGCCGCGCGGGTATCGAGCTGCGCCTCGCGGGCCGTCTCCAGGCGGGCTTCAACCTGTTCCCGCGTCACCGGCGCGGGCTGCTTGGCTATATGAACCGGCGCCGGTTTCGGGCGCAACAGGCGAATCAGGATCCAACCCAACAGCAGGGAGAACAGCCCCAGGCCACCCAACAGCCCCCAGGCCAACCACCCCGGCGCCTCCTGCAGATTGACGTAAAATCCCAGCAGGGCGTCGCTGAGCATGATCGCCAGCAATAAAAACAGCAACAACAACACGCCGACCCCAAGGATGAGCAACAAACGGACGGGGTGGACTTTTCGCATACGGACCCTTCACAGCCCTCTCTCAAGAGGCTTGGTTACGCTTTATCACGGTTGAAAAATGGCTGTCATAATACAGCCTAACCCTATGTTACAACGAGTTGGCGTTCGTGCCTAAGCGCCAAGCAACGGCAGGCGCTGTGCTTTTCCTTACCGGTGTCTAACAAACAGTCACTACAAACCGGCCCAGCGATAGGTCACGACGATCTGGCGTTGTACCGCAGGTGCCATGGCGGAGCCTCCGGCTTTGCCGGTGGCGATGATCTCGCACACCGCGATGCTACCGAGGGTCTTCGGCTGGGTGGCGATGCTGAACCAGCTCTGGGCATTCACACTATTGTCCGTCGCCGTCAGATTGCAGGCGGGCGGGTCGGTGCGGTTCAACTGATAGGCGGCATACTGCAGACCGCTTTCGGCTGCATACAGGGCCTGGGCGGAGAACCATTCGTCGGTGGTCTGCAGACTCTGGGTCACCAGCATCTGGGTCATGATCGCACCCAGCGCGCTCATCGCCACTAGTAGAAAGATGGCGGTAATGAGCGAAACGCCCCGTTGCCGGATAGCCGAAATCATCAGGCCTCCTCTCCCCCGATTCATGGACAGATCACCGTACCCTGGATGTTGCGGAGACGCACCTCGCGGAACAGCCGGATCGACTCGTCAGCCTGTCGCAGGCGCAAGTCGATGGCAACCACCGCGCTGCGGTGCGTCGCCCCCGGCGAGTAGGTGAAGCTGACCTCTTCAACACCGTCCACCAGGATTGCGTCACTGCTGCCGTCGTCGCCGATGTCCCAGTCCAGGTGATCACCCAACTGATTGATGCTGACCTGGTTGCAGACCCGATATGTCCGCTCCGGCAGGCTGCCAACCAGGGTAATGGAGAGCAGGTCCTCCAACTGTTGAAAACGCAGACTGCCGGCACCCGCCTGGATCTGGCCCGGTTCGGCCTCGCGCAGTTCCCGGCTGAGCCTTTCCAGCGCCAGCCTGCCCCTGGCGGTCAATTCGCTGCGCGCGTGGGTGGCGGAAAACATCTCGCCGGCTTGACGATAGATGGGGGCCAGCACGCCCGCGACTATGCCCACCAGCAGGATGGTGATCACCAGTTCGATCAGAGTGAAGCCGGTTCTTCCCGCAAGCATCAGAAATTCACCCGATAGCCTTCCAGGCGGATGGTCTCGGCCGTTGGGCTGGTCACCTCGACCTGGATCTGCCGCAGGTCGCGGGGATCGATCCCCAGCCAGTTCGCTACGGGCTGGGTGACGCTGACCCTGACGTTGAAATCCGCATACCCCCCTGCGATGCCTTCAAGGCCCGTGGGCACCTCGTTCAGACCGGCATAATCATCCACGTCGTCATAGACGTTCCTGGCGGCCTCTTCCGTAGCAATACCACTGACATCGGCCCTGGGCACACAGTTGGCCGCCGCCTGCAGACGGCACTTGCTCCGCACACACACCGGGTCGGTCAGCAGGTTGCAATATGCCGTGCAGCTGGTGCTGCCGGTCTCCACGCAACCACCGCCAAGCGGAGTGTTCTCATCGAATCGCTTGCCCATGATCTCGTCCATGTAGGCATGCGCGACTGCCACTGCCCGCTCGCGTACATAGGGATCGGCGCTGGATTGGGTATTCTGCACGAACAGCCCCAGGATGCCGGTCAGGCCGACCGCCACCACCACAATGAAAATCACCGTCTCAAGCAGGGAAAAACCCCGGTTCCGCCTCATCGGCTGGCATACCCCGTATAAGGCTGCAGGGTCAGCACCACCGACTCGCCGCTGGCGCTGACGTTGATGCTCTGGGGCGCGTTCGTACAGCTTAATCCAGCACTGCAAAGCGGTGTACCGCGACCGTCGAATGCGATGGTGCCGGTCGGGCTGATCATCCCGCCTTCCAATACTCCATTCAAAGTGTCGGCATACCGGGGCGCAGCCGGAGGCAACAGGCTGTATCCCGTGCCGCTGAGACTGATTTGATAGCTCAAACCGTCGCCGGTATGCTGCATGGCCCGTTCCTGGGTGTAACGGATCGCCTGCAACAGCTCCTCCGCATCCGCAGCTGCCTTGAAATCACTGCCCGACCGTCCCAGGATAACTATGCTGACGATCCCCAGCAGCAGGATCACGATCACCAACTCCAACAGGGTAAATCCCCGGGCCGCTCTCATTGGGTCTCCCGCCAATAAAGGAAACGGTCGTCGCCCCGGAACATACCGAATGTGGCGGTACCCCGTGGATGATCGGCAAACACCCCGTCGCCGTTTTCGTCATTCAGCAACCAGGTCTGGGAGGGTAAGGTGAGGGAAAGATCGAGGGTCAGGTCGACACTACCGTCGTTGCTGTCCCCTACGGCGCCGGGACCGGGGGCTGCCAAAGATATCTCACCACGACCCGCCAGCAAACTCGTCGCGCCTGTCACCTGGGTCTCACCCGGACTGAGCTCGTCTTGCCAATTGCTCAGTACGACCGCCCCCTTGGGATTGATCAAGCTGCAATAGTCATCCGCGTTATCGATAAAGCCACTGCCGTCGAAATATTCCGCCCGCACCGGCACCAGCAGCGGGTCGGTTTGCGGACCGAAGGCATCATCCAGCACCAGACGGCCAAATCGAATCTCCACACCAAGCGGTTCCAGCACCACCGCAGCACCATCGTCCCGCACCCCGTCGCCATCGATGACGGTGAGTAACGGCAGTTCGATATCCCCGGTGTAAGGGGCGATTTCAGCGTTGGCATTGCGGAGGTAGCGATATTCATCCAGGCCGGACAGCGGGTAGCTGAGCGTACCATCGCCATGGTCGAGCAGGTTGGCCAGATTCGAATGCAGGTTTGCACTCAAAGCGGTAGGGTTGAGCAAATCCTTACCCAACTGACTGGCGTCCGTGGTCGGTACGTTAAAACTGATCGAACTGCCATTGCCCTCCAGCAGTTTGCGGAAGTCGCCGGTGTAGTTCTGCGTGGTGCCACCCGCCGCATCCTTGGCGCTAATCATGAGTTCCGGGGATTCCGCATACCCCAACGCTTGACCGGTATAGGTAAAACTCCCACAACTGGCGGCCAGGGTCCCATGTTCGTTGACTCTGACCTGGAACTCTGCCGGATAGAAACGACCGATGACCTCACTGGTTGAAGCGGCAAGGCTCTCGCCGAAATAGCTGGGGGCCGTTGCCGTGAAACGGAAGGCTCCGACTTCCGTCAGAGTCTGCGCCAGCGTATGCAGTCCCTCATCAGAGTCGAGTATGTCGATGCCGGTGACCGCGATATTTCCCGCCTCGCCGGCAGCCGGTGCGACCAGCGTGTGACTGATGGCAATATTCTGCAACTGAAAGTTGGGTGTTATCGGATTGCCGCTGCAGAAGTCACTGTCGCTTTCCCCAGCCGTTTCCCAGGCGACCGCCATAACCGACAGATCGAAGACCTGACCGGCCGGGTTGAATTTGCTGCAACTGTGGTAGGGCGCACTACAAGCCGCATCCGAATCCTGACTTTGCACACAAAGTCCGGCCGGGACCACGGCAAATGGATTGCTTGCCCCCGTGAGCGTCACCGCCGGATCCGAACCGCTGGCCGCCAGATACTTGCGGGCGTGCAACTGAATCAGCCCCGCATCGGCATATTGCAGGACGAAGCTAGCGGACCCGGCGCTGCCAAAATCCAAGTTCACATTGCTATAACCGGTTAGCCCACCGGCCGGATTACCCACGATCGTGTTGCCGTTGATGGTCACGCCGTTGAGGGTCTTGCAGCTGGCCGGATCGAGACATTGAAACGCCAGCTCGATGCTTTGCAGCCCATTCAACCGGGTATCGCAGGCGCCACTGAGGGTATTCGTCTCGACGGCCCGCAGGGTCAGGCTCTGGGCCCCTGGGTCGGTATTTGAATTCTTGCCGGCAATCTGACTGTGGATGTCGCTGATGACGCCATCGGCATAGAAATGGAATGCCGCGCGCGGCAAAGATCAGATCATTGTCCGGTTCATTGGCATTGCCGCTGTATTCGGTGTGCCGTAACTGTCGTGATGTTGATATTGATACTGGCTTCCGCGTTAGTTGCCCAGTTCCAGTATGGCCCGGGATTCGGTTCCGCTAAACACATATTCGGCCTGACCATTACCGATATCGGTGACTCCTGCGCCCGTCCAGGTCACCGAGGAGGCCGGATTGCCCGTCGTTGCATCGACCGCGCTCACGGTGATCACCACTCCGGCCGTGGGCGCGGTTTCCACGTGATTTGCATCATGGCTGATGATCGTTACCGGTTCCGCCTCACAGGTCACCCCGGTACCGCTGTAACTGATCACATAGTGATCGTTTGCCGAACGAGGGCAGCTGTGTCTGGCCGACATGACGGTTTGAATCTGTTGCTGGCTCAAGACCCGGCTGAAGATGCGAATCTCATCCAACGAGCCATTCGCTGAATTACCGGTCGAACGGGCAAGGTAGCTTGAGCGATTGTCACCGAAATAGAGACTATCGGAATCGCCCAGGCTGCCATTGGAAGGGATGTTGGACGTGCCGGCCAGGGAACCATTGAGGTACAACTGCAATTGATTTACGCGGTAATCCCAAGTAACCGCGATGTGCGCCCAGGTATCAGCTCTGTATGAGAGCGGGCCGGTCTCCACCTGAAAATCGCTGTCTGTGGTATCTTCCAAGGCAAAGCGCAAACGACTGTCGTTCTGCAGCATGAGGGAAAAGTATTTCTGGCCAGTGCCATTGCCGGTAAATTCTCCTGAGGCATCGAACAGTTGCCGATCCCCCCGATTACCATCCCAGGCTTCGTTACTTTTATACCAAAAGGCGATGGTGCCGGCGTTACCGATATCCCGGTCCACATCGATCCCGGTATTGACGGCATCCGTCACCCCGGTGCTGTCGTTATAGGGAATCTCCACATAACCACAGGTTCCGGGATCACCAGATTGCACCGGATTGAGGTTGTTCATGTTCACACTGCCCAGCACGGTCGCTGCGTGCCCGTTACCGGAATTGTCCGACAATGTCCGCGGGTCCGTTTCATCCAGGGCGTAATAGGCGTAGACCGTGGGCGGCGCCAGAGTGTGCAGACAGACATCGTCCACATGCCAGTAATCCAGCGGGCTGCGGCTGCCGTTTACGAGGGTGAAACGCAGACGCAGCTGGCCATGCCGGGCATTTGCCGGCATGGGGTGAGTGATCATGAAACGTTCGCCCGGAATCCCGCTACCGGAGAATCGATCCAGCAGGATCCAGCTACCGCTGCTATTCAAATATTCCACCAGCAGATCCTCACCGTTGTCGGGATCTTCGCTGAAACTGTCGGCGCCCCGCCGCACCCAATAGCTGAACTCCCCGTCGCCGGCGCTTAGGTCCACCGGCACAGATTGAACAACAACCCGGCCGGAGCGAAGATAGAGGCTGTGATTGGGTGAGCTGGCGGTCTGGTTGCTGATGCCCGTTTCGCCGGTGGTCGCGCTGACCTCCCAGTTGCCCATGCCGGATTCGAAATCATCGCAATAGCCGCCGATGATAGCGCTGGCGGCCGCCCGTTCGGTGAGGGTGATGTCATCCAGGTGATAATAGTCCCAGTCGACGCCATGCCCCCCGGTCTGCCGGATTCGCAATCGAAAATTGGCATGCAGGGCGCTGCTTGGCAGGTTGAAAATCGGGGTCAGGGTGTTTCCGCCGGGATGGGCATCTCCGGCATAGTCGAGCAACGTCACCCAGTTACCGGTGCTGTCCAGAAAAGCCAGATTGAGATCCTCACCGCTCAATTCTGGATCTTCACTGAAGGCATCGCTACCCTCCCGGATCCACACCGAGAGCTCGACGGCCGGTCGGGCTGAAAGATCGAAGGGCCGGCTGGTGACGGACACCCGGCCCCAGCGGGTGTAGAGCGAGCGGGTGCCCGATTGTGATGTGTGGCTGCCGATCCCGGCATCGCCACCGCCGGCGCTATCGACTTGCCAGGCAGCGCCCAGTCCCTTGCGTTCGAAGTTGTCACGGGCAATCACATCGCCGGGTGCGGCGGGTAAGGCACCGGGCAGTCCCAGGATAAACAGAAAAATCCACCAACCACATGAGCGGTGAAGGTCATACGTCATACATCTCTGGATATTACAAGTAGTCTTTACAGGAAAACGGGCGCATCCCATGCTATGTGCCTAACCCAGTTGATTTGCTGGCCTGGCGGTCAACCGTTTTCCTGTCGGGGCAAAACGGACCTTGGCCGGAGTTCGTTGGCATGAATCTCTATAAGCGAAAAGGCCGACACAGGGTATGCCGGCCACGAAGTTCTCAGCCACCGGCCAGTGGCCTGGCTGCAGATCGAGCTATTCGACCCAGACGATCTTGGAGTCCATTGTGTTACTAGTGGCTGTCTGGGTAATGGTGCAAGTGATGATGTCGCCATCGTTCTGACTCAGTACCGCCGTAGGCGCGGTATATCCGGTCGGCAGCGCGCCTTCAACCAGGATTGCATTGATCATGGTGGTGCAGGTATCCGTCGTATCGGTAAACTTGGTCGCCGCAGTATCGCCCGCCTTGGCGCCGGCGTAGTTCACCGCCGAGGCGGAATTGATTGCCCCCACCACACCCTCAAGTGCGGCACTCTCAGCCTCATCGGACAGATCGATGAACTTAGGTGCGGCCGCCACCGCCAGGATGCCCAGAATAACGATCACCACCACCAGCTCAATCAATGTAAAACCTTGTTGTTTCATGGAAACTTTCTCCTGTGCAATACCTAACATGTTTTCGACATCAGCCCCGTGTTCTTTAATAAAAACAGGAGAAATCATTCAGTCCCGCTGATCCAGCCAACGGCTGTTACCGAGGGAAGCCAGTTGCAATCCGGACAGATGATCGAATCCATAGTCGAAACGACCGTTGCGGTTGCTGTCGTCATACTGTAGTTCCAGTCGGTACTCGACGCGGGTCCGGCCCGGCAGATCGCTGTGGAAATGGTCGCTGTTGCGGACTGTATAGATCAGGGCCTGCCTGGTGAGATCAAATACCCAGACTCCCCCCGGCAGGGCTTCCAGGTCGGGCTGGTTGCTTTCTCCAAGGTAGTTCTGCGGCTTCTCTTTGATGAATCCCATGGGATTGTCTCCCGCCAGATCAGCGATCGAGTCCAGCTCCCGCTCCACAACGCGCCTGGTCAACTCCAGACCGAGGGCGCTCTTGAGTGCGCCTTCAACCTGCAGCAGATGGACCCGTTCCGCATCCACCATCAGGTTTAGGAAGCGGGTGAGCGCAACGGTGAACAGCACGGCCACCATGAGGGTGACCAACGCCAGCTCCAACAGGGTGAAGCCTGTCTGCGCATTGGCGATGCTAGTGTTTGGCAAGCTGGGTGAGATCCCACATGGGGAGAAAGATGCCGAGCGCCAATACCAGCACCATGATACCGACAATGACCGTCATAATCGGCTCCAGGTAGGCGCTCAGGTTCTGCACGTCGTAGTCGACCTGCTGCTCGTAGAATTCGGCCACCTCTTCCATCATCTCCTCCAGTTGCCCGGTCTCCTCGCCGGTGGACATCATCTGTAACACCAGGGGCGGAAAGAGTTGGGTATGGGCGGCGGTGCGGGTCAGGGAATCTCCACGTTCGATACCATTGCGCATGCTGCGAATCTGATCGCCGAGATAGATATTGTCGGTGGCGAGGGCCACCGCCATCAACGCCTGATTGATGGGGACACCGGCCCGGCTCGCCATGGTGAAGGCGCGGGAAAAGCGGGCCAGAGTGGCGCGCAGGATTATGCTGCCCACCACCGGAAATCCGAGCTTGAGCCGGTCCCACCAGAGGCGTCCCTTGTCCGTTTGGATATAGTGACGGAAACCATACAAAGCCAGCGCGAGGCCGCCCAGCACATAGGGCCAATAACCCTGGGCAAAATCCGAGACCGCCAGAATGATCCGGGTTGGTAGCGGCAGTTGCATATCGAAGCGTTCGAAGATCTTGGCGAAGGTGGGAATCACCAGCATGGTCAATACGCCGATCGCAATGCTGATGGCCGTGATCACCATCGCCGGATAACGCAGGGCGGTTTTGATACGTCTCCCGGTGGTGTGGTCCCGCTCCAGAAAACCGTGCAGCCGCATGAATGCCTCCTCCAAGCGACCTGAGGTCTCCCCCACCCGGATCATGTTCACATACAGGGTGTTGAAGAGCCGGGGATGTCTGGCAAAGGCGGCGGAGAGTTCGCGCCCGGACTCAAGCTCTTTGACCACCTCTCTGATGGTCTCCTGCATCACGGGATTGCTGGTTGACTCTGAGAGTCGCACAAGACCCTGGATCATCGGGATACCCGACTTGGTCAGGGTATACATCTGGCGCGTGAAAAACAGCAGGTCGGTGATGCTGGGTTGCTGATGTTGCCCGATCAGTTTCCTGAGCTTTTGCAGGAACGACGCCTGCTTTTCCGCTGCCGATTCGATCTGAATCGGCACCAGACCTCGATTCAACAGCTGATCGGCCACCGTTTCCATGCTGACCCCTTCAAGCTGACCGGTCACTGCCCGACCATCCGAAGATCTGGCTTGATAGTCGAACCTAGCCATACCGATATCCCAATGCCGGTGTCAGGCTCATTGCGACATGGGCTCCGGCGCGCCGCGCCACTCTAGCGGATCGACCTTTTCCACCTCACCGACGACCCGCATCACTTCCGGCAGGCTGGTCCTACCCTGGACAGCATATTCCATGGCACTTTCCTGCAGGCTGTGGAAAGCTTGATTGGCGCTTGCCGACTCGGCAAACCCCGCCGAATCGGCATTACGCAAGGCGGCCAGCATGGCGTCGCTGGGTTCCATGTATTCGTAGACGCCCATTCTGCCACTGTATCCGGTATTGTTGCAGTGTGGGCAACCACTGCCATGATAGAACCGCTGCTCGGGTTCCAGTCCGAGTGTGCTCAGCCAGCTGCGTTCCTGCAGATCCAGGTTGTATTGTGTCTTGCAGCTGTCACAGATACGGCGCACCAGACGCTGCGCGATCACCGCCCGCAGGGAGGCGGCGATCAGATAGCCTTCCGCTCCCATATCCAGCAGCCGGTCCGCGGAACTGATCGCGTCATTGGTGTGCAGGGTCGACAGCACCAGATGCCCGGTCATGGCGGAGCGCAGACAGATCTCGATGGTTTCGGCGTCGCGCATTTCCCCGATCAGCACGATGTCCGGGTCCTGCCGCAGTGCGGTTCGCAGCACCTTGGCAAAGGTGAGATTGATCTTAGGATTGACCTGAACCTGATTGACCCGGGACAGACCGATATTCCACCGGATCTTCCACCGTGATGATCTTCTTTTGCGGCGCGTTGAGTTCCTTGAGCGCGGCATACAGGGTGGTGGTCTTGCCGCTGCCGGTAGGACCGGTCACCAGAATCAGGCCATGGGGTTTTTGCAGCGCCTGACGGAAACGCCGCAATATCTTGGTGGGCATCCCGAGCCGATCGAGCTGTATGATACCGCTGCTTTGATTCAACAGACGCATCACCACCGACTCGCCATTCTGGGTGGGCATGGTGGAAAGGCGTACATCGATGGAATTGTTTTTCACCTTGATATTGAAACGCCCATCCTGGGGCAGCCGCTTTTCCGAAATGTCCAGCCCGCTCATCAGTTTCAGGCGCGAGATCAAGGCCGAAGCGATGTGCTTCTCTTTCATCACCTGTTCATGCAGCACCCCATCCACTCGTTGCCGGATACGCAGCACGGTTTCATCCGGTTCGATGTGGATGTCCGAGGCATTCACCTGTACCGCGTCCTCGAACAGGGTCTGCAGTAACTTGACTACCGGCGCGTTGGCTACATCCTCGCCCGCCAATAGCTGGGCGATATCGAAATCGTCCTCTGACAATTCCTGACCCAGCTCTTCGGCCAGCAGACTGATCTGCTCGGTGCGCCGGTAGACCTGATCGAAGGTGAGCAGCATCTGGGTTTCACGGACTACCGCCTGTATGACCGGCTTGCCGAGGCAGCGCGCGACCTGGTCATAGGCGAACAGATCGGTTGGATCCACCATGCCGACCAACGCCTCGTTTGCGTCATTCTTCAACAGGATGGCGCGATACCGGCGTGCCAGGGTTTCCGGGAGGTGTCGCACGATGTCGGCGTTGTATTTATAACGTGTAAGATCGATCAATGGGATCTTCAATTGCTCAGCCAGCACGCTCAGCAGGCGGTCTTCTGCAATGTAACCGAGATCGATCAGGGTAGCGCCGAGTTTGCGCCCGCCTTTCTGCTGTTCCTGGAGAGCGATGCGCAATTGTTCAGCGGTAATTTCTCCGCTCTCGACCAGGAGATCGCCGATGCGGATTTTTTTATGCGCCATTGCCATGGATCAATTTCTATTCTGAGTCAACTGCGCCAAACGAGCCTCCACGAAACGCTTGTAGGGTCAGATTCAATTTTCCCTGATGACAGGGAACGCCGATAGGCCTTTCTGGCCCCGGCCGCATCGCCCAGATGTTCCTGGGATATGCCCAGTCCCGCCAGCCAGGCGCCTTCATCGGGTTTCAGCCTCAAGGCCTGCAGGTAGTAATCCCGCGCCTGGGGATGTTGCTCCTGACGTTGCCGGATGGTCGCCAGCAGCCCAACATGCGGTGCATGGTCGACTCGCATGGCCCTTAGCAGATAATCGCCCGCTTCAGTCAATCTCTCCTGAGCCAAGAGGCAACGGGCGAAATAATTCACCAGCTCGGGTTGTTCTGGATGGTGTCGGAGGGCGGACAGGATGACCGGTTCGGCCCGTTCGATGGCAGCGGTCGAGAGATAGTGCCGACTAAGCAACAAGCTTGCGGCTAGATGTCCAGGCTCTTCGGCAAGCACCTCCTGGAGGAGCTTTTCAGCACGCTTCGATTGCCCTTCAGCGAATAGCTTTTCGGCCCTGGCTGAATTTGTTTGTCTTCTTCTGTACCGGGGCCAGGTAAGGGGACGGATTCTGGGTGGCGAATTCAGGTAACGATTGGGTTTCGCTGGAAGATCCGCGTTACTTGCTGTGGGTCGACTTCTGCGCGATATCCATCCTGGGCTGCAGGCTTCAGCTTTCTGATTCCAGGCTCAAGCGCCAAAGCTCCGGACGCAACTGATACAGTTCCGCCCTGTAGGATGGCTCCACCCGCATGCGGATCATCTGAGATGCCGTTTTCGAGATAGGCTGACCACTCCCTGACAGGGTGTCTGCGCGGACAACTCAGGCAACTGGACGCGGGCGACATCGGTGTCGAACAATTGCAACCAGATTTGATCACCCCGACGATAATGCAAGGGGGGCATGCTCAATGGCTGATTGAATTCCATTTCCAAATCATACACTCGACCCTGTTGCCTTAGTTCGATCCGACTGATCAAGAGCGGCGGCCCCGGCTCGGTCTCCGATTCGATCTCGGTTTCTGGGGATACTGGAGTAACGCTTGCAGGCAAGGTCAACGACGCTTGTTCAGACAGTACGAGGAGATCGGGCGGCAGCAGCGGCGCAGAGCGGATCGTTGACTTCAGCAACGGCATTGCTGCACTCCTGACGGTTTCCGTGGAGTGCAAGATGGTGTAACCCCAACCGATGCCGCCACCAAGGATGCAGACCAGTAAGCTACTGAGCAGCCACCAGGAAGCCGGGACCGTCCAGACCTGAGGCCAACAGGCTGCAACCCGGTGACGACCTTGACGGCGCTCATTTCAGCGCTCTTATAGCGACGTTGCTCGAGATCCTGCAGCATGTCGTTGATCACGCTCATGTCTCACCAGATCCCATAATGGATGGCGGTGAGCGCACAGACGGTTGTCGCGCCAAACAGGCTCAACCGTGCCAGAAACCATCCGGATCCGATGTCTTCTCACACCCTCGGTATCACGGATTGCCGACTGTGCCAACGAGCGGGTGATCTGCCGTTGCCCTTTGCCAAAGGCGAGCAGCAGCGTTTTGTGACTGAGGATATTCACCAGCCGGGGAATGCCCCCGACTGGCTTTGTACAAGAGCGTCAGGGCACCCCGGGTGAACATGGGGGGACCGTCGTAACCGGCTTTGCGCAGCCGGTGCAGGATATAGTCCTGCATCCCCTCTCGGTCCAGGGGACTGAGCCTGTAGGAAAAGGTGATGCGTTGCTTGAGCTGACGGATCGCCGGTCGCTCCAGAGGTCCGATCCAATTCCGGCTGCCCCAACAAGACCACCTGCAGCAGCTTGCGTTTACGGGTCTCCAGATTGGTCAACAGCCGCACCGCTTCGAGGCTGTTGTTCCGGCAGCGCCTGGGCCTCGTCGATCAACAACACGACCCGGTTGCCTTCCGCATGGAGTTTTATCAGATGATCGTGCAGTTGCTTGAGCAGACGATGCTGCCCGATATTTCTCGGCAACGCTAAGCCAAGTTCATCGGCCACGGCATGGCGCAAGGCCTTGTCGTTCAGTTGCGGATTCGGCAGCCAGGCGGTCACGTAGCCGGTATTGAGGGACGTCAGCAGCTTGCGGCAAAGAAGCGTCTTGCCGGTACCGACCTCTCCGGTGATCTTGATGAATCCCTCACCCGTGCGCAGGGCTACCCACAGGGTATTGAAGGCCTCCTGGTGACTTCGATAGGCATAGAAGAAGTCCGTATCCGGAGTGATACTGAACGGCGGCTCCCGCAGACCGAAGAAATCACGATACATCGGTATTACATTGCGCGGGGTGGTTGTCGCATCCCCTGGATGCGGTTGTGCATGTCTTGCATGTCCCGATCCCAGATCTGTGGTTGCTCGACCACCATCGGTCGCAGCAGAATCACCAGCTCGGACTTCTTGCTGCTGTTCTTTTGGTGTTTGAACAGATTGCCTAGCACCGGGATATCTCCCAAAACCGGCGCGCCGGCTTGCAATCGCTTGCTGATGTCTTCCATCAGGCCGCCAATCACGACCAGTTGGCCACTATGGGCCCGCACGATACTGTCAGACTCACGCACCTTGGAAAACGCCAAGGGTAATTCCTGGTCTTGCCCATTCACAGTAAATTGCTTGGTCTGATCCACTACTTCGCTGATCGTGGGATGAATATGCAGCGTGACCTCATTATTGCCGGCGATTTGCGGGGTGACATCTAGTGCAATCCCGGAAAAGAAAGGGGTCAGCTCGATATTGGAACTGGAGAAATCGGTGGTATTGCCGGTCTGGTTGTTGGATTCAATATTGGTGATGAAATATTCATCGGTGCCCACCTTGATGACCGCCTTCTGGTTGTTCACGGTGGAGACCCGTGGGCTGGACAGCACCTGGACATCACCCTGAGTCTTGAGCAGTTCGATAAAGGCATTGAAATCATTGCTGGAATAGACCAGGGAAAAGACCCCGCCAAAGCCCGAGGTCAGGGCATTTTCCACCGGCGTGGGATTCAGCGGACTGAGATTGCCCTCGTTACCCTTGATCAGGGAACTTCCCTCGTCGAAGACGGTGCCGCCGCCGATCTGCCCGGTAACCAGTGAATCCCCATTGCGGGTGGCCAGTCCCGCCCAGTTGATACCCGCTTGAAAGCCATCGCTGAGTTCCACTTCGACGACCTTGGCCTCAAGTATGACCTGACGCTGGACACTGATCTGTACCTGCTCGATAAAGTCCTCCACATCGCGAATCTCCGAAGGTAGCGCCCGCACGATCACCACCCCGGACTGCGGTGAGATCACTACGTTGCGACCGTCTTCAGTGCCAATCAGGGTCTCGATGGATTCCTGTAGTTCTTTCCAGAAATCCGCCTCGGTACGGGTCTTGATCCGGCTGCCGGTGATATTTTCGCGGCTGCCGGGCCCGGCGTTCGATGAACTGTTCGTTGCACCGGTGTTGCGGGGAGTCACCTGGGTGGCCTGTCCCGAGCTGACTCGGGTCTCTGATTCACCCTGTCGCTGTACATTGAGATAACTCACATGGAAAATCTGCGACTGCATACGTTGCGGCAACACCACATAGCCCAGATTGGTTTTTTCATATTCATATCCATAGGCCTGACGTACCAGCTGCATGGCCTCGTCCAAGGTGACATTTTTCAATTTGAGGCTGAGGCTGCCGGTCACCGACGGATGCACCACCATGTTAGTGTCGCTGTCAGCCACCAGACTCATGAAAAAGGTAGCGGCAGGAGCCTGTTCCACCGCGATATCGAAGCGTTCTTCAACAACCGATGGTAGGGGCTGCAGGGGCAATAACAGCGCATTTCTGACTTCAGGGGGCGGAACCGGAGGTTTTACCGGAGGCGTTGCGGTGGGTTGCGGCAGTTGCTTGTCGATGGCCTGCAGCGTAGAGGTGTCCGCCAGGGTATTTTTTTGCTTTGACAAGCTGCTGCAGCCCTGTAGACCAGCCACAAGCAGCAAGTGCAAGCAGATAAACAAGATCTGTGACTTGTAGTTTCTGCGGGTGGTGTGCATCAGTCCCGGTTCTTCCTTAATTCAACACTCGGCAGCGTGAGCTCAAGCGAGCGGTCATCGGCCAATCTCAGGGTGACGTTATATGCACCGATGGCGATCACCTGGGCGCCATCGATATGGCCGCCCACCTTCAGCAACTGCCCGTTGAGCAAGGCAACCCGTGCAGCGCCGGTCTGGCGGATGAGATTGAGCTGCCAGCGAGCTTGATCGATCGGCTCCACAGCACTGGCAGGCGATTCCGGAATAGACACCGGCCGCATGGGATCGGGCCCACACCATGTTGGGTATGGGAAGAGGGTCAGCAAGAGGCTGATAAGGATCGGTCTATACACCCAACCATTCCTCCTTCAAGCTCAAGGTATACAGATGCAGAATGATGTGCGCCCTGGGATAGCGTTGCATGCGAATGTCCAGCGCTTCCCAGGCCAACCCCCAGGGCAGACCTTCGAGGCGTTCGATGTAGTCGAGGGTATCTGCATAACTGCCTTCCAATTCAAGCCGCAAGCCGTGACGATAGATCTTCGGCACACCCTCGACCCCAGGGTCGATTTCAATTTCAGCGGGAAGTTTTCGCAGGCTGAGCAGCACCAGTGGCAGTTCCTTCAGCATATCCTGCAACACCTCCGGTACCCGTTCGGGACTGATCATGCCCGCTTGCACCTCTGTGAGTTCCTGATCCAGTCGCTCGGATACCGCCTCGAGTTGGTTTAAGCGTTGTTCATTTTCCTGATCACGATCCGCTTGCAAGACCGTCTCGAGTCGGTTGCTCTGCGCCAAGATCCGGGCGGATTCCTGTTCGGCCTGGCAGATTTGCTCGAGCCAGTGGCGCCGTTCGCTCAAGCGGGGTCCGATCCATGCCAGGTAGCTAAGCATCATCAACACAGCCAGCGTGGCGACCAACAGCAGCAGTCGTTCCCGCCGGCTTCTCGCTTCAAACTGTTCCAGCCGGCGCTTGATGCTATCCATTGTTCCCGTCGCCCTGCAGGAGTTGTGTACTCAAATGAAAGTCGAGATGCGGCATCGGGCTGTCCTGCGGTCGTGTCAGTTCCAATGCGCTAAAGGTTTTACCGCGGAAATCCGCCTGCGATGAGAGCCGGTGGATCCATTGGGGTACCAGTTCCTCAGACAGACTGCTGCCATCCAAGATGAGATTGTTACCATCAGCCCTCACCCGGGTCAGCCAGAGTCCCTGGACATGGCTGTTGGAGAGCCCTTGCATGAACTGCGAAAAACGGATTTCCGTCAACAACGGACTGTCGATCAGGTGATTGAGCATCTGTCGTTTGCTGGCGATATCCCGCGTCTGCTCGGCGATGGCTTCATGCAGCAGCTCATTTTCGCTGCGGGCCTGCACCCTTTTAGACAGTTCCAACATGCGGGTCTGCAATTGCATCTGCTGCACGGAGAGCAAACGGTGCTGCTCGGTCAGGCTATAATTAACTCGACTCAAGCCGGCCCCTCCGACGATTGAAAGCAGCGTGAACAACCCCACGCTTGACGCCAGCACCCAACGATTCAACAAGATCCTTTTGGGACGAAACCGTTCCGCATACAGGTTCAAACGATATTTCATGCCACCAGATCCTTGCGCCACAAGGCTGATCCAATCGCCAATATCAGCTCGCCGAAATAAGCTGCATCGAGGGTCAGATTCTCTCCAGGTATCAGCATTTCATCGAGGTTCAATCGACGCACATCAATGGCCAGATTCTGATCCAGAAAATCGATCAGATCATCATAGAGGGAATCGACCGAGGGTATGATCAGATGGCGAATAGGCGGGTCGACAAAGAAACTGTCGTAATAGTCCAGAGAACGCTGGATATCCAACAACAAATCGTCGGGCAGCGGAGTTGCGGGAAAATCCCCCCCTGACCGCTCTGCATTTCCCAGTTTACTGCTTTGGGCGCCAACCCCGCGGGAGAGATAGAGTTTTTCACCCCGTCCCAAAGTCAGCAGGCTATCCCGGTGGGTCAGGTTGAGCAGTGCAACCCCCTCATCCGCGAGGGATGAGCGGCTGGCAAGGTTCTGCAAGGCAAGGGCGGGGATATCGATTCGCTCTAGCGACCCCTTGCCCTCGTCGACCTCATCAATGATCTCCCGAATGCCGGTTTCGTGGGAAGTAACCGCATAGACCATGGTGGCGGATGATTTTGTGGCCGGCACATCCACATAATCCAGCACCAATTTGTCGAGGGGATAATCGATCAGGTCCTTAACCTTCCAGGATAGGGCCTGCGGCATCTCAGCGGCTTCTACGGCAGGCGCCTCGATCAAAGAGAGGTTGAAACGGCTGCGGTCGAGACAAATGGCCAGGCGGGCGCCTGTCAGGCGCTCCCGCCTGATCAACTCATGCAGATCGACCTTGGCGGCCGCCTGTTGCAAGGCGCTGAAACCACATCGCTGCAATACCGGGGAAGATTCTTCAAAACTCAGTTCGGCGAATGCTATGCCCTCGGCGGTAAGCGCGATACCGGCCCTGTTGCTGAATTTCGACTTACCTAAAAACGGAAACAAATCAGTGCTCCATTCCGCCTGCCGTTGATACCCTTAGCACGACTTGGAGTGAGCTTGCTCAAGTCATACCACACCCGCAAAAATCCATCATCAAGCGTGATAGCGTCAGTTCATGAGATTTCTTGATGAAAAAAAATCTTACCGGGATGGGCGTTTGCGATGCGATGGGCGGTGCGTCGGGACAGTCATAGCGGGGCGCTTGCGGCTCGCGAGTCGGGTGGAGAAACGTTGCGCTGTGCCGCCCTGGCCAGGTTGAAGATGGCCTTTCAAGGCTGTATCAGGAATGCTTAATGATGTTCTGAGACCATGTTAATGGTGTACTTGGGAATCTCGATTACCAGGTCCTCATCGCCAACCTCCGCCTGACAACTGAGGCGCGATTCGGGCTCCAGCCCCCAAGCCTTGTCGAGCAGATCCTCTTCCGTCTCCTGCGCCTCCGCCAGGGAGTCGAAACCTTCTCGGATAATCACGTGGCAGGTGGTGCAGGCGCAGGATTTCTCGCAGGCGTGTTCGATCTCGATGCCATGCTGGAGGGCCGCGTCGCAGATGGTGACGCCGGGTTCGACCTCGAACACCGCACCCTCCGGACAAATCTCTTCATGGGGTAAGAATATCAATTGAGGCATACTGTTGCTTACTCGAATTCGTTGACTTTATGACCCGCCATGGCGGCCTGGATACTTTGGTTCATGCGCCGCTCCACATAGAAACCACAGGCCTGTTCCAGGGCCTCGATGGCGCTTTTGATTGCACCTGGATCATTGGAACGGGCTTTGGCCTGTAACTCATGCAGAGCCGCGTCCACCTGTCGGCGTTCCTGCGCATTCAATAGGCGCTCCCCGTCCGCCGCCAGGGCGGCCTCCAGGGCTTCGATCACCCGATCCGCTTCCACCTGCTGCTCACGCAGACTGCGGGCTTGCTTGTCGTCCTGCGCATGCACCATGGAGTCGCGCAACATGGTCTCGATCTCACTGTCGGTCAGGCCATAAGAGGGTTTGACCTCGATGCTGGCCTGCACGCCGCTGCTCTGTTCCAGCGCAGAGACGCTCAACAGGCCGTCCGCATCCACCGCAAAAGTTACCCGGATACGGGCAGCGCCGGCCACCATCGGTGGAATACCCCGCAGTTCGAAACGGGCCAGGGAACGGCAGTCACTGACCAGTTCCCGCTCGCCCTGCACTATATGGATCGCCATCGCGCTCTGACCATCCTTAAAGGTGGTAAATTCCTGGGCCCGGGCCACCGGTATGGTGGTGTTGCGATTGACCAGTTTTTCCGTCAATCCCCCCATGGTCTCGATCCCCAGGGACAGCGGTATGACATCCAGCAACAACATCTCGTTATCCGGCTTGTTGCCGACCAGGATATCGGCCTGGATGGCCGCCCCGACCGCCACGACTCGATCAGGGTCGATATTCACCAGAGGTTTGGAACCGAACAGTTCACCCACCTTCTCCCGCACCCGGGGCACCCGGGTGGATCCCCCGACCATCACCACCTCATGGACCTGGCCGGTCTCCACCCCTGCATCGCGCATGGCGCGGCGGCAGGCGATCAGGGTCTGCTTAATCAGGGGATCAATCAGGGCATTGAACTGGTTTCGATCCAAGCTGCCCTGCCAATGTGTCCCATCGGCCAGTTCTACCCGAATCGGCGTGTGCTCGGCCTCACTGAGGGCCTCTTTGGCCGCGCAGGCGTCCCGCAGCAAGCGGCGCATCTGGGCATGATCGGCGTCGTCTCGGATCCCCGCCTGTTGCATGATCCATTGGGCTAGCATGCGGTCGAAATCGTCACCGCCGAGAGCGGAATCGCCGCCGGTGGCCAGCACTTCGAACACCCCTTTGTGAAGCCGCAGAATGGAGATATCGAAGGTGCCGCCCCCCAGGTCGTAGATAGCATGGACCCCTTCGGCGCCCTGATCCAAGCCGTAGGCCACTGCCGCCGCCGTGGGCTCATTGAGCAACCTCAGCACATGTAGCCCAGCCAGTTTGGCCGCATCCTTGGTGGCCTGCCGCTGGGCGTCATCGAAATAGGCGGGGACCGTGATCACCACGCCGCTCAATTCCCCACCCAAAGTAGCCTCGGCGCGTTGCGCCAGCACCTTGAGGATCTCGGCGGAGACCTCGACCGGAGTGACCGGACCTGCCGTGGTGCGGATCCGTGGTACGGTCCCCTCGGCTTCGATGAATTCATAGGGTAGGCGACTACCCAGGGTCTTGATATCAGCCACACCACGGCCGATCATCCGCTTCGCCGAGGCAATGGTGTTCAAGGGATCTTCCGCGGCCACCGCCTTGGCGGCATGGCCGACCTCGATACGATCAGCCAGATAACGCACCACCGAGGGCAGCAGATGGCGCCCCTCGCTGTCGGGCAGGGTATCGGCCTTACCGCTGCGCACGCTGGCCACCAGGGAGTTGGTTGTACCCAGATCAATGCCCGCCGCCAGTTTATTTTGATGGGGCGCTTGAGCCTGACCCGGCTCGGCGATCTGCATAAGTGCCATGTTGATGTCCTGCCTATGTGAGTCTCGTCTTCCAGTTCCGCCGCCACGGCTTCCACCTCGCGACGCAATTTTTGCAGAAAACGCATCTTGCGCAAGGTCTCCCGCGCCGCCTCCAATTGGGCAGGCGTCGCCGCTTCGAACTGTAACGCCATCTGCCCGACCAGGCTCGCGATCTGATGATTGATGCGGCTGCTCAGCTCCAATACGGATGCATAAGGATCCACCTGGTTACGAATCTCCGCCAATTCTTCCCGCAGATCCATTTGCTCCATCAGAAACGCCATATCCTGGGTCGTCTCTTTCTGCACATCCAATTCGATGCCGTGCAGGTGGAACAGATAAGCCGCCCTGGCAATTGGGTCCTTGAGGGTTTCAAAGGCCTCGTTGACGAGCGAAGCGCCCTGCATGGAGAAACGCCGTTCCTGCTCCGAGGCTTTGGCATAGCGGTCCGGGTGGATGACACGCTGCAACTCGCGATAACGTTCAGCTAGGGCATCGCTATCCACGATAAATCCGACCGGGAGGCCGAACAGTTCAAAATAGTTTTTCGAGAAATCCAACATATCGAAAAAAAGAAGGCCGCCCCTGGGGCAGCCGGAACTCATGGTTTGTCTATGCAATTTTAGAGGTGATCAGACCCCGAAACTTTCACCACAACCGCATTCGTTTTTGACGTTGGGGTTGTTGAACTTGAAGCCTTCATTGAGTCCCTCCTTGGTATAATCCACTTCGGTGCCCTCCAGATAGACCAGACTCTTGGGATCGACCACCACCTTGACGCCCCGGTCCTCGAACACCAAGTCATCCTGTCCGACCTCGTCGGCGAACTCCATCTGGTAGGCCATGCCCGAGCAGCCGGAAGTGCGCACCCCGAGTCGGATGCCGACACCCTTGCCCCGGTTGTCGATAAACTTCCGCACGTGCTGTGCCGCCGCTTCGGTGATTGTAATCGTCATCGGAAACCTCCCATCGTTCCAGGTGAGCCGTCTGACTCGTCAATCAAGCTTGCTTCTTGTCTGCATAGTCTTTGATCGCCGCCTTGATGGCGTCTTCCGCCAACACTGAACAGTGGACCTTGACCGGTGGCAGCGCCAGCTCTTCGGCGATCTGGGAGTTCTTGATCTGCTGAGCCTCTTCCAGGGTCTTGCCCTTGACCCATTCGGTCAGCAGACTGCTGGAGGCGATGGCCGAGCCACAACCATAGGTCTTGAAGCGGGCATCCTCGATCACCCCGTCGTCATTGACCTTGATCTGCAGACGCATCACATCACCACAAGCGGGAGCCCCCACCATGCCGGTGCCGACACTCTTATCGGCTTTGTCGAAGCCACCCACGTTACGGGGATGCTCATAATGGTCGAGGACCTTTTCGCTGTATGCCATAACCTTAACCTCTCATGTTTTGCTTCCGGGGTACGCCGTTCATCGGCACGCCTGGAATGAGATCAGTGTGCAGCCCATTGGATCGATTTCAGATCGATCCCGTCTTTGAACATCTCCCAAAGCGGTGACAGTTCACGCAGCCGGCCCACTTCGGTTCGGATCTTCTGGATGGCGTAGTCGACCTCTTCCACCGTGCTGAAACGCCCTAAGGTGAAGCGCAAGGAGCTATGCGCCAATTCGTCCTCACGTCCCAGCGCACGCAGCACATAGCTGGGTTCCAGACTGGCCGAGGTACAGGCGGAACCGGATGAAACCGCCAGATCTTTCAGCGCCATGATCAAGGATTCTCCTTCCACGTAGGCGAAGCTCACATTCAGGTTGCCGGCCACCCGCTGCTCCTCGTCGCCGTTGAGATAGACCTCCTCCATGTCCTTGATGCCGTCCCACAGGCGCTTGCGCAGGCCCGAGCACACGCTCGTTTTCGGCGGCCATCTCCTCGCCCGCGAGGCGGAAGGCCTCACCCATGCCGACGATCTGATGGGTAGCCAGGGTGCCGGAACGCATGCCGCGCTCGTGACCGCCGCCATGCATCTGGGCCTCGAGGCGCACCCGAGGCTTGCGCCGCACATACAGCGCGCCGATACCCTTCGGGCCGTAGATCTTGTGTGCGGAGAAGGACATCAGATCCACCTTCAGCTTGTCCAGATCGATCGGCACCTTGCCGACGCTCTGGGCCGCATCCACATGTAACAGTATCTTACGGCCACGGGTCAGCTCGCCAATCGCCTCAATATCCTGAATCACGCCGATCTCGTTGTTGACGTGCATGATGGATACCAGGATGGTGTCATCCCGCAGGGCTGACTCAAGCTTGCCCAGGTCGATCAGGCCACTGGTTTCAGGGTCGAGATAGGTAACCTCGAAACCTTCTCGTTCCAGTTGCCGGCAGGTATCCAGCACCGCCTTGTGTTCGGTCTTACAGGTGACGATATGCTTGCCTGTCTTACTATAGAAATGGGCCACGCCCTTGATCGCCAGGTTGTCGGATTCGGTGGCTCCGGAGGTCCAGACGATCTCTTTGGGATCTGCATTCACCAACTCGGCCACCTGCTGCCTGGCCCGGGTGACGGCGTCATCCGCATGCCAGCCAAACGAGTGGGAACGGGAGGCTGGATTGCCGAATTCACCCTCGAGGGTAAGATAGCTGCACATCAGTTCCGCCACCCGCGGATCGACCGGCGTGGTGGCTGAATAGTCCATATAGATCGGTAACTTCATCTATCGCTCCGAAATTTGGTTACTCAGGCCCTGGCCCGATTCATCTCAGAAAGCTCCTCGGATAGCTCTACATCTGACTGTCCCGGGTTCTCCTGACGCGCCGCAACCTCCCGCACGGCCTGCCTGTCCATTAAATCCTGTAGGCTTATCCTGTTGAGATAGTTGTAAATCTGATCGCTGAGATCGGTCCACAGATCGTGTGTGAGACAACGCCCGTTGTTCTGGCAATTGTGTGCGCCATGACAGCGGGTGGTATCCACATTCTCATCCACCGCTGTGATCACCTCGCCGACAAAAATCTCGGCGGCTTTTCTGCCCAGGCTATATCCTCCACCCGGTCCCCGGACACTGGAAACTAGAGACTTTTTGCGCAAACGGGAGAAGAGTTGCTCCAGATAAGAGAGGGATATCCCCTGCCGTTGCGCTATGTCTGACAAGGTAATGGGGCCATTTCCGAAATGGAGTGCCAGATCCAGCATTGCAGTTACTGCATATCGACCTTTCGTGGTAAGCTTCACTTGTTTGGCTCCAACAATATTTCTAACTGCTAATATACATTTCCAAGTAAAATAGTCAAGTATTCTCACCCTGATTGTTTTCGGGTTTTCCATCAACCCCCAACTCATCCTCATCGAGCTTCAATAACTCTTCGGCAGTGGAGACGATTTCACAGGATTCGAGACCCGGGAACGATTCCTCATCCGCCTCGATGCCCATCTGCTTGAGCGCCTCGCACATACTTTGCATCTTCTTGTCCATCACATGGATGTGATCGAGCATGCAGTTGATCGCGTGGGCCACCGGATCGGGCGCGTCCTTGGTGGCGCCGTAGGCGTCAAAGCCGATCTTTTTGGCGATCGCTTCACGATGGCCATTGGCGCCGGACCGGGTCTGATTGATCAATCTGCCCGGCACACCGACCACCGTACCACCCGCCGGCACGTCCTTCACCACCACCGCATTGGAGCCGATCCTGGCCCCTTCACCGATCTCGATCGGTCCCAGGACCTTGGCCCCTGCGCCCACCACCACATTGTTCGCCAGGGTCGGATGCCGCTTGCCCTTCTCCCAACTGGTGCCGCCGAGGGTCACGCCATGATATAGCGTGCAGTCGTCGCCGATGATCGCGGTCTCTCCGATCACCACGCCCATGCCGTGGTCGATAAAAAACCGCCGTCCGATCCGGGCGCCCGGATGGATTTCGATACCCGTCAGCCAGCGGGCCAGATGGGACAGCATGCGGGCCAGCCATTTGAAGCCCCGGTTCCATATGGCATGGGACATACGATGAAAGACGATGGCGTGCACACCGGGATAGGTGGTGAGAATTTCGAAGCTGGTGCGCGCCGCCGGATCGCGCTCGAATACGCACTGGATGTCTTCGCGCCAACCTGGGCTCTTGGTATTTTTTGTATTCGCCTTGGGTTCTGACTGCACAAACTTTTCCTATTAGCTACAGATAGCGATCGAGCACACCGGGGCAGAAGATTATCCACGTTCCCATATGAAATACTAGGGTATTGACGACTTTTTCTTGGCTTGGCCGCGGTCCGCCGGGTTGACAGGTCGCATCGACTTGCGTCCCTGCGCAGCGCTGAGGATGCCGCGCAGGATGTTGAGTTCGTCCCGATCGGGACGGGCGCGATGAAACAGACTGCGCAGGCGCCGCAACAGTTTCTCAGACTGCTCAGGATCGGCAAACCCGATGTCCAGCAGGGCCTGGGCCAGGTGTTGATGGAAGCCTTCGAGCATCTCCGATGTTGCCACCTCCCTGGGCGGCTGGGCATCATCCGATCCAGTCTCGCGCCAGGCCTGATGGACCTCGTAGCTGAGCACCTGTACCGCGGCCCCCAGGTTCAGGGAACTGTAGGCTGGATTGGTCGGGATATGCACCAGGTAATTGCAGCGGTCCAGCTCTTCATTGGACAGGCCGGAACTCTCCCGCCCGAACACCAGCGCCACCTCCCCGGCCGCGGCCTCCCGAACCAGCCTCTGAGCGCACTCTCGGGGCTGCAGCAGAGGCCAGGCGACGGCCCGTTGCCGCGCACTGGTGCCGATCACCAGGCGGCAACCCACTAAAGCCGCGTCGAGGCTCTCGATGACTTCGGCGCGGGCCAGCAGATCGTCCGCCCCGGAGGCCCTGGCGGTCGCTTCCGCATTGGGGTAGCGCTGTGGGGACACCAGGCAGAGCCGTTCCAGACCCATGTTCTTCATGGCCCTTGCCGCCGCTCCGATATTCCCGGGATGGGTGGTTTCCACCAAGACGATTCGGACATTCATCAGCATGCGCGCAAGATTACCCAAATAGTGGCGCCAGAGCCACCAAACCGTACCGAAATTACCTCGAGCGCGGCAGATTCTGCTTTATCCCCATCGATGCTTGCGGTATGCTCGCGGGCCATGAATCCGATGGTAACCATTGCTGTGCGCGCCGCCAGGGAAGCAGGCCGTGTGCTGACTCGTTCCTTTAACCGACTCGATACCCTGACGGTCACCGACAAAGGCAAGAATGAATTCGTCTCGGAAGTGGACCGCAATGCGGAACAGGCGATCATCGAGGTGCTGCGCACTACGTTCCCGCATCACGCCATCCTGGCCGAAGAGAGCGGAAGCCATAGCGGGAACGAATTCCAATGGATCATCGATCCACTGGACGGGACCACCAACTATCTGCACGGCTTTCCCCAATTCTCCATCTCCATCGCTCTCAAAGTCAGGAGCCGGCTGGAAGTGGGGGTCGTCTACGACCCTCTCAAAGAGGAAATGTTCATCGCCAGCCGCGGCGAGGGCGCTTTGCTCAATGACCGTAAACTGCGGGTCACCCACCGCAAGAGTCTGGACGGCGCCCTGCTTGGCACCGGCATTCCTTACCGCGATTTCCGCTTTGCCGAAAACTACCTGGGTATGCTGAAGGACCTGATCCAGGACACCGCGGGTATCCGTCGACCGGGCTCCGCCGCCCTCGACTTCGCCTATGTGGCCGCCGGCCGCCTGGACGGTTTCTGGGAATTGGGACTGGCCCCCTGGGACTTCGCCGCCGGCGCCCTGCTGGTCAGAGAGGCGGGCGGCATCGTCACGGACATCGCGGGTGGTGAACGGTTTCTGGAAACCGGCAATGTGATTGCCGCGGGTCTCAAGGTGCACAACGCCATGCTGCGGCGCATCCATCCGCACCTGGATGACAAACTGACCGCTTAATCAGCCGCCAGGGAAATCTCTTCACGGCTTCTCTGGTTTCGACCCCCTAAGTCTCAATATTCCCCTCAGCTAACCGTTACTGCAAGGTAATCGAGCGAATAGCATGGGCAGCGGAAAACCGAATGAGCCACAGCAAGACCAAACTGAACCAAGAACAAATAGCCGCGCAAAAAAAAAGAAGAAAGCCTCTTAGAATCTGACGGTGGCTTTGCTTAGGTCGTGTTTCGTTTCCCTTCATCCCGATGGCCTTCGAAGATACCAGGCCGCTTGGGATGAAGGGGAGCGGAACTAAGACCGGGGGCTGCCCCATGTGTTTTGTTTTAGCTGATTCCTCGCTTGGCCCATCTCTTGGGCAGGGATGCCCGACGGAAAACAGGTTCCGCTAGGAACTCCCTTTGCTCGCTTGTTTGCTTGCTACCCAATTTTTGATGTCGTCGAATGAGAGGGCAAACCCAGTAAGGACTTTTAAGCTCTTCGGCAGTCGTGCAGTGCATGGTAGACTGGCAAGAATGGTGTTCGGCCAAGGTGCGTTCCCCCTTCGCCGCTAATTCATCCTGCCACCCACACGGAAAAATTGCGTTTCAATACGTAGTACACCGGAAGGAGCGTATCGAGCATGAATCGGAGGAATCTGCTAGCAATCGGCGGTAGCTATGCACTTGAGCGGCTGAGCCCGGCGGCGTCAGCATGTTGAGAAAGGCGGGGTTGTTTCAAGGCTACATAAGCGATGCGCGGCAGCGGGCAAGATCGGGTCTGAGTTTGTGCAATAATCCAAAAGACCTTGGTACGCAATTTTCGATTCCCATCTCTGGAATCAATCACCATGCCTGGCGGGTACGCAGCGGTTGTTTAGGGTAGCGTAGTCGAGAAAGCTTGTACATCAACTCTGGCATGTCCTCTAGTTCAAACACCTTGCTAGCGACGTTTAGGAATGCAGTCGAGAGCTTTCTGGGTAACGCAAACCGGGAGAGCGAAAGCCTGGTAGCGATCATCTGTACCAAGGGACATCTAACACTTCCGAGATTGTTTCAGGAGCGTGGGTTGGCGTATTCAACGAAGATTAGCAACGCTGATGAGGTCAGACGGGGCAATCGTAGTGTCTGCTATTTGAACCTGCATTTCCCAGGTTCGCTCCCAAGCTATAACGTGGTCATGCGTCTGCCGGAGCCACTTTATTCCAAGTATCAGAGCACAGATATTTCTGATCGTCACGTCCTATTAAACAAGAGTGTACCGCACGAGTAAGCGTAAAGTTTTAGGCCGTGATCACGTGATCAACGTCTCAACGGCCCCAGGTTGATCTGCGTGAGCCAGAGGCTCAGCAGTTCGTCAGCGGCGGTGTGTGCCCGGTAAGTGGAGCGCTTCGAAACCCTGGCAATGCTCAAGGTTACACAGATACAACGACGGTAGCGATGGCTCGCACGGTCTTCGATGCATTTGGTGATGCTCAAACGCACGAGCTTACTATCAATCTGAACGCAGGTCTCTGTCGTTCAGCCGCATTGCGGGACTGGAATAGTAATCCGGATGAAATTCTGGACATCAATCTCACCGTGACACCGCTAGTTCGGTATCTTGACTACCGCTTTACGTGTTTTGCGGCACTTGAGAAAGCGGTGGGTTAATTGACCGAAACACCTGACTCGTTAGCGGCGTCGCATAGCGAAGTTGCTGATTGAAAGCACGCGGACGCCGTGTACCAGCTTTGCTTCAACCCCATAACGGGGCATTACCAACGTCGTGTTGCTTCGAAGGACTACACGTTGTGGGAGAACGGTGCGGAGTCGTTGGACGGAGCTCGTCAGAGGTTCTTTTTGCAAAGTATCGGAGTTACTGTGTATGGCTTCTGATAACGGGCGCTGGGCAAGGGATTGGCAGTAAACAGCGTGGTGATTGAGTATGCTACGGCCATGAACCGCAGTGAGTCGATAGATGAAGCCATAAAGCAGACTCTGGTGAGCTTCTTCGGCGAAGTCGCTGACAAAATGACTATCGGTCAGATGAAACAAGGAGGGAAATTGCAGCGAGCGAATTTGCCAAACTTTTTTTTACGTCACGCAGGTTCAGTGCATCGGGTGAATTACTTGAATGCGAACCGTTTGTTTGGCCCGGTAGTCTCATACCGATTCGCTGTTGGTCGCAAGACTTTCGCATGTTGCATCAGCACTGGAAGCGGCGATAAACGCTGAAGATTTCAGACAATTTAAAGATGTATTGCAAAAAGAGGTAACGGCACCTGTTGTAACATCATTGACTAAGGTCTCAGCGATTGAGGTTATCAAATCTCACTTTGTTTCACGTAACCAGGATATGGAAGGACTCTCAGCAAGACTTCACAAAGTTGTAGGCGAACTATCAAGTCTTTCGTTTCGTTCATTGCCAAAGGCAGAGCGGGAAGCGGTTAAGGATGCCGTTTCGCACTGCACAGATTGATTCCAGCTGGGGATCTCTCGGACGTTTTAGATAGGGCATCATTCTCTTCAGCCCAACGTAAACGAATCCAGCAGAGCGTCTGCGGCGAAGAAGTGTCGGCAAGCAAAGAAGGCAGCGTTCCGCTTGAAAGGATGTCTGGTAAAGAATTGGTCGACATCCTAGTTGAACGACATGGCATGGGCATCAGAGAAATTGGTAGAGCGATCGACCGAAGTTATGGCGTCATAAGCGACATCCACACCGGAAAAACGAAGCAGCCGCGCAGCGACGTACTTGAGGCACTTCGCGATGCAATCACGAAAAGAGCAAAATATTCCAGAAACTACTTGTCAGGTTTAGCCTGACACTCTATTATGTACCGTGTAGGGCATGAAGCCGCAGCGAATCGGCCTTATTGGCGGTCTCGGCGAATGCCCTTTGCAGATTCGAACGCAAACTTAGTTTGCACTCTGGTTCTTGGATGGAACTGGAGGGGAATCCCGTCGCAGACGGGGCTTGTATTCCCGTAGCGAGCTTTTCCAAGCAAAGCCGCATTCAGCAGACCTACCGGTCTCGTTGAATGCGGCTTTTTGCGTTTGTAGTTAGCAGCATTTTTTGAAGCCACGGTGAGAGTCTCCGACGATGTACCGCCGGATACCACCAACAATCCGAAATTTCCCTTTTGATGCAACCCAACTATAGAGCTGTTTCTGTGGTGGGTTTCGTCTCCCCATTTTGAAAGGTTTGTTTTCATGACAACCAACGACGACCAGTCGCGGCAGCAACAGGAGCAAGCTGAACGTGATCGCAACTACGCGATGCAGCAGTCGGCGAGAGAAGCTGCCGACCTCGCCGCTGATGCTAGTCGACAACAACAGCAGAAAAACGCGCAACAAGCGAATAATGGAACAGCCATTGATCGCTGGCAATAGCGAATGGAGCTTGAAGAGAGATGATTTCAATGAGTCGCAAAAGTCTAAAAAAGTCGTAGATGGTGACCTGGTTTCAATACTACTCGAAGTAGTGTCGGGCGAGGTTCTTTCGAGCAAGAACAATGGCGACGAGCAGGTTGTCACGCTTCAAAGTTTTCAGATGCGAAACGCGTACAAGGTGTCCGTGATGGAAGTGAAGTTGAACGATTTGGTGAGGTGCGTTTGTCTGGCACTTTGCAGAATCCTCAATTGCTCATCCACGGCGGACTTAACCAAAGAGTTGAGTGTTGGGGGCTTTTGGAAGAAGAGCGCTCTTCGATTGCAAACGCCCCCACAGAACAACTGGCCGAAACACTTAAAGCCAGAGCATCCGACGAGCGAGCAAGCCTTGCTAGTTCGCTCGTTGCATCGTTGACCCAGGCAGAACGCGAAAGCTCTTAAAGAGCTCTCTTCGTAACCCTTTATTGGAGTTTTTAGAAGTTTGACTTTGGCTTTTATGTTCTAGCTCCTTCCGGATTTTGTTTCGCAGTGACTTTCAAAAGAAGTGACTGGGGAATCGAAATTAACGAGGTTCCGCTTTCCCCACGGTTTATGCGGACTCTCAAACGGAATGGAAAACATGAGCATATTTAAAGCAGTTAAGACGGACACGAGCAACAAGCGGAAATCAGCACCTGATGAAAGCGTCATTGTTGAGCGGGATATTCGATTGGATTTGTGGGTCTCTAAAAAGGATTCTCGAATCTTCTTGGAGCCTTTCTGACAGTGTCCAAAGGATGCAGAGAAATCGTATCGAACATTGCTTCCAGACAATGTCTTTGAAGCCGTTTCAGCGATTGAACTTTGCTGTCGGGTATTGGGTTCAGCAGAGCCAATTCCAGAAGAGAGCAAAGCATCTACATGGATTTTGGTAACGCACTTTCCGAGCTTTTGTCTAGTTTTGACCTATCGGGTCTCCAGAACAAGTTGTCGAAAGAGGGCTTAATCGCAGCGGCTCGGTCCTAAGTCGAACTTCGGTCGTTGTCCTTCATTTTGAACAACGGCCACTTTGCCTGCCTCGTGTTTTGGTCCCAGTCAGACAAAGTGGTTTTAATCACATGTAGCGAGAAGATGTGAGATGAAATCAAAAGCGATCCTAATGCATACATGCCAGGGCTGGTTATGGAGTGGATTGCCTCAAGAGCATTTTTCGCTGGCAGTTCGGCAGAACATGTCATGGGCGACTTAAAGGCGAAAAACCATATAAAGTCTTTTCCCAAAACCATAGGCCGCTTCGGTTATTCATTGATTACCCAAACAGGACTACAGGCCATCGGGCAGCAAAGCGGTCAACAACCACGGGCTCTTTCTGAAAAGCAGGCTCGACATGCGTTTGCAACTGACGTGGTTCTGCACCATGGAAGCCCATGCACGGTATCCGCTGTTTGCATGGGAAATAAGTGTGATCGTACCGAGGCGGTAACAGAAGAACGAAAAACGATAGCAAGACGACTGAGCCAAGCGTGAGCATACTAAACATAAAAATATTTTTCGGCGACCATTTGCTTACAAAGTTATAACAGAAAACATCTACCCATATGTCATACAGGCGATAAATGAGAAGAGAGCAGCAACAGCAGAAAAAGAATAATTACTGTCATGCTTTTATCTTGCCAGCGCCATCTTCTTTCCATTTCTTTTCTCGTTTTTTCGCTGACAAAATTACATGTTAGGGGTAACCTGACTCTTCTATCCACTATTTCTCATAAGATAAGACTGCTAAGGAGGTAAGGGACCCAATGTTTTGCGCTGTTGCAATACCGCCATGGGCGATGGTGATGCAATATAACCCCATGCCGTTGGCTCACGTATTACTCTCAAAAAAAATCTGACTATTATGCGAAAAGCCCTTCTTTTTTCAGTTCTTCTGATATTTTTCCTTTCCTCTATTGCCACAGGAGAGGAAACCGTGAAGCTGCGGCCCTATAATAGAGAATTCGCGCTTATCGGTATTACCAGCCCCAGGGCCACAGTATCAGTTTCAAGTGAATTTACCGGTAAGCTTGTGGATGTGAGCGTTGATGTTGGCGATGTTGTGGCAGCAGATGGCCGGATCGCCCTGCTTGATACAACATTTGTGGCTCTGGAAATAGAGAAAAACTCTCTTGCTCAGAGGGAGACAGAGCGCCAGCTGGAACTGGAGAAGAAAAATCTTACAAGATATACCACACTGATTACCAAAAACTCAACTGCACAGGCAACCTACGATGAGACGGCAGTCAGGACAGATGTTCTGGAGCTTCAGCTGAAGAGCTTAAAAAATGAAGAGAGCACTCTGCGTCAAAAACTGCGCAGGCACACATTACACGGACCTGTTGGCTGGCGTGTCATGGAGCGCTATGCAGAGCCTGGCCAAAACATATCTCAAGGTGAGCCGGTGGTGCTGCTTGGTAATTTTAATGACCTGATAATTTCCTATTTTTTAAGCACTGAAGAACTTGAAATTGTCCAGGAGAAAGAGGCGCTTAAGGTTCAAATACCAGAAATTGACAGTGTGGTTACAGCACAGCTTTTCCGCATTTCACCAGATATCGATGTAAAATCCAGAAAACGGCGGGTGGAGCTGCTTATAGCCGGAACAGATGTGAAAAACAACGGGTTACCTGGCGGAGGGCTTCGCGGTCAGTTAACTCTTTCAGCAAAACCGGAGGAAGGTCTGTTTCTGGTGCCCAGAAAATCATTAAAAAGCAGGTATGAGGCACATTGGCTGACCCAGGCTGACGGTAAGGAAGTAAAGGTTATTGTTGTGGGCAGCACTGAAGATGGTGACGCTGCTGTAATCTCAGGTAGCAGCCTTTCCCTTGAGCAGGACTATCGTCTGCGTCCGTAAAAAAACATTCCAGCAGTATCAGAAATGAAGAAACAGCAGAGAATCACATGGACCGACTAGTAGCCTTTACTCTGAAGCAGAGAGTTTTTATGAATCTGCTTTTTGTCCTGCTCATGGTTATCGGTGCCTTCACGCTCCTGCGCATGCCGCTGGAACGCTATCCGAATATTCAGTTTGGCAAAATGTATGTCAATACGTTTCTGCCGGGTGCCTCACCGGAAGAAGTGGAAAACCGTGTCACCAAAGAGATAGAAAAGGCTCTTGAAGACATGGAGGAGATCGAGTTCGTCAGCTCAAGCAGCTACCGGGAAAGATCTAACATTGTCATTAAATTTAATGATGACAGTGATTACCGCAGAAGGTTTGACGATGTCAGGTTAAAAATCCTATCCGTACTGGATGAGCTACCCGAGGAAACGGAAACGCCGATCTTTAACTTTCTTGACGTCAATGACTGGTTTCCAACAATAAGCGTCAATGTTGCCGGCAATCATTCCAACACAACGCTCAGCCTTGTTGCCGATGAAATAAAGATATCTCTTGCTCAGCTTGATGGTGTGCAGGAGGTGAAGGTGAGCGGTGAGTATACTCGGGAGTTTCATCTTCTTCTCTCAGCTGAAAAGCTCAGGCAGTATGGTGTTACAATCCGTCAGGCTGCTGATGCAATCCGTACTGCAGGTGTAACTATCCGGCGGGAAATGCAGAAACAGATCTGGGAGAATTTATACTCAAGGTCGATGAGCAGTTTACCTCAAGGGAAGATCTTTTCAGGGTAATTGTCAGGAAAGATGGTGATGGCTCTTTCGTCAGACTGGAGGATGTGGCAAGTGAGGGATATTTCTCCTATCAGGACCCCTTTGTCATGACTTCGGTGAATGGCGAGGATTGTGTTACGCTGCAGGTATTAAAGCATCGTAGCGGTAACGCTCTCTTTATCGCCGAGAGAGGTACGCGACGCAGGTTGACAGCTTACGACCTGGTACGTGAAAGCGGTATCTCTTGCAGCAACGCAGGATTCCAGCTCTGAAAATTGAGGATTCCGTGCGGGTCCTTGGGATTAATCTGTTGCTGGGCGTCCTCCTCGTCTGCTCGATTATCTGGCTGTTTATGGGCTTTCGTAATGCCGCTCTTACCACCATAGGCATACCATTCTCCTTTCTTGTCACGCTGGTGTTGATGTACATGACCGGTAATTCTATGAATGAGGTGTCGCTGTTCGCTTTTGTACTGGTATCGGGTATTGTTGTTGATGATGCCATTGTCGTGGTGGAGAATATGTATCGTCACTACCAGACCGGCAAACTCAGATTCGGCATAATCGACGGTACCGCCGAGGTTTTTCTGCCGGTGGTGACCGCGACATTGACTACGGTAGTCGCTTTTCTGCCCATGCTTATCATGACCGGCATGGTAGGCGACTTCTTTGCAATAATACCTAAAACGATCGCCTTTGCACTGGTGGCCTCGCTACTTGAGTGTCTCTTTATTCTTCCCTGCCATTATCTCGATTTCGGGCCCAGGAGGGAGTCAGTGGGGCAGACGGAAGCACCAGTTTCTTCACCCATCAGCACCGAAGAAGGTTTACCGCGTTATTACAGCAGGCTGGATGATGGCAGAGTGATGGCGTATATACGGAAAATATTTCATCATCTTATCATGGTGACGCTGCGATACCGTTTTCTATCGGTATTCTGTCTAATGATCTTTTTTATCGCAGGGGTGGTAATGTTTGCCGGATCGCTGCAGGGTAAATCAAATCTTGTGCGTATTCAGTTCTTCCCCGATGATTATTCTCTCTACTATGCAGAACTGACCGGCCCGGCCAGCACCTCTGGCAGAGGTGCATAGCCATATAAAGGAAATTGCAGAGAAAATAATTGCCCGAGGCGAGGGACAGGCCGAATCGGCGCTTGGTTTCGCAGGATTTTATATCAGCGATGATTTTAGTCCGAAATACGGGACCAACCTGGGCTACGCTGCTGTAACGCTGCCGGTAAGCGATGAAAGACGTTTTGAAGACTATCCTGAGAATGATGTGATTGCCCATCTGGACAGTGTGCGCAGGTATCTGCAGCCATTTGTCCCTGAAGGTTTCAGCCTTTCTCTCCGTCCGGAAAAAGACGGCCCGCCAACCGGCAGAGATATTAACATCAGGATTCTTGGGAATAACGGCGAAAGCGTTGCCGGGCTGGCGCATCGTGTTGAGACGTTTCTCCGTAATGAAAAAGAAATTTCCCCATGGCTTGAAGACCTGCGAGATGACCAGGGCAGTGATGCCAGGGTTATGCGGATTAAAGTAGATGCGGCGAAAGCAGCCGAGTACGGTCTTACTGTAGCTGAAGTTGCGGGTCTGGCGGCTACGGTGATGGAGGGGCAGATTGTAGGAGAAATGAAACTGCCAGAAGAGGTAATTGACATCCGCGTAAAGAGTATAAATGATGCAGATCCTTCCATGTTTGGACTGCTTGACCTCGCCATTATTGACCTGCCGGAGGGAACGGTCAGGCTGAGTGATGTCTGTACTAAGATATTCACTCTTGAGCCTGGCTATCTCAACAGGTTTCAAAGCCAGCGGGCAATAACTCTGACAGCAGATATTGCAACAGCCGCACCCGTTACAAGCCCGATGATAGTGGGAAAGGTCGCTGAATTTTATACCACTCTCCGTTCTGAATACCCCGGAGCCAATCTTAATTTTGCAGGAGAGCACGAGTCTACTCAGAAATCGTTTGTCTGCGCTGGCCTATGCTTTCGTTATTGCGGTTGTCATAATTTACCTGTGTGTCTTGCCGCCCAGTTTCAATCCTACCTGCAGCCTCTGATTATCATATCCGCAATTGTTTTTGCCTTAACCGGTGTTATTTACGGCACGGTTGTGTCGCGCACGCTCTTTACGGTAAACAGTTTTGTGGCTATTATCGGTGTGACAGGAGTGGTGGTCAACGACTCTCTTGTGCTGGTCGAATTTATAAACGCAACCTACCGAAAGGGTGTGGAGAAACGTGATGCCCTGCTGCAGGCAACGCATATCCGTTTGCGTCCCATACTGTTAACCACATTGGCCAGAACAACGCTGGGGCTGCTTCCCATGGCTCTGGTATAACCTGAGTATTCCACGATCTGGGGAAGCATGGCGATGACCTTTGTTACAGGAACTTGTCTTCGCCACCTCCTCACTGATCATTCCATACCTGTCCTCTGGGATATTGTCGTGAGAACCAAAGCATGAGAGCAGAACAAATGTATTAGGGGATGGAAGGCCTTGTCCGCAATACTTGAAGCCCGTGACAGGGAAAGTGGAGAATATCCTGCCACTTGCTTTTTTAGTATTAGTGACAAGGTTAATAGTGATAATTCGAAGAGATAGCAGTTGTGTTGATTCATAAAGAATGTACCGCATGCAGTCAGCATAGATCCTCTGAGTTTGCACTACAGTGAGAAAAGGGATAAAATAATGGGTGTGTAGTCCTGTCTCATTCAGAGGCATCATTTCTTACAGTGGTGCACAATTAACGTAATTCCCCAAAAAATAGAAACTCACATTACCATGGAAAATAATGGCTTGTATATTCTTCTATTCAGTATTCATGGCTTGATTAGAGGTGGCTCTCCAGAACTGGGCGCGGATGCAGATACCGGCGGTCAGGTGAAATATGTTGTAGAGCTTGCGCGAACTCTGGGCGAGCAGAAAGAGGTGGCTCAAGTTGATCTCTTTACCAGGCAGATTGAAAGCACAAAGGTCAGCTCTGAGTATGGGACTGTTGTTGAGCCCCTTTCAGAAAAAGCAAATATTGTTCAGGATAAAATGCGGTGGCAAAAAGTATATCCGTAAAGAGCTGTTGTGGCCTGCACCTGGAAGAATATATTGACAACACCATACGTTACAACAATCACGCAAGACCTGAAACCTGATCTTTTTCATGGGCATTATGCAGATGCAGGATATGTTGCCATGGAATTGCTGCAGCCTTTGATGTGCCACTGGTCTTTACCGGTCACTCAATGGGCAGAAACAAACTCCAGAAACTGCTGGCAGATGGTCTGACTGAAAAGCGTATTAACGGCCACTACAAGATGGATACTCGAATTGGCCGTGAGGAGCAGATAATTGAAAATGCCGACCTTATTGTTACTTCGACGCAGCAAGAGATAGATAAACAATATGGTCTCTACAGGAATGGAAAACATGCCAATTTTGCCGTGATTCCGCCAGGTATTGATCTCGAAACCTTTTATCCGTACTACGACCCCCAGCTCGACAGCGAAATGTTCAACGAAGAGGTGAAGCAGACACGGTTGACCCTTAAAAATGAGCTGAACAGGTTCTGGGCCAAACCTGAGAAACCGTTTATCCTCGTTCTCTGCAGACCTGATCATCGTAAGAATATAACAGGTTTAATTGAGGCATACGGTAAAGACAAGGAGCTGCAGGCCATTGCTAATCTGGCAATATTTGCAGGTATCAGGAGTAATATTACCACAATGGAGGAAAATGAGCGTGCTGTCCTGACGGAAATGCTGCTGCAGATGGATACATTCGATCTCTACGGTAAACTTGCAATTCCCAAAAAGCATGATTTTGCAACAGAGGTGCCAGAGCTTTACAGGTTGTGTGCAGAAAGCCAGGGGGTCTTCGTCAATCCGGCACTCACCGAACCGTTCGGGCTGACTCTGATAGAGGCTTCTGCATGCGGTCTCCCTATCGTCGCGACCAACGATGGCGGACCTGCCGATATTGTTAAAAACTGCTCTAACGGCATCCTTGTGGAAGTCCAGGATTCTTCAAAGATTGCTTCTGCCATACGTTCTCTGCTGGTGGACAAGGAGAGCTGGGCAAGGCACTCTAATAACGGCATAAATGGCGTTCGAAAATACTATTCATGGGGTGCTCATTGTAAAAAATATCTCTCAGAGGTGAGCAAACTTCTACCGGGATTGGAAAACAGTATGAACACTAACGAAAATAAAATGGCTGAGGATGCTAAAAAACCTTCATTTGGCAAAACTCTGGCATCTGTTAACCGTATCCTTATATCAGATATTGATAACACACTGATTGGAGACGATGACAGCACGCATAATCTGTTCCGCCTCCTTAACGAGTTTCAGAGTGATATTGCCTGGGGGGTGGCCACGGGCAGAAGCCTGGAACTCACCCTTGAAGCGATGACGGAATATGATATACCCACCCCTGATATTCTTATCTGCTCTGTCGGAACGGAGATTTATTATGGTCCTGACTTCCGGTTGGACAAAGGGTGGCAGAAACACCTCTCCTATCAATGGAAACCGGAAGAGATAAAAAATGCCCTGGCAGAATTTGATTTCCTGGTGTTTCAGGAAGCTGAAGGACAGAGGAGCCATAAAATCAGCTATTACCTTGAAGAAAAGGATGGCCGTCTGCAGAGAATCCATGAAAAACTGCAGCAGTTTCGTCTGCGTTGTCAGGTTATTTATTCCCACGGTCAGTTTCTTCGATATATTGCCGGTGCGGGCCTCCAAGGGAAAGGCTGTGGAATATATCAGAAGTAAATACGAATTTTCATATCGCAATGTCATGGTCGCCGGCGATTCAGGCAATGATGAAGACATGCTGACGGGAGCAGTCCGCGGACTGGTAGTTGCCAACCACAGTGAAGAGCTGGGGAAACTTGAAGGCAGGGTGAATGTTTATTTCAGCGAAGGCGAGTATGCAGCTGGCATTGTAGAGGGCCTGTATCACTATGGATTTCTCCAGCACTAATCCCTGATTCTAAATCCGGGGACATTCATAAAACGTCTTGTCAAGGATGTCCCGGGAATAAAAAAATAAAGTTAAAAGAAATCTCGTATGCTGGAAAACAAGCGGGAGTTACTTCTTCCCCACCGATGCTGCCAGCGGTTTGAACTGCAGGTGATAGAGCATCTCCAGGTATCTGTCTGTTTCCTGCCGTTCAAGGTTTGTCGCGTATTTCCAGAAGCCGTAAATACAGGTTAATGATAAAAGACGCTTGGCGTATCGCTGCCAGGTATAGTTTTCCTCAACTCGTGCAACCGATCCATCAGATATGGATTGCCAGACTTACGGGTCACTTTTGCACTGTCAAAAAAATCAGCAATGAGTGCAGCTGTACTCTCTCCCGTGTTTGGGTTGATATGATATCCTGAAACGCCATGTTCTATTATCTCTAAGGGGCCGCCGTATTGAGTTGCAAATGTTGGCAGCCCTGAGACCATCGCTTCAATGACCGTTAAGCCGAATGCCTCGAAAAATGCCGGTTGTATGAATGCACCTCGTTTATCGGCAATGTATCTGTACAGTTCACCCGAGAGATTTTTATTCAGCCGTTTGCCAAGCCACCGGACCTTGGTATCGAGACCGTATTCGTCAAAGAGATGATGGATCTTGTGAATCTGTACTTTCTCTTCCTCATCACCGGAGTTATGTGGATGAACAGTGCCGCCTATAATAAACAGATTGGTAAGCTCCCGCAGACGGTCATCCTTTGCATACCACTCGACCAGGCCGCTGAGATTTTTTATTCTGTCAAGCCTGGCCATGGAGAAAATGATTGGCTTATCCTGGTCTGTGAAACATCCTCTGCTGTCTGGTATATTGTCGTGAAAGATGAGCTGTTCAATTTCATCATGCAGGTCGAAAAGGCGTTTTTCTTTTTTTGTAAACGGGAAATACACATCAGCGTCGGCGCCGGGTGAGACAATGTTAAATTTCGGGTCAAAGACATCAATGCCGTGGATGATCCGCTGCAGGTCAGGCATGGAAAAGGAACCATAGCTTTCGTACTGGCCTGACTCACATCCTTGGAACCGGCAATCTCCTGGTAGGTTGATGTGATGATGAAATCGGCTGAGTTCATGGCTATGAGGTCTGCAGTGAACTGGCAGGAGAAGTGATATTGGCTCTCCATGTCCTTCCAGTAGAGCGCGGAGTAGAGATATTTTGTTTTTTCAAGGGCATGGGCAATGTTGCACTGAGTTACTTCCCAGGCTGTTCGATAACAGCGTTGCGACAAGATTGCCGTCGGAATAATTGCCCAGGACAAGATCCGGTCGACGCCCGAGTGTTTCCAGGAGAAGAATTTCAGCCTCTCTGGCAAATCTCTCCAGGTAGGGCCAGACCTCAAAGCGGGATATCCACTGAGGTATCAATTACCCGTCTCATCTCTGAAGGGCACCCGCAGAATTTTAACATTTTCTGTACCGGTGACATGTTCTTCAGGCTGGTTACAGGTTGTATCACCGGCTTCGGGAATGAGCCGCGTGATGATCTGGATCTGCGGTTTGATATCAAGCCCCTGGTTATAAATTCGTTTTTCCATTTCCTGCTCAAGGGCGCGCACCTGATCAAGAATATAGACGATCTGTCCGCCGGTGTCAGGCAGGCCTAGTACATTTTCCTGGCCGAAGAAGCCATGCGGCGAGAGGATGGCAATATTGAAAATCATTGGAATCCGGCTAAGAAATGTCTCCAGATTTTCGTAGTCTGGAGCTTCGAGCAGGTTGGCGAGGAAGGTGAAACTTTTTTTGATGCCCGCTACGGTTCTTCCCCAGCCGGGTTCAAATCCCATGTGGTTTATGTCGTTCTTGAGGTCATCCCACTCGGTATGAGCAGGATGAGTGTCGAGATGTTCCATGCCGATCAAGATGGTGCGCAGCTCTCTTACCTTGCAGATTGTGTCGTTGATCATAAACGACTGTTCACCGTAGCCGTGTACCCTGGAGAGAGAAACAGCAGTTCTTCCCCTGGCTCGGATTGCTGGCCAGTCTGCTGGAAAAATGGCGATTAAGGAACTCAACTCCGTTGCCGATGGACTTTACCTGGTTCATTTTGGGAAAATCTCGTTCAAAAGGGGCCAGGTCAATTTCCAGGATCGAATTACCCTCTGTTCCAGTGGCAAAGCTTTCTTTTATTCAGTGAAAATGAGAGACTCCTATTTCCGTTATTATTTTTGATTCATAGTGATAGCTGAGAAAATGCCACTGGGCGACGCGCGGACGAATGACAAAGTCAGAACCACTCATCGGTGGTAAAGGCTTCCTGAGCTTTTTTGAATGCATCAGCAAGGGGCGACGAAAGCATATCCTCACAGTCGCTGTCCTTGCAGAAGGTAATAAAATCATCCCACAGGTCGCTGCCAATTATCAGGTTTTTTTCTTTGTGAAGGTAGGTGCTGAAAAGTTCGTGGACTTTTTTCTGATTGTTGCTGATGTACTGAAAAAGTTGTTGTAGTGCCATGAATATTCCTCATGTCCTTGTGCAAATTATTTTTTGGGTCTTTTTTTCCTCTCTTAAAGTTGTATCATGAATGAAAGGAAATTCATCAGTTATTTTTAGTGCCTTACTCCTGAAAAGCTGTAATAAAAAACACGTAACTGGAGAAAGATTTGAAATGATGAAACTATTATGGTCTCCAAGGCACTTATACCCCTTGAAGGGGCACTAAAATGAGTACCCGCAGGGTATCATGAACAAATGCGGTTCAGCCGCTCTAAGTTTAATAGGTTACAGTATTATCATGGTTACCGTTTCTTTCGGCAAGGCTGATCCCGTCAGATCTTGCGAGAACAGGGACTTCAGCCATTATTTATTTAAGGCAGCAGGCTTGCTTACATAAAATTACAGATGCCGTCTAAAAGATACTAATCATAAATTGAGGATAGGGGCGAAATGAAATTACCGGTCATGGTCGGGATTGGAGAAATTCTTTGGGATGTTCTTCCTCATGGCAGGCAGCTAGGTGGTGCACCAGCAAATTTTGCATATCATGCCAGCCAGTTAGGGAGTGAAGGTGTTGTTGTCAGCAGTGTTGGCCGTGATGATGACGGAGCTCGAATCATCGCGACCCGGAAAATAAAAATATTGCACATAGTATTGTTGTACATGACAGATATCCAACGGGTACTGTCGGTGTGAAGATGGGTGGAGGGGGAAATCCCTCGTATACTTTTACGAAAATAGAGCCTGGGATCATCTCCTGCTTAATGCTGCACATCTTGAGCTCGCGGCAAAGGCCGATGTTGTCTGCTATGGGACGCTTGCATTACGAAATGAACAGTCACGCGATGCTATCCTTAAATTTATTTCTCATACACAACCGCAATGCATGAGAGTCTGCCGATATCAATCTGCGGCAGAAATATTATGCAAAGGAGATTGTTGGCATACTCCTGCGCAAATCGACAATTCTGAAATTAAACAGCGAAGAATTGGCTGTGGTGAGCGACATGTTTGGTTTAGGAGGAGATGACGAGCTCTCTGCTGCAGAAGTTGTGTCTGGAGTTTGCTCTTGATCTCATAGTCCTCACTCAGGGAGCTGACGGCAGCAGGATTTTTTCCATTGACAGAGGGCAGTCAGCCATGGCGGCTGTGCCGACAAAAGTAGTGGATACTGTTGGTGCAGGTGATTCTTTTACTGCAGCAGTAGCGACAGGACTATGGCGAGGCATGCCTCTTGCTGAGATCCATGGATTTGCCTCCAGGGTTGCTGCCTATGTTTGCGGTCAGCCAGGTGGGAACGCCTATATTACCTCCCAGATAAGCTGCTGACTGAATAGGCTGAAGAAGGGACGCCTGAGAAAGAGAGTTCTGGAGGTATGGCTGATTTTTTTATCGTTGCAGATCCATGGCCACCAGCTCAGCATAGTGACCGCCCACCTGCATGAGCTCATCATGGCTGCCGTGTTCGATTATTCGGCCGTTTTCCATGACGAGATATCCTGTCCGCCCTGCGAATGGTCGAGAGCCGGTGGGCAATGACCAGCGAGGTCCGGTTGGCAAAGCTGTCGGCTATGGCCTGCTCAAGGATGTTTTCTGATTCGGTGTCGATGGCGGCGGTTGCTTCGTCCAGGACCAGAATTGCCGGATTGCGGCAGAGTACCCTGGCGAAGGAAAGCAGCTGTTTCTCGCCGGTGGACAGCTCCTGGCCGCCTTCGCCGATTATCGTATCCAGTCCCTGCGGCAGCTTGTCGACAAAACGGTTCATCCCGGTCTGATGCAGAATCTGCTCCATCTCCTTTCTGCCTGAGCCGGTATCCATGACGATATTGGCAAACAGGGTATCCTGCAGAATAAACACGTCCTGCAGGATGACGCCGACTGACTGCGCAGATCATCAAGCGAAAAATCGCTGATATTAGTACCGTCAATTGTTATTCTTCCCTGCTGCGGATCGTAGAATCTCAGCAGCAGATTGACCAGCGTCGTTTTACCTGAGCCGGTGGTGCCGACCAGGGCCACGGTCTCGCCGTGGCGGATTCAGAGCGATATTGTTAATTATCCGGCTTGTGTCATCATAGCCAAAAGGAATTGGTCAAATGGAGATTCTCCTTTCACATTTTTCATGGACACCGGCTGTGAGGCAGGGCTATCGTACTCTTGGTGTCAAGCAGCTGGAAAATGCGCTCTGCGGAGGCCATTGCCGACTGGACAACGGAGTACTTCTGGGCGAGTTCCCGCAGCGGCTGGAAAAAAAGCCGCATGTAGGAGATGAAGGCCACAAGCTCGCCAAGGGTCAATTGTTTCTGCAAAATTTCACCGCCACCGTACCAGAGGATCATGGCCATGGCAGCCGAACTCATGAACTCGGTGAGCGGCATGAAGGTGCCGAAGAGTTTGATCTGGCTGAGTGTCCTCTGGAGGAAACCGTCGCTTAAGTCCTCAAAGGTCTGTCTGCTTGACTCCTGCCTGCCGAAAAGCTGAATGATGGATATCCCGGCAAGGGTTTCGGCCAGAAAGCTGTTGAGTTTGGCCAGCTGGGTGCGGATGGCCCTGAATCGCTCCCGGGCAAGGCGGGCAAACAGGATGGTGATAATGAGAGCCAGTGGGATGAAAAGAGACATCACCAGGGCCAGGCGGACATTCATCCAGAAAAGGATGACGAGAATGCCGACCAGACGCAGCAGGTCGTTAAAGAGGGTGACGATGACCGAGGTGAACATCTCGTTCATGTTCTGGATATCGTTGGTCAGCCGGGTGACCAGCCTGCCGGTCGGGTTGGCTGTTGAAAAAACGGCAGATCCAGATGGAGCAGATGAGTAAAGAGGTCTTGTCGAAGCGGTATGCATGACCGACTGGCCGACCCATTCGAGAACGAGCATCTGGCAGAATGAGGCAAAGAATATGGCGACGATCAGTGCACCATATTTGAGGCGGTATGCGTCAGACCGGCAAGCCTCTCGTCTGTTGGCAGGAGCGAGGTTGGTGATTTGACTGTCTATTGCGGTCTGAACCAGATGGGGCAGGGTGAGGGTGGCCCCGGTGATCAGGATGGAGATAATTACCGCGAGACGTCAGGCCGATCCAGTATGGTGCGGAAAAGTGCAGAATCCGTCCCCACAGATGAAAATCACTCAGGGAGCCTTGCTGGCCCTTTTCGCTGTAGCCGTAGTTCATCATGGCAGGACAGGCTCCTCTTCGCGTCCTGGGTCATCTGCTTGGCATACATTGACTGGTAGAGGGAGTTTTCCTGCAAGAGCTGATCATGGCTGCCGTCTGCTTTCCACTGCTCCGTCGGCAAGGATAATAATTCTATCGGTCATCGACAGCAGTTTGATGCGGTTGGAGACGATAAGGACGGTTTTTCCCGGCAAAGTGTTGTTTTAGACCGGCAAAAACCTCATGTTCGGTGGCCACATCGACCGCCGAGAGACCGTCGTCGATAATCAGTACCGGCCGGTCGCAGAGCAGGGCCCGGGCCAGGGCCAGCCTCTGCCGCTGCCCGCCGGAGAGTTTGACGCCCCGTTCACCGGTCATGGTGTCGTAGCCATCTTTCAGTGCGAAAGCAATATCTTCGTGGATTGCAGCATTGGCGGCGGCCTGGCTAACCTCTTCCCGGATGGCCTCTGGGCGACCCAGCGCAATATTGGCGGCGATGGTATCGGAAAAGAGTACAGGTTCCTGGCCGACATAGCCGATATGGGAGCGGATATAGTGTCCAGAGAAGAGCTGTTGACGTCCTCTGCCTCCAAAAAAGAGACTGACCGTCGTTGCCACGGGATAGAGCCGGGCCAGAATTTTGCAAAGAGTCGATTTACCGGAACCGGTCCGTCCGGTTATCCCGTGAATTCCCGGTCCAAGTTCAAGGGTAATATTGTTCAGGACGGGTTCAGTTGCAGTTGGGTAGCGAAAATGCAGGTTCTCCAGCTCAAATGTCGGCTTAGAGCTGCGACTCTCTTTCGCTGCCGGGGATCGGGCAGAAGCGGCTGTGTGCCATCAATGTCGATGCGGCCGAGTGAGGTGAGCCCGCGCTGCACCAGGTTGGCCACCCAGCCAATGGCCATCATTGGCCAGATCAGCATGTAGAGATAGGTGATAAAGGCGACAAAATCGCCCAGGATGATGTCGCCGGTTATAACCAGTCGACCGCCAAAAAATAGATACCATCAGCATGCCGAGACTGCCGACCAGGGTGGCAAGGGGAAAGATCAGCCCCTGGATGGGGGCAACCCGCAGATTGCTGCGCACATATTTCCTGCCGAGTTTGTCGAATCCGCCGGTCTGAAAGTTCTCCATGGTGTAGGCCTTAATAAGCCCGATGGAGATAAGGGTCGAGCGGGAGAATTCGGTCAGCAGAGAAAACTGCTCCTGCACGGTGGCAAATCTGTTGATGCAGTTTTCCGGAGAGAATGCGGGTGGAAATGGCCAGAAAAGGCATCGGCAGCAGGGCCAGCAGGGTGAGCATGGGATGGATGGCACTCATAAAGCCGATGGCCGCAAGGGACATGACCAGGGCATCGACCGCAGCCACCATGCCCATGCCGCAGGCCATCTGGACGGCGACTGAGGTCGTTGCAGGAGTGGGCCATGAGGTCGCCGGTGGTGTGTTTTTCAAAAAACGGCGTATCCATCTTTAAGATATGGGAAAAAATCCGATTGCGAATGTCACGCTCGAGGAGCCGGGAAAAACCGATGATCATATAGCGCCAGACAAATCGGAGGACGGATACGAAAAGGGCTATGAGAATAATATAGAAGGCATAGCGGAGCCAGTATCTGCGGGGTTGCAGCTGCAGAGGTGAGACTGTCGACACCTTTTTTCAGAATTCGTGGAATGGTCAGCTGCAGGAAATCAACGGCCAGCAGTGCCGAAAAACCAAGAATCAGCCGTAATTTGTACTGTTTGAAAATCGGCAGAATATGGCTGAGCAGTTGTGACAGTGATGGTCTGGCGAGATTCTCCTGTGCTGTGGTATTTCTGTCTCAGTCTGCTGGAGTATTTCACGAGGCTGTGGTGGATGGATTGCACCAAATGCAAAAAAATAAGCAAACATGCCGATATAGCTAGGTTTGCTGTCTGGTGAATCACAGTAGGTGTATCTTAACCATATCACTCAATTAGTATAGTCTTTTTTCTCCGGCATCGATGTCGATATTTACTGGTTGCTGCGCTATTGCTCGGTTACAATGATTCGAAGAGGCGAAGATTCTCCTGCAGTGTTCTCTCTGTCATCAACGTCCTGCATCGCCTGTATCATATGCTCTTTGGTTATTTCTGGGATGAGGCCAGTATGTGCTGATGTGGGCAAGTACAGCAATATTCTGCATGCGAGGATCCTCAAGGTCCTGACAGTCGACGCTGTAGACAGTGATGCCTCTCTTCCTGCAGGCATCATCAAGATATTTTTCTGAAACTTCAGTCCTCTTTGCCCAGCCGTACCCCCAAGGGCTGCAGAACGGTATTGTAATAAATAAGTAGTGCCGCCATCCTTAAGAGCAAATTCAGCACCTCGCAGCGCTTCGTGCCTTTCCAGTGCGATCACAAGATCCGCTTCACGCTCTGGCGACCATTGGCGAAAAGACAGAGGAGCCGAATCTGAGGTGTGAAACAACTATGCCGCCTCGTTGAGCAAGCCCGTGAGTGTCAACCGCCTTCGCTTTCAGGCCGGCATAATCGCCGCCGCGCAGAAGTACTTCTGATAATAACCCGATACCCTGGCCGCCAACGCCGCAGAGATATATATTAAAAGCATTCATGAGTTTCTCCCTGTTGTGTTAACGTATAATTGCCTTTGTAGGGCAGGTCTGCATACAGGAGCCGTCTCCGATGCACAGCTCTTTATTGACATGATGACCGTACCGTTGTCATTGCGGATAAAACTAGGGCAGGCGAACGTTTCGATGCAGGTGTAGATCCTTTCGCAGACCTTTTGGTCAATGTGCACCTGGTTAGCTGCATACCCTTTGTACCCTTTGGCTTTTCGCTGTTTTTTGGCAAAGAGCAGCATGCACGGGTGCCTGGCAATAACCACACTGAAACTGGTATCATCCATTGCCTGCTTAATCAGGTCCTGCAGCTCTGCCTGTTTGTAGGTGTCTGTTTCTAAAATTGTTTGTATTCCCATGCCTTCAAGGATACTGCGAATAGGGATTTTTTCTGATGTTTCGTTGAAGTTTCTGCCAGAAGCCGGGTGATCCTGGTGACCGGTCATTGCCGTGGTGCCGTTTTCCATGATGATAAGAGTAATGTTATGCTTATTGAAGACGCGCATTAATTATGCCCGGCAGTCCGGCATGAAAAAAGGTGGAATCTCCTAAAAATGCAATTACCTTTCTCTCCGTGTTAAAAAGAGAGAGACCTGCCGCAATTGATGTTGATGCTCCCATACAGAGCATTATCTGACCGATGTTGTAGGGTTCCTGAAAACCGAGGGTATGACAGCCGATATCTGCAACGGTGATTTCATTTTTGCCAAGGACTTTGCCAATAGCATGAAAAGCACTTCTGTGGCCGCATCCAGGGCACATCTGTGCAGGCCTGTCGGGGATTGCCACCGGTATCACCCTCTTGCCTGGTAACTGGTGTCTTCTGGCGCGAACCATATCCGGCCAGTTGACATGGAGCATGTAGCGGATCTTATCCGGCGAGTATTCACCAATCCAGTCGTCGAGGTTGTTTTTTCCCGTATATCCTGGTGGTAAGATTGTGGTCATACGCCAGTGCCTTGATGCTTCTCTCTAGCGTATCATCCAGCTCCTCAAGAATCTTTACCTCATCATGGGATTGTAAAAATTCAAGGATTGTCTTTTTGGGCATCGGGTATACGAGCGCCAGTTTGAGGATGTCCGGTTTTTCCGGTGAATCATGAAGCGCCTCCAGAAGTGAGAGGTATACAAGGCCAGATGTGATGACCCCCTTTGAGCTGTTGTTGTCTATATGACTGTGAAGATTCCTCTCCTCAACCCAACGTCTCGATCTCTTCCAGTTGCTGCAGTGCCTTTCGTTTCATCGGATAAACCGCTGAGACAAGGGGGATGTAGGGACCATTGTTAATATCAAAATCCGCTCTGTTTTCCGGTTGCTGCGGTTGGTACGCATCAAAGCTGACCTTTTCTTTGGCATGGCAGACATGGGTGGTCAATCGTAGAATGACAACCTTTGCCAGTTTCTTTGAAAGCGCAGCGGCTTCCTTGTAATAGCTGTATACCTCGGCAGGGTTGGCTGGTTCGAAAAGAGGTGTGTAGCTCAGGTAGGCAAAATGGCGATTGTCCTGCTCATTCTGGGAGGAGTTTGCACCGGGGTCATCACCTAGAACAATAACCATGCCTCCGATAATGTTGAGCAGGCTTAGCTGGACGAAGGTGTCAGCGGCAACATTGAGACCGACACTTTTAAAAAAAACCGTCGATAGATGACCATTTATAGCCGCCCCGAAAGCCACCTCTGTGGCAACCTTTTCGTTGGTTGAGAATTCGAAATAAAAAGGTCTCGTATCATGGTCGATAGATTGAATTGCGGTGGCAATTTCAGGAGTGGGTGATCCAGGGTAGGAGGTAATGACGCGGGTGCCGGATTCGACCATGGCTCGGACCAGGGCTGTGTTGCCCATGACTATTTCTTCAAATGCTGAGGTGCGCAGCAGCATTTCACCCATTTTTTTCATGACGCTTCTCCTGGGGAAAAATATGCTTATTATAGTGGGAAGGAAAATATCCTATCTCTTTTACATAGTAACATGCAGCACGGTCCATACATAGTCAAAAGAGTTCTGCGATACTGATATCAGTCCTTCTAAATTATTACGATAAACATTATGGAATAAATAATCATTGATGCAACTCTAAGGAATACAACGTTAATCGACACTATAAATAATGTAGTAATTGTATATGAAAACAAACCTTTTAGCAGCAGGGCTTATCCTTGCATGGCTTGTAACTCCTGAATCGCTTATTATAACAGGGAAGGTAGCCGGAATGTCAGGTGCTGCTGTAACGGGGGTGCTGTTTGCAGGTTTTGGCATAAGCGCTATAGCAGCTTTTATTCTTTTTCATGGATATCTTCGAGAGGCTGGTCACACTGATGAAATATCTCCTCTCAAGAATGTAATCGGTAGCTCCTCTACGCATACCCTGCAGCTTTGCGGCAGAATCCCCATGCTGCTGTTTGTGTCAACGGGTATGCTTGTTTCTGCAGGTTTTGCCTTTAACGAGATTTTTCTTTACTGGTTCCCCAACTTTCTCTTTGCTTCTCTGATCCTGTTTCTTATTGCGGGTGTAAATGCATTTGGTGAGAGAACAGCTCTAACATTTCAGGCTGGTTGTGTGCTGCTCACATTTGCGGCGCTTGTAACTCTTTTGATACTAGCAATACTCGGGGATACTCCGGAGGTTTTGACTAATCTCGATGGCGCCCGGAAGACCAGCCAGTTGCCCGCTTTTGCGTTTTGTCTGGTGTTTCTATCCTTTCTTGGATTTGATTTTCATCGGGGACGGCAGCATAATGGGATAGTCTTTTTTGCTCTCTTTTTGGGATTTATTTTATTGGCTGGCTGGTCTGCAGTTCCAGTCAGGTATGTGGAGTCAACTTCACTTTTGCATTCTTCTATTTCCTATATGCAGTTGGCCAGGGCGGTAGCGGGTGATACCGGCAGATATATTATGGGAGTGGCTGTGATCAGTGGTGTGGCTGCAGGCGTAAACGGACTGTTTATTGTTGGAAAAAGAAGTGTGCATTCGTTTTTTCATGATGGACCGCAGCGCGAAGAAAATGAATTGATTGGCTGTATGGTTTGTTTTTTGCCGTCATTATTGAGGCGATGATGATGACAGGCTATGCAGGAGAGAAAATCCTTGAAACACAGATAAAAGCAGCAATCGTTCTCTGGCTGTCGTATCTGGCGGCAAGAATTTTTGCTGCCGGCTGGGTTGTGGGAGGTGCACGAAGATGGTACCAGGTCATGTCTTATGTAATTGGTATAAGCGTTTTGTTCATTATGGCTTACCTTGTAGTGAATGAGCCGATGAAATTTTATGTTCAACTTTTTGTTCGGTTATTGTCGCAGTTACTATGCTGGCCTCGGTGATATGGATTAGGCTTGGCATAAATAATTCCTTAAAATCATAGACCTCTGGGAGGAAAAATTATGAAAAGGATAATAGCAGTTTTGCTTTTTGTTTTTCTGGCTGGCTCAACCTCTGTCTTTGCAGACAGTATTGAGACTATCGATAAAGACGAGCTGAAGGGAATGCTCGACTCTCAAGATCTGGTTGTTCTTGATGTGAGAACCGGGCGGGACTGGAGCTCAAGTGAGTTTAAAATTAAAGGTGCGGTGAGACTTGAAAAGGGTGATATTGAGGCTGCGATGGATACGTATTCCAAGGACCAGACCATCGTCCTCTATTGTGCCTGACCTGACGAATACACTAGTGCCCGTGTGGCACAAAAATTCGTTTCTAACGGCTTCACCAAAGTGTATGCATTGAAGGGCGGTTGGAGAGAATGGTTCCGGAGTAAATATCCATCTGAGGAAAAATAATAACTATCGAGTATTTGCAAAATTAGGATATTCGTTCAAAATCAGGTAAGCGCAGACTCCGAGGCATGCGAAAAATCTTACCACAGGCGCCCCGAAGGAAGTGCCCTTGGGGTGCATATAATTGATATTCTGAGGATAGGATTTTGAACATAACGTAGAGTTTGTATGAAAAGACCATTTTGTAAGTGGCTCTAGCAATAGACTGGTTGAGAAGGAGTTCTCCTGTCGTGCAGCTTGGGGAACTCCGTTACAGCGTTAATGTTACTGTTTTTTGGGAGCGGTTCTTACCTCTGGGGACAGACTGAGCTGCAGTGCTCCTGTAACAGCTCTGACATCTGCTATCCGTGTCTGGATAATGATCATCTTATCGCTTGCCTCGGTTATAATTGGCTCGATATCCTGCAAGGCAGTTCTGAACTCTCTGCCGTCTGAGGAAGACAAGTAGCGCCTTGCCCACGTCACCTTCTCGTAAAGCATCGGCAGACTGAACACCTTTTGCAATGGGCCTGATGAACAGCGCCTGCTGGCTGGGGTCGTAGCGAATCTGAGATTCGCAGTCAAAATCAACCTCGGCGCTGCCAATTTTCAATCGCAGGTCCTGATTTGCTACTCTGGTTACCAGGCTGAGATTGTTTCCCACCAGTTTCAGGTGGCAGAATATTACCTGATCAACGTATGCGCAGGTTGTCGATGCGTGCTATTGTTATCGTGCCTTCAAGACTGGAGGAGTTACCGTCATTGTTAAGAGGGATGACGCGCTGCAGCGCATCGGCAATGATCGGCTGTGGTATGTTCATGGTTATGTAACTGCCTGCGGCTGCAGCACACCAGGTTGGAAGATGCGTCATTGCCAGAAAGCACAACAGCAGCAGATATTTTTTCATGGTTTAATCCTTGTCCTAATATGAGTTTGTCGTTTCTGCAGCAGCAGATATATCCACATAGCAGCTACCAGAACCAACCCGGCTTTAGATGCATAATCCCGGTAGTTGTTGTGGTTATGGTATGTGTAGGACTGCAGCTGTCTTTCCGAAATAAATTTTCCCTGCACAGAAATAGTCCCTGATTTTTCCGGAAGAACTCCTGATACAGAGACTTTTTCACCAGTGAAAAGGCTGATGCTTTTGTCTTCGGCAGAGTAGTAGCTGCGGTCTAATTCTATTGTTTTGCCCGGCTCGTGTACCGTTGTTTCTCAGGGTTTTTATATAGCTTGGGTCGCTATGTTCCAGCTGTTCAAAAAAAAGAAAAGGCAGAACCAGATAGAAGGCAAGAGCGAGCAGTGATATTTTCCACTTCGGAGTGTCATGCAGGCAGAGGTGGTTACTGTTAATCTTCGGTACTTTCCAGAAGAGATAGGCTGCTCCGGCAAGTGAGAGAATATATCCCAGCATATGTTCAGGCCAGACCAGATTGAAGTGAGTATATTGCCAGCTGAGCGGCGCCAGCAGATGCACTCCATTGCCCCACTTGATCTGCAGCGCATCAAGAAGAAGGTGAAAAAGGCTGTTACCTGCCAGAATCAGGAAGATTCTTGCCGGCTGTCTGGTCAGCTGCGAAAAGAGAAAGAGCCAGCAGAAGACAGAAAAAAAGACTCGCCTGGGCTGTAAAGTAAAGGCGTGCCTGGTAGGGGTCTAAAAGGTTGGTTTGTGATACAATTCTCTGGAATATCCAGGGGATGTCTGGTAGGATTGCTCCTGCAAATATCCAGGGAAGCTCGGCTTTCGGAAATACACTTCGAGTCAGAGGTGCCTGAACAGCTATATGAATAAGAGTATTTGGCAAAATGTACTGAACTGAGTACCCCTGTGGGGTGTTTGTTCTGTTGGTTTAAACAAATTGTAGTATAGTTTCTATCCGGAACGATGAGTTTGGGGAGAAGCGCCGTTGACGGACAGGGACTACTATAATAGCTTCCCGTTCTTTTGCAACATCAAGAAGGATTGCCGGCAGTATTTGTTGTCACCCGAGCTTGATCTGTATTGGCAACGCTACTGTGCGATCTGTGGATAAAATGAAATGGAAGAAGTTACACTGACGGTATCGTCGGATTGTCTGCTCGAACATATTCCTATCGAGTTTGAGCGAATTATCAAACAGGATTTGACAATAGATAATCCCAAATATATTGCAGCGAAACGCTATGGCCGCTGGGTTGGCAAAAAACTTAAACCCCAGCTGAAGTATTACGAACAGGTTCCCACGGGCATACGATTTCCTCGAGGTTATTCGAATAATGCTGTCCTGCTTTGCCGGGAGCATCTGGAAATATCGCCGGAAATTATAGACAAGAGAAGATTGCTTGCAGAAATAGATTGTGTTTTCACTGGTGAGCTGCGGCCATATCAGGAAAAGGCAGTGGAGGATATGGCGAAGCGCTCATTCGGTGTACTGGAGGCTGGCACGGGAAGCGGTAAAACCGTTATGGCACTGGCTCTTGTGGCCAAGCGCAGACAGCCGGCCCTTATTATTGTTCACACCAAGGAGCTCCTTTACCAGTGGCGGGTAGAATCGCAGAGTTTTTGGGGCTCTCTGCCGGGCTGGTGGGAGACGGTCACAGCAATGTCGAAAATATTACCGTGGCCATTGTAAACAGTGCCAGAAAGATGGCGAACGGTTGGCACCCAGATTCGGTCATCTCATTGTTGATGAGTGTCACAGGGTGCCCGCCACTCTTTTTACCGATGTTGTTTCCGCCTTTGACAGTCAATATCTCCTGGGGCTCTCTGCAACTGCCTTCCGCAGCGACGATCAGATGACACGGCTTATCTATTTCTACATCTGGGAGATCCGGTTCATAAGGTCAATCAGGACGAGCTCGCGGCAAGTGGTGCCATTGTCAAACCCAAGGTTCTCGTTCACAAAACTGATTTTGACTTTAATTATCGCGGAGACTATCAGGCGCTTATCACTGCTCTCACATCTCATCAGGGGAGAAACAGACAGATAATAGATGATATAGCTGCAGCAGTGAACAGCAGCGAAGGTGCAACCACACTGGTTGTCTCCGACAGGGTCAGCCACTGTCAGGTTTTTCTGCAGTCACTTCAGCGTATGGGCATCCGTGTTGCGCTCCTTACCGGTCAGACATCGACGGAAAATAGAAGCGCAATCGTCGAGCAGGTGCAGAGGGGTGACGTACAGGTCCTTATTGCAACACTGCAGCTGATGAGCGAGGGGTTTGACTGTCCCGGGTTGAGCAATCTCTTTTTGACAACACCCATTACCTTTGAAGGCAGACTCCTTCAGGTGATCGGTAGAATCATGCGGCCAGCCAAGGATAAGCAGGCGACCGTGTACGATTATCTTGATCATAATGTTTCCGCATTACGAAAATCTGCAAATATCCGCCATAAGACTCTCAGAAGGGTGTTGGAACCAACTATTTTGCAGGTATAAAGGGCAAAAAAGACTATTCGATTGCAAGTCACCTCGAAATAGTGTTATATGAAAGGTTTCTTGATCGGTTTCTTGGCCGGTCTATGCAGGCACTCGCACAATGCGGGTGCTTTTTTTGTTATCTGTCATATCGTATTGCATATTCATTGGCTGCGATACAATAATATTGCCCGGAATGCTCCGGAATGCAGGAAGAAAGAATGGAACAGCAAAAGATCCGCAATGTGGCAATTATCGCCCACGTTGATCACGGAAAAACAACACTGGTAGATCAGCTTTTTAAAAATTCAGGTATGTTCCGTGACAACCAGGCGGTGGCTGAGAGGCTTATGGATTCCATGGACTTGGAACAAGAACGAGGGATTACCATTACCTCGAAAAACGGTTCCTATAAGTATGGGGATTATTGGATCAATATTATTGATACCCCTGGACATGCCGATTTCGGTGGCCAGGTAGAGCGTGTTCTGCGAATGGCGGACGGCGCATTGCTTCTCGTAGATGCACAGGAAGGGCCGATGCCGCAGACCTATTTCGTTTTGAAAAAGGCCCTTGAGAACCACCTGCCCGTCATCGTGGTCATCAATAAAATTGACAAGCCTGCTGCCCGCTGTGAATGGGTGGTCGATCAGGTGTTCGACCTCTTTGTCAAACTCAATGCTCCAGATCATATTCTTGATTTTCCTGTTGTCTATGCCTCGGCAAAAGAAGGGTATTCTCTCGTCGACCCGGAGGATCCCGTTGTTGACGGCGGTACAATGAAACACATTTCCGACAAGATGATTGCCGATATTCCACCCCTGTCCGTTCGGGTGATGATCCGCTGCAGATGCAGGTCGGCACCATCGATTACTCCCCATATCTTGGAAGACTCGGTATCGGCAAGGTTGTCAACGGCACCATGGAGCTGAATCAGCCCATCGTGGTTGCCCGTCGCGACGGTTCTATCAAGCCCGTACGGATTTCTAAAATATTCCGCTTTGAGTGTGATGAAAAAGTTGCCGTAGATTCAGCTGGAGTAGGCGAAATAGTAGCCGTTGCAGGTATGGATGATGTTACGGTCGGTGTGACGTTCACCGATTCAGAGAATCCAACCCCGCTGCCGCTTATCACCATCGATCCACCGACCATCTCCATGAATTTTGTTCCCAATGATTCCCCTTTTGCAGGCAAGGAAGGCAAGTTTGTTACTTCCAGGCACATTGGTGAGCGATTAAAAGAGGATGCTGTCTGACGTTGCCCGCTTGCAGTATTCCGTTGAAGATGCTGTGGGTTTCAGGGTGTCTGGTCGTGGAGAGCTGCATCTTTCCATCCTCATCGAGAAAATGCGTCGCGAGGGCTATGAGTTTCAGGTAACTCGTCCTCAGGTCATCTTGAAGGAAGAGGACGGCAGGACGTTGGAGCCATTTGAAAAACTCACTGTTGATGTTGACGAGCAATATCAGGGCGCCGTTATCGAAAAGCTTGGAAAACTCAAAGGTCAGATGGAAGAGATGAGTAATTTCAACGGAATGGCCAGGATGGTGTTTTCTATCCCTACTCGGGGACTGCTTGGCTACCGTTCTCAGTTTATGACCGATACCAAGGGTATGGGGATGATGGCTACGTGTTTGATGAGTATGCCCCCCATGCAGGTGAAATTAGCCACCGCGTCAATGGTGTTCTTGTGGTTAAAGAAAATTGTACCGCAGTGGCTTTTGCTTTATTTAATCTGCAGGAGCGTGGTAAGCTTTTTGTTCATCCCGGCGCGCCCCTTTATCAGGGGCAGATCGTCGGGGAGAATGCCAGGCCAGCTGATCTGGTTGTTAACCCGGCCAAGGGCAAACTGACCAATATGCGGGCTTCAGGAACCGATGATGCGGTTGTCCTCACTCCTCCTGTCGATATGACTCTTGAAGATTGCATAGCCTATATTAATGATGATGAGCTGGTTGAGGTTACGCCCAAGTCTATACGGTTGCGGAAGAAGACAGGAGTAAGGGTCAGAGGATAACTAGAATGAGGTGAACCGTGAAAGAGTTGATTTTTATCATTATCTCCGGAGCTCTCGGGCTTGTGACGTTTATCTGATTTCCCGTAAATACGGCAAAGACTGTATTCCCTGAATGCTGATGTACGGCTCCATAGGTATGGGGCTTTTCTCCTACTGGGTGCTGAATAAGATCTTTGTCTGATGATGGAGGCTTTTTTTCTTTGATGGAAATGACAGTTCTCAGCCGCCGGTTTTTTTCATTGTATAATAGTCGGACAAGATTCTGCCATGATCAAAGGCCAGCTGCGGCAGTGACTCTTCATCAAAAAGCTCTGCTTTTCCAGCATCATCACCAGCAACAGGATTTCCCTCCGCCTGGGCGATAAAGACTGTAGAAGCAGTGTGAAAGCGCAGGTCACGTCCTGGGTCTGAATAGGTGTGAAACTGCTGCAGATTTATAATATCAAGGCCGGTTTCTTCTCGTGCTTCCCTCCAGGCCGCCTTTTCAAAAGATTCACCATAATCTACAAATCCGCCGGGGAGAGCTCACCCTTCAGGCGGATTTTTTCGTTCTATCAGTACGATCTTATCTCCAATTTCAATGATGATATCGACCGTCGGTATGGGGTTCCTGTGTACCTGGATCTGGTTGTTGCAGTGCGGGCATCTCATGAAAACTCCTTTTCGCGTATCCCTGAAGCAGCTGAATGAGTATTTCAGGAATCAATAAGTCCAGCAATCTCCTGCCAGCTGCTGACCGTTGTAAAGTCATGCCAGCGGCTGTTCCAGGGCTGTCTGAACAAAATAGGCTGCAGGTTCGCCTTGGCAATATGGGCACAGGTTTCTGCTCTGTCGTCAATAAAAAAGTCAAGATTCTCCTGCTCTATGTAGCGCACTTTCTGATCATGGTCGTGCATGGCGATGATATTGATTTTCCTGGAGGTCTCACTGGGCAGATAGTGATCAAACCAGTCGGCAACGGGCAGTTCGGCCGAGCGGGCAGTAATTATAGTTATTGTGGAGGAGTGACTAATGCTCTGCAGTACCTCAAGTACTCCGGGAAGAGGTATAAGGCCTGCTGCAAGAGAATCTTCCAGTATATCACTGAATATCCTGTTTACTACAAATTCAGGAATATCTGTGCACTTTTCAACATGGAAATCGGTTATCTCCTGCAGATTTAGGGAGCAGTAGTTGTGATCATCACAGGCGAGCCGTAGTAATAACGCCTCACCTATGTCAGCAATCACACCGTCAAAGTCGAAGCCAATTTTTTCAGGAGGTATTAACATTGTTGTCCGCCAGCATCAGTTCTTTTTTTTACTTCAGTCACCAGATACTCATTCATGGGAACGTCTAAGGAGAATTTCTTGCACGTGCGGCAACCGCACCGTTGACTGGCATCAATTTCAGTTTTTCTGCCTCTCTGTGCATCCTGCAGCATGGAGCTGACATTCTCTGCAGTGGCAGAACATACTGCCAGGGTCTGCTGGAGTGGTAGATAAATTGATATCCCCTCAGCCGCAGCAGTTTTTCTGCCTCCTCAATAGCCTTTTCCAT
>CAVQUR010000018.1:0-183285 GCA_963716875.1 uncultured Gammaproteobacteria bacterium
CTCGCCCTCCAGCTTTCTTGTAAGGCCCTGGCAAAAATCCTTATAGAATTCAATAGAAAACAAGCCGAGTACCGCAATAGGTACTGAGCCACCTTTGGCAGGGACTGGTATTTTGCGATGATACCGATTTCGGCGCGCGCTGGTGCGCGTACCTTTGCGATTTCCCCTACTGGTGGGCTCCAAACCGATGGCACAGATGCAACTTCCGATTTTTCCCGCCGGAGTGACCCACATCACCTCGGTGCTGGTGTTCAGTAAGCAAGATGGGCGGGTGACCTACTTCAACGGCACTCTGCCTGTGTTCGTTCATGATGAGCAGGACATGGCCTCGTTTCGCATGATCACTGCCCAGTTCTGCGTCACCGGCAATGCCAAACAGGCGGACATCGTGCGCGCCTTTGGGGTGACGAAGATCAGCCTGAAGCGGGCGGTGAAGCGCTACCGCGAGGAGGGACCGAAAGGGTTTTACGTGCCGCGTCAGCGGCGCGGACCGGCGGTGTTGACCCCGGCGGTACTGGCTGAGGCCCAGCAATTGCTCGATGACGGCCTGGAGACCCCGGAAGTCGCCGATCGACTGGGCATCAAGCGTGACACCCTGCGCAAAGCAGTCGGTGCAGGGCGTTTGCACAAAGCGGTAAAAAAAACGCTATCGAACTGACGAGCAAGAGCGAACGCTCGGCCACCGATCGGGTTGCCTCGATGGGCGTGGCAGCGACCGATGTCGAGGGACGTTTGGCCGCCAGCGTCGGCGAACTCGATGCGGTGGTCCCGGACTTTACCCCGGCGCTGGACGTACCCAATGGGGGTCTGCTCTGTGCGCTGCCGGCTTTGCTCGCCGTTGGCCTGCTCGAAGGGGTAGAGCGCTACTTGCAACTGCCCAAAGGCTACTATGGCCTGGACAGCCTGTTGTTGCTGCTGGCCTTCATGGCACTGGCACGGCTCGACTCGATCGAGGCCTTACGCTACAAGGCCCCGGGCGAGTGGGGCAACCTGCTGGGCCTGGATCGGGTGCCGGAAGTGCGCACCCTGCGTGCCAAGATCCAGCGGCTGGCCCAAGAGGATGCACCGCAACAATGGAGCGCCGCGCTGTGTGAGCGCTGGATGGCCGCTGCCCCCGAGCACAGTGGTGTGCTCTATGTCGACGGACATGTGCGCGTCTATAACGGCCACCAGACGAAGCTGCCACGTCACTACGTGGCTCGCCAACGGTTGTGCTTGCGTGCCACCACTGACTACTGGGTCAACGCCATGGACGGTCAGCCCTTTTTCGTCGTCAACCAGGCGGTCGATCCCGGACTGATTCAGGTCATCGAGCAGGAAATTGTCCCGCGTCTGGACCAACACCTACCGGTGCCAGTGGACCCCGAGCTACTCGACAACGATCCGCTGCGTCATCGTTTCACGCTGGTGTTCGACCGCGAGGGCTATTCCCCGGACTTTCTGCAGCGCATGAAGGCGCAGCGCATCGCCTGTCTGACCTATCACAAATTCCCCGGCGAGGATTGGCCTGAACAGGCGTTTACCCCAAGCCAGTTTTGCCTGCCCAGTGGCGAGGTCGTCACCATGAACCTGGCCGAACGGGGAACTTGCCTGAGTAACCGATTATGGGTTCGAGAGCTGCGCAAGCTGACCGACCGGGGTCACCAAACCGCCATCCTGTGCACCGACTATCGCGGCGAGGTGGCGCCCTTGGCCATGGCGATGTTTGCTCGCTGGTCGCAGGAAAATTTCTTCAAGTACGCCCGTGAACACTTCGCTTTAGACCGCTTGACGGACTATCGAACCGAGGTGATTTCCGACCCCCTACGGGTGGTCAACCCCGACTATCGCCACCTCGATGGGAAAGTCCGCTCGCTCACCGGCAAGCTCACCCGCCGCTTGGCCAAGTTCGCCGCCATGAGCCTCGATGAGCCCATTGAACCCAAGCATGTCGAGCCGTTCCTACAGCGCAAAGCTGTCTTGCAAGAGGCGATCGAGAACCTGCAGCGCGAGCTCGAGGCGCTCAAGGCCAAGCGCAAGGAAACACCTCATCATGTCAGCGTCGATGAGCTACCCGAGGAGGCACGTTTCCGCCGGCTCAGCACTCAGTCCAAGCACCTGATCGACACCCTCAAGATGATCGCTTACCGGGCCGAGACGGCGATGGCCAACAGCTTGCGCGAGCATCTCAAACGACCCGATGAGGCACGCCGACTCTTGCGCGCCCTCTACACCACCGAGGCCGATCTGTTGCCGGACACCGAAGCGGGCACTTTGACGGTACGTCTGCACCACGGCGCGAACGTCGCGACCAATCAGGTGATTGAGAAACTCTGCGAGGAGCTCAACGCAACCGAGACGGTTTTTCCGCGTACAAATCTACGTCTCGTGCTGAAATTGGGCTCGGGGTAAATTCCTCGAAATCAGGTCATCTGACCTTATTGATTTCTACAGCTACAACCCTTGGCATCATCAAGTGTTCGAATACTGATACACTCATAATCAAATCGAATTGATTATTTTGGGTCCTCAGGGATAACTGTGGGTAAAAGCCCCCCGCTTTTGGCAGCCGGACTCCGTGTGGACAGGCCATGGATTTCACCCCGCCATCCCTGGCGGAGTGAGCGTATGGAAAACCCGTGGAACGTTCGTGCCTCACATACCACCGGTTTCCCACACTAATCCACCGCCTGCCCACACTGCACCGGGAAAACCCGGGTGGATTCGGATAGCTATTGAATAACAGGTTTTTTTAAAAAAAGGAAAACGCAAAGATAGGAGAGCTTCTGCTGCCAGGTTTTGGTAAAGAAGAGCTACCAGACTTATCAGAACCAAACCAGAGGACAGCAGATGCAATTGAAGACTATCTTAAACCAGTGCCACAAATTCAAGTCCTTTGTGTACGAGAATGTGCGTTTTGTCGTCGAGTATGGAGAAAGGGTCATCGAAGTCACGGTGGTACCGCGACGCAACAGCCAGGCCATCTGTTCGTGCTGTGATCGACCGACACCGCTGTATGACCGATTGAAGAAACGCCGTTTCGAGTTCATCCCACTGTGGGGTTACCGGGTGTTTCTGGTCTATCTGATGCGGCGAGTCAATTGCGCAGACTGTGGGGTTAAAGTAGAGCAGGTTCCTTGGGCGAGGGGCAAACGTGAACTTACCGATATCTATCAGCAATTTCTGGCGCACTGGGCGAAGAAATTGTCTTGGAAGGAAGTGGCGGTGAGTTTCCGAACCAGCTGGGAGAAAGTATTTCAAGCGGTTGAAACTATTGTGGAATGGGGGCTGGAGCACCGAGACCTTTCTGGCGTTACCGCCATTGGTGTGGACGAAATCGCTTGGCGCAAGGGGCATAACTATCTGACGATGGTCTACCCGATCGATGCCGAGAACACCCGGCTGTTGTGGGTCGGCAAAGAACGAACTGAGAGTGATCAAAATAATCGATGGGTTTACCCCTGTTGTTGATCACATTATCTGATGGATAAGGAAAAACCCCCTCAAATAACTTGAAAATTATCCGAGGGGGCTGTCTGCTTGATTCTGCTAAGAAAACAAGAGACAGAATCAATGTGCCATGCCTTTGTAACAGATTCCAGGTTTTATCAGTTTTTATTTCGTGTCGATCAGGAGATCGCCCATCAGGTTCAGCTGGAGGGCTGTATTTATTGCGGCGGTACGCTGCATGTCGCCTGTTACCCACGCAAGCCCCGGGGTATCCGGGGTGCACTGGATGGAGCTTATGAGACGCGCCTGAGTTTTTGTTGTGCCAGCGATGGATGCCGGCGTCGCGGTGCCACCTTAATCTCAATGAACCATTCTCCCTGCTCGACGACAAAACGCACTTGTTCGTACACAAAAGGACTTGAATGTGTGGCACTGGTTTAAGATAGTCTTCAATTGCATCTGCTGTCTCTCTGGTTTGGTCAGGATGAGTTCGCAAACAAAACCTGGCAGCAGATGCACCGCTTATCGCCTCGCCCTATTGTAATCAAATTCTGCTGTTGTCAAGCTAGCCGAAGCCACCTGTCATTTTCCCGGTGTAGTGTGGTTGACTTAAATTGGAGTTCATTTATCCACAGTTATCCCTGAGAACCCGAATATTCAATGGGATAACTATACAAATTCTACCAGAACGGGATGCCACATTCACCTTTAACTAGATGATAATAAGGGATAATATTGAACTGCAGTAGTCTACAAGGCCAGGCCATAAGTGATAACTATGGTGCATGGTTTTCGCTTATGATCACCGGCCTGTCGACATATTGAGGCGACGGGAAAACGGTCAAACTTCAGGTGGTATAATCAGCGCCTAATACAAATCAGTGAAGTGATAACTGTATTAAATAAAAAAGAGGTTTCAATGATATTTTCAGGGTCAGAACTTTTTAGCATCCAAACATTGACAAAAATCGGTATGCTTATTTTTGCTATTTTTGGTTGGCTCGGTGTTGCGGGTTCGTCTTTTGGTGCAGGTTTATTACTGGTTATAGCTTTATTTCAATTTCCGGATTTCTGGAATAAGATGGTTACCCAACCAATCTTCTGGCTCTCCTTAGGCGCAATCCTTTTTTTGATACTCCTTTCGCTTTTTACCGATTCAATTGACCAGCTAACATCTGAGTACGCAGTAAAGTATACTAAGAGTATGATCTATTTATGGTTATTTATAATAATCGGTTGGCATTTATATAGTCATAATGAAATGGCGCGTTGGATGATAGGAGTGGCTATTTTGGGGTTGATTGCAAAGATATTGATGGAGACCGATTGGCATAATTTTAATTTGTTTATTAATCGGCGACAAGATTTTGGATTTTCTATAGCGGGTGCTGGGTTGCACATTGCCTTATCGATTTGGGGATTGATTATTTTAAGCATCTTTATCTATAAAAAATATATAGGAATATTTAGATTGTTAATTATTTTACTGGCACTAGTTTGTGTTGTTGTATTGGGAGAGGCATCTGTGGTTACACAAGCCCGTTCTAGTTGGGTATCGATGTGGGCGGGATTTGTTTTTGTTTTTATTCTGCTTGTACTTAAAGAAAAAAAAATATTACATTTATTTAATATTCAGCAATTGGCATTTTCTGTAGCGTTGATTTTTATCATACTAGGTATTTTGATCGCTGCAAATTATAAAATATTATCTAATAGAATAACTGATGACAATGGTGTATATGGGACTTTGCTGAGTTTTAATCGCGAACAGATCCCATATAACTCGGCTGTAGGTGCTCGTGCCCATATGTTGCTATATGGTATGAACCTCTGGTTAGAAAAGCCGTTCTTTGGCTGGGGAGTTGGGTCATCTCGTTCTCTGTTAGCCCAGGATGAGATAATTAAGGCTGGCGATCATCCCCACTTTCATAATAATTATCTGGAAATACTTGTAGAACAGGGAGTGGTAGGATTTTCATTTTATTTTGTGGCATTTGTTCTCTTGATGCACGGTTTGTTCAAGGCTTATTCAGAAGGAGTTGTACCAAAAGACATATTTTATTATCTTATCGGTTCTTGGGTTATGGTGTTGGTTTGGAGTCTCGCTGATTCGCGGATGGTCCATGCAGACTTACGTTTTGTGTTGTTGTTGCTAAGTGGCATGACATTTGCCTTCATCCTCATTCGTGATGATGAAAAGAATATAATATCGGACAAACTAGAACGACATAAGCGGTGTTTGATTGTGGTAACCATCTTTTGCTTTTTTCTATTCAATAAATCGAGCAAAATTAAAACAATCTCTTTTATATAGATATTTCACTTCACATACATTTGGATATAGCGTTAATGCAAAAAAGAATGTACTCTGTTGGAGAATGCTCATGCCCGTACCACATATACTTACCGCCATTCCACTACAGCGACATCAGATCGGCAATTTCGTAGCAACCGTATTAGGCGATATAGAATCTGACGATCCGGTTGAGTATCGCTACATCATGGCCATCGTGGAAGATGGCAAACAGCAACCCTCCCTGTATGTAGTGTCGGAGCGCAATACCGGGCCCTCGGCCGGTGAAGGGCGCTATCGGCTTCGTGTGGTAATGCGTGATGAGGAGAAACTCCTGAATCCGTCCGATGAATGGGGTGATGTGGATAAATTCTCTCTGGCCGGCATGGGGATCATTGCCAAGCTGATGCGCTTGGAGGATGAACAGCCTGTACGGTTGATGTGATTCAAAGTCAGCGGATTTGTGCTGACTCGTTTGGGTTTTCGTGCCGCGAGGTCAACGGGCGGAAGATCCGGCCGTCGGCTTTCAGAAAGCGGGTAAAAAACTCAAACAGGATCAGGCGGGTGGTTTGCACGAAGACCACCAGGCCTTCTACGGTCACGATGAGTAAATGGCCGATAATCAAAAATACGATTTTAGCCGCGTTATCGTCGATACCATCCGCCAACTGCATAACCGCAGTAGTGAGCGCCGCATGGGCGAGCGCGAATGCCCCCACCCGCAGAAAAGAAAAGGTGTGCAAGAGTAATTCGAACAGGCTTTGCATCAGCAGCGCCAGGCTGCTCAATAATTGCACCAGTCTATCCGTCGCATTGAGAATCAACTGGCCCAAAACGAACCAGCCCAGGGCGAAAGCAGCAAGCCAAAGGCTCGGCAGGTAAAAAATCCCCACGCAGCCGGCGCCGTACATCAGTAGAACCGCGGCATCTCGCAGTAACCAAATTTTGAATTCATTCCGCCAGAAGGCTTCAATGCCGTTGAATACCAGGCCCAGCAGCATGAGCCCTACCCCGAACAGCAGCGGCGGTAGCAATATCAGGATTGGATTTTCCAGAGGCTTGACCCACAGGGGTTCCAGCAGGTCTTCCAGACCAAAGAATTCGCCGAAGATGATCCCAAACAAGATCGATGAGAGTCCGCAGGCGATAAGGAAGCGTCCCTGGGGCCAGCGCCGATAGAGCAGGCTGCTGACTAACAACAGGATCAGGCCATGCCCGATGTCGGGAAACATGTAGCCAAACAGCAGGGATATGGTTAAAGGTATCAGTAGGATGGGATCGACTTCGTTACTGCCCGGCGTCCCCAGCATCTCGACAAACTGATGAAAAGGACGGGCCCATGCGGGCAACAACAGGTTGATCGGCGGCAGGAAGGACTCGGGTGCGGGGGTGAAACGAACGGTAGCTCTGATGCCTTTCTGTTGCAGCAGCAATTGCAGATCCTCCGGATTCTCCGCCTTGGTCCAGCCGGTTACATGACAGAAGGTCTGCCGGGTAGACAAATCCTGCGCCTTATCGGCATACCAAGCCAGCAAGCGCATGTTTTCCAGGGCGTGTGCCAGTTCCGGCGTCTGTTTATGGTTCTCCAGCTTCTGAACCATGGGCGTGGATGTCGGACTCAATGTTAGCGATCCGTTGTGTAATCTGGGATTTCTGTGCGGCAGGGCGGGGTGAAAGCCAGCGGGGGACACGGACATAGAGGCAGGATTCCGAGTGGTACGCGTGTTCGATGATCATCTGCCTGTCCGGCAGATCCGCCACAAAGAAGAAGTTGTGTTCGGTGCCGGGAAACGATTCGTCGACCGCAGCACAGATCTTTGCATCGAGTTGATGGGTGTGCGGGCAGGCAAAAATCCCTTTGTATAAAAACTCACTTTGCTGAGCGAGACGAGGGAACTCAGACGAATACCCTGCCAAGGCAACCAGACATTCCTGCAGCAATAGTAGATTTTGCCGTTCGGTCTCGAGCTTGAGCTGTCTGTTCAATAGCTTGTCAGCCGAGCTGCACCATGTCTTTAAATAGGCTATGGAATCTCTTGCCAGCTGTTCCGGCGGTTTGGTGAGTGGTGAGGATTGAGGTGCGATGTCGATAAAGAGATATTGATACTGCTTTTCCAGTTCTCGAAAAGTCTCTATTGCTACCTTGTAACCGGGACAGATCCAGTGGTTTGGCGATATTGGGGTCCGACTCTAATTCGATTTCACCGCTGCCGGCGAGGGCCTCCAGGGCGATGACGGTCTCGCTTCGTGGTATGTATGTCTCAAACCATTGAGCCTGCTCATGACGTAAGAACATGTGCATCAGTTCTTCGGGTGAATCTTGTAACCAGACGGTATTGGACAGTGCCAGAATTGAGTATTATGAGGTTGAGGGGCATGAGTGATAGGGATTGATTGCGAGACGCCTATCACACACGGTCGATCCGTCGTGGAAAATAGTGCTGTGAACAATGGGATGCGACAAGCGGTCAGGTATATTAAGGACAGATCGCTATCTCAAGGTCTCTCGAGAGCAGCAACCAGGCGTAGAGCCGGGCCTCTGTGACACTCAGTACCCAACCCAGCGGATTGACTACATCGTCGTTGATATATTCCGCCCGTACAAGCCGTTTCAACGCCTCGGCGATCCGGGTGGAGTCATTGAGTTGCTTGTGATCGATATCGGGGAGCTTTACCAGCGCCTGGTCAATCAGGCTCAAGAGGTGGTCCGGCTCCTGTTCCGCAGGATGTGATTCGAGATAGGCCCGTCCAAGTCGGATTGTCGCTTCCCGTTGGCCCGTGATGTTTTGCAGCCATACGGGCCAGTCGCTGGTTGGGGGCGCATCGCTTGCCCAGGCGTGTTGCCAGGGGAAGACACAGGATGCTGCCCAGGTCGCCAGGATCGATTTCAGGAATGCACGGCGGTTGGTGAGGAAAGTCGGCGCAGCCAGGGTTTGGGGGTTCATCGACTGACTCATGAGAGATGCTTCCTGAGATGGTCGGCCAGCCGCAAGGTCAGCGCGAGGAGGGTCAAGGTTGGATTCGCCGCGCCACTGGTCGGGAAAACGGAACTACCGGCCACATAGAGATTGGCAACGTCATGCACCCGACAATTCCGATCCACAACCCCCTGCTTGGGGTCGTCGTGCATGCGGGTCGTGCCCATATGGTGGTTACCACCGCTGAGTTTGTCGGGCCAGTGTCCAGTCGCCTCGATGTTCATGAGCATCCGCCCGATACCCAGAGCACCGAACTCCAGTGCCAGTGAATGGGTGTGTTCGACAAGACTGCTCCAGTCCTGTGTGGTCAGGCGCCAGTCCAGCCGGATTTTCTGCTGACCGAGGTGGTCCTGCTCGTGGGATAGACTGACCCGGCTGGCAGGGTTCGGCGCCTGCTCACAGGCGCAGCCGATGCCGAGCCAGACCCCAAGCAGGTCAGGATCTTGCGGGTCGATCGGGCCTTCGTTGTCGGTCAGAAATGGACGTGCTGCCATCAACATGTCAATGTGTTTGCCTGCGCTTTTATTCGTAGGGTCTGGTTGCTCGGTGGTGCGATATCTACTGGCCACTCCGACCATGAAAGTAGCGTTCAGCAGTTGTTTTTCCCGCAGGAATGCTTGGCTCGGATTAAAGGCGGCATTCGCGGAATATCCATTGGTATGTACGCGTTCGCGAAAGATGCGTGGTAAGCGCTTGAGATCGGCGACCACGATTTCACCACATCCCCCCAGGTGGGGGTGTTCCATGAAGAAACGGCCGACCAGATCATATTGGTTGCCCAGGCCCGCAGGGATCGTTTTATTGGAGAGCAACAGCAATCGGGCGTTCTCCAGACCGCCGGTCGCCAGCACGTAACGGCGTGCCTTGACTCTGTGAGACAGGTCATTCAGGGTGCGAATCTCCAGATGAGATACCGCTCTAGCGGATTCGACGGTCGCGATGTCGGTGACATTGGCATGTAACAGTCCCTGAATGTTTCCGGCTTGCTCCAGCTCGTCGCCATAGCGTTGGCCGAAATGGGTCGGCGGGCTGTACTGCACAAACTGTGACCGCATCCGGCCGGTAATAAACTCCGGCAGAGACTCGCCCGTGAGCTGCTGCCAGTAGGCGATATCGTCGAAGCGGTCCGGCATGACCTCCACGAGATGGCAGGCTTCCGCGTAGTAGGGTTGGATCCCTTCGATGCCGAGAGGCCAGCCGCTGTACGGCACCCATTCGCGCGCTTCAAAATCGATCGGGTCCAAAGGACGGGTAAATCCGCCCCAGTGATTGGAGCTGCCGCCGCAGAAAGCGTAAGCGCGAGGCAATCAGAGAATAGTCCAGACCGACATTCTCACCTGCATATAACGCCTGCGTGTCGGCGTCTCCGGTCCGTCCGCCGGCTTCCAAGATGCAGATTTTCAAATGGCTGCCCGCAAATGCACGGGCCAGGGTGATCCCAGCGGGACCGCCGCCGATGATAGCCAGGTCCACCTCGAATTCACTCTGGTCGGGTAGGGTGCGGGCATCGATAAACATAGTCGGTATTTCAGTGCGTTATATGCTGACCTGGGCGGTTCGAAGCCTGGACAAGGTAAGCCCGGTCCAGGCGAAGAGCAATCCTAGCATTTTGTGCATGAGTTTTCCGTTCGTATAGGTCGGCGTGGTAGGCAACCTGCGCTAACAGGAACCATCGCCGCCATCGCCGCCATCCCCGCAATCACCACCGCTATCACCGCCCAGGCTTCCCCCTTGACCTGCCTCTGTTACGGCAGCCATGCCCATCCACAAGATGAAGTAGAGGACACACAATGCGAAGATAAGGGGAAGAATCACACCGCTAAACCAGGATTGACTCCCGATATCCATGTACTGAAATGTAAAGTAACCGCCACAGAGCGCCAGGAAAGGCCTTGGCCAAAAGAGATAAGCCAGCCCCAGAACCAGGGCGCCCGGCAGGAGGTAGCCATACAGCCAATGTGAGGAGGCCAGGTCTGAGTAGACCAGTCCCACCGCGATGAAAAAGAAGGCGATTGCTTTGTCCATGGGCCTAATTTTAAGTCGTTTCCGAGGATAACGTCCGCTGAATGTCGAAACATGAATTGAATGGAGATTGGTAACAAAGCTCAGCAGGCTCTTTTCCCCCATCCAAGCCTTCTCCCTGAGGAGGGTGTTGCAAAAGGCGACACCCTCCTCAGGGGGAAGGATCGTTGGCTGCCGAGCTGTATAACGAATCACCATATGAATTGCATCTTTCAGCGCCCTATGTTCTGCCCAAGCCGTCACACTGAAAAATGCCATCGTAGGAGCTGCCGTGGCTGCGACGAAAGGCGGCAAGCCTTTTCGGTAAGCTTAACAAAGCGACTGTCGTCGCTGTTCGCAGCCACGGGCAGCTCCTACGGCGGCTGAATAGCTACCTTTATTTTTCTGTTTCGAGAGCGGGAAGTTACCGGACGCAATGGCCTGATTGGCAGTTTCAGATGAGGGCCCGGCAGAATTTTAATGCGCGAACTCAATCCCGCCGAATAGATAACTGAAATCATTCATATATAATGCATTGATTGAATTCTCCTATAAGGAAGGGACGATGAATCTTCGAGATTTCAAGTACGTCATCGCGGTTGCGGAAACCCATCACTTTGGCCGGGCCGCGGAGCGCTGTTTCGTCAGCCAGCCGACCCTGAGTGGCCAGATCAAAAAGCTGGAAGACGAATTGGGGGTGGTGATCTTCGAACGCACCAAACGCTCCGTCGAGATTACCCCGATCGGCCAGGAGATCATCGCCCTGTCGCGCCAGCTCATGGAGCAGGCGGATGCCATCGAGCAGGTGGCCAGGGCGCACAGTGATCCCCTGGCGGGTCCCTTTCGCATCGGCGCCCTGCCGACGCTCAGTCCCTACCTGATGCCATTGATCCTGGTGCCGTTGCGCAAGGAGTATCCGCAACTCAAGCTGGTGTTGTACGAGGAGGTCACCGAGTCCCTGATCAAACGTCTGCGCAGTCATGAATTGGATGCCGCGCTGTTGGCCACTCCGGTGGATGAACCAGATCTGGCCGCAATTCCCATCTTCGATGAACCTTTCTGGCTGGCGCTTGCCCACCAAACACCCCCTCTATTACAAGGATGAGATCACCAAGCAGGATCTGGCGGAGCTGGATGTGTTGCTGCTGTCGGACGGCCACTGTCTGGCGCAGCAGGCCATGGAGGTGTTCGGTCTATCTGACCGGCCGGTAAAAGGCGAGATGGGCGATCTGCGGGCAGCCAGTCTGGAGACCTTGCTGCAGCTGGTGGGTGCGGGTTTCGGATGCACCCTGGTGCCGGCGCTCGCTGTTCGAGGGCCCTGGATGACCGATAGCGGCATCATCGTGCGCCGTCTGGAGATGCCCGGGGCCTGTCGTCGGGTGTCCCTGGTGTTTCGCCAAAGCTTCCCCCGCCGCACGGTCCTGGAAGCCTTTGTCAAGGTGGTGCTCGGGCATCTGCCGAATACGGTGTCAGCCTTCGAAGATCGAGGTGGGTTAGGGTCGCTGCCGCAATTACCCCTCGGCTGGAAATAATTATTTCATCGAATGACTTAGAATAGATGGCGATTTCTTTATGGAGCCTGCAGTGAAACTACCCGCCAACAAGACCAAGATCGTCTGTACCATCGGCCCTGCCTCAGACTCCCTGGAAACCATGGAGTCATTATTGCGGGCCGGGATGAATATCGCCCGGTTAAACTTCTCCCATGGGGATTTTACGACCCATGAGCAGGTCATCGCCCGCCTGCGGGAAGCGTCGAAAAGAACCGGTCTGCGCCTGGCGATCATGGCCGATCTGCCCGGCCCCAAGATGCGTATTGGAGAACTCGCTGAAGAACCGGTTGAACTGCAGATTGGCGATCGACTGATCCTCACGACCGATGACATCATCGGCGACCGGCAACGTGTTTCGGTGAGCCTGAAGGAGCTGCCCAGGATCGTTAAACCGGAGGATAAGCTATTTCTCAACGACGGTCTGATCTCACTGAAGGTGGAGGCGGTCACGCAGAACGAGGTCCGTTGCGAGGTGCGTGCGGGAGGTGAAATGCTCTCTCGTAAGGGTCTCAATCTTCCGGGTATCGATCTGGGTTTCAGCGCCTTCACCGCGCGCGATAGAGAGTGTTTGGAATTCGCCCTGAACCAGGGAGTGGATGCGGTCAGCCAATCATTCGTTTCCCATGCCGGCGATATCGAGGCTCTGCTGGCGGCGGCCGAGACCTTTGGCAGACGGCCGTTTGTGATCGCCAAGATTGAACGGCACGAAGCCATCCAGCATATCGATGCAATCCTGCAGGTGGCGGACGGCTTGATGGTCGCGCGTGGCGACCTCGGTGTGGAGATCCCGATCTCGCGCATGGCGGTGGTGCAGAAACAGTTGATGCACAGGCGAATCGCTTGGGCAAGCCGATCATTACCGCGACTCAGATGCTGGAGTCGATGACCGCCCACCGCCGGCCCACACGGGCGGAAGCTACGGATGTGGCGAACGCCATCCTGGATGGCACCGATGCGGTGATGCTGTCGGCGGAATCGGCCATGGGGCGCTATCCTGTGGAGTCGGTTGAGATGCTGGCCCAGATCTCCGTGGATACGGAACCGAGCCGGGAGTTGGCCGTGAAGGAGCAACGAATGCGCCGGGAAGGCGGTTCTGCCACGGTCGACCTGATCGCCCATTGTGTGCAACAGGCGGTCAACAACCTCAATCCGATAGCCGTGCTGGTGCCGACCCGCTCAGGGGCGACGGCACGCAATATCACCCGCTATCGCCTGCCGACCTGGGTTACCGCCTTCAGTACGGAACAGGTCACCTGCCAGACCCTGCAGTTCTCTTATGGTGTGCAGCCGGTGCATGTGGCAGCAGAGTTCACGGACTGGGGGCCGTTTTGTTGTGATTGGTTACATGCTCAGGGGTATGCATCGGGAGTGGCAGTGCTTACGCAGGGTCCTTCACCTGAGAATCCCCATGCGAGCCATAGCATGGTGATTGCCGACCTGTCCTGTCGGCTGACACCTTAGCGCATGGAGCGGGCGTAGGGAGGCGGCGGATTTTTCGGCTGACAAAGCGCTGCCGGGGGTATCATCGACTAAGTAGAGGAGTAATCGCCCAGGGCTGGGGTAAGCTGTCTGATTTATCGACATGTCGACTCAACATGTTCTGCAGGGTGCATGCAGCGGCCGGACGACCAAAGTAGTAGCCTTGTGCTGAATCGCAACCGGCCAGTTGCAGAAATTTCGCCTGCTCTTTGGTTTCGACCCCTTCGCCGGTTGCTTCCATGCCAAGTTCATGGGCGATCGCAATGATGGCCTTGGTCAGACTGGCGTCATTGTTGTCGACGAGCACATCCCGGATGAATGATTGATCGACCTTCAGCCCATCGAGTGGAAACTTTTTGAGGTAGCTCAGGGCGGAATATCCCGTGCCGAAATCGTCGACGACCAGGCGCACTCCTTGTTCATGCAGCTCATGCAGGAGTTGTAAGATCTCCGGCTTTTCTTCCAACAACAAGCGTTCGGTGATTTCCAGCTCAAGTTGTTCCGCTGGGAAGTTGTAGGTGCACAGCAGAGATTCAACCTTGTCTTGAAAGTGTCGACTTCTGAGCAATTGGCGACAGGAGATATTGATGGCAAGACGCAGCTTGGCGGCCTCAGGGCCCAGACTTGTGAGGGTTTGCACCGCTTGCCGCAGCACCCAATCACCGATCTCTTCAATCAGGCCTGACTCCTCCGCAAGCGGGATGAACCGATTGGGTGGTATGTTGCCGAGCGTTGGATTGGTCCAGCGGATCAACGCCTCGGTCCCCAGGATCTGTTGGTTCTTCAGATCGATGATGGGCTGATAGTGGAGGATAAATTCCTCCTTTTCCAAGGCCCGGATGAGTTGGGTTTCGATGGCTTGCCGTTGCTTGGCGTGTTGATTCATCTCCTTGGTAAAGAAACGAAAGGTATCACGCCCCGCCTCTTTCGCCTGGTAGAGGGCAAGGTCTGCGCATTTCATGAGGGTCTGTGCGTTCGACCCGTTGTCTGGTCCGATGGCAACACCAATACTGGCGGAGACATGGAATTCCTGTCCACGGACATCGAAGGGGCGGGAGAAATTCTCTATGATTTTTATACAGACACTCTCGGCCGTTGCAATATTGTCGATATCCGGCAACAACACCATAAATTCATCGCCGCCAAGCCGCGCCGCGGTATCAGACCCGCGTATGGACTGCTTGAGCCTCATGGCGGCCTGCTGGAGGAGGAGGTCGCCCGCATCGTGACCTAAGGTATCGTTGATGTTTTTAAAGCGGTCGAGATCGATAAACATGCCGACAACAAATTTTTTGCTGCGCTCGGCTCGGCTCAACGCCTGGGAAAGGCGATCCATGACGAGGTTGCGGTTAGGCAGTTCCGTCAACGAATCATAATTGGCCTGATGGGCCAATTTTTTTTCAAATACCTGTCGTTTCTCGATCTCTCTTTCAAGGAGTTGGTTTTTTTGATGTAGGAGGCTGCCTTGTTTTTCGGATTCGTCGAATTTCACCCTGAGGATCAGGTTATGTGACTGGGTGCGTACCCCGATTAAAATAGACAGCAGAACCAGCAGCGCCATCACGCCCAGTGAGAGCAGATACCAGGGCGACGCCAGAAAGTCATCGGTATATTGCGGGCGCATGACAGCCAGGAAAAACGGCGTGCCTGGAATACTGACCTTGAGATATTCAGATGAAATATTGGCTTGGTTCTGTTGGGGATTCCAGTCGATGCGGTTGCTTCGGCGCGGTGAATTGCCGGGTTCCCAGGTTTTTGTCGAGAATCAAACCGGTCGCGGTGGTTAAAAAAATTCTGGGATGCCTCGTCTCTGATTGTTGCTGCACCAGCTTGTCGAATACCGCCTGATGATTGATTTCGGCAAGGATGGTGCCCTGTCTCTGCCCTTTGTAACGATAGGGAAAGATGAGCAGCATATGATAATGGCCCGCATCTTCAAAGATCTGATGCCTGGGCGTATCGAAGGTGTGAATCCAGCTGTGGGTCCAGTGTTCCGGTTGTCCGCTCGCCTCCCCCACATCTACCAGTCGTTCATTCTGATTATCGATAAACAGGAGTCGCAGATAGGCTGTTGAATGTTCGATTTTTTTATCCAGCGTCAGCTTCTCAAATCTTTTCCGCATCAACAGCAGGCTGGCGCGTAGACCATACTCCATTGACATGCCCAGTGCCCGATTGGAGAAGAAGGCGGAAAGCGCCTGATCCTCGATCAGGGTGGTGAGATCCGCTATGCGTTCAGAATGAAAATAACTGAGTGCCGCGGCCCGCTTTTCGATATCCAGATTCAGTTCATTGATGGCGGCTTCCCGAAGATTCTGCTGCGATATGTATGTCGTGGCCAACAATAAAATCAGATAGGCCACCAATAGAGGTCCTGCCGCGTGTACGAGAAAGCGGCCTCGTTTGGAGTCTGACTTACGGGCTATCTCGGGGACCGTCATCAGTCGGCAAAAAAATCGGCATAATAGAGAAACACCGAAGGATAGTATTTCTCTACCAATTTGTTGTAGGTCCCATCTTTGCGAATCTGCTCTAAATAGAGATTAAACGCCTCCCGTAAGTTCGGGGATTCCTTGCGAAAGGCGACGGCCATGACCTGATGGTGCGAGATCGGGCCGATTACCTTCAGTTGTCCCGGCCATTTCTCCAGCGCAATCAGGGCATCGGGTACATCGAGCAGGGTGGCTTCCGCCTCGTGATTGAGTATCGCGGGGGCCATTTCGTTGAGCTTGAGTGATTTCTTGGGCAGTCGGATCTCTGCGTTGGTGTCATACATTCGATACAGGTTGGGATCGAGACAGGTACTCTCCAGGGCCAGAACGCTGATGCCTGCAAGGGAATCTTTGACCTTCAAGATATCTTTTTCGAGTGCCCCGGACGGGGTGATCGGCTTGAGCGGAGACTCCGCTTTGGCGACCAGCCAGACCGACGAAGGAAAGGTCGGATCGGAAAAATCCACGATCTCCTGACGCCAGGATAGTATCGTCATGCCATTCGCTATGAGATCGCCCTTGATGGTGGTTTGTTCCAGAGATTGGGCGTCTTGGTCACCACGACGTGCGTATCTGCCGGTGAGGTCGCCAAAGACATGGTGCCAGTCTGTTGCAATGAACTGATAACGCACCCCGAGATGTGCAGCGAACCCCTGGATGAGTTCCACGTCCAGACCATCGCCACTGCCGGTGACGAAATTCGCATAGGGAATACCCAGATGACGCAGTACGCCGGCTTCGATGATCTCCCCTAGATCTCCACCACCGGTATAGCCGGGGATGTTGAGCAAGAACAGCCAGAGGAGGAAGAAATATCGATGGTACATTATGGAGAAGCGCGGCATTGAAGATCCCACTAATTTCAAGATTGATGATAGTTAACGATTACCGACAAAGCTCAGCAGTGAGTGAGTTAGCCAGTTACCACTTCAGCGGATTAGGTTGATATGACTTTCTTGAGAGTCTTTATTTTCGTCCAGCGACCCTTATCCTGACGCCTGCTATCGTTGTTGACTGACTTGGATTAGTGTCATGGAATAACAAGTCATTCAGATAACAGGGTGTTTCCAAGCAATCATCGGCATTTTGGGTAAAGCCTTTAATGCGCCTTGGGGGAAACCGGATCTGATGATAGGCAGATGATGCCATTTCGTAAGTTACTTGCGGCATCGGTGCCGGGTTCCTTCCCAGACCTAGGCCACGCTGATGGGTTGACGGGGGCCGTCTCTTTCGACTGAAGCAGTTGTCGGCTGTCTGACCGGTCGGACAGGCTAAGAAACTGATTTCCAGTATCGGTTTGGATAATTCCTGTCAGGATTGTCAGTGCTCAGTTGGCTATAGTCCAGGGCGCGAAAGAACCCGACTGCATCGGTCTGGGCCTTGACCAGGATGCCTGTGAAATTGGCTGCTCGGGCAGTCTTTTCCACGGTTTGTAATAGGCGGCTGCCGATCCCTTGGTGTTGATTGCTGGGAGCCACAAAGATGCCGTGCAGCAACATGGCGGTTTCCCCATCAGGAGATTCTTGGGGATCAGCCGGTTCCCACGCGACCAGGCCAAGCACTCCTATATCGGGCCCTTCCGCCAACCACAATTCCATGTGGTGCATGTCGAATGTCGTATAGCGGTAGCTGGGTAAAGCAAGACGCTTTACCCGTTCCGGCAACTCCCAGCCCATGATCGCCTGTTCAACCACCCGGTTTACAACATCGAGTTCAGTTGCTTCGGCGGGTCGGATGTTTATCTCGTCTGGCTTCATCTGCGAGCATACTGTGGCGTATTATGATAAAAGGTCGGATCGTTTGATCGGATCTTTGTCATCCTGGATCGTTATTGAATGGGTTAGCTTTCAGGGGTACATAAAAAATAAGGCCTACGACAGGGGGAGTCTGTCGTAGGCCTGTTCGCAACGCCTTTTCGGCCTTGCCAACCAAGCAAAGGGTGGTCTACTGCAGATCCTGTATAAGGGAATTTCGTACCGCGTCATCCAGTTCAGTAACCGTGTGATGGTAGGCCGGATGATCTATGCCCATGGCGAGTCCGGCGCCTCCGTGTAGCGCATCCACCATCTCCTGGGTGAGTTCAAAGCGCATGAAATGAACCGATGAGGTCTTGTCTTCGGTCTCCCGGTCCAGGTCTTCATTGGCGATTGGGCGGACCTTGGCGATGACCCGCCACCTGGACCCAGACCGCCTTGTCGATGCCGATCATCTTGGCCAGCGCCGACTTACGTTCTTCCACGTCGTTGAATTCGATCATGAATGTGGCTTTCCAGTTCAATCCATCCGGGATCAGCGGATTGTAGACATCCAGCTCCTCCTGAATGCCTTCCGGCTCGAAGATACGCTCGATGCGCAGCATCTCCTGGACCTGATATTGCATGGTCAACGCATCTTCGAAAGTAGAGCGCGGCGTTGGGGCCGATGGCGACACGTCGGTTTTTCTTGTGCTCGATGACCCGCTTGCGAAAGTCCGGGCGGATTCGGGCATACTCTTCGAGACTGTAGAGGTCTGTCGGTGAGAGATGGGCCATCAGTCGCACTCCAGGGTTACTCGTGGGCAATGGTTTTATCGGTGAACAGATAGTCTTTCAGTTCCTTGTCGAACGCGGGATCCTGACGACGAATCCATTCCAGAACCATGGAGGCATGTTCTTTTTCTTCATCCCGATTGTGCGCCAGGATGGCGCGCAGCGCCGGGTCAGTGCAGGCGTCCACCCGCTGGTTGTACCAGTCGACCGCTTCCAGTTCTTCCATTAACGAGATGATCGCCCGATGCATGTCACGGGTTTCTTCGCTGAGCTGTTCCAGCGGCTCGTGGTAACCTTCATTTGCCATGCTTATCTCCTGTGTATCTCAAATGTCGTACGCCATACGCAGCATGCTGATGGGGTGTTCCGGGGCGCGGCCGTCCTGCAGGCCGTTTTCGATATGGTGCCCTGCCATCGGGCAGTCGCTACCGTAGTGATCGGCCTCGAGTTGCTTGACCTTGTTGACCACCGGGCGACCGATCTTCATGGAATGTTCGTGGAATTCGCTCTTCACGGCATAGGTCCCGTCATGTCCTGAGCAGCGCTCGATGATCTCGACCTGGGTATCGGGTATCAGCGAAAGCAACTCTTTGGTCTTTTGTCCGACATTCTGCACCCGCTGGTGGCAGGCGGCATGGTAGGCAACCTTGCCAAGGCCTTGTTTGAAATCGGTCTTGAGCTTGCCGTGCTTGTTGCGGATCATCAGGTACTCGAAAATATCGAAGATGGCGTTAGCGACCTTCTTCACTTCCGGATCATCCGGGAACATCAGTGGCAGTTCCTGTTTGAACATCAGGGCGCAGGAAGGTACGGGTGCCACGATATCCCAGCCTTCGTCGACCAACTTGGCCAACACCGGGATATTCGCATTCTTGGCTTGTTCGACGGCGTCCAGATTACCCAGCTCCAGTTTGGGCATGCCGCAGCACTGTTCCTTGTCCGCAAGGGTTACTGGAATGTCGTTGTGCTCGAACACGGCAACCAGGTCCTCGCCCAGGTGCGGCTCATTTTTGTTGCCATAGCAGGTGGCGAACAGGGCCACCTTGCCTTTGGTCTCTCCAGCCGGCTCACCGTTCGCCTGGCTGTTGCGATGATCGGCGAGTCGAGCTGCGCATGGATTTGCTGTGAAACTCCGGCAGCTTAGCCTCGGGGTGTACCCCCAGGGTGTGATCCAGAATCTCACGAAAATTCTTTGCCTTGTTGAAGGTGTTGACCACCCCGGCTACCACCGGGATTCCCGCCAGTTTGCCGAGATTGTCGGTGCTGGTGAGGATGCGGTCGCGGAGCTTTACGTCGCCCTTCTTATACTTTACCGCCTTGCCGCGCAGCATCAGGTGAGGAAAGTCGATATTCCACTCGTGTGGCGGGGTATAGGGGCACTTGGTCATGAAGCAGAGATCGCAGAGATAGCAGTGGTCCACGACCTGCCAGAAGTCCTCCTTGGCGACGCCATCCACTTCCATGGTGGGTGATTCGTCCACCAGGTCGAACAGGGTGGGAAAGCTATGGCACAGACTGACGCACCGGCGACAGCCGTGACATAGATCGAAGACCCTTTCCAACTCTGCGAACAGGCTGGCTTCGTCGTAATAATCCGGGTTTTTCCAGTCGATGGGGTGACGTGTGGGGGCTTCCAGGTTGCCTTCGCGTTGACCAGTGGGACCTGCCATTGTCTTTGTACCTCTATGAAATACGGGTATTTTGCGGGCGGCCCAGGGGCCGCCCGCAGAAGGATTTACTCCATCTCGTTCAGTGCCTTCTGGTAACGGTTGGCATGAGAGCGCTCGGCCTTGGCCAGGGTCTCGAACCAGTCGGCGACTTCATCGAAGCCTTCATCGCGTGCGGTTTTGGCCATGCCCGGGTACATGTCGGTGTACTCATGGGTTTCACCGGCTACGGCGGATTTCAGGTTGTCGCCGGTGGGGCCGAACGGCATGCCGGTTGCTGGGTCGCCGCACTGCTCCAGATACTCCAGATGGCCATGGGCATGGCCGGTTTCGCCTTCAGCGGTGGAGCGGAACAGGGCTGCAACGTCGTTGTAACCTTCCACGTCAGCCTTGGAGGCGAAGTAGAGATAGCGACGATTGGCCTGGGATTCTCCGGCAAAAGCGTCTTTCAGATTTTGCTCGGTCTTGCTGCCTTTGAGTTCCATTGAGTGGGTCTCCGAATCAAGTGGTTATCAAGAAAATTAACGTAGGGTCGTGTAGTTTCCCTGCGTGGTACATTAGGATAGCGCTTTAAACCGTTAGTGCATAATGGTTGTTTCGATGATGTTGATAGCTAATGCCTATCAGTTATACGGATCGAAATCGAGGCCATCTGACAGCCATGCAGAGGAAGCAAAAGCCAGCGTGCGTGCTGGCAGAGCGGGTGCTTGCATCACTTCTATCCGGTTGGCTGGGTAGAACCCTGCACTAATTGGATCATGGCGTATCACAACTGGCATAGATCATTTTCGTCTGATCCTCAGACTTAATGGGGTCTGAAGGATGGTCAAATTAAAGGCGTCTCCTTGGGTAAAGTTTACCTGTTGCGATCTTGGGCCCATTGAACAGCCAAACCGTTAATAAACTGGTCTTGAATGCGAGTGATGCGCCCTTCAGATGACGGATCTAAGCCTACCAGGCCACAGTTCGATCATCACTGAGAGTCAGTCCGTAGCGGACAGTCCCTCTCACTTTGCTAATGCTTGCAGCAACAGGTTATTGAATCATTGAGAAATATCATTGCCGCAAAAGTTGAGGATTTTTATTTATTTGGCGTGCTCAGCCATAATTAAGCCTTTCAAAAAGGGGAATCCAATGCAAAGCCTATCCACACCCACGAAAAAACAATGCCCCCGCCGTCGGCGGCAACTCCTTCCAGAAGATGGGTGTGGTGGAATCCTATCAGACCAAGAGTGGCGCCGAGGGATTGGCGGCCGTCACCGGTAAGGATGCCGATCGATTCAAATTCAAGGTTCCCACCTTGCGCAATGTGGAAATGACCTATCCCTATTTTCATGACGGCGAAGCGGAAACTCTCGCCTAGGCAGTGGATGTCATGGGCCGGCTGCAGCTGGGCAAGAAGTTCAGTGATCAGCAAAATGCCCAGATCGTGGCCTTCCCTCAAGACTCTGGCTGGCGAGCAGCCCAGCTTGATTCTGCCGATTCTGGCGCCATCGACCGATAAAACGCCGCAGCCGAAACCGTTCGAGTAATCCTGAATCGGCAATAGCGCAGTCAGTCTAGCGCAGAAGCCATCCTGCTGGGTGGCCTCTTCCGGTGGAATTTAAAAGTCGCTGATGCGCTTCAACCGATCGGCCAGTAATGCCAGTCCTGCGGCTGGAGACCCTTGCTGCGGGCGGCCTCGAACAGGGTTTCCAGCCAACCTTGGGGACCTGCAAGATAGACATCCACCCGTGATGTACCGGCCAGAGAGGCAGCCAGGACTTCAGCCAGCTCGGTCGCGCCGATGTCCGCGGGAAGATCAGAGTAGACGAAATTGTCCAATGAATCGTTCCAGGAGCGGCACAGATTGTCGAGCGAGGAACCGGGTGGATTGCCGCCGACCTGGATCAGTTGCATACCTTCCGCGTTGTCGATGGTGATGGCCTGTTCCACCAGGCTCTTGATCGGGGCGAAGCCTTCTCCCTTGGCCATGAAAAGGGCCGGCGCGGTGGAGTCTTCCTGCAATACGAAGCTGCCGGTCGGCCCTTCGATCAATACGGTTTGCTTCGCCATGGCTTTAGAAAAGACCGCCTGGCTGAAGGCGTCGTCGGCTTGTGCGGACCACGATGAATTGAAGATTGCGCCCATCGCAGGGACAACTGGCGATGCAGAGATCGGCATGATTGCCGTTTTCCACGGTCAGCTTGACCTGCTGGCCGGCTTTGAAGCGCAGCGAATGGGTGCGTGGGGTCTGGATGTTCAGCAGGGCCAGTTCATCATTCATCCGCTCGATCTTGCGCACCACCGCGCGAATCTCCTGATGGGGTAGTGCCTCTTCCATCCCCGCCTCCCTGGCTTCGATCACCAGATCGGAGATGGCGGTGTAGGAACAGGCCAGAACGTAACCCTGCTCCTGTTCCCTGGCGCTGATTACGTAGTCGTGGTCCCGCAGTTTACGCACGGCGCCTGAGACCACCTTGCATTTACAGGAGCCACAGTTGCCGCTGGTGCAGCCATAGTCGAGGTAGAATCCCGCCTTCAGGCCGGCATCCAGAATCGCATCGTTGCCTTCGAGAAAGAACTCGTGGCCGCTGGGCAGCAGCCGCACACTGGCGGAGACGATCTTCAGCAGGGCATCTTTTGCGAACAGGGCGGCGCGGGCATCGTCGGCCCGTTCCGCCCGCTGCATGGCCTTTTCCAGCTGAGTGATGCAGTTCGACGACCTGATTGCGCAATTGCTCCTCGGCGACATCTCTCGCGGCGGTCAGTACCGTCAGGGTTTCCTGCATGATGACTTCGGCGGCGTTGAGGGCCGCTTTGGTCTGCACCAGGGTGTGCTGGAAATCCTTGAGCCGGCTCATCAAGACTTCCGGGTCGGGCATCCAGCCGTCACTGTAGTGTTTCTTGGGTTTGGCATCTGACCGTGATCTTCTGCACCCGTTCCAAGACCGGGTCTTTGTCCATGTCGATGTGGGGTAGAGTTCCAGTAAAAGTTCCACCGTGATCTTACCTTCGAAGGTCTTGGCATCTTCCTGGCGAATCCTTTTCTGCAGTTCACCGCGGCTGATACCGGCCAGCCTGGCGGCGCGGGAGAGCGAGAGCAGTTGCGGCATGGGGTCTCTTCCTGTCTATGTATTTATCTAACTGACGCTATAGCTTGAACGTAACGTTGATATATGACAACCGCGAGGCGGTGCATTCTACTGCAACGCGGCAAAGCGGGCGGCGCCCAGCAGGGCCGCCTTGTCGTTGAGGATGACCTTGACCGGCATCGCTTCCATGAGATGTCGCATGCGCCCCTTGTCGCAGAAGGTTTGCATGAAATCCGCCTGTTGCAACCTTGGCAGGATCTGGGGCGCGATACCGCCCGCCCAGGTAGACCCCGCCGGTCGCCATGAGCTTGAGGGCGTGATTGCCGGCCTCCCGGGCATACAGGCGGACGAATATGTCCAGGGCTTCGACACAGAGGGGATCTCGCTGTAGCAGCGCCATGGCGGATACGACCGGCGCCACGCCTTTGACCTCCATCTCCTGGGCCAGCCATTCCGGTGCGGGACAGGCGCGATAGTCACGCAGGAATGCGTGGATGTTTTCCAGTCCGGGTCCGGAAACGAGCCGTTCCCAGCTGACCCGTCCGATATTGTGCGGCAAGCTGTTCGAACAGAGGCGAACTCCAGACGATCGCTGGGGCTGAAGTCGGTATGACCGCCCTCGGAGGCGAACGGTCGATGCATCTGCCCATTCCAATAGAGCCCGGCTTCGCCCAGACCGGTGCCGGCGGAGATGATGGAGGCGTTGCCGCGAGCCCCGGCTTGCCCGGCATTGAGTACAGCGAAGTCCTCGTCACGCAGCGCCCCTATGCCCCAGGCATTGGCCTCCAGATCATTCATCAACCAGCACAGCTCGAATCCGAAACGCTGCCGAATTCGCGCGGCGGAAAGCCGCCAGGGCAGATTGGTGGCGTCGCAGGTCTGTTCGATGATGGGTCCCGCCACCCCGAAGCAGGCCCGACCGATCCGCTGCTCCGAAGCAGCCAGGAAACGCTCGAGAATCGATTCCAAGTCCGGATATTCACCGCTGGGAAAGATTTGTTCCCGCAGCGGGATCATAGCGGTTTGGTTCTGTCACGCGGTAGATTGCCAGACGGGTGTTGGTGCCGCCGATATCGCCAGCCAGTAGTTGCATCGAAATCTGCTCCAGAAGGTTTTTATTCTGACCCGGTGATCCTTGAAGCGGAATTTTATCGCAGGTCATGGGGGTGCATGGCGCATTTTAACGGATAACCCTGTTAAAATGCCGCAATGGATGTCTCTTTGATTCTCGATCCCCTGAATGATGCCCAACGCGAGGCGGTGACCGCACCGGTCGGTAACCTGTTGGTGTTGGCAGGCGCCGGCAGCGGCAAGACCCGGGTGCTGGTGCATCGCATCGCCTGGCTGCTCGCGGTGGAAGGCGTCTCGCCCTGGTCGGTGCTGGCGGTGACCTTTACCAACAAGGCGGCGCGAGAGATGCGCTATCGCATCGAGGAGCTGCTGGGTCAGCCGATCGGCGGCATGTGGGTCGGCACCTTTCACGGCCTGGCCCATCGTCTGCTGCGGGCTCACTGGCAGGAGGCCGGTCTGCCCGCAGAGTTTCCAGATCCTCGACTCCGATGATCAGTTTCGCCAGGTCAAACGGGTGGTCAGGAGCCTGGACCTGGATGAAGCGAAATGGCCGCCCCGGCAACTGCAGTGGTTCATCAACGCGCGCAAGGACGAAGGCTTGCGGGCTCAGCATCTGGATGATGGCGGAGATCCCTATCAACGTCAACTGATCCGGGTTTATAGAGAATATCAGGCTACCTGCGAACGGGGCGGTATGGTGGATTTCGCCGAACTGCTGCTGCGTGCCCATGAACTGTGGCGGGAGCAGCCGGATATCCTGCAGCATTACCAGGAGCGCTTCCGGCATGTCCTGGTGGACGAGTTCCAGGACACCAATGCGATCCAGTATGCCTGGCTGCGACTGCTCACCAGTAACCGCAACAACCTGTTCATTGTGGGGGACGACGACCAGTCGATCTATGGCTGGCGGGGCGCCCGGGTGGAGAATATCCAAAGCTTCCAGCATGACTATGGCAACACCCGACTGGTCAAGCTGGAGCAGAACTACCGCTCAACCGGCAATATCCTGAACGCCGCCAATGCTCTGATCACCCACAACGGCGGGCGCCTGGGTAAGCGCCTGTGGACCGCCGATGGCGAAGGGGAGCCGATCAATCTCTATACGGCCTTCAATGAGGTGGACGAGGCGCGTTTTGTGGTGGAGCGCATCCGTCAGTTTACCGAAGAGGGACATGCTCGCACCGAGGCGGCGATCCTCTACCGCACCACTGCCCAGTCCCGCCTGTTTGAAGAGGCCTTGATCCAGGCGGCCATCCCCTACCGAGTCTACGGCGGGCTGCGCTTCTTCGAGCGCGCCGAGATCAAGGATGCCCTGGCCTATCTGCGGCTACTCAACAATCCTCATGACGACGCCTCCTATGAGCGGGCGGTGAATATGCCACCCCGGGGCATCGGACCCAAGACCCTGGACGGGGTGCGCGGGCATGCGCGGGATTTCGGTTGTTCCCTGTGGCAGGCCACCAGGGAGCTGCTCAAGGGCGGCGCCCTGCCTAAACGCGCTGCCGCCGCGCTGCAGGGCTTTCATGATCTGATCGAGGAGTTGCGGGTGGACACCGCCCCGCTGAGCCTGCCGGAGAAGGTGGCCCAGACCCTGGCCGCCAGCCGGCTGCCCCAGCACTTCGAGAAGAGCCGGGACGGCAAGGGGGTGGATCGGCAGGAGAACCTGGAGGAGCTGGTCAATGCCACCCGTCAGTTCGGCTATGCGCCCCAGGAGGACGAGGAGCTGGACGAGCTGTCCGCCTTCCTGTCCCATGCCGCCTTGGAGGCCGGCGAGGCCCAGGGTGATCCGTTCGAGGATTGCGTGCAGTTGATGACCCTGCACTCCGCCAAAGGCCTGGAGTTTCCCCTGGTGTTTCTGGTGGGTATGGAAGAGGGCCTGTTTCCCCACAGCATGTCGGCGGAAGACCCGGCCCGGCTGGAGGAGGAGCGACGGCTCTGCTATGTCGGGGTGACGCGGGCCATGCAGACCCTCTATCTGACCCATGCGGAGAGCCGGCGCCTGCACGGCAGCGAGAACTATCTCCCTGCCGTCCCGTTTCATCCGCGAGATCCCGGCGGATCTGCTGCGCGAGGTGCGCTCGGGCCCCCAGATCAGCCAACCGGTCTACCGTCCATCCCCGTTCCTGGACAGTCAGGAGCTGACCGGCTTCCGGCTCGGCCAGCGGGTGCGGCATGCCAAATTCGGCGAAGGGGTGGTGCTCAATGCGGAAGGGCAGGGGCGCAGTGCGCGGGTCCAGGTGAATTTCGAGACCGAGGGCAGCAAATGGCTGGTGCTGGCCTATGCCAATCTGTCGGCCTGTTGATTTTCCACCAGGGTGCGTCTGTTCCCGTACCATGATTCAGTATCGAGAGGAGATGATCGTTCATGAAGCGACGTGACTTTATCAAACAGGCGGGGACCGGTTCCCTGGCGGTCGGGGCTGCAGGACTGCTTGCGGCCTGCGGCAGGGGAACACCGGCTCCACAGGCGGAGGCCAAGGACCAGCAGCAGACGCTTCGAATGGAAGATGGTTACGACCTGGCCGAAAAACTTCCCGGGCCTCGGCACCAGCGCTAATAAACTGGCGGAATTGATCACCGAGATGAGCGGCGGACGGCTGCAGGTCAAGGTGTTCGGTTCTAACGAATTGGTGCCGGCCTTTGAGGTGTTCGATGCGGTCTCCCGCGGTACCGCGGAACTGGGCCATGGCGCCGCCTATTACTGGAAGGGCAAGAGCGAGGCGGCGCAGTTCTTCTCTACCGTACCTTTCGGCATGACCGCCCAGGAGATGAACGGCTGGATGTACTACGGTGATGGCCTCAAGCTATGGCGCGAGCTCTATAAACCCTTCGGTCTGATCCCGGCGCCGGCAGGCAATACCGGGGTGCAGATGGGCGGTTGGTTCAACAAGGAAATCAACAGCGTGGCGGATCTGCAGGGCCTCAAGATGCGGATTCCAGGACTGGGTGGCGAGGTCTTGAAACGGGCCGGCGGGACACCGGTCAACCTGCCGGGAGGCGAACTGTTCACTTCCCTGGAGTCCGGCGCCATCGACGCCACCGAGTGGGTGAATCCCTATAACGATCTGGCCTTCGGGCTCTACAAGGCGGCCAAGTACTATTACTACCCCGGTTTCCATGAACCGGGCACCACCCTGGAGGCGATCATCAACCAGACGGCCTTCGATCGCTTGCCCGATGACCTGCAAGCCATTGTGCTGAATGCCTGCAAGGTAGTGAACCAGGACATGCTGGCCGAGTACACTGCACGCAACCCTGCCGCCCTGAAGACCCTGGTAGAGAAGCATGGCGTGGAGATCCGCGCCTTTCCGGAAGACGTGCTGACGACCCTGCGCAAATTTTCCGAAGAGGTGGTGCAGGAGTTGGCGAACAAAGATGAATTCGCGCAGCGGGTCTATGCCTCCTACAGCGCCTTTCTGCAGGGCAGCCGGGAATGGAGTCGAATCTCCGATATCCCCTACCTGCGGGCCCGAGACGGGATTTAATGGGGGAACTTCCGCCGCTCTCGCTGTATGTGCATATTCCCTGGTGCATAAGGAAATGCCCATACTGCGATTTCAACTCGCATCAGCTGCGGGGTAGGCTGGATGAAGCGGGTTATATCGACGCTCTGCTCACCGATCTGTCCCTTGATCTGAGGTTGTCGGGGGATCGTCCTTTACACAGCATCTTCATTGGTGGCGGCACCCCGAGCCTGTTCGCCCCGGCTTCGATCGGCCGGTTGTTGATCGGCATCAAGGCCCGCTTGCCCTGGATTGAGCCGATCGAGATCACCCTGGAGGCTAATCCGGGCACCCTGGAGGCGACGAACTTTGCGGGTTACCGGGATGCCGGCGTGAACCGGCTCTCGATCGGGGTGCAGAGTTTCGATCGCCTGACAGTCTCCTGTCCCTGGGACGCATCCATGGGCCTGACGAAGCGGTGCAAGCGGTGGAGCACGCCAGACGGGCGGGTTTTGAGCGGCTCAATCTGGATCTGATGTTCGGCCTGCCGAGGCAGACGGCAATGAGCGCGAAATCCGATTGGCTGACCGCCCTGGAGTTGGATCCGGGGCACATCTCCTATTACCAACTCACCCTCGAACCCAATACACCATTCCATCATGCGCCGCCAACCCTGCCGGAGGAAGATGAGATCTGGCAGATTCAGCAACAGGGCCAGGCCCATCTCGCGGCTGCCGGTTATGCCCAGTACGAGATCTCCGCCTATGCGCGGGTAGGCCGGCGCTGTCGGCATAATCTCAATTACTGGACCTTTGGCGACTATCTGGGGATCGGCGCTGGCGCCCATGGCAAACTGACTGACGTCTGGGGGTCGGTGCGGCGGTTCGCCAAATGGCGGCATCCGGTGGATTATCTGCATAAGGTCAGGGAGGGCGACGCCGTTCAAGGACGCAGGGTGTTGAACGCGGATGATCTGGTGCTCGAATTCCTGATGAACCAATTGCGTTTGACGGAAGGATTCGAAAGATCGGACTTTGTCCGCCGCACCGGCCTGTCTGCGGCGCGGCTTGAATCCGGACTCCAGCGGGCGATGGCGCAGGGCTTGCTCGAAATCCAAGACGAGCGGATCGACACAACCCCGGCAGGCAGGCTTTTTCTCAATGATCTGCTCGCTATATTCGTACCGGAGTGATGCTCTTGACGATGGCGCTGGACGCTATGCCCGATTCAAGCATGTAGTAAATGAGAACTTCCTGCGTGAGCTGAAAAAATAGGCTTCTACTACGACCCGGGTTTGCTGTCGACTGGTCTGAAACTCATTGGAGAGAGTGGCTGCCTGAATGAGCGTTAGCCATCCCTGGCCCTATTACAAGCAGCCCCTGGTGATTAAAGAGACAGCATATTACAGACCCTGTATCGTATCGGATTTAGACACGAAATATTTTTCGAATCAATTGCAATTCACTGCTCGAACGGTTGAAGACTACCCTCGACACCATCGCTGGGCGCGCCGATGCAACAGCGTTGTGTGCCGCGGGTGGGTATCTTGTTCAAAGATGCCGGAATGCAAGAGAAACTCTTTCCGGGTCCGAAATCAATCAATGCGGCATTGTTCCAGGAACCTTTCCAGACCGACTTCCTCCGCATAGGCCTTGAGAATCTTGGGCCGTGGGCCTTTTTCTTTTACTTCAAACAGGGTTTCCGGATCGCCTGGAATATTGGAGTATTTTCCGGCAGGGATTTTAATCGTGGTCTTCGGTTTGGTCGATTTTCCGAACTCTCTTTTTCGCCACTTTCTTTTTGGTCGTGGCCTTAACTGGCCGCTCCACTTTGACTATTTCGCGATCGATCTTGGTTATTATTCTCCGAATGGACTTGTAATTGAATCGGACAAATGATTCAAATGAAACATCAGCGTCATCGAGGATTTTCAAGATACTTTCGCGGGTTTCCTTGAGGGCTTGACGTTCTTGTTGTTCTTTTTCTTGCTGCTGCTCCAGTCTTGCGATGCGGGCACGCAGTACATCAATTTCTTTTTTTGTAGTACTCATGATTATTAGATAAATTTGTGATTATTTGATTGTGCAGGTGAATTTTAAATTGTTTTGCCGGGATTTAACAATACCTTAATCTTACCGAATCGTTTAGATAGCTTGGAAACTTATATAGTAATCGATCTGTGGTATGTGAGAGGTTGCTAAGTTGTCATTATTTGGTTAACTAACAATAATTATTGCACAACGCATAAAAGAATAACCACTACTAAGTGGTGTGTGGATGATGAGGCTAAGTAATCTGATATTATTTGATCTTGGAAAAGGAAAATGATCCTGTTGAGTGGCTTTGTGTGTTTGGATGAGGGCAGATGCGATTTTTCCCGGCACGCATTTAAATGGGAACCAGAAAAATACAAAAAAGATACAAGGATCTGTTGTCGAATAAATTTACATGTTAAAAATATAAGACAAAGTCGTTGACTGCAGATTGAGAGGTAATAACTTGAGCGACTATAAGCCCATTCCTTGTGGATTGCATGAGCAGTATCAGTATGCCGTTTTGGAAAAACGCTGGTTGAACCTTGTCTGGCAGGTTGAAATGGGTGACAGGCAATCAGCCGTGGTGCTGCCTAAAGATGTTTTCACCCAGAATAAGCAGGAATTTATCCGTGTTGCAATTGATGGTGATTGGGAGGTCGAGATCAGGCTTGATCATATACGGACTGCTCATTGGGCACAGGATGGCCAACCACTTGGCTAACAGAAATTAAATAGAGTCAATTTTACGGCAGCGCGAATTAATCGTGCGTAATTCATTGATTATCAATGTGTTATAAACGCGAATGTAACTCTATCGGAAATTGCTTTCAGGAAGGCTTTTCCGGGAAGAGATGCTGAGCTTGTGTTAATCTGAAAAGAAAAAATAAATCGGAGGTGACGCGATGAAACACGTAGATTTCGGCTGTCTTGATTTTGATTCCATGTCTGCTATTGCGAAAGATGATCCGGTTGAGTTCGAGCGGCTACGGAAATTAGCTATTGACGAAGTCATTGAGAGTGCACCGCCAGAGCGGCGGCAAAGATTACGTGGTCTGCAATGGCGAATTGATCAGGAACGGCGCAACCGGACCCCCCTTAGCGCCTGTTTGCGAATATCAAAAATGATGTGTGATCATCTGCAGGGCCCGAACGGACTGCTTGGCCTGTTTGCTGACGAACCGATAGCCACCCCGGCGCCGGCAAAGATCATTCCTTTTGCGATGACTAGATCTGTTCGGCGATATCGTAACTTGCCCTGAAATTGGATTTCATGTAGCATTCCCGGCCTTCTCCGTCTCTTGGGCGGCAACTTTGTTTCAAGTGGGTCTGTTATGAAAGCGGATATCCATCCTCGATATGAGGATATTAAGATTGTTTGCAGTTGTGGTAATGAATTCGTGACTCGTTCCACTCTGGGTGACAAAGAACTCCATGTCGAGGTGTGTTCTTCCTGTCATCCCTTTTATACCGGCAAACAGAAGATCGTTGACACGGCTGGACGGGTGGATAAATTTCGCAGGAAATATCAGCGCTGACCAAAGCATCTGCCGGCGGCATGCTACGGTGGCTGGTATCAGTAGTTCAATCATAAAGGCTCCGCAGTGCGGGGCCTTTTTTCTGTTATTTGTGTTGTTGTCTGGCGGTTCCTGCAGATACCTCTGGCGCCTGTCAGTCCTACATGGCAGGCAACAAGCTGGCTGGTTTCCCATGTCTACGATGGCGATACCCTGAAACTGGCGGATGGACGCAATGTCCGGCTGATCGGTATCGATACTCCAGAGATGGGACGCGATGGTAAACGCGATGAACCTGGTGCTGCAGCTGCGCGACAAGGCATGAATAAAATTGTTCTGGCGTCCAACAACCTGGTGTTTATGTTGCCGGGGGTGGATAACACGGACCGATATGGCCGTAAGCTGGCGCATCTCTACGATCAACAAGGTAAAAATATCACCGAGCTTCAGCTCAGGGCAGGGTTGGGATTCGCCATCACTTTTCCGCCCAATCTGCAGAATAAGGATTGTTATCAGGCAGCGGAGTCACAGGCCAGAAGGGCCCGACGAGGTTTGTGGCGGACTGCGTCTGTACCTGTGGATGCCGGCAAGTTACTGGGAAATGAAGAGGGTTTCCACCTTCTCTATGGGCGGATCGAACGGATTGGCAAGAGTCGCCGATCACTCTGGTTGAATCTGGCGCAGGGGCCGGCGCTTCGCATCGACTGGAGTGATTGGAAAAATTTCCATGGCCTGGACCCGGCCGGTTTGCCGGGAAAGCGCTTGGAGGTACGCGGCTGGCTCTACCGACGGAAGGGGCAGCAGCGCATGCAGGTGCGGCATCCCGCCGCAATCCGGTGGCTCGAGTAGGGGGGAGCGGACACTATCGGCTGCGGTTCATCCCTGGAATATCCGCAACCTGGCGGTATTCCTTCAGCGCTTGACCGGCGGCAGGCGACCCGTATGGGTGCGACCTGCGCCGATTTGAGTCATGAGTTTGCCCCATTCCGATTCACCGATGAAGGGTTATAACAAAATGGCGCCTGAGGTTCATCCCGGGATTCTCAGCGTCAGGCGGATTGGCATCTCTTTCGGTGATTGAACGAGCTCGAAAAGAGAGTTCTTGTACGGAACTATCGAGACGTTTTTTCGGCTTGATGTTGATCGTCATCAATGGATTTGCGACGGTTTGAGGCGATACATCGCTAGAACTTTGAGTAATAATATTCTTTTTTCTAAAAACCAAGGGGGAAACAGAGGACCATGAACACACAAGCCAGCGTAACCTCGACGATGATCGCCGATCGAGCAATGATTCAGAACTCCCCGCTCGGCAGTGAGTTGAGTCCGGAGCAGTGTGACAAGCTCGCAGAGGTGGTCGCCGTGCTCTGTCTGAGGGATGGTGACTACTTACTGGAAGAGGGTCATCAGGATGAAACTCTGTATGTCATCGTGGATGGCCGCTTGGAAGTGGTCAAGTGCGCTGCCCTGGATGATTGCATCTCGCTGCAGTTATTGCGTCAGGGGGATATGGCCGGTGAGCTGGGCTTCATCGATGGTCAGTCGCACAGCGCGGGACTGCGGGCGTTGAGCAATTGCACCGTGTTCAGTCTGGACCGCACGACTCTGGAGTCGTTTATCGGCAGCGATCCCGATCTGGTCTACAAGGTAATGCGCGCCATTATCCGTACCGTGCATGTGATACTACGGAATATGAATCTGCAGCACGTGGAGATGATGAATTATATCACCAAGCAACATGGGCGTTATTGAGCCGGTTACGCTCTTGGGTGGGAGAGGAGATAGAATAGCGGTTGTCGATTCCAGCAGTACAGGCAGATCGAGAGTCAGCCTATTTTAATCTGAAGCATCCCCATACCCGATTTTCGGCTGGACTGAGTTAGGAAGAGCCTGATGAGCGCGCAGATCACCCATGTGATCGGATTTGATGACGCGCCTTTTCTGCCGGATCATCGGGGAGATGTGAGTATCATCGGTGCGGTCTTCTGCAGGCTCAGATTGGAAGGTGTGTTGCGAGGCCGGATTCGTCGGGATGGCAGGAATGCCACATCGGTGATCGCCGGGCTGGTGAAGGAATCCTGTTATTATCGGCAGTTGCAGTGCATCCTGCTGCAGGGCATCGCCCTGGCGGGCTTCAATGTTGTGGATATCCATGGGTTGCGCCATGCGACAGGACTGCCGGTTCTCACCCTGAGTCGTCGACAGCCGGATATGTCCGCCATCCGTACGGCGCTCCTCGATCGAGTTCCCGGTGGCAGAGTCAAGTGGCGACTGATCGAACGAGCCGGTCCCATGGAGCCGGTGGCGGGTGTTTATATCCAGCGTGCGGGTATTTCATTACCGAGTGCCGAGGGTTTGATTTCAGCGTTGGCGGTCAATAGCCTGATCCCGGAACCCCTGCGGACTGCGCATCTGATTGCCGCGGGATCAAGCGAACTGTCGAGCCATCAGCGGGTCTGAACAAGACAACTCGGAAACACTGTTCCAAATCGGCTAAATAGGGTGGAACGGGGTGCTAGGCCTGCAGACTATCTATATAGCTTTTAATCATCGATCATTGTTCAGGAGGATTTCGTGAAAAATCATTTGTTGGGATGTCTTTTACTCTGTTTCTCAGGCCTCGCTGCCGCTACGGTGGTGGGCAAACCGGTGGATTATCAGGCGGGAGGTGTGACCTTCAAGGGCTATCTTGCCTACGATGATGCGATTCCCGGTAAGCGACCCGGCGTGTTAGTCGTGCATGAGTGGTGGGGACATAATGCCTATGCCCGTAAACGGGCGGAGATGCTCGCCGCCCAGGGCTATACCGCCCTGGCTGTGGATATGTACGGGGAGGGCAAGCAGGCCTCTCATCCGGAGGACGCGGCGCGATTTTCCGGCGAGGTGAAAAAGAACATGGGGGTGGCGACCACCCGATTTATCGCCGCCGACAACTTTTTGAAAGCACAGCCAACGGTGGATCCAAAGAAGATCTCCGCTATCGGTTATTGTTTCGGCGGTGGCATCGTGCTGGAGATGGCGAGACGGGGCATGGATCTGGATGCGGTAGCCAGTTTTCACGGCAGTCTGGATACCGATTATCCGGCCAAAGCCGGCGCGGTGAAAACCAAGGTGTTGGTCTATAACGGCGCCGCAGATCCTTTTGTCAAGCCGGAGCAGATCAAGACCTTCAAGGCCGAAATGGACAACGCCGGAGTGGATTACACCTTTACCAGTTACCCTGGGGCCAAGCATTCCTTCACCAATCCGGAGGCTGACAAGTATGGTAAACAGTTCAATCTGCCACTGGCCTACAACAAGCAGGCGGACGAGCAGTCCTGGAACGCTCTGCTGCAGGAGCTGAAGATGATGTACAAACCCTAGTCTATCCTGGAAACCGCTCTGGGTGTGCCCTTCGGCCCGTAGCGTGGTTCACCCAAGGGATGAACAGACAGATTGAGATAAACCGACTTTTTATCATCAGGTTACTGTCATAATGGTGTGATAAATCTCGGTTTCTAGGGATAACGGTTTGTTGCGGTCCAGGCGGCTCCTGTGTGGGCTGCCGGCCTCAACACTCGTCTTCCCGGCGTGCCTGAATGGACAGATCTTCCGATCTGCAGTCGACAATCAGAGTGATCGGCTGGCAGCAGACGGCGCAGTCTTCGATGTACTCCTGTAGTTTCACACTGCAGTCAACGAGTATATCGATGGTCTCGCCGCAATAGGGACAGCTGATATCAATTGATTCGAGTGAGTTCATAGTAAGTTCCGGTTGCGCGTCAACAGGAAAACCATAATTCTGTTATGGTAAAAATTAGCTCCTTTGTAACCTGGTATTAAATGCATATAGTATTCAGTGACCTGGATAGTGGGACCTCAATAGATCTGCAGTTCGAAAAAGATGACGCACCACGCGGCTAGATAGAGTATCCAGAATAACAAGGCGTAGGGTCCGGGATGGTTTGCCGATCGATAGTCCCTGGCAAAGACTTCGGGAAATCCGAAGCCGGCGAAATAGGCGATGATTCGATAGAAGATGATGAAAAGTAACAGGACGAACAGGACAAGACTCTGGCCCAGGGCGGTATCGAGCTCGTCTCTGGCAAACAGATAGATTACCGTGAAGAGAAAGAGTCCAAGCGCGATTTTTTGGTGTCTATCCAGTTGCATCCAGGACATGGTATTAGCCGCTTTTACCTATCCACCGGTTCGGTAGATCAGCAATCGAATCTTAAAATTGCCTCAGGTTTGATTCAGATCTCGAGGTCTGGCGGACGGGATTTTCCGGTACGGACCAGAATACCCCGCCTGCCGGCTTCCTGGGCGCCACCCACATCACCCTCAATAACGTCCAATATTTATCAATCTCTCAGTGCCAGTATAGGTCTTATTGTTCTCTCAGGCGCTGGATGCGACAACCAATAGCAGCCATTCAAGCATCAGATGACATGGTAGGATATGGCAATTTCCTTTGATTAACCCGCATGACCCATTCACGGACCAGCATGGACATACAACATTTCGACACGATTATCATTGGCAGTGGACCTGGCGGCGAAGGGGCAGCCATGAAACTGGCCAAAGCGGGCCAGCAGGTGGCAGTGATCGAGGCCTATGATCAGGTTGGCGGCGGTTGCCTGCACTGGGGCACGATCCCCAGCAAGGCGCTGCGCCACAGTATCCAGATGCTGGCGGATTATCGGCGCAATCCGGTTTTTCGTCTGACCGATTACCAGATCGATGTGGACTATCCGCAATTGCTGCAGGCGGCCGGGGCAGTGATTCAGGAGCAGGTCAAGATCGCCAATCGTTATTACAACCGCAACCAGGTGCGAGTGATTCACGGTCACGGACGTCTGCTCGATGCGCATACCGTCGAGGTCAGCGAGAACGAGCGGCAATCAACTGCGCTTTACGGCAGAGAATTTGATCATCGCCACCGGCTCCAGGCCCTATCATCCGCCGGATATCGATTTCACTCATCCCAGGGTGCACGACAGCGATTCGCATCCTGCGCCTGGAACATACCCCTGCCTCCCTCACTATTTATGGTGCCGGTGTGATTGGCTGTGAGTATGCCTCGATTTTCTGTAATCTGAATGTCAAGGTGAATCTGGTCAATACCCGGGACCGGCTGCTCTCATTCATGGATGACGAGATCACCGATGCCCTCAGTTATCATCTGCGCCATCAGGGTACGGTGATTCGGCATGGGGAGGAATACGCGCAGGTGGAGCCGCTGGACGATGGGGTCATCCTGCATTGTAAATCCGGCAAGAAGTTCAAGACCGATCTGCTGCTCTGGGCCAATGGCCGTACCGGCAACACCCGGGCTATGGGGCTGGAAGAGATTGGTATCGTCATCAACAGCCGCGGCCAGATCGAGGTCAACGAGCGATATCAGACAGCCTTGCCGCATATCTATGCAGTGGGTGACGTGGTGGGTTATCCTGGTCTGGCGAGTGCAAGTTACGATCAGGGGCGTTTCACCGCCACCTTGATCGCGGATGGTGAGGCGGACTGGCGCTTGATCAAGGATATCCCCACTGGTATCTACACCAGCCCGGAAATCAGCTCAATCGGTCGCACGGAACGGGAGCTGACGGCGCAGAAGGTACCCTACGAGGTGGGGCAGGCCGGTTTCAAGACCATTGCGCGCGCGGAGATCTGTGGTCATACCGTGGGTATGCTGAAGATTCTGTTTCATCGTGAAACCCTGGAGATTCTGGGTATCCATTGTTTTGGAGAAGGGGCTGCTGAGATCATCCATATCGGTCAGGCGATCATGTCACAGGCAGGGGATGCCAATACGCTGCGCTACTTTGCCGAGACCACCTTCAACTATCCGACCATGGCCGAGGCCTATCGGGTGGCGGCTTTGAATGGACTCAACCGGCTGTTCTAAATTGAGAATTTGCAAGCTTCAGTCCAGCAGTCGTGCCATGGTCTCTCCCATCGCCGCGGGTGAGCGGACTACCCAGGCGCCAGCTGCTTCCAGAGCGCTGAACTTCGCCTCGGCGGTGCCCTTGCCGCCACTGATGATGGCCCCGGCATGGCCCATGCGCTTACCGGGAGGGGCGGTGACGCCGGCGATGTAGGCAACCACCGGTTTGCTGATCTGGGACTGGATGAATGCGGCTGCCTCCTCTTCGGCCGAGCCGCCGATCTCCCCGACCAGGATGATACCCTCGGTCTGGTCATCCATTTCGAACAGCTCCAGGCAGTCGATGAAGCTGGTGCCGCTGATGGGATCACCGCCCAGGCCAACACAGGTGCTCTGTCCCAGCCCGGCCTGCTGTGGTCTGTTGTACCGCTTCGTAGGTCAGGGTACCGGAACGGGAGATGATGCCTACTCTGCCTGGTTGGTGGATCGAGCCCGGCATGATGCCGATCTTGCAGGCGCCGGGGGTGATGATGCCGGGACAGTTGGGGCCGATCAGGCGGGTCGCGTAGGATCTTCAGGGCCTCTTTAACTTTCAGCATGTCGAGGATAGGAATGCCCTCGGTGATGCAGGCGATTACCTTGATCCCCGCATCCGCCGCCTCGATGATGGCATCCGCTGCGAAAGGGGGTGGTACGTAGATCATGCTGGCATCGGCGCCAGTTTGTCGACCGCGTCCTGGACGGTGTCGAACACAGGACGATCGAGATGGCTTTGTCCGCCCTTATCCGGGGTGACACCTCCCACCAGACTGGGTGCCGTAGGCAATCGCCTGTTCGGAATGAAAGGTCCCCTGCTTGCCGGTAAAGCCCTGGCAGATGACCTTGGTGTGCTTGTCGACGAGGATGCTCATATTGTTTCCTGGATTCGGTTGCGCTCAGCCCGCTGCGGTTACGGCTTGTTGTGCCGCCTCGGCAAAGCCGCTGGCGGTAATGAAATCGAGACCGCTCTTTTGAAGCATCTTCAGTCCCTGCGTGGCGTTGGTGCCTTCCAGCCTGACCACAACCGGCACGGTGCATGCCGACGTTCTTCGCAGCCGTGATGATGCCTTCGGCGATCAGGTCGCAGCGGACAATGCCGCCGAAGATGTTCACCAGGATGGCTGCGAACCTTGTGAATCGGAGAGGATCAGCTTGAAGGCCTCGGTAACCCGCTCGGCGGTGGCGCCGCCTCCCACATCGAGAAAATTGGCCGGTTCGCCGCCATGCAGCTTCACCAGATCCATGGTGGCCATGGCCAGTCCTGCACCGTTCACCATGCAGCCGATGTTGCCGTTCAAGGTGATGTAGTTGAGCTCATGTTGCGTGGCGGTCATCTCCTTCTCGTCCTCCTGGCTGGGATCACGCATGGCCAGGATCTCTTGGTGACGATAGAGGGCATTGCTGTCGATATTGATCTTGGCGTCTAAGGCGAGCAGTTTGCCTTCATCAGTGACGATCAGAGGGTTGATCTCGAGCAGGCTGACATCCTTATCCATATACAGCCGATATAGGCCCAGCATTATCTCGCCGAATTGTTTGATCTGATCGCCCTGCAAGCCCAGACCAAAGGCCAGTTTGCGGCCCTGATAGGGCAGCAATCCGGTAGCCGGATTGACCAGGATAGTGAGGATCTTTTCTGGGGTTGTGGCGGCCACCTCTTCGATGTTTATACCGCCGGCTGACGAGGCCATAAAGGTAACGCGAGAGTGGGTCCGGTCCAGCAGCGCTCCCAGATAGAGTTCTCGATCGATGGAGCTACCCTGTTCTACCAGAACTTGATGCACGGGTAAGCCAGCGGGACCGGTCTGTTGTGTAATCAGGGTCATACCGAGGATGGCTGTCGCCATGCTCTCGACTTCATTCAGGTTGTTGGCCCGCTTTACCCCGCCTGCCTTGCCTCGACCACCCGTATGAGCCTGAGCCTTCACCATCCAATAATTTCCACCCAATTCCTGGGCTGCGATTCTTGCCTCATATGGGTTGTTGACGACCTGTCCGGCCGGTATTGCGATGCTGTATTCCGAGAACAGGGTCTTGGCCTGATATTCATGTAGATTCATGATGTTATGTTGCCTAAGATTGAACGGGCGTGAACTTCCCTAATTTTAGCCTGTTAACCGCGTTTCTGTCCCAGAAGCGCTATTTACATGGCAAGTTTTTTCGTGAGCAACTTTATTTGATTGGTGATCATGTGAGTTTGTCTGCGTGTGATCTCAGGCGTATAGAACTGCCTGAAAGTAGTTAAAAGTCAACAAATTGTGCGTTTGCAACTGACTTATATCAAATAATTGTTACTGGTCTGTGCCCTGTTTTTGATCGTGGGTGATCAGACATCGTGCAATGCGATGATGTTTGTTGTGTCTGGCAGCCTGCATACTCATGCATGAGGTATTTGCAAGTGTCGGCATAGGTTGCTAAGCGTAAATGTTGCTAGAATTGCCTGACGTATGTTTTTCCAGGGGTTTTTAAGAGGGCATTGTTTACGTTTGATACCAGGAACTGACGGTCGCATGTAACAACAGTTCTATACCGAGGTCTTCGTGATATTTGGCACTATTAATGCTGATATTATATAAAGGCCTTTCGTGAATTTTGGTAATTCATAGAGGGCGATATGGATCGGGTGACTATCATAGGTGCGGGCAGGGTAGGTGAAACTACGGCGCAGATGTTGGCGGAGGCCGAGTTGTGTCGTGAGGTGGTACTCATTGACATTCAGGATGATGTTCCTCAAGGTGTGGCATTGGATGTGCTGCAGACCTCGAGTTTCTTCCGATTCGATACGCGGGTGAAAGGCTCTACCGATCGCGGGTGAGATGGCAGATTCGGATCTGATCGTGGTGACCGCTGGCGTCCCACGTAAGCCGGGCATGTCCCGCTCGGATGTGTTGGAGGTGAATTTAAAGATCATCGATGGAATCGTTGATGATGCGCTGGCATATGCACCAGATGCCATGATCCTGATGGTGACAAATCCGGTGGATGTTCTGACCTATCGGGTATGGCAACGTACAACATGGCCACGAATAGGGTCTTTGGTCAAGCTGGGGTGCTGGATGCTTCGCGCATGGCCAGTTTCATCGCGATGGAGACTGGGTTTTCATCTCGGGATATCACGACGATCGTGCTGGGCGGTCATGGGGATACGATGGTTCCATTACCGCGTTTTTGTACGATCAATGGGATTCCGTTACGACATTTCATGAGCGAAGAGAGGATTCAGGCGATCATCGAGAGGACTCGCAATGGTGGAGCGGAAATCCTTTCTCTGCGTAAGACATAGCAGCGCCTATGATGCACCGGCTGCGGCAGTAGCGACGATGGTCGATGCCATAACCCACAACCGGCGTAGGGTGTTGCCGGCTGTTGCACTTTTAGAGGGTGAGTATGGTCAGCATGACTTGGCGATGGGTGTGCCTTGTGTACTTTCCCGGCAGGGAGTGGAACAGGTGTTGGAATTGGAGTTCAATAAGGAAGAGATGGAGTTGTTCGAAACATCCGCTCGCACGGTGCGTAAGGATATAGAAAAAATCCCTGAGCAATAGCTGTTGGTGCTGATTGAATCATAGTTCGGTCGATATGTGTACAATATATAGCCAGATCAATTATTGAGGTTCAGTTATATGGCAGAAGAAAATAAAACATTTACTTTGATAAATGATCAAACTGGACAAACGTATTAAACTCCCGGTGAAAGAGTCTGTGCAAGGACCGGATGCCATAGATGTTTCAGCTTTGTATAAAGAGGCAGGTGTTTTTACCTATGATCCCGGCTTCATGTCCACTGCCAGTTGTCAGAGCAAGATCACCTATATTCAAGGTGAGGAAGGATTGCTGGAATACCGGGGTTATCCGATTGAACAACTCGCGCAGAATGGGGATTTTATCGAAACGGCTTATCTCCTGCTTTATGGCGAACTGCCTACAGCAGATCAATTGAACAAATTCGATCGCGATATTACCCGTCATACGATGCTCAATGAAACGCTAAAGAACTTCTTCAGTGGTTTTCATTATGATGCGCATCCGATGGCGATCATGGTGGGTGTGGTAGGGTCCCTCTCAGCCTTCTATCATGACTCACTGGATATCAATGATCCGCAACAGCGGGAGCTTGCAGCCCATCGATTGATAGCGAAGATGCCCTCGATTGCTGCTGCTAGCTATAGGCATAATATTGGCGCGCCTATCGTTTATCCGCGTCACAGACTTTCTTATTGTGCAAATCTGCTGCACATGATGTACGCCACGCCCTGTGAGGAGTATGAACCTCATCCGATCGCGGAAAAGGCAATGAATCTGCTTTTTATCTTGCATGCAGACCATGAACAGAATGCCAGTACCTCTACGGTCCGGCTTGCGGGCAGTTCACTTGCCAATCCTTTCGCCTGTATCGCTGCAGGTATTGCCTCCCTCTGGGGGCCGGCCCATGGCGGAGCAAATGAGGCTGTTCTCGACATGCTGGCTGAGATTGGGGATGTATCCCAGATCGACAAATATATCGCCAAGGCCAAAGACAAGGATGACAGTTTCCGATTAATGGGTTTCGGTCATCGGGTTTACAAGAAATACGATCCACGTGCGAATATCATACGTGATGTTTGCCATCAGGTATTGGAAAAGCTTGCGGATAGCAACAATCCCTTGCTTGAATTGGCGCAACGCTTGGAAGAGATTGCACTGAATGACGAGTATTTTATCGAACGCAAGCTCTATCCGAACGTGGATTTTTACTCCGGTATCATCTATCGGGCGCTGGGTATTCCCAACAACATGTTCACTGTCATGTTCGCAATCGCGCGCACGGTGGGTTGGGTTGCTCACTGGATGGAAATGATGAGTGATCCACGCCAGAAAATAGGTCGTCCCAGGCAGGTTTATAAGGGTCATGCAAGGCGTGAATACATTCCGTTTGATCAACGATGATTAAGTAGTGATTTCAATTGCTTGCTACTGATGCCCTGAATGGGCGATTATCCAGAGGATCAATTGGCTTGCTGAAAGTTCCTTGTAAGGGAAACACGAGTAACTCAAAAACCACGCCATCGGCATTGAACTGAAAGCCGGGCATGTTTTTGCGGCTGCCGCCGCTGAATTTTATCGAATGATCCCGTTCCTGCCATGGGATATGCAGATCAGCATAGGGAAAATATGACCTCTTCCGGTGTGGTCGGCGAACAGATGCAGCCGAACCGGGCTGTTACTGTCTGCTGTGCCTTCATAAACCGGACCTACTAGCATCGGCTTGAATTGAATCAGTGCTTCCATTGCCTGAAGGGCGGCATCACGAAGCGTTTGCAAGGCTGATTCCTGTTCGATGCCTCGAAATAAGCGTTGTTGCTCGCGTGATTGCCTGGGCAATTTCCTCACGGGTGGGTAGTCAGCCTTTTATCATTGATGCCGAGTCGGCTTGCGGCCTTCTGTAGCGCAAAGGTCTGATCGCTAGAGCGGTGTTCAGTGAGAATACGGGCGGTTTCGTAAGCGATGCGTCGTTGGATTTCCCGTTTGGTCGCTTTCATCAAGAGTTTTTAGAATGGGTCTTCTGTTGGACTGACGGATGTTGGTGTAATCAGGCCGGGTTTCAAACTGGATCCTGTGCTTGTTGATCGGAGAGCGGCGAGATCAGTTTCACGAAATATTTCAAAAATCGCATTTTTGTCTCCAGCGCCGACGGGTTCTCCAGTGTCTGCATCGATACGCATCGTGACCATGCCGGGCGGCAAATCAGGTATCTCCTCCGGCACGCCGGCGAGGGCGACACGCATAAAGTCAATCCAGGCCGGTAACGCGGCACGTCCCCCGACTTCACCTCGTCCCAGGGGACTGGAGTCATCAAAACCCACCCATGCGATAGCCACCATGTGGCGGCTGTAACCATTGAACCAGGCGTCTCGTTGATCATTTGTGGTGCCTGTCTTGCCGGCCAGGTCTTTTCGGCCAAGTGTACGGGCAAGCTTACCTGTGCCCTGCTGGATTACGTCCCGCATCATGGAGTTCATCAGGTAATAATTTTGCTCTGTGATGACACGGGGAGCGCAATGGTCTGCAGGAGAGTCTTCATCGCTCCCAAATGGTATGGTTTGAGTTTCATCTTCTACGCAAATTTGTGCAACTTGGGCTTGATCGATGATGGTGTTATTTTCATCTTCGATACGCTCGATAAAATATGGACTTGATGTGATAGCCGCCATTGGCTAGTACGGAATAACCTTCCGCCATTTGGAGCGGGGTAACTTCCCCGCTGCCCAAAGCAAGCGACAGCGCATGCGGAAGTTCATCCTCGGTAAATCCAAAGCGGGTAATGTATTCTATCGTCGGATTGATGCCCATCGATCTTAGCAGGCGTATCGAAACAAGGTTTCGAGAATAGGTCAGGGCTGTACGCAGGCGGGTGGGACCATAAAATTTCCCACTATAGTTTTCCGGACGCCATGCGGATTCCATACCGGGTTCTTCATACACAATTGGCGCATCATTGATGAGGCTGGCTGGATTGAAACCGTGTCTCGAGCGCGGCTGAGTAGATAAAAGCCTTGAAGCCAGAGCCTGGTTGGCGTTTTGCCTGGGTTACTCGATTGAATTTACTTTGAAAAAAATCATAGCCGCCAACCAAAGCCTGGATCGCACCATTGTCCGGTGAAACAGCAACAAGGGCTCCGGAAACCGCTGGAATCTGTGCCAGACGCCAAAAGGCCTCATCCTTTTTCGGGATGTACTCATAGGTAGATGCGAATCAAGTCACCTGGTTTGATTATGTCACTGGATTTTTTGGGTTTCGGACCAAGACGGTCATGATCCAGATGGGGTCGTGCCCAGGAAAGTCCGTCCCAGGACAGCTCAATCAGTTCTGCCATTTCTCATTAATATTTCAGCCGATTTTTCATTGACATGCGTCACGATCGCATTTTCCAGATCGGCAATATGGGGTAATTCTGCTAATCGCCTGAGTAGTTCTTCCTGACTGGTTGTGTCGGTTATTTCATAATGCCCACTCGAGCCACGATAACCATGACGCTTGTCGTAGGCATGGATTGCTCGGCGGAGCGCAAGATTCGCCGCTTCCTGTAGCCGACTGTCTAAGGTGGTGTATATCTTGTATCCGTTGGTGTACGCATCACTGCCAAATCGATTGATTGCCTCAGCACGGACCATCTCTGCCAGATATGGAGCTTCAATTTCACTCATGGCTTGGTGGAGTGAAGCCGTATCAGGAACCGACTATGGCATGATCATATTGTTCTTTGTTAATAAAATTTAGCTCCAGCATGCGCCCTAGAACATAATCTCGGCGGATTAAGCACGGTCGGGATTGGTTATTGGATTAAACTTGGATGGGGCTTTTGGTAAACCCGCAATCATTGCGATTTCAGAAAGCTCAAGTTTTTGTACTGGTCTGCCGTAATAGACCATGGAAGCGGCGCCGATCCCATATGAACGGTGACCGAGATAGATCTTGTTGAGATAGAGTTCCAGTATTTCTTGTTTGGTGAGCAAGCGTTCAATCTTCAGGGCAAGAAAGATCTCGTTCAGTTTTCGGGTGTAGGTTTTTTTACTGCTGAGAAAGAAGTTTCGCGCCACCTGCATGGTGATGGTACTACCGCCCTGGCGGCGTTCACCGGTGAGGAGAAGCTGAACCGCCGCGCGGATCAGTCCTTGATAGTCAACCCCCGGGTGCTCGAAAAAACGGTCGTCTTCAGCGGCAAGAAAAGCTTGGATGACCTGTTCAGGTAACTCTTCGTATTGCAGGGGCTCGCGACGTTTTTCGCCGAATTCGGCGATGAGTTTGGCATCACTGCTATACACGCGTAACGGAACCTGTAGACGTATATCTTTCAGGGTATCAATGGATGGAAGATCCGACTCGAGGTATAGAAAGGTACCAATAAGACCGGTTGCGCCAATGATTGATAGGCCAAGAAAGAGGAATAAGAGATACTTAAATAAGCGATAAATATGCTTCATAGACTGGTTCACAGATTTTCCAATAGTCGAAAGACCAGAATGAACTGTGTAAAACGCAATATATTAGCAAATTAGATAATTTTTTTGTTATAAATGCTGAAAAAATCGAAAATTCAACTAAATAATCTTTTCTAGTATATAGTTATGTGTTTAATTTAAAGAAAATCCTCAGATATTCTGTGGGGACATTTAAGGCTATTTTAGGAAAACCGCATGTTTTTCTTTAGAAGAAGAAATCCGCCCTTGGTTGGTATTGATATCAGTTCAACTGCGGTGAAGCTTATTGGAGTTGTCCAAAAATACCGGAAGAACAGGTTCCATCTATCGTGTGGAGTCGTATGGGGTTGAGCCATTAGCATCCAATGCGGTTGTTGAAAAGAACATAGCTGAAGTGGATGCGGTCGGTGAAGCAATCAGAGCCGCAATGAAACGTTCTGGTTCCAAAGCGAAACATGCAGCAGTTGCAGTTTCGGGTTCTGCAGTTATCACAAAAGTTATCTCCATGCCGGCATCGCTGTCTGACCAAGATTTAGAGAGCCAGATCCAGTTAGAAGCGGATCAATACATTCCATATCCTCTGGAAGAGGTGAATATCGATTTCGAAGTGATTGGCCCTTCGGAAAAGAATCCTGAACTGGTAGATGTCCTGTTGGCTGCATCGAGAAGTGAGAATGTCGATGATCGGGTCGCTGCTCTGGAACTGGCTGGATTGACTGCTGCGGTTGTAGATGTCGAAGCCTATGCAATGGAGAGTGCCTGTACTCAGCTCATGGATCAACTGCCGGAAGGAGGAGAGGATCAGACTATTGCTGTAGCTGACATTGGTGCAACGACCACTACACTAAATGTACTGCACAACAAGAAGATTATATATACCCGGGAGCAGAATTTTGGAGGTCGCCAATTGACAGAAGAGATTCAACGCCGGTACGGTCTTTCGATGGAAGAGGCTGGCATGGCGAAACGCCAGGGCGGTCTCCCCGACAATTATGTACCCGAGGTGCTAGAGCCATTTAAAGAAGCAATGGTTCAGCAGGTTAGCCGTTCGTTGCAGTTCTTCTTCTCATCAAGTGCGTACAATCGCGTTGAGCATATCATTCTGGCCGGTGGTAGTTCTTCGATTCCCGGTGTTGATGAACTGATAGAAGAGAAACTGGGTACAACGGCTTCAGTCGCTAATCCGTTTGCAAATATGTCTGTTGCAAATAAGGTGAAACCTCAGGCACTGAGCGCTGATGCCCCCGCACTGATGATCGCATGTGGTCTTGCACTGAGGAGTTTTGACTGATGGCGCGCATAAATCTACTTCCATGGCGTGAAGCTGAAAGGAAAAGGCGGCAACAGGAATTCGGTTTGATGGTTCTGGCTGGAGTTGTGATCGCAATGCTGGGAGTGGTCGGTGCTCACATGCAGATCAATAGTGAAATCAATGCGCAATCGCAACGAAATGCCTATTTGCAACGGGAAATCGATGTGGTCGAGCAGCAAATTGCTGAGATCCGCGATTTGGGTAAAACTAAAGCAAGTTTGCTAGCACGTATGAATATTATCCAGGAGTTACAGAGCAGCCGACCCCAGATTGTGCACCTGTTTGATGAAATCGTTACAACCATGCCTGAGGGTGTATTTCTAGACCAAATAGATACAAAGCGGAGAACAAGGTTGAGTTGGTGGGACAGGCCCAATCCAATGCCAGGGTTTCGTCTTTTATGCGAAATATTGAACGATCAAGGTGGTTGGGAAAACCCAGGCTTGATTTTATTGAGAGTAAAGAGGCGACAGGAACGGGTTTGAGTCAGTTTAAGCTAACTGCGAGCCAGATCTCCCAGGCTGGGGAGGAGAACAAGTGAAAATAGAGGAACTTAATGAACTCGATTTAACCAATATCGGAGTTTGGCCGCTGCCAGTAAAGATCGTTGTTGTTCTGATTACTTGTGATTTTGGTCGGAGTTGGTGGTTATTACTTCGATATCGAAGAGCAACTGAATCGACTTTCGACAGAAGAGAAAAAGGAAAACGAATTAAGGATAACCTTCGAGACGAAGCAGGCGAAGGCCGCCAATCTGGATGCGTATAAGAAGCAGCTTGAAGAGATGAAGCAGTCCTTTGGCGCCATGCTGAGACAATTGCCTAATCGGACTGAAGTTGCTGACCTTTTAGTTGATGTATCGCAAACTGGATTGGCCTCCGGCTTGGAGTTTGAACTATTCAAACCAGAAGCCGAGGTGCCCAGAGAATTCTATGCCGAGCTCCCGATACAGCTGAAAGTGACAGGTCAGTACCACGAATTCGGTAAATTTATCAGTGGCCTTGCCGCCCTCCCGCGGATAGTGACTATTCATGACATAAGAATTCAGGATCGCTCTAAACAATCTGGCGGGAGCAGGTTGCTCGCTTTGGAAGCAACGGCTAAGACCTACCGTTATCTTGATGAAGAGGAAGTGCAATGAATGATTTCAGCATCAAGATATGGCATTTGATACTGCTGCTTTTGGTGCTTGGCCATGACAGGATGCGCCAACCCCGATTTAGCGGATTTGCACCGGTTTGTTGCGGATAAAAAAGCTGAAACGCCAGGACGAATAGAACCGATACCTGAAATTAAGCAGATAGAGACCTTTCTATATGAAGATGAGGTCGGCGAGATCCTTTCATGCCGATGCAGCAGCAAGTGTCGCAAGAACTGAGTCTTGTGGAGAATGGAATCCAACCTGACTTCAATCGTAGAAAGGAAGAATTGGAGAGTTATGCGTTGGATACACTCAGAATGGTAGGTATTTTAGAACAATCAGGTATTACCTGGGGCTTGGTAAAGACTAAGGAAGGCACCATTCACCGAGTGAAAAGTGGTAATTACATGGGCCAGAATCACGGTCGAATCATGCAGATATCGGAAGATAAGATCGAAGTGAGTGAAATAATTCAGGATGGTTCAGGTGGCTATAGTGAGCGTCAGGCTTCACTATGCTTTGACAGAATAGCCAAGGGGAATTTGAGATGAGGGGTATGCCAATGGCATTCAGGCGTTTTGATAAAGGTAATCCTGGTATTGCCAAAATTTGGGTGAGTAATAGTATCTCCGTAGTAGTGTTTTTTGTGTTGCTTTGTCTACCACAGGTTTTGTGGGCGGATGTCTCCCTGAAGGCTATAGATTTTTCTGCTCTGCCTGGGGACAAGGTACAGATTCGGCTGCAGATGACGAGCGGAGTCAATGTTCCCGCCAGTTTCTCTACTGAGAATCCATCAAGGATTTCTCTGGATTTTGTCGGGGTACGCAATGAATTGGAATACAAGACAAAGTTAATAGGTGTGGGCGCGGTACACAGTGTTACTGCTGTGGAGGCTGGTAATAGAACGAGGGTGGTGGTGAATCTGGCTAATATGGTTAGCCATGAAATTGCAGTCAAGGGCAACGAAGTCCAGGTCACTCTCGATGTGAGTAATCAAAGCCAGACTTCGACGAAAGGTATTAAGATAGTACAGCTCGATAACCAGAATCCAGTCTCTCAACCAATGAACACTGATGAGTTAAAAACCATCAGAGGTATTGATTTTAGGCGAGGCGAAGGTGGACAAGGTCGAGTATTGATAACCCTGGGTGATACTTCAGTACCAGTTGATGTACGGGAAGAAGGTGGGCGTATCATAGTGGAGTTTTTCAAGGCGGATATAGCCCCATCGCTGATTCAAAGTTTAGATGTGGTCGACTTTGCCACACCGGTATCTTTGATTGAAACCAGCGTAAGTGGTGAAAACGTTCGTATTGAGATTATCGCCACGGGTGAGTATGACTATCTGGCCTATCAGGCGAATGAAGTTTTTGCTGTTGAGGTCAGGTCATTGACCATGCAGGAGAAAGAAGCGCTACAGAAGGAACGCATGGTATTCACCGGGGAAAGGCTTTCTCTCAATTTTCAGGATATCGAGGTCCGCTCAGTCTTGCAGTTATTAGCTGATTTTACAGGTCTGAATCTCGTGACCAGCGATACTGTCAGTGGCCGAATTACCTTGCGCTTAAAAAATGTTCCATGGGATCAGGCATTGGATATCATTCTAAAGTCCAAAGGTCTCTCGAAACGTCAAACTGACAATGTTGTGATGGTGGCTCCAACGGAGGAAATTGCTGCGCGAGAGCAGCTTGAATTGGAATCCCGGCAGAAAATAGAGGAACTGGCTCCGTTACGCTCAGAGTTCATTCAGATCAATTATGCCAAAGCAGAAGATCTTGCTGGGCTGTTGAAGTCAGAGGAAAACCGTCTGCTATCAGAGCGTGGGAATGTGACGGTAGATGTACGGACCAACACTTTATTAGTACAAGATACCGCTGCAAAGCTTGAAGATATCAGGCGCCTGCTGTTGAAATTGGATATCCCGGTTCGGCAGGTTTTGATCGAGTCCCGAATTGTCATTGCAAACAATGATTTTGCCAGGGATCTCGGTGTGCGTTTCGGAGTTAATGGGGATTATGATATTGGGGATAGCTTCGGTCTGACTGCAGGCGGTCTTCCAGGACATACGGGTAATACAGCTGGTATCGCACCAGGCATTGAAAACCCTGCAGGTTCGACTAATGAGTCATTGATGGTCAATTTACCCGTTAACTCACCATCCGGTGCGGTAAATTTCCTGGTTGGCAAGGTCGGAACCTATTTACTTCAGCTCGAACTATCAGCGATGCAGCGAGAGGGTAAGGGTGAAGTTATCTCAAGTCCTCGACTGATTACCTCGGATCAGAATCCTGCATCTATAAAGCAGGGTGTGGAGATTCCCTATCAGGAAGCCAGTGCCAGTGGCGCAACTTCCGTAAGCTTCAAGGAGGCGGTGTTGAAGTTGGAGGTGGTACCACATATCACGCCCGATGATAGAATCCGAATGGACCTGAAGATCAATAAAGATAGTCCTGACTATTCACGGGCACTCAACGACATACCACCAGTGGATACGCGTAAGATTGAAACTACCGTCCTTGTCGACAACGGCGAGACCGTTGTTTTGGGAGGTGTATTTGAGCGAACTAAGACAGACAGTACGGAAAAAGTGCCATTTTTCGGTGATATACCCTATGTCGGAGTACTTTTTAGAAGAAATGAAAAGATCGACGAAAACAAGGAACTGCTCATTTTTGTGACACCCAAGATTCTTAAAGAAACTTTGACTGTCCGTTAATTAAGCATTCACTGAATAATTAGGCGCATCGGAGATGATGCGCCTTTTTTTGTAGCCTATTGATCATATTCTTCGGGCAGACTCAAAGACTCTGTCTGTTATCGAGAAGGGTACGCTTGCGCTTTGGGTCTAATCTGTCTTATCTTCACAGCATGAATCGAAAGCAGAACCTGTTTCTAATTGGCCCGATGGGCGCGGGAAAAACTACCGTGGGTAAACAGCTGGCCCAAGTTCTGGGGATGGAATTTATCGATTCCGATCGGAAATTCAACGACGTACTGGCGTAGACATCACCTACAATCTTTGAGTTTGAGGGTGAAGATGGCTTTCGCAAACGCGAACGCGCTGTTATCGAAGAACTCACTGCGATGGAGGGTGTGATATTGGCAACTGGCGGAGGCGCAGTTCTTGATGAGCAAAACAGACGGTTACTCTCTTCCCGGGGATTCGTTGTCTATCTCCAGTGCACTCCTCAGCAGCAGTATGAGCGTACCTTTCGTGACCGAAATCGACCATTACTGCAAACGAACGATCCGTTAGCAAAGCTTAAGGATTTGATGGAACAACGAGAACCGTTATATTTGCAGACGGCTGATTTGGTAATCATGAGTGATCGACGGAATGCCCAGTCCGTTGCGCGGGAGATTCAGTCGAAGATTGAATCAATCAAATAATCCATTTATCGAATCGATAGGAAGAAAATTGAGTAACGCAGTAATAAGACTAGAGGTTGATCTGGCGGAACGTAGCTATCCGATATATATCGGTTCAGACATTTATAACTGATTCTCAGTACTATCGACCCCATATCAAGGGCAGTCAGGTCATGCTGGTAAGCAATGAAACGGTTGCTCCAATTTTTCTGCAGAAGACGCTGGAAACATTGTCGGATTACGATGTCGCCAGTGTGATTCTGCCTGATGGAGAGGAATATAAGACCCTCGATATACTTAATATTGATCTATACCAGTCTTCTCGAACAGCGCTTTACTCGTAACTGTACATTGATCGCCCTGGGTGGTGGAGTAATTGGTGATATGACCGGGTTCGCGGCCGCGACCTATCAGCGAGGTGTACCATTTATCCAGGTGCCCACAACCCTGCTTTCCCAGGTTGATTCCTCCGTCGGCGGAAAAACCGGTGTTAATCATGCCTTGGGTAAAAACATGATAGGCGCCTTCTATCAGCCGAAAGCGGTGCTGGCCGATACTGCGACACTCAGCACGCTGGACGATCGGCAACTGTCGTCTGGTATCGCAGAGGTCATCAAGTATGGACTGATCGTTGAACCCATATTTTTTAAATGGTTGGAATCGAACATGGATGCTCTTCTCGGGCGTGATCCCGAAGCATTGGCCTATGCCATTGAGAAATCATGTGAATGTAAGGCGCGGGTGGTTGCGGCAGATGAGAAAGAGTCAGGCCAGAGGGCGCTCCTGAATCTCGGTCATACCTTTGGTCATGCGATAGAAACGGGTATGGGCTATGGTGAGTGGCTACATGGTGAGGCTGTCGCTACCGGTATGTGTATGGCCGCCGATCTGTCGCGCCGTCTGGGTTGGATCGGTTCGGATGATTTTGAACGGACCTATCGACTGATTAGAAAGGGCGAAGATTACCGACTCAACCGCCTGCTGAATTGTCTCCTGAACGCTTCCTGGAACTGATGGCAGTGGATAAAAAGGTCTTGGATGGCAGCTTGCGCCTGGTATTGTTGGAGGGAATCGGTTCTTCTCTCGTAACGGATACTTTCGACCAGGAGATACTATTGGAAACCTTGTCACTGTATGGTCGATGAGCAGTAATCGGAGTAGAGATGGGGGCAAAAAATAACGATTACTTTACCACTACGGAGCTTACGCAGCACCTGGATCTTATTCGTCATCTTATTGATAATATTGAAATAATACCGTTATTCCGTGGGCCGAACGGGATCGGTAAAAGCCTTTTCGCGGCGCGTGTGCGACAGTTGGCTCCTGCCAACTGGACGGTCTGCCTGTTAGAGGCGGATAGCTCTATGTCGCCTGATCGGCTACTAGGTAATATCGCACGTTGCTTTGGCTGCTCAGACAGGCAAGTTGATCTACTAGAAGGGCTGGCCATGTGTTGCGAATCGATGCGTGATGAAGGTCAGGTTCCGGTGATTCTGATAGATGATGCCCATCTGCTTCCTCCTGCCGCGCTGATTACTCTGCTAAGACTCTTTGAACGGCATCGTGAAGGTGAGCCGCTGATAAGCATTGTGCTGTTTGCCAATGAGCAAATAGATCTATTGCTTGCTACGCCACAACTTCGCATTATGAAGCCACAGGCGATGCAAATTATCGATTTACCATCACTCAATCGTGAAGATGCCACAAGCTATATGTTATTTCTCCTGAAGTTGGAGGGGTTGCCCGCTGATATTGAACTTGACGACGTTACGTTAACCAGGTTGTATCGCAAGACAAAAGGGATACCGGGACCGCTTGGGCAAGCCATATTGGATGCAATCGGTGGGGGAAAAGATATGCCTACAAGGAGTATTTCCACTGGATCTCAAAGAATACTTCTTGGAATTTTGGGTCTTTTGTTAACGGCAGCAATATTAGTTTATCAAGATCAAATCAATCAATTATTTCAATCTCCCCAAGCCGAAGTGGCTGCTAAGGCTGGAGAATACCGTGCTGAAGAACAATTCAATCTAAAGCCTGATGACGACACTCAGACTGATCAAGTTGTGCCTGGTACATATGAAAATGACAAACCGGCCACTTATCAACCAATGCAGATGGATACAGGGGTAGATTGGACGTCCGGAGGACTGATGGGTCAGATGAGTTCCATGATCGAGCCAGCTCTCCCCCTCGCTGGTTCGGATACGTCAGAGAATATGCGGGATGTCAAGAAATATAAAAATTATCAATGGGTTGCCGAGGTAGATGATACTCAAAAGATACTTCAATCGGAGGTGGTGGCGATAAGTGAAAATGCACCTATATTAGAGCTGCCAATAGAACCGAAACCCGCTGCCGAATCACCCATATCAAGCGAAATTTCGGAACCTGATCCCGCAACGGTGCCAGTGATCGATCCCCCGGCACCTGTCACCGCATCGGTGGCGCAATCACCCGAAGATCCCCTGAGAAAGGAAGCCTGGATACGGACGAGACCCGCAGATCACTACACGCTCCAATTATTGGGCGTCGAGCATCTGCCGGCGTTGAAGGAATTCGTCGCACGTTATGGTTTACAGTCCCGGGCTTTCTACTATGTAACCAAGCGTAAAGGCAGGCCCTGGCATCCTTTGCTGTGGGGTGATTTCCCTGATAAAAAAAGTGCAAATAATGGCAGTCGGCAGTTGCCGCTCGAGGTTCAGAGCAAAGGGTTTTGGGTTCGATCGTTTGGCGAACTGCAGTCACAACTCAAAAAAAAATAGACTAACGATAAATATTAATATACAACAATAACTTAATATCATTTGGCGTGTGCTGGAAAGTAGCGTTCCTTGCTGGGTCATATGCGGGGAGCGGGGCCAAGACCGCAATGATCTGGTCTGACAGTTAATTCTCCAGTATCCTAGAGCGTTCGGCGTCCTTTCTCCGAGGTGGCTGGGCGGATTGTATTATTCGCTGATTTCCCATTCATTAGAGTATTGCAGATAGTGCTCCTGTCGGGGTACGTTGGAGTGGGCCAAAATAATATATGAGGTTTGCGATGGGCCAAGGTACTTTACCTCCGAAGCAGGGTCTTTATGACCCAGCTCATGAACATGATGCTTGTGGTGTTGGATTTGTCGCCAATATCAAAGGCAGGAAAAGCTATCAAATTCTTCAACAGGGCTTGGGCATACTTGAGCGCTTGACTCACCGAGGCGCGGTTGGTGCGGACCCAAGGGCTGGAGATGGGGCGGGTATTCTTCTGCAAATCCCAGATAGTTTCTTTCGTTCAGTGGTAGATTTCGATCTGCCCCAGATCGGTGATTATGCCATTGGCATGGTCTTTTTGCCTCGGAACAAGGCGAGCCAGGCGGAATGTGAGGATACCATCGAGCGCCTGGTCGAGCTGGAAGGTCAGCGCGTCATCGGGTGGCGAGACGTGCCAGTAAACAACAGCAGCCTTGGGTACAGCGTCAAGCCTACCGAACCTGCGATACGCCAGATCTTCATCTCCCGTGGGGAAAATAGTACAGAACAGGACGCCTTCGAGCGCAAGCTGTTCGTGATTAGGAAACAGATTGAGAAACTGATACGAGACGCCGAAATGGAGGGTGGTGATGCGTTTTATTTTACCTCTTTTTCCTCCCGTACGTTGGTCTACAAGGGCATGTTGCTGGCGGACCAGGTTGGCGAATACTATCAGGATCTTAAGGACAATCGGATGGAAACCGCCCTGGCATTGGTGCACCAACGATTTTCCACCAATACCTTTCCGACCTGGGATCTGGCCCACCCGTTTCGAATGATTGCCCATAATGGAGAGATCAACACGCTGCGTGGCAATGTGAACTGGATGGCGGCCCGCAAGAGTTCCATGGCGTCTGAAGTCCTTGGTGAGGATCTTAACAAGATCTGGCCATTGATCCCGGAGGGACAGTCTGATTCCGCTTGTTTCGACAACGCCCTCGAGCTGCTGGTGGCGGGAGGCTACAGTCTTGCCCATGCCATGATGATGCTGATTCCCGAGGCCTGGTGTGGCAACAAGCTGATGGAGTCGAAGCGCCGGGCATTCTACGAATACCATGCTGCGTTGATGGAACCCTGGGATGGGCCGGCCGCCGTGGCCTTCACCGACGGCAGACAGATCGGCGCAACCCTGGACCGGAACGGTTTGCGTCCGGCCCGTTACCTCATAACCGATGATGACTTGGTGGTTATGGCTTCGGAGATGGGGGTGATCGACATACCAGAAGAGAAGATCATCAAAAAATGGCGTCTGCAACCGGGCATGATGTTTCTCATCGACATGGAGCAGGGGCGCATTATCGATGACGCTGAGTTGAAGGATCAATTAGCCAACTCAAAACCTTTTCAGGCATGGCTCGATAAGACCCAGATTCACCTTGACGAGTTACCTTCGGATGTGGCCCCCATGGCGCCTGACGATGAGACCTTGCTGGACAACCAGCAGGCGTTCGGTTATAGCCAGGAGGACATCAAGTTTCTGTTGACGCCGATGGTAATGACAGGTCAGGAAGGAACGGGCTCCATGGGGGCAGACAACCCACCCTCCGTGCTCTCGCTGCGGGCAAAACATCTGTCGACCTACTTCAAACAGAATTTTGCCCAGGTGACCAATCCTCCCATCGACCCGATCCGGGAAGAACTGGTCATGTCCCTGGTGAGTCTGATCGGTCCCAGGCCCAATCTGTTGAACCTGTTGGATGCGGGCAGGCATATGCGTCTGGAGGTTTCCCAGCCGGTGCTGACCAATGAGGATCTGGAGCGGATTCGGCATGTGGAAGACAATACCGCCGGGGCTTTTCGCACCAAGACGCTGGATATCTACGTATCCGGTAGCCAATGGCGCGGTCGGCATGCGGGATGCTTTACAGGCCTTATGTGAACTGGCTGAGCAGAAAGTGGGGGAGGGATACAATATCCTCATCCTTTCCGATCGTAAGGTGGATGCGGACAATATCGCGATACCTGCATTACTCGCGACTTCAGCGGTACATCACCACTTGATCCGTAAAGGCCTGCGCACCAAGTCGGGCTTGGTGTTGGAAACCGGCGCCGCACTTGAGGTGCATCACTTCGCTACTCTAGCCGGGTATGGCGCCGAGGCAGTCAATCCCTATCTTGCGTTCGACACCATTCAGTCCCAATTGCCGCTGTTTCCAGAGCGATTGGATTTTGCCGAGGCGCAGACACGTTATATCAAGGCGATTGGTAAGGGCCTGAAGAAGGTTATGTCCAAAATGGGAATCTCTACCTATCAGTCCTATTGCGGGGCGCAGATCTTCGATGCAGTGGGTCTTTCCAGTGAGTTTGTCGACACCTATTTCACGGTACCACGACCACCATCGAAGGCGCTGGGCTGTTTGGAGATCGCAGCCGAAGCCCTTAAATGGCATGACAAGGCATACGGGCATCAGCAGATCTATCAAAAGCATCTGGATGTGGGGGGTGACTACGCCTATCGGTTGCGCGGGGAAGACCATGCCTGGACGCCCGAAACCATCGCCAAATTGCAGCATGCGGTGCGCAAAAATGATTGGAATACCTACCAGGAGTTTACCCGCTCGATCAATGAACAGAACGAAATCCTGTTGACCCTGCGTGGCCTGTTCGAATTCAAGTGGGCGGATGAACCTCTGTCCCCTGGACGAGGTAGAACCAGCCAGTGAGATCGTCAAGCGCTTTGCCACCGGGGCAATGTCTTTTGGTTCGATTTCCTATGAGGCCCATTCCACTCTGGCCAGGGCTATGAACCAGATTGGCGGTAAATCGAATACCGGCGAGGGTGGTGAGGAGCCAGAGCGCTTCGCTGCCCTTGCCGGATGGTTCCAAAAATCCAGAACGTTCCGCCATCAAGCAGGTGGCCTCAGGCCGCTTTGGTGTGACTACCGAATACCTGGTCAATGCGGATGATATCCAGATCAAGATGGCCCAGGGCGCCAAGCCCGGTGAGGGTGGCCAGTTGCCGGGTCATAAGGTAAATCAGCAGATTGCCCGGGTCAGACATTCAACTCCGGGGGTCGGTCTGATCTCACCGCCACCGCATCATGATATCTACTCCATCGAGGATCTGGCCCAGCTGATTCATGACCTGAAGAATGCCCAACCAAAGGCTCGGATCTCGGTAAAACTGGTCTCCGAAGTGGGTGTGGGACGGTCGCGGCAGGGGTCTCCAAGGCCCATGCCGATCATGTCACCATTGCGGGTTATGACGGCGGTACCGGCGCCTCGCCCCTGACCTCCATCAAGCACGCCGGGTCCCCCTGGGAGATCGGCCTGGCAGAAACCCACCAGACCCTGGTGCTGAACCAGTTGCGTGACCGCATTGCGGTGCAGGCCGATGGTGGGATGCGGACCGGTCGTGACGTGGTGATCGCCGCCATGCTGGGCGCTGATGAGATCGGTTTTGCGACCGCACCGCTGATCGCTGAAGGTTGTCTGATGATGCGTAAATGCCATCTGAACACCTGCCCGGTGGGTGTCGCTACCCAGGATCCGGAATTACGGAAACGTTTTACCGGCAAGCCTGAGCATGTGGTCAACTACTTCTTCTTCGTCGCGGAAGAGGCCCGGCGCCTGATGGCAAAACTGGGTTTTCGCACCTTCAACGAAATGATCGGTCAGAGCGATCGACTGGACATGCGCCAGGCGATCAATCACTGGAAGGCGAAGGGTCTTGATTTCAGTCGTCTGTTGGCCAAGCCAGAGGCAGGTGAAGGGGTCGGTATTTACAACTGTTCGAGCCAGGATCATGGGCTTGATAAGGCCATCGACAACGAGTTGATCAGACTGGCCGCGCCCGCCCTGGAACGGGGTGAAGCGGTTAAGATCGAGATCGATATCCACAACTACAACCGCACCTTTGGTACCATGCTATCCGGTCGTTTGGCGGAAAGATACGGCTATGCGGGCCTGCCGGATGATACCGTCTACATCAAGGCGAGAGGTACCGCCGGACAGTCGCTTGGGGCCTGGCTCAGCAAGGGCGTCACCATCGAACTTGCCGGCGAGGGCAACGACTATGTCGGCAAGGGATTGTCCGGTGGTAGGTCTGGTGATCTATCCACCGGAGAATTCAAAGATTGGCAAGGCGGAAGAGAATATCATCGTCGGCAATACCGTACTGTATGGCGCCATCAGTGGTGAGTGTTATTTCCGCGGGGTGGCCGGTGAACGTTTCTGTGTACGAAATTCAGGCGTTACGGCGGTCGTCGAAGGTGTGGGTGATCATGGTTGCGAGTACATGACCGGCGGAATCGTGGTGTGTCTCGGTGGACACCGGTCGCAACTTTGCTGCAGGGATGTCGGGTGGTATTGCCTATGTTCTTGATGAAAAAGGAAATTTTGAGGGCAGATGCAATCTGGCGCAGGTCGAACTGGAACCGATCGCAGCGGAGGATGCCGCGCTGGAAGAGATCGATCACCAGGGCGGTGACCTGGAGAGTCATGGCCGGGTTGATGTCAGTCATGATATGACCCGTTTCGATGCGATCCGACTCAGGCAGTTGATTCAAAAGCATCTGCACTATACCAATTCGGATGTGGCCAGGAGGATTCTCGATAACTGGGAGTCCTACCTGGCCAAGTTCGTGAAAGTCATGCCGGTGGAATACCGCCGGGCATTGCAAGAAATGCAAGCACAGAAGATGGCGGATGCCGCAGTCAGTAAGGGGAGCCATTAGTCATGGGTAAGCCAACGGGTTTCAAAGAGATATTACGACAGGATCGAACCTACGCGCCGGTTTCAGACCGTATCACGTCATTACAATGAATTCACGTTGCCAATGAGTGAGCAGAATGTCAGTCAGCAGGGCGCACGCTGCATGGATTGCGGCATCCCTTTCTGCCACAGCGGCTGTCCGGTGAATAATATCATCCCGGACTGGAATGACCTGGTTTACCGGGGTGACTGGCGTGATGCCATTGAGGTACTGCACAGCACCAATAACTTTCCGGAGTTCACCGGCCGTATCTGTCCGGCACCCTGTGAGGCCGCCTGTACCCTCAATCTGGACGATGTGCCGGTTACCATCAAGACCATCGAATACAGCATTATCGAAAAGGCTTGGGCGGAAGGTTGGGTAAAGCCACAGATTCCTGAGCACAAGAGCGGCAAACAGGTGGCTGTGGTCGGTTCAGGACCTGCCGGCATGGCTTGTTCTCAGCAATTGGCACGCGCTGGACATAAGGTGGTTCTGTTCGAAAAACAGAATCGGATCGGCGGTCTGCTGCGCTATGGTATCCCTGATTTCAAGCTCAACAAAAAGATTATCGATCGACGCATGGCGCAGATGCGCACCGAAGGGGTCGAGTTCAAGACCAATGTCCATGTCGGGGTGGATATTCCCGCCAAACAGTTGCTGGATGAGTTCGATGCGGTGGTGTTGACCGGCGGTGCCGAACAACCAAGGGATCTGCCGATTCCGGGCCGGAACTTGAACGGGGTCCATTTCGCGATGGAGTTTCTCCGCAGTAACAGCCACCGGATACAAGGTGACAGAGTCGAAAATTTCATCTCTGCGGCGGGTAAACATGTGGTGGTGATCGGTGGCGGAGATACCGGTTCTGACTGTATCGGCACCTCGAATCGCCATGGCGCGATCTCGGTTACCCAGCTTGGAAATCCTGCCCAAACCCCCGGAAAAGGAGGATAAAGGCACCACCTGGCCCTACTGGCCCAATAAAATGCGGACGTCCAGTTCACAGGAGGAAGGCTGTGAACGTATGTGGTCAGTTGCCACTAAAGAGTTTGTGGGCGATGCAGACGGTAATCTGAGCCGCTATCAAAGGCATCAGGATCGAGTGGAACAAGGATGCCAAAGGGCAATTGGCAGATGTCGGAAGTCGCAGGTTCTGATTTTACCTTGAAGGCGGAACTGGCCACCCTGGCCATGGGATTTGTGCATCCTGTACATGATGGTATGCTGGAGGAACTGGGGGTGGAACTGGATGCGCGGGGTAACGTAAAGGGTTCAACCGAAGATGCCGGGAGCCTACAAGACATCCATCGAAGGGGTTTTTTCCGCGGGCGATATGCGACGAGGGCAGTCCCTGGTCGTCTGGGCGATTCGCGAAGGAAGGCAGTGCGCAAAGGCTGTGGACGAGTATCTGATGGGGATCAGTGATCTTCCCCGCTGGTAATTGAGAGACAAGAAGAAAGGATAGACCTCGCTGAATAGGTGTGTGGAGAGTATCGGCAGGACTGAATCATCCAGGTCCTGCCTGAGCGATGTATTGGCGGTGGCTTTGCTTGTCGGTTATGCTTTTTGAGTAGTATGGGGTATGTTGTATTATGAGTCAGACATTGATGGTATTGCCCAGCATTGAGTTCAATCAGATCGGGTGGTAAGGATTCCGGATGATCTGGATGCCAATGAGGCCTATCGATTTGCCACTGGCATCATTGCCCAGGCTGAAGAAAACAATAAGAATTACTCCTGGGAAGATATTTCAGAGGCATTGGAAGGCAGGGGGTTTGAGCCTGTGGATGTCGTGATAGGACCAGCCTTGGACTGAGCTATTTGCGCAGGGATAATTGCTAGATTTCAGAGGCATCATCCAGCGGCATCTGACCGGGTAGAGAGTGACTGGTTACTTCGCATCCGGTTTTCATCTGCAATTTCCCCTCGGCAACCACATGCCAGGATCGCGCGTGCCGTATACAGCTACGGCATGCTCGACAGCGGGTCCTCACCTGACTGGAGTAGACGGGAGTGGGTTGCGAGGACAGTCATTGCTATACCATGCGGCTGTCTGGACATTTTCAGACGCTAACAGACAGGTCAGTCGAATATCCTCATATTCATCCAGATCCATCTGCAGCAGAATGGCCTTGCGAAGCAATTTTTGTTCATTTCGCATGGTTAGTTTCAGGCTGCTGATCTCCTTTTCCAGCTCCTGGATGCGGTAGACCAAATCGTCTGCGGGTGTTGCATATTGCGTTGTGGCGTTCTGATAGCCCAGCAGGAGCAGCATGAGGGAATTTGGAGACCGAGGCAAGCTGATGTTGACTGGCATTGTCTTTGTGGCTGGCAACTGACCTCCTGCTCCAGTTCTTCTGTAACCGACAGCACCACGTCTTTATCGATGGTATGCAGCTCTTCAAGGCAGCTGAACAGCAGCATCCGGTCACACATGGCGTTGATGCGTCGGGGAACACCATTGGTAAAATCATAGATCAGCTTGAATACACCTTCGCCAAATGCCGGGTCATTGTCCCAGCCAACCAGTTGCAGGCGATGTTTGATGTATTTTTCCGTCTCATCCGCACTCAAGGGCTCCAGATGATAGGAGGCAATAATGCGCTGGCGAAATTGCTCCATCCCTGGACTCTGCAGAGTGACTTTGAACTCTTCCTGCCCCAGCAGGAAGGTCTGTACCAGCGCCTTGTTGTTGACCTGGAAGTTGGAGAGCATGCGCAGCTCCTCAACCGAGCGAGCCGGTAGGTTCTGGGCCTCGTCGACCACCAGCAGGATCTTCTTGCCTTCGGCATGGCGGGCGCGGGCAATCGCTTCCAGGTTATGCAACAGGGTGGCTTTGTTGAGGCCCTCGTGGGCCAGGCCGAACGAGGCGCAGACCATGCGCAGCATGTCATCCGCATCGACCTGAGTGGTGACCAGTTGCGCGGCCATCACATTTATGGCGGTGAGTTCTTCAAACAGGTTTCTTACCAAGGTTGTCTTACCGGTACCAATGCCGCCGGTAATGACGATGAATCCTTCGCCCTGCTCAAGGCCGTAACGCAAATAGGCCATGGCCCGGTTATGGCCCTTGCTGTTGAAAGAAGAATTTGTGGTCAGGTGTCAACTGAAAGGGTTTGCCCTTCAGTTTGTAAAAGTCATCGTACATGTCTCATAGCCTATATAGTCCCTGCGATAGAGCCTCGGGTGGATAGCTTACCAGTTGGCCGCAAAACTCCCTGGATGCCTCGGCATGCGTTCAATTATGCATCCAAAGCAGAAAGTTTTCCTACCGTAATTCATGCGTCAAGCCGCAGTAAATTATGATATTTTTAATGAATTCAAGATGGAGAAGAGGAAGTCGGAAATACGCAACAAAGCCTATTGACCTGATCGATCGTACTCAATTATCTTCTCTATTGCATGACCCGTGCGCGATGCTCTCGCCGATCGCACCGGAAGGTTGCTGTCGGCATTTCAGGGCAGTGAAGACATTTCAGACTGAAGCGGAGAATTTTCATCCAAAGTGAAATGGCCCATTGCTACACAGTGGTTCGCAAGGGTTGACATCAAATGAACGACCTTATTTGAAATAAACCCAAAAATTAAAGAGGAGTGCCTATATGTTAAAAGCAGGCGAGCTTGCGCCTCAGTTTTCATTGCCGGATTCCGATATGAAGATGGTAAATACTGCGGATTTTCTCGGGAGTAAGCATTTGGTGCTCTATTTCTACCCCAAAGATGATACCACCGGTTGTACCATAGAAGCGGTCGAACTTTCCGATTTAATGGATGAGTTTCAACAATTGGATACCCTGGTTTTCGGCATCAGTAGGGATAATTGCGTCAGTCATGCCGCATTCCGCGACAAACACGGTTTGACGGTTCAGCTACTGGCCGATACCGAAGGCGAGGTCTGTAAATCATACGACGTGTGGCAGGAAAAGGAGAAGAATGGCGAGAAACGAATGGGGATCGTGCGTTCCACCTTTGTGATTGATAAACAGGGGTTTCTTCGTCAGGCGATCTATGACGTAAAACCCAAGGGGCACGCTGCCCAGGTCATTGATCTTGTCAGACAGGTCAGCTGATGACGGAAACAATAGCATCATAAGGTGAAACTTCGCACTCAGATCTTTCTGTTTTTATTTATCTTTGGTTTTGCTCCATTGACGGCTATCGTAGCTACCAGTCTGCCTTTTGTGCTGGAGCGAATTGAATTGTTCTATCATAAAGCGCACCTGCAAAATCTACGTGCCGATTTTCGGGATCTCGATGAGCACCTGGCAAGCCGACATGAAATGGCGCGATTGCTCGCCAAACTACCAGAACCCAGCCTGATACTGGGGAAAGAAGTGAATCAGGATGCGGAGGCTATTGATCAGGCCCGGGTCCGCTATACCGCCTGGGTCAATCAGGTTCTCAGGGATCACCTCGATATCATCCAGATCCTGTTCCTGGATGATCAGGCCAGACCAAGTTTCTGGCTTGAACTCAATCCCCATACCCAACAGTGGGAACCGACGGTTCATAATCCAGACATGCCATCCAGAAGCTTTTTCGAAAGTGGCATGCAACAGGAATATGGGGGGGTATCCGTCAGTAAGATCAGCCTTAATCCGGTTGCCGCCTTGACTGATCAACGGCGCTTCATGACGTTGCGTCTATTCAGTACGGTCATTGGCCGCGGTGAAGAGTCTGCAAAGGGTAAACTGGGAGCAGTGGTGCTTAACATTGACGTAGGAGGAATGGCCCGTGCCTACCGCAATACTCTCTGGGTGACCAACGAAGGCGGATATCTGCAGGATCGCTTGACAGGAAAAAATCGTTCTACAGCATTCCATGATTTTGCGGGCTTGGAAAAGATCTTTGCGGAAGGGAAGCTGGCCTTGTGGGAAGGACGCGGCAGGCAGGTTATCTGGGTACCCTTGTTCATGACGGAAGATTCGGGCCCCCTCTGGGTGGGACGGTCAGTGGATCCATCGCCGGTCTCACAATTTCGTAACAACCTGATTATCCGGGTCTTGACGATTGCCCTACTCGTGCTGGCAATCGTGCTGGTATCGGCACGCTGGATTGCCATGAATATCTCCCGCTTCGGTCTAACCTTGACTGAGCAGATCGGTCGGGTTTTACGTCAGAACGAGCCGGTGAGCTTCAATTGGCGAGGTCCTCAAGAGATTCGTAGTCTTGGCCATGAGTTGACGGCCCTGGCCGAGACCCATGCTCGGCATGCCAAAGAACAGCGCGAACATGCAAGGCAGCTCGAGGAATCGAACCGTTATAAGTCCGAGTTTCTGGCCAATGTCAGCCATGAATTACGCACTCCATTAAACTCCATTCTGCTGCTGTCCAAGATGCTGCGGGAAGGTGATACGCTGACACTTGAACAAAAGAAACAATTACAGGTCATTCATGAGGCGGGAACCGATCTCAAGGGATTAATCGATAACATTCTCGATCTATCTAAGATAGAGGCGGGTGAAACCGGTTTCAGTCTTGAACAGATCTCTGTGCGGCAGTTGCTAACGGAGCTGATGAATCTGGTTAGAGCCCAGTTTGATGCCAAGGGTCTCTGCTTGTCTGCCGAATACGCTGAGAACATGCCGGAAACTTTCGTTTCAGACCTCTCCAAGGTCAGGCAGGTATTGAAGAATTTTCTCTCCAATGCGCAGAAATTTACCCGCCAGGGCGGGGTCGTGATGCGCGCCTACAGGCAAATCGATGACCCGCATTGTCCGCTCTGCCTGGCGGTGAATGACAGTGGCATCGGTATCGCAGCAGACAAGCACGAGCTCATCTTCGAGGCCTTCAAGCAGGCGGATGGTTCGACCAGTCGGGAATATGGTGGTACCGGATTGGGACTCAGTATCAGTCGCAAGCTTGCGGAATTGTTGGGAGGGTACATCAAGCTTGAGAGTGAGGAAGGTCGCGGTTCAACCTTTACCCTTTGCCTGCCATTGGAAATCGACGGGCCGCTTCCAGTTGCACGGCCGAGTTTGCCACAGCGTGTCGACGCAGTGGATGTAAATCCTCACTTGATCAGCGAGGTAGAGGGCGTTTTATCCACCAGCCGGTTGGTTCCCGAATTCGAAGGTCAGCGTGTACTGCTGGTAGATGATGATCTGCGTAGTCTACTGGTATTGACTCCACTGTTGGAGGGCTGGGGTATCGAGGTGACGGCAGCCGGTGACGGGAGTGAGGCCCTTGAAACGCTGGCGGAAGACCCTGATTATCCGATCATGTTGATAGACATCAAGATGCCTGAGATGGATGGCTATGATACGATCAGAATTATCAGAAATGATCGACGTTTCAAGGAGCTGAGAATCATTGTCTTGTCGGGGAATGCCGGAGCTGAAGTACGAGACCAGTGTATCGAGGCAGGAGCAGATGATTTTCTGCCAAAACCGGTCGATATCGACGTACTGAAGGGGTTGATCGAACATCATCTGTCTAACTAGGGAAGCACTGATAAAATTCATCCTTGGGTTTACCGGCGCGCGGAAATGAAAATGCGTTTTTTTTATTTTCTTCATCACCAATCGCTTCTTGCGAGAGGAAATGCTGACACATTCATGGGCTACAGGATGGTCAGAAATAATCAGAAGTCTATTGGGTAAACTACTGCAGTATGAAAGGCTACACCGGGTTTAAACTGCTCATCGTTGACGATAATAAGCATAATCTGTTCACCCTGCGCACTTTGATCAAGCGCTACATGGATCTGACCATCCTTGAGGCGACTTCTGGTCAACAGGCGCTCGATATCGCTGTAAAAGAGCCCGGCATCGATCTCATCATTTTGGATGTGCAGATGCCAGAGATGGACGGATTTCAGACCGCCTCCATGTTAAAGATCCGTAAGAAGACCAAGGATATCCCCATCATCTTCCTGACGGCCGCCTTTAAGACTGAGGTGTTTCAGAAGAAGGGCTATGAAGTGGGGGGAGTCGACTATCTGCTCAAGCCGATCGATGACAATCAGCTGTTGAATAAAATCAGCACCTACTTCCGACTCATCGAAAAAGAGCGGGAGATGAATCTGCACCTGGAGCAGAAGGTTGCTGAGCGCACGGCCCAACTGGCAGCCGCCAAGCAGCATCTGGAAAACATCATCACTCATATGGGAGAAGCTCTCCTGGTATTGAATCCCGAAGGGGGTATCGAGTCAGCAAATCCGGCAGCTTGCCGAATGTTGAACTACAGTGAAACGGCGCTGTGCAGCATGTCCATCGGTGATGTCTTCGAAGAAGAAGAGGAGGAGCAGGCCGGGGCCTTTTTTGGCACCTGGCTGGAGGCGTTGATCAGAACCGGCGCCCTGAGCCGCATCGAGGCACGTTTCATCGCCAAGGATGGCAGACGAGTGCCGATTCTCATTTCCCGTACTGCGGTAAAAGACGATGAGGGAAATATCAGCCATATTATATGCATAGCCAAGGATATGACCGGATATATCCGTGCAATGGATTCTGTATCCGCCGTGTCCTGAGGAGTGAAGTAATGAACGAGCCTAATGAACCCCCATTGTCCGAAGATGAAGATACGGCGCTGACCGCCAATGCGTTGAAGGCCATGGCCCACCCGTTACGCTGGAAGATCCTCTGTTCCCTGGGAGAAAGCGAACTCTCCGTGGGCGAGATCGTGGAACGAACCGGAACCTCACAAAGCAACATCTCGCAACACTTGGAGCAGTTGCGTAATAAAAATATTGTCGTTTCCCGCAAGGAGGCGAACCGCATCTATTATCGGATCCGTAACCATCAGTTGCTGGATCTGATCGGCATCATGCGGAATGTACTCTGTCCCGCCAACCTGGATGACAGATATCCCAATGATTGATGATCGCATCATGGAGTTGGAAAGCCGTCTAGCCTTTCAGGAGGAGCATATTGAAGTGCTGAGTCAGGCAGTCAGCCGGCAACAAAAGATCATTGATGATCTGCGGCGTGAAATGGCTGAATTACGGCAACGACTGAAAGCAGTATCTGCCGCTCCCCTGATAGGGTATCTGAAAGAACCGCCGCCACCGCACTATTGAGACTGGCATCACTCTTTCTGTAAGTACAAAGGCGGTCACGTTCGTTTGCTTTGCTGTCTGGGGCCGGAGGTGTGCTTAAGCGATTCTACTGTAAATATCATTCTCCCTGAAACAGATCCGGTTTGATATCCGGTGGCATCTGCAGATGGAATCCGTGTGTCTGTATATTCTTCAGAACCTTGCTCACATCCTCACGCTCCAGCTTACGGTCCGGATGGATATCCAGTTCCATCACCAATTCGGGTTTCCCGAAGCGCTGCAATAAAGGAGCGGGTAGTAGCTCGAATCTGTCCTCCTCTTTCAGATAGAGGTACATCCCCTCCTTACGCGGGCTTCGATAGATCCAGCAGGTTAGCGCGCTGGTGCCCAAGTTGGCCGAACCCAATGGCTAGCTGACAGGAATTGGCTCCAGTTTCCAGATATCCCGGTTGTACTCTTGCATGGTGCGGTCGGTTGAAAATCGGCCGCTTCTGGCGGTGTTGATGATGCTCATGCGCAGCCAACGGTCCTGATCCAGGTAGGCCTGGGCCGCATCTCGCTGCGCGTTTACATAGCTGTGAAAGTCCGCCGCTGTCATCCAGGGGTCATAGGGGCTGCGGATCGACTCGATGATCGGGTCGAACAGCCCCGGTTCGAACTGGTTGAAATATCCGCTTTCGAGCAATTGCATGACCTTTGAAAAAGCGGGATCACTGTCGATGATGTGGTTTGGGTTGTAGTGAGGCCGTAATTCATCTACATCCAGGGTGGTGAGTCCGAACAGGAAAAAATTATCATTCCCCACCTCTTCTAGGATTTCGATATTGGCCCCATCTAGGGTGCCGATAGTGACAGCGCCGTTCATCATAAACTTCATGTTGCCAGTGCCGGAAGCCTCCTTTCCGGCGGTGGAGATCTGTTCTGATAAATCGGTGCCGGGGGCAATGATCTCCATCGCCGAAACCCGGTAGTTGGGCAAGAAAGCCACTTTCAACAAATCACCCACATCGGGATCCTTGTTGATTACGTTGGCGACGTTGTTGATGAGCTTGATAATCAGTTTCGCCATATGGTAACCGGGCGCAGCCTTGCCTCCGATCAATACGCAGCGTTTTGTCCAGTTGTCGGGCTCTGAACGTTTTATGATATTGTAGAGATGGATAACGTGCAGGAGATTGAGCAGTTGTCTTTTATATTCATGAATGCGTTTGACCTGGACATCGAACATGGCCTCGGTCGTGAATTCCACATTACAGTCTTCCTTGATCATCCTGGCCAATCGCACCTTGTTCTCCTGTTTGATCGCCCGCCACTTACGCCGAAATGCACCGTCCTCCGTCATTTTCTCCAGTTTTGCAAGCTCAGGCAGATGGCAGATCCAATTGTCTCCAATGGTTTCATTGATCAGGCTGCGCAGATTCGGGTTGCAGCCCGCGAGCCAGCGACGTGGGGTTACCCCATTGGTCTTATTGTTGAACTTGTGGGGCCAGAGTTCGAAGAAGTCACGAAACAGACCGTCCTTGAGTAACTGGGTGTGCAGTTCCGCCACCCCGTTGACCGAGAAACATCCCACCAGGGCCAGATAGGCCATGCGTACCATGGGTTCATGTCCCTCTTCGATGATGGACATACGGCGCAGCCTATCGGTGTCGCCGGGCCAGTGCTGAGCCACCTGACTGAGAAAACGCGCATTGATCTCATAGATGATCTCCAACGGGCGGGGCAATAGACTTTTAAAGAGCCGCAACGGCCAGCGCTCCAGGGCCTCGGGTAGTAAGGTATGGTTGGTGTAGGCCATGGTACTGCTGGTGATATTCCAGGCTTGATCCCAACTCAGCCCGTGTTCGTCCATCAACTGACGCATCAGTTCCGCCACGGAAATACTGGGGTGGGTGTCGTTGAGTTGAAAGATGTGTTTATCGACAAAATTGTCGAAACTCTGGTGATGTTCCTTCCACTCGCGCATCACGTCTTTGAGGCTGGCGGAGGCCAGGAAGTATTGTTGGCGCAAACGCAGCTCCTTGCCGTTCTCGCTGGCGTCATTCGGATACAGCACCATGGTGATGTGTTCGGCATGGTTCTTGGCCTCCACCGATTCGGTATAACCACCGGCATTGAATTCATCCAGGTCGAACTCATCGGTGGCGGCGGCCTTCCACAACCGCAGGGTGTTGACTGTCCCGTTTCGATAACCCGGGTACTGGGATATCATAGGGCACCGCCAGCACATCATGGGTGTCGATCCAATGTGACCGAGCCGTTATAGTGCTCCGTATGGCCGCCAAAGTGGATGCGTTGGGTGTATTCCGGCCGTTCCAGCTCCCAGGGGTTGCCGTCCCGGAGCCAGTGATCCGGGTCCTCAATCTGTTGGCCGTTGGCGATATGCTGGCGGAACATGCCGTACTCGTAGCGCAGACCATATCCGCGCACCGGGAGTTGCAGGGTGGCGCAACTGTCTAGGAAGCAGGCGGCGAGACGTCCCAGGCCCCCATTGCCGAGACCCGCGTCCGGCTCGGTATCTCTCGATCTCTTCCAGATTCAGGCCCAGTTCATAGAGTGCATCACTGACCTGATTGGTGACATCCAGGTTCAACATGGTGTTGCTGAGCGCCCGTCCCATGAGGAATTCCAGTGATATGATAAAAGGTCCGTTTGCAATCGGCTTCCTACATAGGTCCTGCGGGAATTTTTCCAGCGTTCGATCAAGCGGTCCCGCAGCGCCATCGCCATCGCCTGATAGGGATAGTGGCTGGAGGTGCAGTGATCGTCACGTCCCAGGGTATGGGCGAAATAGCGCTTGAAGTCGGAGGAGATGGCATTGGCATCCATCTTTAAAGGCGGAAGATTGGTCAGGATCTTTTGACAGGGGTCCTTTTTTTCTTTGCTGATTCTGGGATTTGAGGGCATGGTACTTCGATTCCAAATAGAATTGTAATAATTCCATTATGCCGCTGATCCAGGGCTTTATGCTAGTCGCTAAAGCCCGGATTTAACCCGTCAGAACCTGTTTTGTTCAACTAAAAATCGTCCTCGTGCATGCTGAGTCCTTCGGGCACGCCAAGCTCTTCATTGTCCGACAGACGGATCCTGAGTGACAGGTTGTTGCGGGAATCGGCGTTATTCAACGCCTCTTCCAGGGTGATTCTGCCTTCCTTGTAGAGCTTGTAGAGGGATTGGTCGAAGGTCTGCATACCGCGTTCATTGCCTTGTTCCATCACTTCCTTGATCGCATGGATGTCCCCTTTCTGGATCAATTCCGAGATATAGCGCGGACAGGAGCATGATCTCCACTGCAGGCAGGCGCTGGCCATTCTTCCCCCGGACCAGACGTTGTGAGACGACCGCCTTGAGATTGAGCGACAGGTCCATGTAGAGCTGGTTTTGGGCGCTGTCGGGAAAGAAATTGACGATCCGGTCGAGCGCCTGATTGGCGTTGTTGGCGTGCAGGGTGGAGAGACAGAGATGGCCGGTTTCAGCATAGGCCACGGCATGCTGCATGGTGCTCATTTCGCGGATTTCACCGATCAGGATCACATCCGGCGCCTCGCGCATGGCATTTTTCAGGGCATTTGCATAGGACAGGGTATCTATACCCACCTCCCGTTGATCGACCACTGATTTTTTGTGCGTATAGAGGTATTCGATGGGGTCTTCGATGGTGAGGATATGTCCGGTCTTGTGCTGGTTGCGGTGCTCGATCATCGCGGCCAGGGTGGTGGATTTGCCGGAACCGGTGGAGCCCACTACCAGGATCAGGCCGCGCGGTTCCATGATCAGTTCTTTCAGAATGACCGGCAGGTTCAGCTTTTCGACGGGTGGAATCACACCCTTGATATAGCGGATCACCATGGCGGCATCACCGCGCTGCTTGAAGACGTTGACCCGAAAGCGTCCCAGTTTGGCAATCGAGATCGCCAGATTGCACTCATAGGTCGATTCGTACTCCTTGATCTGATCGTCGCTCATGACGCCATAGGCCAGTTTGCGTACATGCCCCGGCTGCAGTGGCGTTGAACCGATCGGCCGGGTTTCGCCTTCGGCCTTCAGATTGGGCGGTGCACCGGTGCTGAAGAAAAGGTCTGAGCCGTTTTTCTGCACCATCAGTTTCAGATAGGGCACGATATCCACTTGTGTCTCTCCTGTATCGCCGGGTTGGCAACAGATTGTTTAGGGTTCTATAGTTAGCCGAGTCCGTTTGTGGACGATATGCATCGTCACGAAATGCATTGCATGCAGAGCATCACAACGCGCTGTGTTTACATGCCTGTACCCGCGCCGGCGGGCTTCCCACCGCCGGCGGCTACACTGTGCTGCATATGACTTGTGCAACAATTGATAGCTCTTCCCTGCTATGGATTCGTATGACTCGTCCGTGATCTGCGCATCGCAGGCTTTGGCGCTATGCTTGATGGTTGCTGACTCGAATCATCCGTGCAGGGTGTTTCTACTGGCAGACCGACCCGCCATCTCCCATGGCTATCGGCCGGCACAGGGTGGAATGTAGTTGCAGACAGCGTTTTTTTCTCAAATCTTCCATGGAGTTAATGGATGAGTGACATATTCCTTTCCGGACTTTATTGCTATCCGGTGAAATCCCTGGCGGGTATCCCGCTACAGCAATCGGCGCTAGATCGTTTTGGATTGATCCATGACCGGCGCTGGATGCTGGTGGATCAGCAGGGGGAATTTCTCAGCCAGCGGAGACTACCCCGTATGGCATTGATTCGGCAGCGGATAGTCGGTAATGAATTGATCCTGCAGGCAACGGGCCAGCGCGATTTGTTTCTGCCGTTGACGCCGAGTCCGGGAGAATGGATCGAGGTCAAAATCTGGGCTGAAAGCTGTCAGGTCCAACGGTGTGATGCTGCAGCGGATGTCTGGTTGAGCGAGTTCCTGGAACAGCCCTGTCGGCTGGTGTTTATGCCCGAAAGTGTAACAAGAAGGGTCGACCCCAACTTTGCAAGAGCGATGGATCAGACTGCATTTTCCGATGGTTTTCCGCTACTGTTGCTATCCGAGGCGTCTCTCGTGGATCTAAACGGCAGGCTGGACATACCCGTGCCCATGATCCGATTTCGCCCGAATCTGGTGGTTAGCGGTTGTGAGCCCTTTGCCGAGGATACCTGGTCCCATATCCGGATTGGTGGCATGACCTTGCGTGTGGTCAAGCCCTGTTCCCGCTGCATCATCACCACTATCGACCCAGCAACCGCTGCAAGGGGCGCCGAACCGTTGCAGACCCTTTCCCAGTATCGACGGCGGGGCAACAAGGTCTATTTCGGTCAGAATCTGTTGCATGACGGCGCCGGTCGGTTGGCGGTCGGCATGCCTCTGGAGGTGCTGGAGTCAGTGGATGGATGAGGCAGCCGTGATCAAGGCCACCGAGCGGTGGGTACGCGAAGTGGTTGTGGGGTTGAATCTTTGTCCCTTCGCCGCTGTTCCTTTGGGTCAGCGGCGGATCCGTTTCGTGGTCTGCCGGGAGCAGGAGACCGGAGCTGTTTATCGCTCGCTGCTGGCAGAGATGGAGGCGTTGCTCGACTCAGCGGAGGAGGCGGTGGAGACCAGCCTGTTGATCGTGCCCCAGGGACTGGATTCATTTGCTGACTATCTGGATCTGCTGTATGTGAGCCGAAGCGGCAATCCCCGAAGCCGGACTGGATGGCGTGCTGCAACTGGCCAGCTTTCACCCCGACTACCGGTTCGAGGGAGCTGAACCGGATGACCCGGCCAATTACACCAATCGTTCCCCCTACCCCATGTTCCACCTGATCCGGGAAGCCTCTCTGGCGCAGGCACTTGAGGGCTATACGAACCCGCAGCAGATTCCGCGACACAATATCGAAAAAATGCGAAAGCTGGGTCTGATGGAGATGCAGCGGCGCTTGCAGGCCTGTCATCCGGAGATTCTGTGAGCGTCTAGGTCGGTTATTCGTATTCATCTGCCCGTCGCGCATCACCGCGGACCTTGTCGGCTGGATAGCGCGACTCGTTGATCTCCATCTTGCGATAGGCGGCTGCGATCAGATCCACGTCCAGCCGTTCGGCGCAACGGATCAGGAAGATCAGGATGTCCGCCAGTTCCAGGGAGACCTCGTCCAGTTTGTCCGCCGGCAGCTGCATGCTCTGCTCCGGGGTCAACCATTGAAAATGCTCCACCAACTCGGCGCATTCAGCGATCATCGCCATGGAGAGGTTTTTCGGGGTGTGGAACTGTTCCCAGTCACGGGCCTGGGCGAACGCCTTGAGGCGCTGATTGAGATCGGTAAGCGAGTCTTTGGACATCGGATGGCTCCTTAAGCAAATTGCGAGTTGGTGGTTTTTATCATGTTTTGCGGAGCGGAGACAGGCAGACCTGTGCTGCCGGGCATGCTTGGCGTCCGATGGATCAGTACCAGATCCCGCTACGATGCCAGCGCGGGCGCAACGGCCGTTCGGCCAGCAGATCTTGCAGCTCGTCCAGGGTGATGGCGGTTGACCGCGCTGCGGACATGCTCTCCGCCAGTTGCTCCAGCTTCCTTGATGCGCGCATTCGGTGGGCGGGTGGGTGCGCAGTAAGCGATGGATCTGGAATGCGCGGTCCCGGAAGCAGGATCTGCTCCAGCAGGCGCTGATGGGGAGGCTCCATCTTGGTCAAGGCGGAAGCCAGGGCCAGCGGATCGCCGGTGAGTTCGGCGGCCCCCAGGTCGGCCTCGTACTCCCGGTTGCGGGATAGGGCGAGCTGCACCAGGGCGCTGATCGAGGGTGCCACCAGCAGCAGCAGGATCGGTCCCCAGGGCAGGGAGGTCTCGGTGAACAGAAACAGCGGCAGATTGACCAGCAACAGGATCTGCCCGGTCAGGGAAAAGAAGCCGGTAACCCGGCTGGTCAGGTCGGCAAAGGCCATCATGCGGATATCCTGATTGACGATATGCATCAGTTCGTGGGCCAGCACCGCCACCAGCTCGCGCCGTTGCAAACGCCGCAGCAGGCCGTCCGAAAGACCGATTGCCGCCTCTCTGGGGGTGCCGGTGGTGAAGGCGTTCATCACATCGGACGGCAGATAGAACAGCAATGGCAGCTGCTCGAGTCCCGCCCGCTCGGTCAACCGATGCAACAGCTGGTAGAGCTCCGGCGCCTGGGCGGGTGTCAGCGGCTGGCCGTGAAACAGGCGGATCGCCAGCTGTGGCGAGGCGATCGGATTGAGCCGGTAGCTGAACAGGATGAAGGCCGCGGTGAACAGGGCCAGGGGTGCGCCGCCGATGAACCAGGCCGAGCCAGGCGCACAGCCCGCTCAGCGCGAACATCAGCAACAGGGATTGCAAGGCTGTTGCGGAGTCGATGGTGACGAAGCTGTGTCGGGTCCATCGCGCTGACTCAATTCGATGACGAGGGAGCCGCGGCGGGCGCCACCCTGCCGGAAGCACATCGGGTGCGAAGCCCCACAACCAGGGCAGCAGCAGGCTGACGAAGGTCAGGATCAGCAGGATGCCGCCGATATTCAGCCACAAGCCGATGCTGGCCATTTGCGGAATACTCACTCGGCCGCTGGCATAGACGATCGCGTTGGGGGGTGTCGCCACCGGCAGCATGAAGGCAAACGAGGCGGCCAGGGCGGCGGCGACCATAGGACCGAAGGGGTGGATACCCACGCCGATGCAGATGCCGGCGATGATCGGCAGCAACATGCTGGCGGTGGCGGTGTTGGAGGTCACCTCGGTCAGGAAGATGGTGACCGTGGCGATACCCAGAATGGTCAGCACCCAGTGCATGCTGCTGAGAAAGGCAAGTCGGTTGCCGATCCAGACCGTGAGTCCGCTCTGTTCGAAACCGTGCGCCAGGGCGAAGCCGCCGCCAAACAGGATGATGACCTCCCAGGGCATCCGCAGCGCGCTTTTCCAGTCGAGCAGAAAGATCCCCTGTCTGAGGTCGAGCGGGATGATGAACAGCAGCAGGGCCCCCAGCATGGCGATGACCGAATCCTGCAGGGCCTGGATGGGTGCAAACGGGATCATGCCCTTGAACAGCCACAGCGAGGCCACGCCGCCGAAGATCCCAAGTATCCAGCGCTCGGCCGAGGAGAGCGGGCCCAGGGCCTGCAGTTCCGCCTCGATGATCGAGGCGCCGGCCTCGATCCGTGGAAATTCACTGGGCAGGGCGACGCGGGTGAGATAGAGCCAGCAGCCGAGGAACATCACCGCAGCCAGCGGAAAGCCGAACAGGAACCACTGAACGAAGCTGATCTTGACGCCGAACAGGGTCTCGAGCACGCCCGCCAGCACGGCGTTGGGCGGGGTGCCGATCAGGGTCGCCACACCGCCGATGGAGGCTGCGTAGGCGATACCCAGCATCAGCGAGGTGGCGAACCGGGATCGGGGGTCCAGGTGTGGCCTTGTCGATCACCGCCATGGCGATAGGCAGCATCAGCATGGTGGTGGCGGTGTTGCTGATCCACATGGAGAGAAAGGCTGGTGGCCAGCATGAAACCCAGCACCAGCCGGTCCGGGCGGCTGCCCACCAGGCGCAGGATATACAGGGCGATGCGCCGATGCAGGTTCCATTTCTCCATGGCGATGGCGATCCAGAAACCGCCCAGGAATAGAAAAGATAAGGTGGTGGGCGTAGTTGTGCGCCACGGCCTGGATCTGGGCCACGCCCAGCAGGGGGAAGCCGACGATCGGCAACAGGGCGGTCACCGGGATGGGGATGGCCTCGCTGATCCACCAGGTGGCCATCCACAGGGTCAGCGCCGTGACCCGCCAGGCCTCGCTGGGCATGCCCTGGGGTGGCTCCAGCAGCATGAGCAGGACGAACAACAGCGGGCCGCGATCAGGCCGATGATTTCCCGTTGGCGATTGTGGGGTAGCGGACAAGGCGATCTTCTCGGCTGCCGCGGACTCAGGTGATGCCCTGCATGCGATACCAGCGGGCAATCTTACCTATCGCAATGACATAGGCGGCAGTGCGCATGTCCTTGATCTCATCACTCTCCGCCATCACCTCGCTGATCTGCTGATAGGCCGCCCGCATGGTGTCGTCCAGCCCCGAGCGCACCAGGTCGAGTTCACTGGCACCCTGCACGATCTCCTTGCGCATCCAGTCGGGCACCTGCTGGCCGGTGAGGGACTCCAAGGCGGTCAACTGGTGCAGGGCGCGGGTCTCTTCATAGCGCCGGTGCAGTCGACCAAAGCGCATATGGGACAGATTCTTGGTCCATTCGAAGTAGGAGACCACCACGCCACCCGAGTTGATATAGAGATCCGGCAGGATCTTGATGCCCTTGCGCAGCAGGATACGTTCGCCTTCGTAGGTGACCGGGCCGTTGGCCCCTTCCACGATCAGTTTGGTGCGGATCGCGTCGCGTTGCGCCTGTGTATCTGGGCCTCGACGGCGGCCAGTATCAGGATGTCGCATTCCATCTCCAGCGCCTGTTCGCCCTGCTCGATGAAGGTGCCGTCGGGGAAATCACGAAAGTTCCGATGTTCAAGATGGTGCTGATGCAGCGCCTCGATGTCGAGACCGTCCGGTTGACGATGGCGCCGTTCGAGACGATCACCCCGATCACCACGGCCTTGTCCTGGCGGGAGAGGAACTTGGCGGCATGATAGCCCACGTTACCGAAGCCCTGGATCACGATGCGCTGAGTTGCCCAGCCCGTCCTGACAGCCGGCTGCCCGGACATCGTCCGGATGGCGAAAGAATTCATGCAGGGCATACTGAATGCCACGGCCGGTGGCCTCGGTGCGTCCGGCGATGCCGCCGTGATCGATGGGTTTGCCGGTCACGCAGGCATTGCTGTTGATGTCTTCGGGAAACAGTTGCCGATAGGTGTCCGCCATCCAGGCCATCTCACGCTCACTCGTGCCCATGTCGGGAGCCGGCACGCTGGTAGCTGGATCCAGGAAGCCTTTGGCGGCAAGGTTGATGGTAAAGCGGCTGACGATCTGGCGCAGGTCCTCTTCGTCATACTCCAGGGGATCGATCACCAGCCCGCCCTTGGAACCGCCAAAGGGGACATCGGCCAGGGCGCACTTGTAGGTCATCAGCGCCGCCAGCGCTTCGACTTCGTCCTGGGTGACAATAGGGGCAAAGCGGATGCCGCCCTTGGTCGGCAGCAGGTGCTCGCTGTGAATTGCGCGCCAACCGGTGAATACCTTGACCTGATCCTGGATCTTGACCGGGAATCTGACTTGCAACACGGATCGACAGGCCTTGATCGCCTCTCCCAGGGTCTGTGAGATCCCCAGTATCGACATGGCCTTGTCCACCATCTGATCGACATTTTCCCGAAAGGAGTTCCCGTTCGGCGGTAAGGTCGTCATCGTTCTATACCTCTTGCTGTCTGCGGGGCCGGGCTTTTGCGCCATAGCTGATTTAGATGCGGTGCCTTTGAGCGATACATGCTACCCGTCTGGGTGAAAAAAATCCCTGATCGAGGGCAAAAACCCAACGGGGTCAGGACGCTTGGGACTGATCCCCGGTTGCGATGAGCTCCACCGCGTTCTGATCCGGGTCCCGGCAGAACAGGGCCTTGCGTCCCGAGCGACTGGTTGTGTAGGCGACCTCATTGGCGTCGAGTCGTTGTTTGAGCACCTCGAAGTCGTCCACCTGCAAGGCCAGATGGCGGTCTCTGCCCCCGTGGGCGGGGCGGTTGTGCAGGGGATCGGGGTTGGGTAGTTCCAGGAGATGGATCTGGGCCTCGCCGAGTTGCAGCCAGGCGCCCGGATAACCCAGGTCCGGGCGATTGTCGGCGACTCCAGACCGAGCAGGTCGCGATAGAAGGCCAGCGATCTGGCGGTATCCGCGACGATCAGGCTGACGTGGTGCAGTCGAGTCATGAGTTTGTCTATGGATTATTCGTTCAATCTTGCGTGCGCGCGCTCAATGGCCGCCCGCACCTGGGCCGGTGCGGTGCCGCCGATATGGTTGCGGGCGGCGACCGAACCCTCCAGGGTCAGGATCTCGAACACGTCCTGTTCGATCTCATTGGAGAATTGCCGCAGCTCCATCAGGGTCATCTGGGACAGATCCGCGCTGTTGCGCAACACCGAAGGCCACCGCCTTGCCCACGACCTCGTGGGCGTCGCGAAAGGGCATGCCCTTGCGCACCAGATAGTCGGCCAGATCGGTGGCGGTGGCGAAACCTTGCATGGCCGCCGTCCCGCATCGCCTGCTTGCGGCAGGTGATGGCGGGGATCATGGCGGCGAAGATCTTGAGGCTGCCTTTGAGGTTGTCCACCGTATCGAACAGGGGTTCCTTGTCTTCCTGATTGTCCTTGTTGTAGGCCAGGGGCTGGCCCTTCATCAGGGTCAGCAGGCCGATCAGATGACCGAAGATCCGCCCGGTCTTGCCGCGGATCAGCTCCGGTACATCCGGGTTCTTCTTCTGCGGCATGATGGAGGAGCCGGTGCAGAAACTGTCGGATAGCTCGATGAAGCCGAACTGGGCGGATGACCAGATGATCAGCTCCTCCGAGAAGCGCGACAGGTGCATCATCAGAATGCTGGCAGCGGCCGCGAACTCGATGGCGAAGTCCCGATCGGAGACCGCATCCAGGGAGTTCTCGGCGGGGCGTTCGAAGCCGAGCAACTGCGCGGTGTAGTGGCGATCGATCGGATAGGTGGTGCCGGCCAGGGCGGCCGCGCCCAGGGGCATGACGTTGACCCGTTTGTTGCAGTCGGCGAGGCGCGCCCGATCCCGCTGCAGCATCTCGAACCAGGCCATCAGGTGATGGCCGAAGGTGACCGGCTGGGCGGTCTGCAGATGGGTGAAACCGGGCAGGATGGTGTCCGCCTCCCGCTCTGCACTCTCCAGCAGGGCCGTCTGCAGCAGCCGGATGGCCTGGCGGATCTGTTCGATCTCGTCGCGCAGCCAGAGCCGGATATCGGTCGCCACCTGATCGTTGCGCGAGCGCCCGGTGTGTAGTTTTTTGCCGGCACTGCCGATAGCCTCGGTAAGGGCGGACTCCACATTCATGTGCACATCCTCCAGGGCCACCGACCAGGTGAAGTCGTGCCGATCGATCCGCTCCCGGATCTGCTGCAGAGCCCTGCACGATGGCATCCCGCTCAGGATCGGTGATAATGCCCTGACGGGCCAGCATGGTGGCATGGGCGATAGAGCCCTGGATGTCATACCGGTAGAGCCGCCGGTCGAACTCCACCGAGGCGGTGAATGCCTCGACGAAGGCATCGGTGGGTTCGTTGAAGCGGCCGGACCAGAGTTTGCCGGGCGTGTTGGTTTCGCTCATGAAGGGTGATCCTGATATTTAAACCATTAATCATAAAAGTATACAGGCGATGCAGCAGAACCGCATGAGGCAGTCCCGTAAGCCGTCGATCGAGGGTCGGCAGAGCGGAGCTTTTTTGCCTGATTTCTGCTCCATTCGCGTGGTCTTCGGGGTCGTCATCACGGCCGAGTTGCTGGCGGTGATCTTTACCCTGGCCGCGGTGCGCAATCTGGGTGAATTTCTCCAGAAATTGAGTATCATCTCGCTGCTGGTGCAGTGGATCGCCCTGAGCACTGCAGCCCTGCTCTGTTTAATGCGGGCCTGGGTAAAGCGGCAGAGCGACCGAGTGGCTGCCTTGTTGGCCTGGGGTCTGTTGCAGCTGCTGACCCTGCTGGTCTGTATCGCCACCATCTGGTTGAGTGAAGAGCTGATTCCGGTATTGGCCTGGGAGGCCGACCAGGGACTGCTGTTCAGGGCCTTGGGAATCAGTATGATTGTCGGAGGGTTGGTGTTGCATTATCTGCACCTGCAGTCATCGTTGGCGGCAGCAGCTGGAGGCGGAAAATGAGGCGCGATTGCAGGCGCTGCAATCCCGTATCCGTCCCCATTTTCTATTCAACAGCATGAATACCATTGCCAGTCTCACCCGCAGCAATCCCGCACTGGCGGAAGAGGTGGTGGAGGACCTGGCCGATCTGTTCCGGGTTTCTCTAGGGGATGTGAAGCGGCAATCCACCCTGGGAAAGGAGCTGGAACTGGCCCGGCAGTATCTGAATATCGAGCGTCATCGGCTGGGTGAACGACTACGGGTGGAATGGGATCTCAAGGGGTTGCCGGAGTCAGCGATGATGCCGCCGCTGATCCTCCAGCCCCTATTGGAAAATGCGGTTTACCATGGTATCGAGCCCGCGGCTGCGGGTGGCGCTATTCGGATCAGCGGCCGCTACCGGCGCGGTCGAGTGAATCTCAGCATCCGCAACAGCCTGCCGGAGAGTTCGGCGGGTAGTCATCGCAAAGGCAACAAACTGGCGCTGGAGAATATTCGACAGCGCCTGGCCGGTCTGTTCGGTATGCAGGCTAGCCTCCTGGAAAGTCTGGTCGAAGGAGAGCATCAGGTGCGTTTGGTGATGCCCCATCCCTGGAGGCTGGTATGAGGATCCTGGTGGTGGATGACGAGGCCTTGGCCCGAGACCGCTTGACAGCGCTGTTGGTTGAGATGGGCGATCCCTATGAGGTCGTCGGCCATGCGGCCAATGGGGACGAGGCGCTGCAGTTGTTTGCGCAGCAGGGCGTGGACCTGGTGCTGATGGATATTCGGATGCCGGGGACGGACGGCCTGCAGGCCGCACGGGAGCTGGCCCGCAGTGAGACCCCGCCGGCGGTGATTTTTACGACCGCGTATGAGGAGCACGCCTTGCAGGCGTTCGAGGTCCAGGCTATGGATTATCTGCTCAAGCCGGTGCGCCGGGCGCGTTTACAACAGGCGCTGACGCGCGCCAGGCGCCTGACTCTGGCGCAGCTGCAGGCGCTGAGCGCCTTGTCGGATCGACTTATACCCCAGTTGAGCGTCATGTATCGCGGTGGGGTGCGGCGCCTGCCGCTGGACCAGGTGCTCTACCTGCGCGCAGAGAGCAAATATGTCACGGCGCGCCATAGCAGCGGCGAGCTACTGCTGGAGGAGAGTTTGAAGACTCTCGAGTCACGTTATGCGGACTGGTTCCTGCGCATTCACCGCAATGCGCTGGTGGCGCGAGATGCGCTGGTCGGGTTGGAGCGTGGAGTTGACGGCAGCATGCACGTACGTTTAGCGGGCTGTGATGAGCTGCTCGAGGTGAGCCGGCGTCATCAAACAGAAATCAGACGGTGGTTGAAAGATGCGAATTAGGCTGTTTCTGTTGCGGCGCATGGTGGGATACTGCTGCTTGTGCTCGATCGCTGCGTGTACGACTCAGGCGCCGGTGGTGGAGCAACCGGCAGTGCTGGCCGTTCCGCATTCAAGCAAGGCCGATGTCAGGCTGAAAATCGGAGCGGATGGCTGGATGCTGGCAGCCAACTGTTTCGGTTGCCATGGCCCGCAGGGGCGCAGCCGAGCCCCGGGGATACCATCCCTGGCGGGTCTGTCCGAGACCTATTTCGGCAACGTGATGCGGGCCTATCAGTATGGCGGGCGCTACGGTTCGGTGATGGGACGTATCGCATTGGCCTACGACGATGCCGAGATCCTGCGGATGGCCCGCTATTTCAGGGTGCAGGAACCTGACTCACCTCAACAAACGGTGGACTGGAGCCGGGTCTTAATCGGTCGACGGTTGCATCGGCAGTATTGTCGTGATTGCCACGGCGATCCAGATTCGCAACCGGACCCTGATGCGGTGTCATTGAACGGCCAATGGACGGATTATCTGCGCTGGACCCTGCAGGACTATCTGGTGGGCATCAATCAGACCAAGGCTGGCATGGCCGAGGCCCTGGCCGGTCTGGTGCGTCAACATGGGGAGCAGGGAGTCGAAGACCTGATCCAATACTACGCCAGTGGTCGTCCTTAAATGATGCGTTACAGTCACGTGCAGGCCGGTAGCGCCTCGGCTTGGGTCCGCGGATGGGGTGAAAATTGCCTGGAGGCGACACAGGCTTTAGCATAGGCTTCCTTCCGACAGCATATTTCAAAAAACCGTACCCATACCGCTAGCGCCTAGAGACCCTTGAACCTATGTCCCAAGACCATCCGTATCGCCACCCGAAAATCACCCCTTGCCATGTGGCAGGCCGAGCATGTGGCCGCTGAACTGAAAAAGGCCCATCCGGAGATCCAGGTGGAGCTGTTGGGCATGAGCACCCAGGGCGACAAGATCCTTGATACCCCGCTTGCCAAGATCGGCGGCAAGGGCTTGTTCATCAAGGAACTGGAGCAGGGCATGTTGGATGATCAGGCCGATATCGCGGTGCACTCCATGAAGGATGTGCCGGTGGACCTGCCGGCTGGACTGCATCTGGCGGTCATCATGTCAAGAGAGGACCCGAGGGACGCTTTTGTGTCCAATGAGTATGACGATTTCAATGCAGCTGCCTGAGGGCGCTAGGGTTGGAACCTCGAGCCTGCGGCGCCAGTGCCAGTTACTGGAGGTTAGGCCGGATCTGACCATCAAAACCTTGCGCGGCAATGTCAACACGCGTCTGCGTAAACTGGATGAAGGAGAGTACGACGCCATCATTCTCGCTGCCGCCGGTTTGATCCGGCTTGGATTCGAATCGCGCATCAGGGCTAAGATCGGTCCGGAACAGAGTCTGCCGGCGATCGGGCAGGGGGCTGTGGGCATTGAATGCCGCGCCGATGATGAGGCGATCAATGCCTTGCTCGCCCCCCTGCATCATGCAGAAACCGCCAGCTGTGTGCTGCCGAACGGGCCATGAACCACCGACTCAACGGCGGCTGCCAGGTGCCCATTGCAGGCTATGCCATGCTGGAATCCGGGCATCTCTGGCTAAGGGGACTGGTGGGCGCAGCCGGATGGCAGCCAGATCATCCGCGGCGAGGTGGAGGGTACCACTGAAGAGGCGGAAGAGATGGGTATCGGGCTGGCTGAGCGGCTGCTCGAATGGGGAGCGGATGCGATTCTCGCCAGTTTGTACGCGGAAGACTGATCGGGGTGGATTTGGCTGAATGCGATCTGCAGGGGATCGGGGATCCTGGTAACCCGGCCGGCCCATCAGGCGGCGGACCTGTGCGCCTTGATCGAGGCGCAAGGTGGCCGTCCGCTGGCCTTCCCCGCTTTGGAGATAGGCCCGCCTGCCGAGCCGGCGGCGGTTGCCAGCGATTCTGCAGGAGCCGGCGGATCTCTACGTTTTCATCAGCCCCAATGCGGTGACCTTCGCCGGACGCCTGTTGGAGGGGCATTCGCTGCCCGACGGTGCCCGACTGGCTGCGGTGGGTAGTGGCACGGCGCAGGCGTTGCAGCAGGCCGGATTCAAGGTTGATCTGTTACCGGACGCACGCTTCGACAGCGAGGGTCTGCTGGCCTTACCGGAACTCTCCCGGTTGGCCGGTCGTCGGGTCGTGATCGTGCGGGGAGAAGGCGGACGTCCCCTGCTGGGAGATGAGCTACGGGCCCGTGGCGCCGACGTGGTCTATGCTGAAGTCTACCGGCGAAGCCGCCCGGAGATGTGATCCGACACCGGTGTTACAACGCTGGCGACAGCAGGTGGATCTGGTTACCGCGACCAGTCAATGAGATCCTGGTCAATCTGGTGGAGATGCTGGGCCAGGCGGGTTGGCCGCAATTGCGTCAGACACCCCTGCTGGTGATCAGTGAACGGATGCGGGAGCAGGCCCATGAAATCGGTTTCGAAAATATCCTGTTGGCGCAAAATGCCAGCTATTTACAGCATCGTCGAACGGCTCTGCGGCTGGGTAGAATCAAGCAGAAAGGCGACACAAACATTGGAATCACCAAATGAGTGAGCAGGACAAGGCAACACTGGAAGCCCATGCGGGCGCCCGGAATCGGAGAGCAGGCTGAGAAGTTCGACAAGCAACCGGCAACCCCGAGGTCGTCCCGTCTGGCGCTCCTGTTCGCCCTGGTCGCGCTGGGGGCGGTTGCAGCCGGTCTGGCGGTGGGTTACCAATACTGGACCAGTATGAAGCAGTCGTTGGAACAGCTCAATCGCACGCTGGCCATGGCAAACCAGGATCAGGTGGCGATGGGCGAACGCTTGGCCCAGACCTCCCTGTCCATTCAGCAACAACAGCAAAAGATCGCTGAACAGGATCGGCAGCTCAGAGAGCAACATCAGCAATGGGAGCAGGAGCGGGATGCCCTGCGTCACCAGGAGGACCTAGATCAATCGTACCCTGTCCCAGATGCAGCAACGTATCGGTGGCAAGGTCAGCTACTGGCAGGTGGCGGAGGTCGAGTATCTGATGCGCTTGGCAAATCAACGTCTGACCTTGATGGGTGACCCGGCAACCGCGCTGGCGGCCCTGGTATCTGCGGACGAACGCTTGGCGGCCACCGGCGAACCGGGCTGGGAGCGCACCCGCGAGGTGCTGACCCAGGAGATGGCCGCCCTGAAGGCGGTGCCCAAAGTGGATCGCGCCGGTTTGAACGCCAGGCTCTCAGCCCTGTTGGAACAGGTCGATCGCCTGCCCCTGATAGGAAGAGGGGGTGCGCTTGCAAGCAGAGCGTCCAGCCGCTGTTGCAGCAGCGCCCGAGGGCGCAAATTCCGGCTTCGATTTCAAGCAAGTTCTGGAGGATCTATGGCAGGGTTTCAAGTCGATGATGGTGATCCGGCATCACGATAAACCGATCGCCGCCATGCTGCCCCCCGAACATCGTTACTTTCTGATTCAGAACCTGCGACTCAAGCTGGAAGGGGCGAAAGCGGCCCTGCTGGGACGCAATGAGGCCTTCTTTCGGGACAGCCTGTTGTCAGCGGCTGCCTGGGTCGAAGAATATTTTGCCCCAACGCTCTCCTGAAGTGCAGGGCTTCCTCGAGCAGCTGAATGCGCTGTCCCGGGAAGAGATCGCACCGGCGTTGCCGGATATTTCCGCCTCCTTACGCGCCTTGCAGGAGTATCGTCGAGCAGTTGCGCCAGGAGGGATCTGAATGAGGACCCTGATCGCTACTCTTCTGGGCCTGCTGTTTGCGGTAGTGGTTACCCTGTGGGTGAAAGAGGACAACGGCTATTTTCTGATCGGCTATGGACTTTGGTCGATCGAGGGCAGCCTGGCGCTGCTCATATTGACCGCCGCCTTGGTCTGCCTCCTGCTCTATCTGGCGGTGCGGACCTTGGCCAGGCTTTGGAGTATGCCGGAGCGGTTGCATGATTGGAATGGTCGGCGCCGGGCAACCCGGGCCCGCTACGCCCTGACTCAGGGTCTGGTGGAATTGGCGGAAGGCAACTGGAAGGCCGCAGAAAACCATCTCATACGCTATGCGCATCAGTGTGAAACGCCACTCCTGAACTACCTGGCGGCCGCCCGCGCGGCCCAGTTACAGGGCGAGGATGCTCGCCGGGACGACTATCTCAAAGCTGGCCCATGCCAGCATGCCGACTGCAGATGTGGCGGTGGGACTGACCCAGGCCGAGTTGCAACTGGATCATCAGCAGAATGAGCAGGCGCTGGCCACCCTTAACCATCTGCGCAGCATCGCGCCCAAACACACCCACGTGCTGATGCTGCTGAAACGTCTTTATATCAATCTGCAAGACTGGGATAAACTGGAACGGTTGCTGCCGGAACTGCTGAAACGCAAGGCCGTCACTGAGCAGGAGTTTCAGGGACTCGAGGTCCGGGTTTATCAGGAAAGGATGGCGTCGATGCGGGCCGATGCGGCCGCCCTGCAGCAACTCTGGCGACGCATGCCGAGATCGCTGCGCCAGCGCCAGCCGTTTCTGCAGACCTATGCCAGCTATCTGGTGGAACTGGGTGCGGGAGAAGGAGTCGCCACGCTGATCGCCGACTTCCTGAGCCGGCAATGGGACGTCGAACTGGTGCGGTTATACGGTCGCATAAAATCGGCGGATGCGGCCAGCCGTTTGACGATCGCGGAAGGGTGGTTGAAAGACCAGACGCAGGACCCGGAATTACTCCTCACCCTGGCCAGACTTTGCCTGCAGACCCGACTCTGGGGTAAGGCCCGCAGCTATCTGGAGGCGAGTATCAAGCATTATGCCGAAGGTCGAGGCCTATCAGGAATTGGGGCTGCTCCTGGAACAGTTGGACGAACCTGACAAGGCGTTGGAATGCTTCCGTGCCGGACTCGGGCTGGAGCGGCGCCAGACCAAGAGGTCGCAGGCTGCGGCATCCGGAAATCGGCCCGCCCTGAGCTACGAGCCGTCAAAACCTGCCGCAATAGAAGGCTTATGAGGCCGTTCGTCCCGACCTGATGCCAGCCTGCCGGCAGCACTTCGGCGGATCATTTCTTTTCAGTCAGCGCACCGTATTCGAACGAATCGGAGTAGAGTCGCTCCTGTTTGAGTCCATGGGCCATAAAGGTCGCCTTGCCGGCATCTATCATGGGAGGCGGTCCACTCATGTAGACTTCGTGGCCGCTCAGGTCCGGATGGTCTTGCACCACACTGTCATGCACCCAGCCGGTTCTACCCTGCCAATCTTCATCGGGTTCGGAAAGTACCGGTATATAACTGAAATTACTATGCTCTCTGGCCCACTGCCGGGGTAGATCAGGCAGGTAGATGTCTTTTTTTGCGCGTACCCCCCAGTACAGTTCGATGGGGCGCTCGATACCGATTTCAAAGGCGTGTTCGATGATGCCTTTGAGTGGAGCAAAGCCGGTGCCTCCGCCCATGAGGATGATCGGCTGATCTGAATCCTCGCGCAGAAAGTAACTGCCCAGCGGCGCCTCGATGCGCATGATGGTCTTTTCCTTCATGCCATCGAACAGGAAATCGGTGAAGGCGCCGCCCGCCACATGCCGGATATGCAGCTCGATGAACTCATCATCGTGCGGTGCATTGGCAATGGAGAAGGCGCGTTTTTCACCCGATTCCAGGATGAAGTTGAGATACTGACCGGCAAGATATTGCAGGCGCTCGCCTTCCGGCAGCTTGAGATAGAGGCGGATCACGTCATCATTGAGCCGTTCGATCCGCTCGACCTTACAGGGCATCTCGCGGATCTCGATATCCTGAGCCGCGAGGATCTCATGCACCTCGATTCGCAGGTCGCTGAGCGGAACCCCCTTGCAGGTCAGGCAGGCGCCCGCCTGGTTCTCGTCCAAGGCGGGGGGCGGGCCTTCAGGGTAGTCCAGTTCACCAGCCAACAGGGTGCTCTGACAGTTGCCGCAGAAACCGTTGCGGCAGCCATAGGGGAGGTTGATGCCCTGTTTCAGGGCGGCCTCGAGGATCGACTCTCCCGCTTCAACGTGGAATTCGTGGCCGCTGGGTTCGATGTGGACTTTAAAACTCATGAAATTGCCTGATAATACGCTGCTGTTGGAATCAAAATCTTGGAATAGGGGGCGGAATTCTCGCCTATTTTAGTCAGGAATTAAACCTGGGAGTCCTTTGGGTTATGTGTAAAGTGTCCATTGTCGGGTGTGGTGATATCGGCAGCCGGGTGGCCCGGGCCTGTCTTGAGCGAGGCGACGAGGTCATCGGCTGGGTGCGAACCGAGGCTAGTCTGGAACGGCTCCAAGGACTTGGGCATACCTGCCATTCAGGTGGATCTGGACGATGATAAGGCAGAGATTCCAGCGGTACAAGGACAGCAGGTCTATTACTTTGCGCCACCGCCCGGTATCGGTCAGGTGGATAGCCGGGTTGCAAGGCTGATCAGCCAATTTCAGGAAAACGGCTTCCCCTCGTCGGGTGGTCTATCTGAGCACCACCGGCGTGTATGGTGACTGTCGGGGGAGTGGGTGGATGAGACGCGGCCCGCGACTGCCGCAGGTGGACCGTGCCCGACGTCGTCTGGATGCGGAGACCCGCTGGCGGGAGTGGAGCGGGAGAACCGGGGGGGAACTGGTGATCCTGCGGGTTGCCGGTATCTATGGCCCCGGCAAGCTGCCGATCCAGCGCCTGCAGAGCGGCCAGCCGATGGTCAGTGAGGCGGATTCGCCGATCACCAACCACATCCACACTTTCGATCTGGTGCAGGTCTGTCTGGCCGCCATGCAGCGGGGGCGTTCCGGGGAGGTCTACAATGTCAGCGACGGGCATCCCGGCAGCATGACCGGCTATTTCAACCAGGTGGCCGATTTCTCTCGGTTGCCCCGGCCGCCGGTCATCTCAATGGCGGAAGCCGAGCAGCAACTCAGCCCCGGCATGCTCTCCTATCTGGGGGAGTCGCGGCGCTTGAGTAATCGCAAGCTGTTGGCTGAGCTGGGTGTTGAGCTGCGCTACCCCAGACTTGCAGGATGGCCTGCCGGCCTGTCTTCAGGTTGACTAAGACCTTTTAGCTCAGCTTGATCCAGTCGAACAGGGCATCCCACAGCACCACGTCCTTGTAGACCAGGGAAGGCGCCAGTTCGAAGATGCCCAGGCCCTGCTCGGCGGAACGGATGTAGTTCTGACTCTCCCGCAGGTGGGTGATGAAAGGTACGTTCAGGTGGCCCAGATATTTTTCCAGGTCGTGATAGATGAGAGTGTTCTCCCGCACCCGGTTGGCGACGATGCCGATCTTGGTTTCGTGGCGGGAGACCCGGCCGCTTTCCAGCAGCTCCCCGAGAAAGCGTCGGCAGGCGCGCATGTCGATGGGCGATGGCAGCACCGGCAGGATCAGGGTGTCCACCCGTTTGAGCAGTTTGTTGATGACGTTTCCGTGGGTGCTGGCGGGGGCGTCCATCACCAGCAGGTCGGTATCCTTGGCGGGCTCTCAAGGGCCCTTGTAGGGTGGCGTCGATGGCTTGAATCGTGGGAATGCCCTCGTAATCCCGCCTGGCTTCCAGCCAGTCCAGGGATGACTTCTGAGGGTCGAAATCGGCCAGGGCGACCTTCATCCCGTCGTCGGCATACCAGGTGGCGAGGTTGGTCGCGATGGTGGTCTTGCCGCAGCCGCCTTTGGCGTTCATCAACATGATGGTGCGCATCTTCATATCCTTGGTTGTTGATTTTTGATTAGTTTAGCCTATCCCCAGCGCATCCCAAATGGCATCGACCCGCTGTTTTACCGCATCGCTCATGCGGATTGGCCGGCCCCATTCGCGGGTGGTTTCGCCCGGCCATTTACTGGTGGCGTCGAAGCCGATCTTGGAGCCCAGGCCGGATACCGGCGAGGCGAAATCCAGATAGTCGATCGGAGTGTGTTCGATGATCGTGGTGTCCCGGGCCGGATCCATGCGGGTGGTCATGGCCCAGATCACGTCGGTCCACTCCCGCGCGTTGACGTCGTCGTCCACCACGATGACGAACTTGGTGTACATGAACTGGCGCAGAAAGGACCAGACCCCGAGCATCACCCGCTTGGCATGGCCGGGGTACTGTTTCTTCATGCTCACCACCGCCATGCGGTAGGAACAGCCCTCGGGGGGCAGGTAGAAGTCGACGATCTCGGGAAACTGCTTCTGCAGGATCGGCACGAACACCTCGTTCAGCGCCACCCCGAGGATCGCCGGTTCGTCCGGCGGCCGGCCGGTGTAGGTGCTGTGATAGATCGGGTCTTCCCGATGGGTGATGCGCTCGATGGTGAAGACCGGGAACTGCTCCACCTCGTTGTAGTAGCCGGTGTGATCACCGAAGGGGCCTTCCGGCGCCATGTCGTCCGGCTGCAGATGGCCTTCCAGCACGAACTCCGCCGAGGCGGGCACCTGCAGGTCGGAGCCGATGCATTTCACCACTTCGGTGCGGGAGCCGCGCAGCAGCCCGGCGAAGGCATACTCCGACAGGGTGTCCGGCACCGGGGTTACCGCCCCCAGGATGGTGGCCGGATCCGCACCCAGGGCAACCGCGACGGGAAAGGGCTCGCCCGGATGGGCCTCCTGCCATTCACGAAAATCCAGCGCACCGCCCCGGTGGGCCAGCCAGCGCATGATCACCCGGTTGCGGCCGATCACCTGCATGCGGTAGATGCCCAGGTTCTGGCGCGATTTGTTCGGCCCGCGGGTCACCACCAGGCCCCAGGTGATCAGCGGCCCGGCATCCTCCGGCCAGCAGGTCTGGATCGGCAGTTCGCCCAGGTCCACCGCCTCTCCCTCCTGGGCCTGGGCCTGGCAGGGGGCGTTGCGCAGCTCCTTGGGGGCCATGTCCAGCACCTTGCGGAATACCGGCAGCTTCTCCCAGGCGTCCTTCATGCCCTTGGGGGGTTCGGGTTCCTTGAGAAAGGCCAGCAGCTTGCCCACCTCCCGCAGGGCCTCCACGCTCTCCTCGCCCATGCCCATGGCGACCCGCTTGGGGGTGCCGAACAGATTGCCCAGCAGCGGGTAGCGGGAGCCCTTGACGTTCTCGAACAGCAGCGCCGGCCCCCCGGCGCGCAGGGTGCGGTCGCAGATCTCGGTGATCTCCAGGTTGGCGTCCACCTCCGTCTGGATGCGTTTCAGCTCGCCCCGGGCCTCGAGTTGTTGGATGAAATCGCGCAGGTCTTTGTATTTCATATAGATCCAGTCGGCAACAACGAAAGTGAGACCATACCAGAGGAAACAAGCAGAGCAAACGGTAGTTCACCGACCGTAAAGGGTTTGAATGGTTTCTGAGTAAAAAAGAATCACCGGAAGGTCGAGTACCTATCCGATATCAGGTATTGAAATTCGACCCGTCTTCTGAGACACAGCGCTCGAATTCGGCGATGACCTGAGCGCCGAACAGCAGGATCAGGGCGGCAAACTCGAAACTCAGTAAAAATAGGATGGCTGTCGCCAGTGAGCCGTACACCAGGTTCACCAGCGACAGACTGGTGAAGTACCAGACCAAAAAATGGCGCACGATTTCCCACAGCACGGTGGCAGTGAGGCCGCCGATCAGGGCATGGCGAAATGCGATGCGTCCGACCGGCATGACGAAGTAGAGAGAGGTCATCAGCAGGATCAGACCCAGTACACCGAGCAGATAGAGAACTAGCCCGGAGGCGCCATTGAGCACCCAGGTGTAACCAAACAGGGTCATGTGTTCTTGGTCAAGTCCCTGCAGCGCTCCGCTGACCAGCGTCACCACCACCACACCCATGCCGAGCAGGGCGATGAAGGCGAACGGGATCAGGGCCGAGATCAGAAAATGCCGCCGATGGATGTTGACTCGGTGAAAAAAGATCACCGACATGGCGTTCTCGAGGACGGTAAACGCCAGGGTGGCGAAGAAGATCAGCACCACGGTGCCGATCCAGCCGATCACATAGCGATACTCCAGGAATACGGCGATCTGGCTGGTCAGGGCATCGGCGCTGACCGGCAGGATGAAATTGAGATGTGTGCGCACGCTGGCGAGCAGGGACGCTTCCGGAATGAAGTGAGACAGACCAACCAGTAACAAGGTCAGCAGGGGGACGATCGAGAGCAGGCCGTAATAGGCTACGGCGCCGGAAAGCAGCAGACCCTGATTGCGTTGAAAGCCCTTGATGACCCGCCACAGGAATCGGACCGGCCGCTTGAGCATGCAGGCGGCCGCTTGGGTGGATGTGGCTGGTTTGCCGTTTCCTCTTGTTGGCGTGGTGGTGACCAAGTTGCTGCTCCAATGGCAATCAGAGAGAACAAATTGCTGGAGATCAGATTGGTACTCAAGTGGTCTCACGTCAACCGGGTATGGTCCTATAGCGTAGAATCTAGAGCATCTTGGGCAACAACTCTATGCCTACAGCCAAGGGCAAACTCAGAACACTAGAGCGTCCCTCAAATGAAAGATATCATTGCGTTTCCATGAGTAAGGTTGAATACTGCATGGTGAAAGAATGGAGGTAGTATCATGTCCAGGACTCATTGCCCATTCCAAAAAGTCTGTCCCTTTGCGGAAGAATGCCAAGATCATCGCTGGCTCTGCTTTTGGCCCATCTGGCTGGTCATGGTAGGTGCGGTCGGTTTTGTAATCTACACCTTTTCTACCGGCGGACTGATGTAAGGCGTGAAGCGGCAGTTTAAGGGCCGTCCGTCTGATTGATCAATCGATCCAGGCGGCCGTTCGCTGCGCCTTTTGTTCCCGTCTCAGAGTACGGGAGGCAAGCGCATCGCTAAACGGCGAGTCAATGCAAGGGCGTCAACTGATAGCGGCGGATCATCTGCACGAACTCCTGCAGGGTTTTGATGTTCGTTGCCTCAGCCTGAGCGCACCACAGACGCAGGGCCTCGAGGCGGGCTCCATGGTTCGCGGCCTTCTGCTCCCAGATCTCCTGCAGGTGCAGTTTGAACTGATATACGGTTGCCAGCACCCGGTTCTGTTCCAGGACTTGCAGCAGGCGCTCGCGATCCGCTTCGCTGAGCAGGACAGCCTCACGTCGCGCCAACCGCTGGGCCTTACGGTAAAGTTGGCGCCAGGGTCTGTCCACTCGACGTATTTCATGACGAAAGGCCGGGCGTAATACGTTGCGGCTGTAATCCGCCATCAGGTGCAGGCGATTCACGGTCAGGGCCTTGACGACCTCCATGTCGATCTGCGGTTTTGCCGCTGCCAGATTACGCCTGGGCGCCTGTTTATGCACCTGCGCCAGCCTCAGCCACGAGAGTAACCTGATATACATCCAGCCAAGATCGAATTCCCACCAGCGCACGGAGAATTTGGCCGAACTGGCGAAGGCGTGATGGTTATTGTGCAGTTCCTCGCCACCGATCAGCATGCCCCAGGGCAGGATGTTGGTCGAGGTATTGGGGATCTCGAAGTTGCGATAACCCCAATAGTGGCCGATGCCGTTGATCACCCCGGCCGCCCAGAATGGAATCCACACCATCTGAATGGCCCAGATGGTAATCCCCAGGGGGCCGAACAGGATGAACTGGAGCGGCAGTAGCAGGCTGACGCCAAGTGCATTGTGTTTTTGATACAGGTTACGTTCCAACCAATCATCGGGAGTGCCGCGGCCGAATTGCTCCAATGTCTCCTGATTCAGCGCTTCCTTGCGATAAAGCTCTGCGCCGTGCCAGAGAACCTGATTCAGCCCCTTGGTCTGGGGGCTATGCGGGTCGGCCTCGGTCTCGCATTTCGCATGATGTTTGCGATGGATGGCCACCCATTCGCGGGTTACCATACCGGTGGTCAACCAGAGCCAGAAACGAAAAAAGTGACTGAGTATCGGGTGCAGATCGAGCCCGCGATGGGCCTGATGACGATGCAGGAATACGGTCACGGAGATAATGGTCAGATGGGTGAGGATGAGGGTTAACACCACGTATCCCCACAGGGGGAGCTGAATCAAGCCATCGAGTATCATGGATTACCTGCTTAGAAATGAAGGTTCGAGATCCGCATGAAAGCGGAGGATCACTTGTCCTTATTTTAGATGGGTTATTATACATATTAGTATAATTGGTACAATCGATAAGATTAATTTATATCCATCACCGGCATATCCCCAAATCTGGCGTGCGACCGGTCCATGGGACTCTGCACCTCCCGCTGTCAGGATGAATCTCGTCAGGCTGCTTGAGGGAAAAACAAGTATGACTAGCAAATCCAGAGATTGCCGATCAGTCGGGAGATTTCACAGCACACCAAGACGAAGATCGGCCTGGCCCTGGGCAGTGGCGCCGCCCGCGGTTGGGCCCATATCGGTGTCATCAGGGCGTTGGCGGAGATCGGAATCGAGCCGGAAATCGTTGCCGGCAGCTCAATCGGGGCCTTTGTGGGGGCGGCCTATGCCAGCGATCAACTGGATAAATTGGAACGCTGGGTATGCGCGTTGTCCTGGAAAGATATCCTCGACTATCTGGATCTGTCGGTCCGTGGAGGCGGGGTGATCCAGGGCGAGAAGCTGTTGCAGTTTCTACCGGAGGTGGTCAGCGAATCCTCGATTGAATCGCTCACCCGCTGTTTTGGTGCCGTGGCCACTGAATTGAATACCGGCCGCGAGGTCTGGTTCCGGGACGGATCTTTGGTCGAAGCGGTGCGCGCCTCGATCAGTCTTCCGGGGTTGTTTGCCCCTATCTGGGTGAAGGGTCGCTGGTTGGTGGATGGGGGCTCTGGCGAATCCGGTGCCGGTTTCTTTGTGTCGCGCCTTGGGTGCCGATATCGTCATCGCCGTCAATCTCAATGGCGATATCGTCGGTAAGCATCAGCGCAAGCGGCCAGGGAAAGATGACCGGCGCAGGGGGGAGGAGAAAACCAACACGCTTTTCCTGGAACGGATATCCATCCAATTGAAAAACAGTCTGCAGGACAGGAAGGAGCGCCTGTTGTCTCAGCTGTTCGGAAGGAATCGCCAGGCGCCAGGCCTGTTCGAGGTGCTGGCCAGTTCGATCAATATCATGCAGGATCGCATCACGCGCAGTCGCATGGCAGGTGATCCGCCGGATGCGATCCTCAGTCCGCGCCTGTCACAGTTGGGTCTGCTGGAATTCGATGAAGCGGATACGGCCATCGCGGAGGGGCGGGCTTGCGTGGAGCGGATGCGTCCGGTGTTGGAACAGATGTCCGAAGAGCATTAACGCCCTGCGGCCGTCACGAGGCAACGGCTACGCCGCTATCGGCGTAGTTTTCGGCGTAATTTATTGCCTGTAGTCAGTGTATCCGGGGACATCAAGGTCCGTAGACGGAACCTTCCGAAGTGTAAATCATTACAGAAAAGAGTCACTTGTGTTATAAACGCAGTTGTATTAGGTGTTGATTTAAGTAATATAAGTGAAATCTAATATTTAGACTTGGGCCGAGATTATGATTTTCAGAATCAGTCGTGGATTGTTACCTGGCTTGCTGTCGATCAGCCTGTTGCCCTTGTCGGCAGCCGCCGAGTTGCAGACGGTTACCGCAGAGCTGCAGGAGTTGCCCCGTGAATTCTTGCTGGATGGCACCGTAGAGGCCATCCAGCAGACCACGGTATCGGCGCAGACCAGCGGTCAGGTGGAAGAGATCCTGTTCGATGTGGACGACTTCGTCGAACAGGGACAGCTCTTGATTCGGTTGAAGGAGACCGAACAGAAGGCCCGTCTGAGATCAGGCCGAGGCGGATCTTAAAGAGGCCGTCGCCCGCCTGCAGGAGGCGCAGGACGAATATCAGCGGATCAGCGGCATGTATGCGAAGAAGCTGGTCTCCCAGTCCCAGATGGACAAGACCACCGCGGCCCTGAAATCCGCGCGGGCGCGCCAGGACGCAGCCCGGGCCGGTCTAACCCAGAGCAGTGAGCAGTTCGACTATACTCGCATCAAGGCCCCCTACAGCGGTATCGTGACCGAACGGTACGTCCAGGTCGGCGAGATGGCATCGCCGGGCCAGAAGTTGATGAGCGGCATCTCCCTGGATCAATTCCGGGTGTTGGTGGATGTGCCCCAGAGCCTGATCCCGACCATCCGGAAATTACGCAAGGCGAGGATTCTGCTGGCTGATGGCGAAGTTATCGATGCGCCCAACCTGACGATCTTTCCCTATGCCGACGAACGCAGCAATACCTTCAAGGTGCGGGTCGATCTACCGGCAGGTATCGGCGATTTGTTTCCCGGCATGTTCCTTAAGATCGCCTTTTTGACCGGTGTGAAAAAACAGCTGGTGGTGCCCCAATCGGCGGTGGTGTATCGCTCGGAAGTCACTGCGGTCTATGTGCTGGACGCGCAGGGTCGGGTGCATTTTCGGCGTATCCGGGCGGGCAATCCCACGGGCAACGACAGCATCTCGCTGATTGCCGGACTTTCCGAGGGAGAGCGGGTGGCCCTCGATCCCATCGCGGCAGGCGCCGAACTGAAGCGGCAGATGGAGAGCTGCGCATGAATAAGCTGGGGATTTCCGGTCACGTCGCCAAGCGTTTCCTGACCACCGAGATCACTCCGCTGCTGGCGCTGGTGGGGATGCTGCTCGGGGTCTTTGCGGTGATGATCACCCCCCGCGAGGAGGAGCCGCAGATCAATGTCACCTTTGCGAATGTCTTCATCCCTTTTCCCGGCGCCACTGCGACCGAGATCGAAAATCTGGTGGCCACCCCGGCGGAGCAGGTGCTGTCCGAAATCGACGGCATCAAGCACGTCTACTCGACTCTCCCGCCCCGGTATGGCGGTATTGACCGTGCAGTTCAGGGTGGGAGAGGGTCGCGAGGAGGCCATCGTGCGACTGTTTTCCAAGGTCTATTCCAATCAGGATTGGTTGCCGAGAAACCTCGGTGTGGGCCAGCCGATCGTCAAACCCAAGGGCATCGATGACGTGCCGATCGTGACCGCCACCCTCTGGTCGGACGATCCGGCGTTCGGGGCCTACGAGCTGGGACAGGTGGCCCATGCCTTGGAAGCGGAACTGAAACGGGTGCCCGGCACCCGGGACATCTATACCATCGGCAACCCCGACCGGGTGGTGCATGTGCTGCTCGATCCCCAGGCCCTGGGGGGCTATGGTATCGATCTGGCCGATCTGCGTCGCGCGCTGCAGGCGGGTAACCACATTCGCGACAACATCAGCATCACGGCGGAAAACCACGAATTTCTGGTCCAGGCCGGTACCTTTCTGACCTCGGATGAAGAGATCGGCAATCTGGTGGTGGGATTGCAGGAAGGGAAACCCGTCTATCTGCGGGATGTGGCCGAGATCGTCGCATGCATCGGACCAGCCGGAACACTATGTCTGGATGGGCGCCGGACCCGAGAGCCGACTCAAGGCATCTGCCGGAAGCTGGCAAGTTTCCCGCGGTGACGATCGCGGTGGCCAAGAAGGCGGGCACCAATGCGGTGAATATCGCCAAGGCGGTGATCGAGCGATTTGCCCAGTTGGAGGGCACTTTCATTCCGGAAGGAGTCCAGATCACCATCACCCGCAACTACGGCGAGACCGCGGAAGCCAAGGCCAACAAGTTGATCAGCAAGCTGGCCTTCGCCACCCTTTCGGTGGTGGCTGCTGGTACTGCTGGCGATCGGTTGGCGTGAGGCCATCATCGTGGGCGCCGCGGTAGTGGTGACCCTGGCCATCACCCTGTTTGCGTCCTGGGCCTGGGGCTTCACCCTCAACCGGGTCTCCCTGTTCGCCCTGATCTTTTCCATCGGTATCCTGGTAGACGACGCCATCGTGGTGGTGGAGAACATCCACCGCCACCTGCAACTGGGGGCCAAGAATTTGCTGGAGGCCATCCCCAAGGCCGTGGATGAGGTAGGTGGGCCGACCATTCTCGCCACCTTCACAGTGATTGCCGCCCTGTTGCCGATGGCCTTCGTGAGCGGTCTGATGGGTCCCTATATGAGCCCCATTCCGATCAATGCCAGTACCGGTATGCTCATCTCCCTGGTGGTGGCCTTCGTCTTCACCCCCTGGCTCACCAACAAGGTATTGGCGGGACACGCGGCGCAGATTTCCGCCCATGCCCAGCACGAGTCCCAGGAGAGCGGCATCAGCCGGTTCTTTACCCTGATCATGAGCCCGTTCCTGGCGGGGGGCCGCGGCAACCGTATGCGCTGGGTCTTGCTGGGCGGCATACTGCTGCTGATCGTCGCCTCGATCTCCCTGGTCTTCAACAAGGCGGTGGTGCTGAAGATGTTGCCCTTCGACAACAAATCCGAGTTCCAGGTGGTGCTCGACATGCCGGAGGGCACCAGCCTGGAGCAGACCACCCGGGTGCTGGACGAGATGGGAGATTTTCTCGCCTCCGTGTCGGAGGTGACGGACTATCAGGTCTATGCGGGCACCGCCGCACCCATCGGTTTCAATGGTCTGGTACGTCAGTACTATCTGCGGCAGGGCGCCAATGTGGGGGATATCCAGGTGAATCTGGTGGAACAGCACCAGCGCAAGCGCAAGAGTCACGAGATCGCCCTGGCTGTGCGGGAACCTTTGCAGCGGATCGCCCTGAATTATCAACGGCAACGCCAAGATCGTGGAGGTGCCGCCCGGGCCGCCGGTGATGTCGCCCCTGGTGGCGGAAGTCTACGGCCTCAACTATCGGGGTCAGACCGAGGTGGCCTGGGAGATCCGCCAGGTGTTCGAAGACACCCCGGATATCGTCGATGTGGACGACAGCGTGGAATATCCCTCGGCCAAATTCGTGGTATGGGTGGATCGGGCCAAGGCGGCGCGTCTGGGGGTCTCCCAGAGCGTGGTGGCCGAGGCCCTGGCCACGGTGTTTAGCGGCGAGGACGTGAGTTTTCTGCACGGCGAGAATCTGAAGTACGCGGTGCCGATCCGTATCGAATATGCGGATGCGGACAAGGCCGATCTGGCCCAGGTGCTCGCCCTGCAGGTGCGTGCCGAGAACGGCGTGCTGGTGCCGTTGTCGGAGATCGTGCAGATCATCCCCCGGCTGCGCGAGTATTCCATCCAGCATAAGGATCTACTGCCGGTGGTCTATGTGACCGGTGATATGGCAGGCAAGACCGACAGCCCCCTTTATGGCCTTTTCGATATATCCGACACAACTGCGTGGCAGACGGAACCGCACAAGCAGCGTCGTCTGATACCGGCGTCACGACGCCTCCTTCCCTGTCTATCGAACAGTGGTTCCTGAGCCAGCCGGTAAATCCCTATGACTACAGCCTGAAATGGGACGGGGAGTGGCAGGTCACCTACGAGACCTTCCGGGATATGGGGATCGCCTACTCGGTGGGCCTGCTGATGATCTATCTGCTGGTGGTGGCCCAGTTCCGCAGCTATCTGGTACCGCTGGTCATCATGGCGCCGATCCCGCTTACCATCATCGGCATCCTGCCAGGTCACGCCCTGCTCGGCGCCCAGTTCACCGCCACCTCGATGGTCGGTATGATCGCCCTGGCCGGTATCATCGTGCGTAATTCCATCCTGTTGGTGGATTTCATCAATCAGCAGGTGCAGGAAGGCATGGTGCTGGAACAGGCGGTGATCAGTGCTGCCGCGGTGCGTGCCAAACCGATCGCCTTGACCGCGCTGGCGGCGATGGCTGGCGGATTCTTCATCCTGGACGATCCGATTTTCAGCGGCCTGGCCGTCTCCCTGATCTTCGGTCTGTTCGTCTCCACCGCGTTGACCCTGGTGGTGATCCCAGTGGTCTATTATGCGGCGATGCGCAACCGCATCGGTTACATCAAGGGCCTGGCGACAGTTTGAATGCGGAGGGACGAGTGTCTCCCGGGTTTCGTGGTATTGCAATCCGGGCGGCTGCGCGCGAACAGAGCGAGCCGTGGGTTACAGACTTGCTCTGGCCTTAAACGGAACCCCCTCACACCTGGATCCCCAACCCGTTCACGATCTATCGGGACTCTCATTCTGTAGATCGCAGGACCACGCAAGATCTTGAATGAAAGATGATTCTGTTCGCAGAATTCACGCCGATCCCATCTCTATATTTGTCCCAATATTCGGATATACGCCTGCCTCGGCAGGGCGTTTACGTTAGCCTGAAAGGATGGCGTGAACCTACATGGAAGTGACGCTTTCTGTCCACCTGCGAAGGACATCATTATGCCTATCCAATCACTCTTCGAAGCTCTCAAGGCGCGGGGCATTCCGCCGCCGGGCATTTCTTAAGTTTTGCACCGTCACCGCGACCTCTCTCGCCCTGCCCCGCACCGCCGCCACCGCCTTCGCTGAGGCGCTCGGCGCGGCACCACGGCCATCCGTGATCTGGGTGTCCGGACAGGAATGCACAGGCTGTAGCGAGTCACTCCTGCGCTCCTATGAACCGACCCTCGAGACCCTGTTGCTCGACCATTTCTCTCTCAACTATCACAACACCCTGCAGGCCGCCGCCGGTAGCGCTGCGGAGGCGGCGCGCGACCAGACCGTCGCTGCCGGGGGTTATGTGCTGGTGGTGGACGGATCGGTGCCGCGCCAGGATGGCGGCGCCTGGTCGGTGATCGGTGGACGCTCCGCGCTGGATGTGGTGCGGGAGGCGGTGAAGGGTGCTGCCCTGGTGCTCGCGGTCGGTAACTGCGCCGCCTATGGCGGCATCCCTCGGGCCAATCCCAATCCCGGCGATGCGGTGGGTGTCGAGGCTCTCATGCAGCAAGGACTGGTGATGACCCGTCCGCTGATCAACCTGCCCGGTTGTCCGCCGCTACCCGAGGTGTTGACCGGCGCTATCGCCTGGTTTCTTGCCTACGGGACGATCCCGGAGCTGGATATCAACAAACGCCCGCGGGTCTATTACGGCAAGACCGTACACGACTGCTGCAGCCGGTTAGGTCACTTCGAACGGGGCGAATTCGCCCAGTCCTTCGACGACGAAGGCGCGCGCAAGGGCTGGTGCCTGTGGCAGCTGGGCTGCAAGGGTACGACCACCTACAACGCCTGCAGCACCCTGCAGTGGAACCAGGGAACCAGTTACCCCATGCGTTCCGGACACGGCTGTATCGGCTGTTCCGAACCCGACTTCTGGGACAAGGTAGATGCAGGCCGCGCCGGCTTCTACGAGGTCAGCTTCGAGGCGCCAGCCGCGGGAGACGGCAGCACTTGTGCAGTGCCGGCGACCCCACCAATCAAATAGATTCTAACCATACATAACATCCTGATGGGCCTGCCGAAACACCTGTAATTGATCCAGTCTTGCGGCTGCTGTCGGGAAAGGGGAAAACAACATGAGCACTGTAGTCGTTGATCCGATCACCCGGATCGAAGGACACCTGCGCATCGAGGCGGAAGTGGATGAGGCCGGCAATATCCTGCGCGCTTCCAGTTGCGGTACCATGGTGCGCGGCATCGAGATGATCATGCGCGGGCGCGATCCGCGCGAGGCCTGGGCCTTCACCCAGCGGATCTGTGGTGTCTGCACCACATCCCACGGTATCACCGCGGTGCGCGCGGTAGAGGACGCCCTGGATTATCCGATTCCGGTCAATGCGGAGATGATTCGCAATCTGGTCAATGGGGCCCAGTACATCCAGGACCACGTGATGCACTTCTATCACCTGCACGCCCTGGATTGGGTGGACGTGGTGTCAGCCCTCGGGGCCGATCCCGCACGCACCGCCGAGGCGCAACGCTGTATCAGCGCCTGGCCCAACAACAGCACCAGCCACTTCGCGGCCGTGCAGCAGAAGCTGCGCAGCTTTCGTCGAAGCCGGTCAGCTGGGGATCTTCGCCAACGGCTACTGGGGGCACCCGGAGTACAAGCTGCCGCCCGAGATCAATCTGCTGGCCCTGGCCCACTACCTGGAGGCGCTGGCCTGGCAACGCGAGATCATCAAGGTCCAGACGATCTTCGGCGGCAAGAATCCGCATCCCAGCTTCGTGGTCGGCGGCATGCCCTGCGCGATCAGCAGCGAGGGCGAGGTCACTGCGGTGAACGGCCAGAGCCTGCTGCAGGTGGCCGAGCTGATCGCCCAGGATGCGCAGCTTCGTCGATCAGGTCTATGTGCCGGATCTGCTCGCCATCGCGCGCTTCTACAAGGATTGGGCAGAGCGCGGTGAAGGACTGGGCAATTTCCTCTGTTTCGGCGACTTCCCGCAATATGACATTCGCGACCAGAACGGCTTCTTCTTCCCGCGCGGGGCGATCCTCAACCGCGACCTGTCGCAGGTGCACCCGGTCGATCTCAACGATCCGGCCCAGGTGCAGGAACTGATCAGCCATGCCTGGTACCAATACCGCGCCGGCAAGGACACCCCGCTGCACCCCTATGACGGCGAAACCACTCCAAACTATACCGGCCCCCAGCCGCCCTACGCACACCTGGACACGGATGCTGAGTACTCCTGGCTGAAGTCGCCCCGCTGGCGCGGCCAGCCCATGGAGGTGGGCCCGCTGGCCCGGGTGTTGGTGATGTACGCACAGGGGCATGAAGGTATCAGGGAATCGGTCAACCACTTGCTCGGCGAGCTCAAACTGCCGCTGAGCGCCCTCTATTCGACCCTAGGGCGCACCGCCGCCCGCGGGGTCGAATGCAGCGCCCTGGCGGCACAGATGCAGGTCTGGTATCGGGATCTGATGGATAACATCGCCCGCGGCGATGCCCAGGTGTTCAACGACGCCCTGTTCGACCCGGCCCGCTGGCCCTCCCAGGCCCGCGGGGTCGGCTTCCTGGAAGCGCCGCGTGGCGCCCTGGCGCATTGGATCGTCATCCAGGATGGTCGTATCGACAACTACCAGGCGGTGGTGCCCACCACCTGGAACGCAGGTCCGCGCGACAGTCAGGGTCAGGAGGGACCCTACGATGCGGCCTTGCGCAACCATCATCTGCACGACCCGAAGCAACCCCTGGAGATCCTGCGCACGATCCACAGTTTCGATCCCTGTATGGGCTGCGCAGTGCATCTCGCCGGCGTGGGCGGCGCCGAATTGGTCAAGGTCCGGGTCACCTGAATGGAGGGCAAGACAATGGGTATACAGACGAATCAATGGCAGGCAGCGGTCGTCTTGGCAATGCTGCTCGGGAGCGCCGGAATCACTGATGTCGCGGCACGCAGCACCTCCAATTTCGGACCCGCGGTGGACAGTTTCTGTCTTGCCGAGAATGGCCGCACGCCCTATGAAGATCAGGGCTGCGCCCTGTGTCATGGTTCCAGTTTGAGTCAGGAAGTAGTGCCCGAATGGGACTGGTGGCGCGCTGGCGACTATAGTAACTTCTGCCCCGAAGTCACCAACAGCCCGCCCAACGGAACCATCACCGCACCGGCCACGGACCTGATCATCAGTGCGGGCGACACCGTGCTGTTTCAGGCCAGCGGCAGTGATCCGGATGGTGACGCCTCATTGCGGTATAAATGGGATTTTGCCGGCGTGGCGCCCACCTCCAGTCAGCAGAATCCAGGCGAGATCCGCTTCGCCATCGCCGGGGTCTACCCGGTCAGCCTCAGCGTCAGCGACAGCCATGGTATGGCCGATCCCACGCCTGAGCAGCGTCGCATCACCGTGTTGGCGCTACAGGTCTGCAGCGATGCCGACGGAGACGGTTTCAGTCTGGAAGGTGAGAGCTGCGGTCCGCGCGATTGCAACGATCAGGACAGCGCGATTCATCCGGATGCGCTGGAGCTGTGCCGCGACGGCGTCGACAACAACTGTAACGGCCTGCTGGACGGTAGCGACCCGCAGGCCCAGGATTGTCCCGTGATGCAGGTCTGCGATGACCGGGACGGCGACGGCTTCAGTCCCAGCGGGGGCTTCTGCGGGCCGCTGGATTGCGACGACCTGGATGGCTCGCGCAGTCCGGGCGCAGACGAGGTCTGCGGTGACGGTCGGGACAATGATTGCGACGGTCAGATCGACCTCGCGGACGCTGAATGCAACGGTAGCGACTGTCTCGTGGTCCTGTTCGATGCGTCACACGAACTTCACATCGAGCGCGCCCGTTGGCGTCCCCGCCGGTCTCAGCTGGAGATCCGGGGCAGCGCCGAGCCGAGCGGAGATTCTGTTACTATCCGCAACGCCTACAGCTTGGAGATGATCGCCACCGCCCTGGTCAGGTCTAACGGCAGCTGGGCCTACCGGGCCGACGAATCCGGCGAGTATTCCCTGTGCCGTGACGGTGGAGTATGGCCGGATGTCCGATACCGTGGAGATCGAGCGTGCGCCAGCCGATTGTGACACCGGCAATGCCGGTACGAGCTTCGACTTGATCCTTACCCAAGTACGCTGGCGTGATGGCAGGAAATTGCAGGTCCGGGCCGTGAAGCACCGTCCCGGAGCATCCTGCAGTTATTCGACGCGGCTTCGGGTGCGCGTTTAGGCAGCACGCAGGTGAGAAGAACGGAACATTCCGTTTCGAGCAAAGGCTGCGCCGGCCACCCTGTACCGTCCAGATTCGCCTCGAGGGGAAGGCATTCGGACCCTATCCGGTGAAAGATGCACCATGTGATGAGAGGCGCGTGGATGATGACCGCGGCCGTGACGATGAGCATGGTTACTATAGGGACCACAAGCGTGAGCGTGACGACGATTGAGCGCCCATAGGGAACGCCGCCATGCTGCCGGAACCGGCCCCCCAGAATGGTGGCGCTCCTAGCGACAAAGTTCTCAGCTGGGTATGCTTCGGGTTCACAAGTTCTGCTCGGGTACCAGTTCTCTGCCATCACTCGATGGCATTGCCTGCGAAATCGGTCGACGGCGGCCTCGCTGAATGCGATCGTGTTTATGGGGCGGCCTTTCCACCCCGTTTTCCCCCAACCTGTCCTCCAACTGCATCATCAACGCTCTTTGTTGAGGATAGAACCTCCCGTTGGTATCCAGTCTGTGCAGGATGGCGCCGATCAGTCGCTCCCTGCCGCATGTGCGCGTGAATTGCTGCCCTGGCTGGTTGAGATTGATCGCATCCATGGCGTGCTTTTGCAAGCTATGCCTTTTGAAACTGTGAATGTCCGGTAAATAATTGGTGCTGGGCTCATGAATCAGCACTGTCAAGCCGTTGCCAGGGAAGGGAAAAAGGTCCGTCGGTCGGGGTTTCCCTGGGCCGGATTCGATAGGCCGTGCGCAGATGTTCGGGGCTGAGTACGGTCTCGCTGGTGCCTGTGGCGAGGGTTAGGCCTTGGTGCAGGAGTTGCAGTCGGTGACAGAAGTGGGCCGCCAGCGCCAGGTCGTGCAGCACCACAATCACGCCCTGTCCCGCTTTGCTGTAGCGGGAGAGCAGTTCTATCACCTTGAGTTGATGGGCCGGGTCGAAGGCCGCCACCGGCTCGTCTGCCAGCAGGATCTGGGGCTCGGCTACCAGGGCCCGGGCCAGCAGAACCCGGGCCCGTTCGCCACCTGAGAGGGTGTCGACGGGGCGGTCGCGCAGCGCCGTCAGGTCACACTCCACCAGTACCCGCTCGATCACCTCCCGATCTTTCTCGGTCGGCTTCTGCCAGGGCGAAAGGTAGGGGGCGCGGCCCAGCTCCAGCAGGGTCTTGACCGCCACCGGCCAGTGTACCTCCCCCTGCTGGGCAAGCCAGGCGATGCGCCGGGCCCGCTGCTCCGAGGGGATGTCCGCATAGGCCCTGTCTCCCAGCCACAGGCTGCCCGTGCCGGGTTTCAAGAGGCCGGCAAGCAGTTTCAGGAGACTGCTCTTGCCAGCCCCGTTGGGGCCGATCAGGCCCAGCATCTCCCCCGGTCGGAGTTCGATATCTACGCTATCGAGGATCTGCCGCCCGCCGAGTTCGAGGGAAAGCCCTTTGCCATGCAGCAGCTTCATGTGCCCATCTGCCTGTTTTTGATGATCAGATAGAGAAAGAAGGGCGCGCCGATCAGAGAGGTCAACACCCCCACCTTGAGTTCGGCCTGAGCCGGCAGCAGGCGCACCGCGATATCGGCGGCCAACAGCAGGCAGGCTCCGCCCAGGGCGCTGGCCGTCAGCAGGCGGCTGGGGCGGAAACCGACCAAAGGCCGCAGCAGGTGGGGCAGCACTAGACCGATGAAGCCGATGGTGCCGGTCACCGCGACCGCCGAGCCCACCGCCAGCGCCACCGCCAGCAGGACCCGCCGGCGCAGGCGGGCCAGATCGACCCCCATGGAGCGGCTGGTCTCCTCGCCCAGGGTCAGCAAGTCGAGCGGTTGCCCCAGGCGCAGCAGCAGCAGCCAGCCCAGCAGGGTGCCGGGCAGCATGATCCACAGGTCGTTGAGACTGACATTGGCCAGGGAGCCGAGCATCCACAGGGTGATCTCCTGCGCCGCGTAGGGACTCGGGGCGAGATTGAGCAGCAGGGAAACCAGCGCCAGGGCGAAGGCGTTGATCGCCACTCCGGCCAAGATCAGGCTCAGGGTCCCGGCATGGCGGCCCGCCAGCAGATAGGCCAGCAAAGTGGCGCCCAAAGAACCCAGGATGCCGCTGATGGGCAGGGCGGCGCTCCAGGCGCCGGCGAGTCCGAAATAGAGTGCGATCACCGCCCCCAGGGCTGCGCCGCTGGTGCTGCCCACCAACCCCGGACTGGCTAGCGGATTGCGCAAGAGGGATTGCATGACCGCGCCGCACAGCCCCAGGCTGGCGCCGACCAGCAGGGCGATCAGGGTCCTGGGCAGACGCACTTCAGTGAGGATGATGGCGAGCACCCCGGGATCATCCGACAGGGTCTGTTTAAGGGCCTGATAGAGCGGGATGACCTGGGTGCCGATCAACAGCGACAGGACTAACAGCCCACAGACCCCCAACGTGAGCAGGCCGAGCAGACGGGCCTGTGAGATCGTGTTAACGCGCATGGGCGGCGGCCAGGCGGTTGACGGCATCGGCGATCATCGGGCCGGCGCAGAACCAGTATTTGAAGGGGATCTCAACCATCGGTCGCTTGCGCAGGAGTCGGCGCAGGGCCGGGTGGTGAAGCTGCTGCTGGGCCCGGGAGTAGGCCTGCGTGGAGTGGCCGGAGCTGACCAGCTGGTCCGGCTGGACCAGCAGTAGGGTCTCCAGGTCGATGGGGGCATAGCCCTCGATACCCACTTCGGCTGCCAGATTACGCCAGCCGGCGAGCCGCAGGGCTTCGTCCTGCAGGGTGTTGGCGCCGCTGGTGTAGCCACGGGGCTGATAAAACAGGGCTTTGGGCTGTATTTGATCGCGCCTGGTTTCAATCCGGGCCAGCTTGGCCTGCAGGGTTGCAATGAGCCGCTCGCCCCGCTGGGCCTGACCGAGCAGGCCCGCCATGCGCCGGATGTCCGCTTCGATGCCGATGAGGGTGCTGGTCAGGGGAAACTGCTCGACGGTAATAGCAAACCGCCGCAAAGAGTTGAGCAGCTTCGGTTCGGTATAGGCCCCGGCCAATACCAGGTCAGGCTTGAGGGTGAGCAGTTCTTCCAACCGGGCATGATTAACTGGGTGGATTTCGGCTGCGGTCGCCATGAAGGAACTCTCCGGGTCTCTGGCCAGGTGGCTGATGGATATGAACTGCCCGGGTGCGGCCAGCATGAGCAGTAATTGGTCGGTACACAGATTGATCGAGACGATGCGGGAAGGGCCTGTCGCTTCAGCCAGGAGTTCTCCACTCAGCAGCCAGAGCAGGCCCAACAGGAGTATGCCAAACCGGTGCATCAGGCCCCCGGTGCATAGTCGATGGAAAGGAACAGTTCACGCCCCAGGCTGTTGTAGCGGTAGACCGTTTCGTACTCCTGGTTGAACAGGTTCTTGATCTGGCTGCGCAATACCCAGTCCCGACTCAGCTGCCGGCTGGCCCGCAGGTCGACCAGCCCGTAACCGGCCAGGCTGACCGGGGTGGCCGGCCAGGTGGTGTAGTCGAGATCTTTTCGAGCGTCCTGGGTGATGTAGGTGAGCCCGAAGGCGAGCTTGCCGTAGCGGCGGTCCGCATCCAGACGCAGGGTCTGGCGCGCCCGCCGCTGTAGGACCTGGCCGGTGTCCTCGTCGCGAGGATCGAGCAGGGTCAGGCTGGCGGCAAGATCCCAACCGGCAAGATGGGTGGCGAGGCGGCTCTCCAGGCCCTCGATGCGGGCGGCGGCGATGTTCTCCGGTTGGCCCGCATCGGGGTTGAACTGGATCAGGTTGTCGATCTCGGTGACGAACAGGCGCAGCTCCCACGCGCCCCAACCTGGTGTACCGGTGAGCCCCAGCTCATAGCTTGTCGACTCCTCCGATTGCAGTTCCGGGTTGCTGAACCCGGGGTAGTAGAGGTCGTTGAAACTGGGTGCCTTGAAAGCGGTGCCGTAGGAGAGGATGCCTTTGATCGCCGGGGTGATGGCGTAACCCAGGGCCAGGTTGCCGGTAGGATGACTGCCGAAGGCGTCGTTGTCGTCATAGCGCAACCCAGCGCTCAGATCATAACGTCCGAAGGTCCCCTGATATTGGCCGAACAAGGCCTGGTTATAACGTGCATCCTTCGCGAACTCGACGCTCCCGCTGACTTCCTCATCGAGCAGATCGAGACCCAGGCTGATGAGCTGCTCCTTGGCGAGGGTGAGGTCGTTCTGCCAGGAGGCTTGGCGGCGGCGGGTATTGATCTTCCCATAGACCCGGTCGTCGGTTTCGTCTCGATTCTCCCCCAGGGACAGGCTGACGTCCCAGCCTTGGGTCGGTGAGAATTCCAACCTGGCATTCGCCACCTGCTGCAGGAAATCGTTTGCATACTGCCCGGTTGCGTCAAATTCGTCGTCGTACTCGACCCTGCCCTGAGTGTGCAGCCACTGCAGAGTCAGGCGGTGTCCAGCGCTGAAGTCGTGTTGCAAGCTGGCGTTGACGGAATAGTTTCGATAGCCGTCCCGGTCCGGGTTGTTGTCCTTGAGCGCGTTGATGCCGACAGTTTCCAGCGAGGCCAGGCTCATTTGATAGCGGCTCCATTGCGAACCGGCCGCGAAGTTGGCGGAGATCTCCCGGGTAGTATTGGAGCCCAGGGCAAGACTGGCGCTGTGATGATCGCCCGCTTCCCCCCGGCGGGTGAAGATCTGGATCACCCCGCCAAGGGCATCGGCGCCGTACAGGCTGGAACGGGGACCGCGCACGATCTCGACGCGTTCGATCTGGGCCAGGGGCAGGGTATGCAGGGACGGACCGCCGCTGCTGGCGGGACCGATCCTGACACCATCCACCAGCACCAGCACCTGCTCGGATTTGGCACCGCGCAGGAACAGACTGGAGACACGGCCGTAGCCGCCCCGGCTGATCAGATCGATGCCCGTGCGGCCGGACAGCAGGTCTGTCAGGTCGGTGGCCTGGCTGCGCTCGATCTCGCGACGGGTGATGATCTCCACCGGGGCCAGGGTCTGGTCCACGGTGCGAGCGGTACGGGTGGCGGTGACGTTGATCCGCTCCAAGCGGACGGATTCCTCGGCGCTGGCTGTCCCGACCATGGCCAGCCAGCCCGCGACCGGGACTAACATCGCTTTCATGCGGTATCTCCTACACTAGGAATGGGGCTGATGTGCAGGAATCCGGATTGCTTCTTGCACGATTCGGCAGGAGGCTGAAAGCGTCATCCCGCGGGACACATCAAGCTGGAGCTGAATGGCTCCCATGCGCCGGCCAGCGGAGATCCGCACCACTGTATACCCCGCTCAGTGGTCATGCGACGCGCAAACGGCAGGTTTCCTGACTCGCGGATCAAGGTGTTGCCCAGCCTTCCCAGCGGTTGCCAGTGGCCTAGTCGAGCGTCACTTCTCGCTTACAGTTGCGGGGACAGCCAGGGCCTTGCACCCTGTTCCCTTTTAACCGGCAGTAAATTAGTCACAGCCGGCACCGTTTCTGTCGGCTATTGTAAGGGGGAAATGTTGCTTTGCAAACCTGCCTGGGCAAGCGCCAGCAGAATTACACGGCAGGTCTGTTAGACTCCTTAAATGAGTTATGCATCTCGATCGAGGCATCCCCATGCCAGATATCGCCAAACAAGCTGCCAGCTACGCTGATATTCTGGACTTGCCGGAATATCTGGTGGGCGAGATCCTCGCCGGCCAGTTGCACAGCCATCCCCGGCCGGCCCCAAAGCATGCACGAGCCTATTCCGCTTTAGGCTATCGATTGGGAGGGCCTTTTGATGGGGCGATAGATGGTCCAGCTGGATGGTGGATCATCGATGAGCCTGAACTCCACTTGGTGCCTGACGTTTTGGTGTCCGAGCTGCCGGAAACCGCCTGGTTCGAGCTGGCTCCAGACTGGCTGTGTGAGATATTATCTCCGAGTACGGCACGCACCGACCGCATCATCAAAATGCCGCTGTATGCCCGGGAGCAGGTCCTTTATCTCTGGCTGGTCGATCCGGATCTCAAGACCCTCGAGGTCTATCAACTCAAGGAGGGCCACTGGAGCCTGCAGGCCAGCCTCAAGGATGACGATCCGGGGCGCCAGCCGCCGTTCGACGCCATTGAATTCTCCCTGGACAGTCTGTGGGGATGAGGCGTTTTATCCCTGTACTGTAGGAGCGGCGCATCGTGGCGAAAGTGGTTGGCTCAATCAGCGTCTGCTAATGACTCATCATCATCCAGCTCCAGCGCCGCCACCCTGGGCAGCGCGTTGCCGATAATCCCTTGCAGGCCGCCGTACATGCCGGTGGTGCTGCCGATCACCCGCTGCAACTGTTTTTCCCGCTCCGCCCAGTGTTTTTGCATGGCTCGGCGCTCCTTCTGAAGCTGGATCTGCATGGCTTCGAAGGCCTCGACGATGGTCTCCACACGCTGGCGGAATTCGTCGCCGGCGAGATAGTGGTAGAGCAATTCCATCTTCTCATGCCGGCCTTCAGAGGTGGAGCGGGCGAAGCTGATCTGGATCAGCTGTTCCCGCAGGGCCGTGGCCAGAGGCGGCCAGTTCTTCAGATCGCTGACCCAGACACCGTCGATGCGCCCGAAGCCCTGCACCGTTTCGGGCAGTACGGCCGTGACCAGCACCGCAATGGGTGCGCCGATGGCACGCTGATCGGCCTTGAGCTTGTCCAACCAGGCGGGTTGCCAGGCCTTGGTATTCTTGGTTTCCCAAACGATGGCGCCGCAGTCGTTGAGGCGGGTATCGCGGACCCGCTGGATGATGTCGGCGCCGCGCATCCCTTTGGGTACCGGATCGATACGGTCATGGGGAAATTCCCGTTCGAGGGCTACCTGGATATCCAGTTCCAGCACCTCTCCCTGAAGTTCCTGGGAACCGAGTTCGCTGCGGCGTCTGGCGTCCTCCAGGGCCTTGCGCAGGTCCTCGATCTGTTTCTCCTTCTCCTTGAGTTTCAGGTCCTGTTCCTGGTGCAGGTTGTTGCGTAGGTGGGCTTCCAGTTTGCGCGTTTCCGAGTCAAGTCGGCGTTGAATCTCCAAGTCCATCTCACGGGCCCGTTGCTCCAGCTGGACCTTCACCTTGCGCAACTCCAGCTCGGCCTGCTGTGCCTGTGCGGTCTTGCGGCGATGCTCTTCGAGCTGGTCCTGCAATAACGCCAACTCCTGCTTGGCGACCGCCTGTGCCTCGCCGAGCCGTTCCTGCAGCCGTTGTGCGAGGGTCTGTTCCAGACGTTCCTCCACCGTCTGTTCTATCCGCGCCTCGAGTGTCTTGCGCTGTTCCTCCAACTCACGGGTCTGTTGGCGCATTATCAGTTGCTGTTGCCGGGCGTCTTCGGCAATGCGCGCCTTTTCCGCAAGCTGGTTGTGCAGATCCTGTAACTCCAGGTCGAATTGTTGCCGGGCGCGCTGTTCCGCCTGGACGGTGGCCTGTTGCAGGCGTTTCTGCTGCTCAGCGTTCAATTGCTGTTCCAGCTCATGGCGAATCTGCTGATGCAGGGCTACGGACACGGGTATCGCAGCGCCACAGTTGGGGCATTTTATCATGGCGTCGGTCATGTTGCGTGCTCCTGGTGCGGTAGTGAGCGAGTAAGTGAGTCTGCCGTGGTTGGTCGAGGGCTATTGCACAAACAGGCCCTTGAATATTGCCATGATAAGTCTTTCGTTCCCATTACATGCCGTCAATCCAAACTGCTATGATCCACTACAGGTTCGAAACGTAAATTCCACATGCTTGTCTATCTGCACGGTCTCAATAGCGCTGGCACCTCACACAAGGCGGCGATACTGCGGGAACGTCTGGTGCCCATCCCGTTAGCCTGCCCCACCTATCCGGCGCACCGGCCGGCCCGGGCGGTGCGCCACCTCAGCAGTGAACTGGGAAAGTGGGCGGTTGAGGCGGCCAGGCTCGAACAACCCCTCGTGCTGGTGGGCAGCTCCATGGGCGGCTTCTACGGCCAGTATCTGGCGCGGCGCTTTCCGGTCGATCATCTGGTGATGATCAACCCGGCCCTGCGACCCTGGGAACTGCTCCAACAGGCGGTCGGCTGGCAATACAACCAAGCCCTTGAAGAACACTACTATCTGACTGCGGAAATGGTCGCGGAAACCCGCCACTACGCCGTCGACCAGGTGGCTGATGGCCTGCCGACCAGCCTGTTGTTGGACAAGGGCGATCAATTGATCGACTGGCGGATCGCCGCCGCTTGCTATCATGCGAGTGGCGCGCTGTATTGCTTCGAAGGCGGCAGCCACGCCTTCGAGCATCTGGATGAGGCGGTTGAGATTCTGGCGAGGATTCACCAGGAACCGCAGGTTTCCCCCTGAGTCCAGGTTCGCGAGGCCGGCTACGCGCTCTGCTCTTCCATGGGGTCGTAGGGTTCGGCGAAGGTACACTCTTTCTGGGGACAGACCTTCTCGGTGCCTTTGCGTTGGGTGGTTTTGATGGTCAGGATCGGCCAGCCGCAGCGGGGACAGGGCTCGGAGACCGGTTCGTTCCATACGGCATAGTCACAGGCAGGATAGGTCGAGCAGGAGTAGAAGATCTTGCCTTTGCGGGATTTGCGCTTGAAGAGACTCCCCTGGTGGCATTTCGGGCAGGTAACACCGGTGTCTTCCGGTTTCTCCAGGGGTTCGATATAGCGGCATTGCGGGTAGTTGGAGCAGCCGATGAACTTTCCGTAACGGCCTTTCTTTACCACCAGCTGGGAATCGCACTCGGGGCAATTGCGGCCTTCCACCACCTCGGGCTCTTCTTTTTCGCTGCTGTCGTTGTTCAGATCCCGGGTGTAGTCACAGGTGGGATAGTTGGTGCAGCCGATGAATCGGCCGTGCCGGCCCAGGCGGATCGACAGGGGTGAGCCGCATTTCGGGCATTGCTCGTCCAAAGCCTCATGGGTCACATCGCTGCGTTTGACATTCTCCTGGGTGTGATCGATACGCTCCTTGAACGGGCCCCAGAACTTCTGCAGCAGAGGCACCCAATCTTCCTCGCCACGCGAGACCGCATCCAGTTCATCTTCCAGGTTGGCGGTGAAATCGTAGTCCACATAGCGGGTGAAGTATTCGGTGAGGAATTTGTTCACCACCCGTCCCACGTCAGTGGGCTTGAAGCGTTTCTGCTCCAACACGACATACTCCCGGTCCTGCAGGGTGGAAATAATGGAGGCGTAGGTGGACGGGCGGCCGATGCCGTACTCCTCCAGGGCCTTGACCAGGCTCGCCTCGCTGTAACGGGGCGGCGGTTCGGTGAAGTGCTGCTCGGGGCGGATCGCCTTGAGCGGCAGGGCCTCGCCCTCCTTGAGTGGTGGCAGCATCTTCTCGTCCCCATCTCCGGGGGCGGTATCGTCCCGTCCTTCCAGATAGACCGCGATAAAGCCGGGCTTGGCGATGGTAGAGCCGTTGGCGCGAAAGATATGGTCCTCCCCGCATTGCAGATCCGCCGCCACGGTGTGGATGGTGGCGTGAATCATCTGGCAGGCCAGGGTGCGTTTCCAGATCAGTTCGTAGAGCCGTGCCTGGTCCTTGGTGAGATGGTCCTTGATCTCATCCGGGATGCGTAACACGGAGGTGGGGCGGATCGCCTCGTGGGCCTCCTGGGCGTTTTTTGCCTTGGTTTTGAACTGGCGGACCTCTTCGGGTAACTGGTCTTGACCATAACGCTTGGCGATAAACTTCCGCATCTCAGCGGTGGCCTCCGCGGCCAGATTGACCGAGTCGGTACGCATGTAGGTAATCAGGCCGACGGTGCCCTGACCCACATCCACGCCCTCATACAACTGTTGGGCGATGCGCATGGTGCGCTGGGCGGTGAAACCGAGCTTGCGCGAGGCCTCCTGTTGCAGGGTTGAGGTGGTGAAGGGCGGTGCCGGATTGCGCCGACGCTGCTTTTTATCGACCTTGACCACGCGCAGACCGGCCTGGCCTGCCTCGAGCAGGATCTGTTCGGCCTCCTTTGCATGAGCCTCGTTGGTGATGCTGAATTTCTCCAGCTTGTCACCTCGATAGTGGGTCAGACGGGCGCTGAATGGCTGTTGTGATTTTTCGGTATCGGCCTCGATAGTCCAGAATTCCTCCGTCTTGAAGGCCTCGATCTCCAGTTCCCGTTCCACGATCATGCGCAGAGCGGGGCTCTGCACCCGGCCAGCGGAGAGGCCGCGGCGGACCTTTTTCCACAACAGGGGCGACAGGTTGAAGCCCACCAGGTAGTCCAGAGCACGGCGCGCTTGCTGGGCGTCGATCAGGGCAAGGGAGAGTTCCCGCGGGTGGGCGACCGCCTCGTTGACTGCCTTTTTGGTGATCTCGTTGAACACTACCCGGTAGACCGGTTTGTTCTTCAACTTGCCCTTCGCCTTCAGCAGTTCGGAGAGGTGCCACGAAATCGCTTCGCCTTCGCGATCCGGATCAGTCGCTAGATAGAGAGCGTCCGACTTTTGCATTGCCTTGGCAATGGCCTGTACGTGCCGTTCGTTTTTTTCGATTAGCTGATACTTCATGGCGAAGTTGTTGTCGGGGTCGACCGCCCCTTCCTTGGGGACCAAATCCCGCACATGTCCATAGGAGGCAAGGACCTCGAAGCCACCGCCGAGATATTTCTTGATGGTTTTGGCCTTGGCCGGTGATTCAACGATAACCAGGTTCATTAAGGGTTAAATTTTATCTAATCCAATAAAAACGCGGGGCAGTAAACCACCCCGCGTAACAAATTCGGGTTGAGGGTCTAGTGCAGAAACTCAGGGACTTCGTTATAGACCATATCTTCCATCCGGGCAAAGGCCGCTTCCTGGCCAGGCTGATTCATCAGCACCAGCAGGATGATCCACTTCAGCTCTTCTTCGGTGATGCATGGAGTATCCAACGCCAACGCCCGTTCGATGACCAGTTCGCGCGCGGTTTGGGTCAGGACACTGTTCTGTTCAAGAAACACCAACAGCCCACGGGAGTCAATGTCCAGCCGTGCCTGTTCTTCTTCGGTGTAGATGCGCATCGAGTGTTTGCGGTGGGACTCGCCCACGGGTGACTGGGAGTTGTAGGCTAGATCGTCCAACCAGTCGAATGCCTTGTCGACCTCAGCGGCAGGGAATCCGGCTTGTGTCAATTCATCACGGAGCTCATTCTGGTCGGAGGGCGGGGCCTGCTCTCCGTCCATGTAGTTTTCGTAGAGGTAGATCAATATATCGACCACGTTTTCGTTCATGCTTCCTCTCTCCCGCCCCGGCGGGAATCAGATTTGCCCGTGCGGCAATAGTAGCCACCTGGTGCTGATGATACATGCCCATCCAATTCGAGCAATAGCAGCATGGACGAAACCGACTCCGGGGTCAAACCGGTCCGCATGATTAGGGTGTCAGCAGATACCGGGTCGAATCCCATTGCGTCAAGCAGTCTGGCATATTCCGGATCGGGTTCATCACCCGAATGCGCGGGCCCTTGCGACGTCTTGTGAGGAAAAGAAATCAAACTTCCGAGTAGTGCTCCCAGTTCGTCGATGATGTCCTGAGCCGATTCGATCAATTTCGCGCCTTCGCGGATCAGTCGGTGGCAACCTCGGGCCTGGGGATTGTGAATCGAACCGGGTATGGCAAACACCTCACGTCCCTGCTCCAGAGCCAGGCGAGCGGTAATCAAAGAGCCACTGTGGGGGGTTGCTTCGACCACCAGGGTGCCAAGGGACAGACCGCTGATGATGCGGTTGCGGCGTGGAAAATTCTCTCCCTTGGGTGGCGTTCCTGGCGGATATTCAGAGACCAAGGCGCCCTGTTCGACAAGCTCGTGGGCCAGTTTTCTATGTTGCGCGGGATAGACCCGATCCAGGCCGGTGCCGGTGACCCCAATGCTGGTTCCCTGGAGCAGCGCACCCTGATGGGCCGCCCCGTCGATGCCGATTGCCAGACCGCTGGTGATGGTCAATCCGGCGGCCGCCAGACAGGCTGAGAAATCCCTGGCATTGGTGAGACCGGTTGCCGTGGGATTGCGGCTGCCGACGATCGCCAGTTGAGGTTGACACAACAGTCTAGCATCACCCTGGATATACAGGATGGGAGGTGGGTCGGCTATCTCCGCCAGCAGGGGGGGATAGTCCGGGTCATGCAAGGTGAGCAGATGGCGGTTCGGTTGTGCCAGCCATGCTATCGAGGGTTGGATCGTACGGGGATCGGCAGACAGCAGATAATCGATCCCGGAAGCCGGCGCACCAGCCGCTTGCAGTTGTTGGCGGGAGGCGGCAAGGATGTTTTCCGGTATGCTGAAGTGGTCGAGCAGGCGCTGGAAGGTGCGACTACCGATGCCGGGAGCCTGACTGACCAGCAGCCAGGCTTCGAGACGGGAAGGATTCATCTAAGGCCATCATCCTTGACTTGCGGCAGGATATAGAATGCGTCAACCCTCCGGGGTCTGGACCCAGTCAAGCACATGCAAGGGTTTCGTGGCATCCATGATCAAGGCAAAACTGACCCTGTCGAAAGTCCGGAACACCATCAGATGGCCGGCATCCTCCAACGGCAGGGTGACCATTGCGCCGTGCCCCAGCACGATATCGCGGATCTCGTGTCCGCCCTGCAGAATTTCCAGCACATGGCCCGCCTCCAGGCCATCCCGAGCGCCTTTGTTAATAACCACCACGTTAAACTGACCAATCTGTGAAACCCCGTTGAGCACTGAGATGATCCGTCCCTGGAGCATCGTCTTGGGTGCGCGAGGTTGAAAATTGACCAGAGGTTCGTCCTGCGCGGCCTGAATCAGGCGATCGCCGAGCACCGCTTCGATCTCGGATGAGGTGATCAATAATTTGGCCGGGTCGCCGGTACTCAGCAGGTCGGCATCACCCACGTAGACCGCTTCATGACCAAGGATCTCATTCGTGTCCGGATCCATATAAGGCTTACCGGGACGCACCACCGCATAGCGGGACGGTTGCTGTTGTTCGATGCTCCGGGCATAAAGACTGATGCCCGCGCCACCCACGATATGGTCATCGAGGAAGTGCGCCACATAGGGGGCGGTTTCCAGTTCTCCCTGTTCCATCACGTAGGGGCGGGTGAGAAACTGAGAGATGGCGTCAATGGGGATGGTCGGGATGGCGGTATCCAGCGGTGTGGCGCGAACGGCTGGCGACAGCTTATGCTCATGGGACGGTAGTGAGCCCCGCTGCAGGGTCAACAAGGGTCTGCCATCCCGGTAGGTGAGCATGATCTGGTCACCCGGATAGATCAAATGAGGGTTCTCTATCTGTGGATTGACATACCAGACCTCCGGCCACAGCCAGGGGGCCCGCAGAAATTTGGCCGATATATCCCAGAGGGTGTCCCCGCGCACCACGGTATACCGCTCCGGATGAGCGGGATTGAGATCGGCCGATCCAACGGCAAGGACATTGCATGAAAATAGCAGGCTGAGAATGATTCCAGTGATTTTTTGCTTGAAATGAGGCATGTTGTATCCCTTAAGACGAACCAGGTTTATTTATTCCGAATTGCGCAACTTCCTGCCGGAAAATTTTCCTGGATTCCAGTATGATCATAATGTTAGCGTAATTTCTTGTAACTGCTTTACAGATTTTGGTAAAACCGATGGCGATTCTTGACATACTCCATTTTCCCGATCCTCGTTTACGCAACAAGGCGAAGCCCGTTGCGCTGGTGGATGATTCGATCCGTCGACTGGTAGATGACATGTTAGAAACCATGTACCAGGCTCCCGGCATCGGGCTGGCGGCGACTCAGGTCAATGTGGCTAAACAAGTGATTGTGATCGATCTTTCCGAAGAGAAGAATCAACCGCTCTGTCTGATCAACCCCGAAATCCTGGAAAAGGATGGCGAAGAACAGATGGAGGAGGGTTGTCTCTCCGTGCCCGGTGTTTATGAACCCGTGACCCGGGCAGCTCACATCCGTATCCGCGCCATCAATCGGGACGGGCAGCCCTTCGAACTGGAAACGGATGATCTGCTGGCGGTTTGTATTCAACACGAGATGGATCACCTGGACGGCAAACTGTTTGTCGATTATCTCTCCAGCCTAAAGCGGCAGCGTATTCGCAAGAAACTGGAAAAGGAGGGCCGGCAAAGTCCGGTCAACGTCGGCGCACATCAGGTTATTTAGCGGCCTGGTAGATAATTTATTGAGTGTTGTTTCACTACCATGCAGTTGTCTGAGAGGGCGGCGTCGACCTGGTGAAGATTTCTTGCTGTGAATAGGTAGGCATATCAATGCATGAGCCGCTGAAAATCATCTTTGCCGGTACCCCGGATTTCGCAGTTGCAGCCCTGAGAAGGCTTGCTCGGCAGTGAATATCAGGTGGTGACCGTTTACGCCCAGCCCGATCGCCCGGCCGGGCGGGGTCGTAAGGTGGTGTTCGGCCCGGTCAAGCAGCTCGCGCTCCAGCACGGCATTCCGGTTCGCCAGCCTAAGTCGTTGAAAGACGGTACAGAACAGGCCGCCTTGGCCGCCTTGCGTGCGGATCTGATGGTGGTGGCCGCCTATGGCCTGCTGTTGCCGCAGAGCGTGCTGGATGCACCGCGGCTGGGCTGTATCAATATTCATGCCTCCCTGTTGCCCCGCTGGCGGGGGGCGGCGCCGATCCAGCGCGCGATCCTAGCGGGGGATGCGGAGAGCGGGATTACCATCATGCAGATGGAGGCAGGGCTCGATACCGGCCCCATGCTGCACAAACTGAAGTGCCCGATTCACTCGGACGATACCGGCGGAACCCTGCATGACCGCCTGGCAGGTCTAGGCGCCAGGGCGCTACTGGAGGTCCTGCCCGGCCTGGCTGGCGGAACCCTGACCGCGCAGCCGCAGGATGACGCCCTCGCCTGTTATGCCCGCAAGTTGGAAAAGCAGGAAAGTTGCATCGATTGGCAGCAAGCGGCGGAACAGATCGATCGACAGATACGGGCCTTCAATCCCTGGCCGATAGCCCAGACCGATTACCAGGGCAAGGCCATGCGGGTCTGGGAGTCACAGGTGTTGACGGATGGCACGAATGCGTCACCCGGCACCATCGTGGCTGCCGGCAAGACTGGCATCGAGGTTGCCACCGGGCGGGGCCGGCTGCGGATCCTGCGTTTGCAAATGCCCGGAAAGCGAGCCATGGCGGCGGTCGACTTCCTGAACGCCCATCGAGTGGATGGTGTTGTTCTCGGCTGATGCAATGAAACATGAGGATTCCCCGGCGGTCGATCCACGTTTGCTGGCAGCGCGTGTTTTACAAGAGGTATTGCAGGGTCGTTCCCTTTCGGATGCGCTGCCTCGTCATTTGGTCAAGTGTCACGATGCGCGGGACCGCGGCTTCACCCAGGAACTCTGCTATGGGGTCTTACGCTGGTTACCCCGTCTTGATGCTCTGCTGCAACAACTGCTGAACAAACCCCTGAAGGCCAAGGATCGGGATGTCACCGCCCTGTTGCTGATTGGACTATATCAGTTGCTCTATTTACGCGTGGCGGACCATGCAGCGGTCTATCAGACCGCTGGGGCTGCTGAAAAACTCCGAAAACGCTGGGCGGTGGGTCTTATCAATGGTGTGTTGCGGGAATTTCAGCGTCGCCAGGATCAGTTGCTGGCGCAAGCAACGCAGGAGCCGATTGCCCGTTATGCGATGCCGCAGTGGCTGCTTACGCGCTTGCAGCAGATATGGCCCGAACATTGGCAGGAACGGGTCGAGGCGCTCAATACCAGGCCGCCCATGTGCCTGCGGGTGAACCGGCGCCGCACAAGCCGGGAAGACTATCTGGCCTGTCTGCAGCATGCGGGGATTGCGGCTACGGCGCATGCGGTTACCCAAGCCGGAGTGATTCTGGAGCGTCCGGTGGATGTCCTCGCACTGCCGGGTTTTACGGATGGCGTGGTTTCGGTGCAGGATGCTGGCGCCCAACTGGCTGCGGAGTTGCTGGAATTGCAGCCCGGCCAGCGGGTTTTGGATGCCTGCGCCGCTCCCGGTGGGAAAACCGGTCATCTCCTGGAATCGGCTCAGCCATTGCAGGTGACGGCGGTGGATCGGGATGAGGCCCGTCTGCAGCAGGTTAGGGAAAACCTGGATCGCCTTTCGCTGCAGGCTGAAATTCTACTGGGCGATGCAGCGAAACCCGCCGGTCGATGGGCGGAGACCCTGTATGACCGCATCTTGTTGGACGTGCCTTGCTCAGCGACCGGCGTCATACGGCGTCATCCCGACATCAAATATCTGCGCCGTCCGGCGGATATTGCACCCCTGGTTGAGCTGCAGGTCAGCATACTGCGCAACATCTGGCCCCTCTTGAAACCGGGTGGACTGTTGCTCTATGCCACCTGTTCACTGCTGCCGGATGAGAATGAACTGCAGGTGGCGAACTTTCTGTGTGGGCAAAATGACGCCAGAGAGCAGGTAATCATGGCGGACTGGGGAGAGGCACGCCGCGTGGGGCGACAGATCGCACCCGGCATGCAGGAAATGGATGGTTTCTATTATGCCCGTCTGGTGAAACTCTCTGCATGAATAGACGGGCCCAATACTGCTGGATTTTTCTGTTGCTGGCCTGGTCCGGCGCGGTCCGGGCGGCTGATTTCATGATTCACGATGTCCAGCTGGAAGAACGGCAAGGTCAACACTACCTCAGTCTGCAGATCGACTACCATTTGAGCAAGGTCGCGCTCGAAGCCCTTAGTAATGGCGTACCGCTGACGCTCGAACTCAGGGTGATGGTGGAGAAACAGTGGGGCAGCTTCTGGGAACAGCGGCCCCAGGAAATAAAGCTGCGCCACCAGGTCCGCTACCATGCACTGACCGGTCTCTATCGTGTGGTGGACTTGCAAAGCGGAGAAGCAAAGAGCTTTGTCACCCAGGACGCGGCCTTGTATGCATTGGGTGAGCATACCCGTCTCAAACTGATCTCCAGCGATCAGTTGGTTCCAGGGAACGACTATAATGTGCGATTGCGCGCGGATCTGGACATCGAATCCCTGCCATTGCCGTTACGCCCACTGGCCTATTTTCATCGGGGCTGGAAACTATCGAGCGGGTGGACCCAGTGGCCTCTAAATCCCTAAAGCGACTCCGCCTCGGTGGGGTGTCCGTCGTCCTGCTGCTATTCCTGCTGCTGGTGTCGCTGCATTTGATGAGCAATGCAGTGCAGAACTCGGCCGAATTGAGCCGTTACTTCGTGCCCTTGCTGCTGGTCAATCTGGTGGGGATGTTCATCCTGATCGGATTGATCGCCTATAATACCGTCCGGCTCATCAAGCAGTATCTGCGGCAACGCGCCGGTTCGCGCTTGACCGTGCGTATGGTGATCATCTTCATTATGATCTCACTGGCGCCGGTGGGAGTGGTCTATTATTACTCTTTTGGGTTTCTGCAGGGCGGTATCGACAGTTGGTTCGATGTGCGGATCGATCAGGCCATGGAAGACGCACGGGAGTTGGCTCAGGCCTCCCTTGATCTCAACCAGCGGCTGTTGTTGAACTATACCGAGCAATTGCTGCAGGGTATCGAAGACGCATCGGAAACAGCCCTGTCCCTCACGATTGCCGAATTGCGTCAACAGTCAGGGGCCCTCGAATTGACCCTGACCGACTCGGGAGGACAGATCGTTGCCTATTCCAATGCGCTGGCCTCCGAACTGGCGCCCGCCAAACCTGACGATTTTATCCTCCAGCAACTGCGCCAAGGTCACAGTTATGTAGGTCTGACCAGCGAAAACGAGGAGTTGATGGTGCGGGTCGCGGCGCCGGATCCGCTAGGTCGCCCCTATGCATTGCTCGGCTCTGTTCCCCACCTCGGAACGGGTCGGCAAATTGTCCGATAAGCTGGAACTGGCCTATAACCGATACAAGGAGTTGTCTTATCTTCGCCAATCCCTGAAGCGGAATTTTTCCCTGACCTTGTTTCTGGTACTGATGTTCGGTGTGCTGTCGGCGGTCTGGTTGGCGTTCTTCACCGCCCGGCGTCTGGTGGCGCCGATCACCAATATCGCGGCCGGCACCCGGGCTGTGGCGGACGGCGACTACGACCGCCAATTACCGGTGCCGCGCCATGCGGATGAACTAGCCTTTCTGGTGGCTTCATTCAACGCTATGACCCGACGCATCGCTCAGGCCAGGGACCAGGCTGACCGCAGTCAGCGTGAGGTGGAAGGTCAGCGCGCCTATCTGGAGACTGTGCTCGACCGGCTTTCATCCGGAGTTCTGACATTCGACGCCACCCACAAACTGCGGACCGCCAATCCGGCGGCGGCAAAGATCCTGGGCGCCGAGTTGCAGCAGATGACAGGTATGCCCTTGCAGTCGATGGCCGTGAAGTCAAAGGTGTTGCGGCAATTTGTCGATGCCTTGCGCCAACCCCTGATGGTGACCCAGGAGGAATGGCGAGGCGAATTGACCCTGTCCGGTACCGGCGGACGTAAGATATTGATCTGCCGGGTCACACCTTTCGCCCAGCCGAATGGACGCAAGGGGCATATTGTGCTGCTGGAGGATGTGACCGCGCTGATCAGTGCGCAACGGGACGCGGCCTGGGGGGAAGTGGCGCGTCGCCTGGCCCATGAGATCAAGAACCCCTTGACCCCTATTCAGCTCTCAGCCGAGCGTCTGCGCCGCAAGTACATGAAAACCATGCCGGTGGAAGATGCCAAGGTGCTGGACCGTGCCACCCACACCATCGTCCAACAGGTGGAAGCGATGAAGACGATGGTGAACGACTTTTCCGAGTATGCCCGTCCGCCCAAGATCGAGCTCAAGGTGTTGGAGGCGGACCACTTGATCGATGAGGTGGTGGATCTCTATCGGGGCGGAGATAAGGCCCTAGATTTCAAGGCTGAGTTGACGGCGCCTGGTGCGATGGTCGAAGTCGATCCATTGCGAGTAAGACAAATGGTGCATAATCTGGTGAAGAATGCTCAGGAGGCAGTGGCGGGACAGCCGGAAGACGGGATGGTCAGAGTCATCACGCATCGGGTGAGCCAGGATGATCGGTCTTTCTACGAGTTGAGAGTGCAGGACAATGGACCCGGTTTTGATCAAGAAATGCTGCAGCACCTGTTTGAACCCTATGTCACCACCAAGTACAAAGGCACCGGCCTTGGCTTGGCCATCGTGAAGAAGATCGTCGAGGAGCATGGGGGGAATATCTGGGCGGAGAATTGCGCCAGTGGCGCCTGTCTGATCGTGCAGTTTCCCATGTTGGATGAAGCAGAGGGTAAAAATTAAATGAGTGAGGCCAATATTCTGGTGGTGGATGACGAACCGGATATCCGTAATCTGGTGAAGGAAATCCTCGAGGACGAGAATTACAAGGTGGCGACGGCCGAGGATGGCAAGGCGGCTCGGCACGCCATGCGGGATCGGCGTCCCGATCTGATTCTGCTCGACATCTGGATGCCGGATGTGGATGGTATCACCCTGTTGAAGGAGTGGAGTGAGGATGGTCTGCCCAGTCCGGTTATCGTCATGTCCGGTCACGGCACTATTGAGACGGCAGTGGAGGCGACCCGACTGGGCGCCTATGACTTTCTTGAGAAGCCGTTATCGCTGGCTAAACTGCTGCTGACTGTGGAGCGAGCCCTGGAGGCGGAACAGCTGAAACAGGAAAATGTAGGCCTGCGTCGGCATGTCCAGGCCGTGCAGGAGCCGACCGGGCGCAGCTCGATCATGCTTCGCCTGCGCGAGCAGGTTAAGCGCATCGCCCAGCACGATACCTGGGTGCTGATAACCGGCGAGCCGGGCAGTGGCAAGGAGACTTTGGCCCGCTATCTGCACTCACAGAGTATTCGGCGTGATCGTCCGTTTGTGGACGTGGCGGTCAGCTCCATCGCTGAGACCAATGCGGCCAGGGAGCTGTTTGGTCAGGAGGCGCAGGGGCGCATCCATTACGGCCGGCTGGAACAGGCGGCGGGTGGTACCCTGTTTCTGGACGAGGTATCGGATATGGATCTGGAAGCCCAGGCACAGCTCGTGGGCGCATTGGATACCGGCTCCTTCCTCCGGGTGGGCGGGACCGAACCGGTGAGCATCGATGTGCGTATCATCGCCGCCACCCAGCACAATCTGGAGGAGTTGGTGCGCACCGGCTCCTTTCGCGAGGATCTGTTCTACCATCTCAACGTGGTGCCTTTGCATATGCCGGCCTTGCGGGAGCACGCGGAAGATGTACCGGAACTGCTGAATTTCTACGTTGACTGGTACGTCAACCACGAGAAGCTGCCTTATCGCCGTTTTACCGTTGGCGCACAGAACAAGCTGCGTAACCACCCCTGGTACGGCAATGTACGGGAACTCAAGAACCTGGTGCAGCGGCTGCTGATCCTTGGAGCGGGAGATGAGATCACCCAGGAGGAGGTGGAAACTGCGCTGGGAGCGTCCGAATTGAGTGTTGTGGCCGGAGGTTTGGAATGCATCGTGTCATTCGATCAACCCCTGCGTCAGGCCCGTGAGCAGTTTGAAAAGGTCTATCTCGAGTATCAGCTGAACCAGCATGACGGGAATATCTCCCGCATGGCTAAAGCCGTAGGAATGGAGCGAACCCATCTCTATCGCAAATTGCGCTCCCTGGATATCGAGATCAAGGATCGGCGCTGAGCCGCATGGTCATCAAGCGTTTGTCGCCGGCGATTCGCGCTCATCACCACCAGGTACCGAGGTCCCGCCCCCAGATTCGATTGGCCTGTTCCAGGATGCTTGCACAATCGATACAGGTGGCGCAACCGGGCAGCGCCTTGTGCCTTTCCGAGGGGATGGGATCGCCGCATTCGTCATAGGTCATGGAGTAAGCCAGCAGTGGTCAGGGAGAGGCTCTTGAGGGCCTGGGTGTGCGCCATGGCAGTCTCCAGGTTATCCTCAATCTGTTTGTCAGCCAGATCCGCCAGATCCATAATTGTTCCTCTATCGGGTGGTGGTTTACTCTAAAGGTTTAAAGGCGTAATCCTCGGGGTGACGCAGTTCGTTAAAGCGCAGCCTAGGGATGGATGCATGCTATTTACACCATGCAGGCCTCTTCCTGCGGGTCGCCGAGATAGCGTCTGCGTTTCGTCTCTTTCAGCAATGCCAGATAGACACAGATGAGTCCATCGATGCAATTGGAGAAATCCGGGTCCACGTTGAAGGCCAGAAACTGGGCGCCGCCAGGTTCACAAACCTCGGTGTATTGCTTATACAGGGTGGGGACGCTGGGAAGAAGATCACCGCCCGCTCAGGGATACCCTTGTTGTCGTCCTGCGTGGACTCCAAGCGGATGCCTGCTGGGGGCATTCTTGCCTCATCTCGGTTAAGATTCGGCCTCGTCAGACGCGATTGAGCGGGTTGCATGCATGAAGATAATAATTTTGGGTGCGGGACAGGTGGGTCGCTCGGTGGCCAATGCGCTGGTCAGTGAGGCTAACGACATCACCGTGGTGGATCAGAATGAAGAATTGTTGAGCGAACTGCAGAATCGGCTCGATCTGCGCACCGTCAAAGGCCATGCGGCCCAGCCGGATGTGTTGCGGCGGGCCGGCGCCGAAGATGCGGATATGATCCTGGCGGTGACCAACAGCGACGAGACCAACATGGTGGCTTGTCAGGTGGCCTATACCGTTTTTCATACCCCGACCAAGATCGCCCGGGTCCGTTCTCAGGGTTATCTCAAGTATCCGAAACTATTCGAGGCAGGGGCCTTTCCGGTGGATGTGCTGATCAGCCCGGAACAGGTAGTGACCGATTACATTTTGCGTCTGATCGAGTACCCCGGCGCCCTGCAGGTACTTGATTTTGCAGGTGGTCGAGTGCGCCTGGTGGCGGTGCGGGCGTACGGCAATGGGCCACTGGTCGGCCATGAACTCGCCACCCTGTACGAACACATGCCGAATGTGGACGCACGGGTTGCAGCCATCTATCGCCAAGGCGAGGTAATCCAGCCGCGGGGCAATACCACGATCAAGGTGGATGATGAGGTCTTTTTCATCGCTGCGGCGGAAAATATCCGCGCCGTGATGAGTGAGTTACGTAAAGTGGAGAAGCCCTATAAGCGTCTGATCATCGCCGGGGCCGGTAATATCGGACGGCGACTGGCGGAGTCGTTGGAGTACAAACATCGGGTCAAGCTGATCGAAGCGAACAAAGTGCGGGCCAGTGAGACTGCCTCCCGTCTGAACATGACTATTGTGTTACACGGAGATGCGGCGGACGAACAGCTGTTACTGGAGGAAAACATCGAAAATACGGACGTGTATTGTGCGGTCACGAACGACGATGAAGTGAATATCCTGTCCGCCATGCTCGCCAAGCGCCTGGGGGCCGGACGGGTGATGGCCCTGATCAATCGGCCCTCCTATGTCGATCTGGTGCAGAGCGATACCATCGATATCGCCATCTCACCCCAACAGGCCACCATCGGGAGCCTGCTGACCCATGTACGGCGGGCTGACGTGGTGCAGGTCCACTCCTTGCGACGTGGTGCGGCAGAGGCGATCGAAGCGGTGGCCCATGGGGACAAGACCTCCTCGAAAGTGGTGGGTCGGACCATCGAGCAGATCAAACTTCCTAAAGGGACCTCCATTGGCGCCATGGTCCGAGAGGATCAGGTGCTGATCGCCCATCATGACACGGTCGTCGAGAGTGGTGATCATGTGATTCTGTTCCTGGTCGACAAGCGTAAGATCCGCGAAGTCGAGAAACTGTTCCAGGTCGAGGTCACGTTTTTATGAACCGCAAGATCAGCTGAGTCTTCCCTATGCATCTGTACGTGGTCCAACGGATTCTCGGGGTCTTGCTGATGGTCTTCAGTCTGACCATGTTGCCGCCTATCCTGGTTTCGATCTGGTATGACGACGGCGCTCTGCTCGGCTTTACCGACGGATTCGTGCTCACTCTGCTGCTGGGTCTGGTGATCTGGGCGCCGGTGCGCAAGCACTTCGAGGATCTCCGGGTGCAGGGATGGTTTCCTGGTGGTGGTGATGTTCTGGAGCGTGTTGGGTTGACCGGGGCGCTGCCCTTTCTGTTGGCGGATAACTCCATCATGTCGGTGACCGATGCGGTCTTCGAGTCGATATCCGGTCTCACCACCACCGGCGCCACGGTCATCGTCGGGATCGACGAACTGCCCTTGTCGTTGCTCTATTACCGCCAGCAACTGCAATGGCTGGGGGGCATGGGGATCATTGTGCTGGCGGTGGCGGTGTTGCCGATGCTGGGGATCGGCGGTATGCAGCTCTATCGGGCGGAGACCCCCGGACCGGTAAAGGACAGCAAGCTGACGCCGCGCATTACTGAGACGGCCAAGGCGCTCTGGTTCATCTACCTCACCCTCACCGTGACCTGCGGGTTGGCCTACTGGGCCGCCGGCATGGAACCCTTCGATGCCCTGGGTCATGCTTTTTCCACGGTGGCGATCGGCGGTTTCTCCACCCATGACGCCAGTATGGGTTATTACGACAGCACCCTGATTGAGATGATCGCGGTGGTCTTTATGCTGGTGTCCGGGGTGAACTTCGCGCTGCATTTTCTGGCGGTCAGGCGTCGATCCCTGCGGGCCTATCTGGCCGATCCGGAGTTTCGCGGCTATCTGACCACCCTGTCCGTGGTTTTTCTGCTGGTCTCGGTTGCCTTGTATCTGATGGGGGTCTACGACAGCTGGAGCGAGTCGTTCACGCGTGGACTGTTTCAGGCCGTCTCGATCGGCACCACCACCGGCTTCACCACGGCCGACTATTCCCTGTGGCCTGGATTCATCTCCATCCTGTTGCTCTTCTCCAGCTTTATCGGCGGCTGTGCCGGTTCCACCGGGGGTGGGATCAAGGTGATCCGGTTTTTATTACTGATCAAGCAGGGACAGCGTGAGATCAACCGGCTGATCCACCCCAATGCAGTGATCCCCATCCGGATCGGCAACAAAACCATCCCGCGCCGGGTGGTGGAGGCGATCTGGGGTTTCTTTGCTCTGTATGTGGCGAGCTTCTCTCTGATGTATCTGTTGCTGGCCTCGACCGGGTTGGATCTGATGACGGCATTTTCCGCGGTGGCCGCCAGTATCAACAATCTGGGACCCGGTCTGGCGGGGGTCGGCGCCAACTATGCCAGTCTGAACGATCCGGCCAAATGGATCCTATGTTTTGGCATGCTGTTGGGACGCCTGGAGGTGTTCACCCTGCTGGTGTTGTTGACCCCGGCGTTTTGGCGGAAATGAGCCTGTCCTACCAAAGACACAACAGCCCGAGTAGTACCGCAAAACGCAGGCCCTTGCCGCAGCCGATAAATAGCGCAGCGGGTAGCAGTTTGACGCCGCTCCAGCCGGCCGCCACACACAGCGGATCGCCGATCACGGGTAGCCAGGAAAGCAGCAGGACCGGGCTGCCGTAGCAGGAAACCCGCGCCAGGGCCCTATCTATCTTGTGGGGTTTGCGGAGTCCTTGCTGGGGCAAGCGCCGAGCCAGCCACCATCCGATCAACCAACTGCTCAGTCCACCCAGGGTATTGCCCAGGGTGGCGACCAACCAGAGTTGCCAGGGGCTCTGCTGGGAGTACTCGACGGCAAACAGCAGCATCGCCTCCGAGCCTCCGGGCAACAGGGTGGAAGCCAGTAAGCTACCGAGAAACAGGGCCGCTGGCTCACTTGGTTCACTCAGGATTTCCGGAATCGCCAGCATCGGTGAGCAGGATGACGACGAAAATCTTCAGCTAAGGTCTGCCGGGTGATCTCCTCAGCCTGCTCGGCTTCGGCTAATACCGGGTCGAGCCTGAACTTACGTCGATTCGTGGAGAAAAAGAGTTCGCCGGTCGTGCCGAGCAAGCCGAGACAGGCCTCGATGAGACGCGGATGGTCCCGTTGGGTGTCCAGAATCTCCTGCATCTTCTTGGAGTTGGAGAAGCTGGGAGGGTCGAGGATGATCAGGTCGAACCGGTTGTTTTCCCGCCGTGCCTGAGCGAGATAGTCAAAGACATCGACGCGTATGAAGGCATGCAGGCTCGACTCCAATCCGTTCAAGCGAAGATTGCGCCGCCCCCAGGCCAGATAGGTATTGGATAGGTCCACCGAGGTGGTATTGCGGGCGCCACCCACCGCAGCATAAACGGTGAAGCTGCCGGTGTAGGCGAACAGATTCAGTACCCGTTTATCGGCAGACCGTTCCCGTATCATCGCGCGGGTGATGCGGTGATCCAGAAACAGGCCGGTATCCAGATAACTGTGCAGGTCCACCTCGAAGGCGAGCCCTGCCTCGTGCACCACGGAGGGTCGTCCTTGCCGGCCGGTCTTTTCGTACTGGGTGAGCCCGCGTTGCCGTTGGCGGGTCTTGAAGGCCAGGGCCTGAGGTTCGATGGCCAAAACTCCGCACAGTAGATCGGCCATGGCCTGCTCCTGCTTCGGGTCGGGTGCGGCCAGCCCTGGTCGGGCGAAGAGCTGGGCATGCGCCTGACCCTCATACCAGTCGATGGCCAGGGGAAACTCCGGGATATCCCGATCGTAGATACGGTAGCAGCTGATACCCCGGCGTCGGGCCCATTTGCTCCAGTGGCGCTGGTTCTTGCGTAACCGGTTAGCAAAAGGGTTTAGATCCATCAGGGCAGCCGCCAGGCCGCTGCTGCCAGGCAGGACCAGCCGGCAATAAAGCCCACGCCGCCAATAGGGGTTAACATGCCGAGGGGGCGGAATCCGCTGATGGACAGCAGATAGAGGCTGCCGGAAAACAGCAGGATTCCGCTGACGAACAACCAGCCGGCCCATTTCAATGGGCTGGAGGGCGCTGACAGGGCAAGCAGGCCGGTCGCCAGCAGGGCCAGGCTGTGCAAGCCCTGATAATTGACCGCCTTGTGCCACCAGCTCAGTTGCTGGGCAGTTAGTTGAGCTTCCAGGGCATGGGCGCCGAATGCCCCCAGTAAGACCGTCAGGAGTCCGCTGACGGCCCCTATTATAAGGAATGATCTGGTCATCATTGTCGCTCCAGCCGTTGGAGTTCCCGTAGAATGCCAAGTACGATCTCCTCGGTGCGGCTGTCCATCTTGGAGCAGAGCTTCTCGGGGTCCCGCTCGCCATTGATCATGGGTCTGATTACCGCAGCCAGCTTGGCCATGGAGCCACCGGCCCGACTCATCTGTTCCGCCATGTTGGCAATCAGTTGCAGCGCCTGGGCATTGCCTGAAGCGGCGGCATGGATCATGGACGCCAGGCCGGGTGCCGCCATGGTCGGGTCGGGCTTGGTGTTGGGGTCGGGCAGGGTGGATGGGTCCTGCAGGCCGAGCAGGATCGCCTGCGCGATGACTCTGTCCTCTTCGTCCAGGGGGTTGAGCAGTTCCATGTCCCGACGACCTGCCATGATGCGCCGGATTACGTCGATCAGCTCGGTCCAGCCGTTATCCGCAGCGGCCCTCATCAGTGTTCGAAATCGTTCTGACGTGTCGGTTCAGAATACAGTTGACCACCTCATTGATGAAGGCGGCGTGTACGGAGCGTATCTGTTGCTGTTTGTTCATGTATCGTTTCAGTCTGCAGGATTGAGCTGGGCGATGGATTCAGCGGCGATTTCCCGGACATCCGGGTTCTCGTCATGGAGTAACCGGCGTAACGTGGCGTCGCCTCAGCGGCTTGGGTCAGGCCCAGATAGTGGGCGGCATCCGCCCGTACGTTGGCCGAAACAGCACCGGCAAGTCGTGTGAGGATCGGCAACGCCTGGCGCAGGATGGGATTGCCATGCAGCTCCTCCAATACCACGCCTATACCTATCTTGACCGCCATGGGGGTTTGCGCGTCTCTCCAGCAGGCTCAGTAAGCCGGTGAGTGAGGAGGGATCACGGGCGATGGCGTCAGCCACTCTTATGGGCACGCTGAGTCTCCAGCAGGTGCGCATAGTAGTCAGTCAGACCGGTGCCGGCAGCTGCATGTCCGGTCCATTTGGCCAGTTCGGCAGGGGTCTGCGCACCTTCCAGCTCGAATGGGACCAATCCGACACCAGGGTACGCTGCGAGTACCGGTCTGTTGACCGACTCTCAGGGTGGGCCAGGATATTCACCACCTCAAGGCGGCCGAGTTTGCCGCTTTTAAGCAGCAGAGTCAGCCCCTCAAGTACCGCCGGGCAGTGCCCGCAACCGGGGGCAATCAATAACAGTGCATCAGGCGGACTATTTGGCATCCGGGTAACCCTATATTTGAAACCTGACACTTTACCGGAACTGGCCTTGGGTGCAATAAAGACCTGAGGTGCGGCGCAAAGGTGGATTTTTAGATATACCAAAAGAGATAGAAGGCGTGGTTGGCGGATTAATACAATTTTTGTGTGGAATAGCCCTGTTTCTGGAGGTTAGGATATTTTTTCTCTTATAAATAATCGCTTACATAACAAAGTAAAAAAGTTGGTATTTCAATAAGCTAGATTAATAAGTGCAATTTATGGTCCCTCATTAAAAAATTGTTTGGCTTATCCTGAGCGAAATCCGTATCGTTTGCCGTCCTGAACCCCGCTGGGGGTTTGTGCGTAGCGGATTTCCTGGCAAATCAGGTCCGGAATGATCGGGGCTGTCTCATGGTTGAAGTTCCTTATAGGGGAGCTGGGCCAGGAAAAGAGAAAACTTGAATGATATCGGGTGGTTGTGCCCGATTGATCTTCCTGATGCCGCGGCATGTTGCAGCGGCTGAATCACTGCAGTGAAAGCTAGGAGAATAAAACCATGCCAACATTTGTGCGTACTGAAAAGTGCGATGGCTGCAAAGGCCAGGATCGGACTGCATGCATGTACATCTGTCCCCATGACCTCATGAAGCTCGACAAAGACGGTTCCGCGACCGGCCACGCCATGAAGTCTTACAACCAGGAGCCCGATCAGTGCTGGGAGTGCTACTCCTGCATCAAGATCTGCCCGCAGCAGGCCATCGAAGCACGTCCTTACGCTGACATCGTTCCGCTGGGTGCTTCAGTACAGCCGCTGCGCGGTACCGACTCCATCATGTGGACCATCAAGTTCCGTAACGGCACCATGAAGCGGTTCAAGTTCCCGATCCGTACCACCCCTGAGGGTTCTATCGATCCTTACGGCGGCAAGCCCGCTGCTGATATCGCGAAGATCGCCGAAGCCGGTTTCTTCAACCACATGGAGCAGAAAGGTTATCGCGCGGGCAATCCCAGCGAGCTGATCCGCAAGTAAGCTGGCTTCAGACGGATTGTTAAGAACATAAATAATCGAGGTATAGAGAAATGGCTGAATTCGGAAATCCGGAAGTCGTCCAAGAAGAGGTTGACATCCTGCTGATCGGCGGTGGCATGGCTTGCTGCGGTGCCGCTTATGAGATCGGTCCCTGGGTGCAGGCTGCTGGTGGCAATATCAAGGTCAAGCTGGTCGACAAGGCCGCCATGGACCGTTCTGGCGCCGTGGCCCAGGGTCTGTCCGCGATCAACACCTACATCGGCGCCGAGCAGGATCCCGCCGACTACGCCCGTATGGTCTCCAACGACCTGATGGGCATCACCCGCGACGACCTGGCCTACGACCTGGGCCGCCATGTCGACGAGTCCGTGCACCTGTTCGAAGAGTGGGGCCTGCCGATCTGGAAGACCGACGAGAACGGTGAGCGTCATGACGGCTCCAAGGGCATGACCCCGCTGAAGGATGGCGGCAAGCCCGTACGTTCCGGTAAGTGGCAGATCATGATCAACGGTGAATCCTACAAGTGGATCGTCGCCGAGGCCGCCAAGAAGGCCCTGGGCATGGACAACATTGCCGAGCGTATCTTCATCGTCAAGCTGGTCAACGACAAGAACGACAAGAACCGCATCGCCGGTGCGGTCGGTTTCTCCGTGCGTGATCACAAGCTGTACGTGTTCAAGGCCAAGGCCATCCTGCTGGCCGCCGGCGGCTGCGTGAACATCTTCCGTCCCCGCTCCGTGGGTGAAGGTCAGGGCCGTGCCTGGTACCCCGTCTGGAATGCCGGTTCCACCTATGCCATGGCCGCCGAGGCCGGTGCTGAGCTGACCATGATGGAAAACCGCTTCGTACCCACCCGTTTCAAGGACGGTTACGGTCCGGTCGGTGCCTGGTTCCTGCTGTTCAAATCCAAGGCCACCAACGCCTTCGGCGAAGTCTACATGGTCCGCAACAAGGAGATGCTGGACGACTATCCTCCCTACGGCCAGGCTGCGGTACCCGCCTCCTGCCTGCGTAACCACCTGATGCTCAAAGAGATGAAGGAAGGTCGCGGTCCCATCTGGATGGACACCGTGTCCGCTCTGGCCGCCCTGCGCGAGACCCTGTCTCCGCGTGAGGTCAAGCATCTGGAAGCCGAGGCATGGGAAGACTTCCTCGACATGTGTATCGGCCAGTGCGGTATCTGGGCCGGTGAGAACATCGAGCCGGAGAAGAAGAACTCCGAGCTGATGCCCACCGAACCCTACCTGCTGGGTTCCCACTCCGGTTGCTGCGGCATCTGGACCTCCGGTCCCGAAGATGTCGGTGCGCCCACCGACGAAGCCGAGGCTGGCGTTCCCGAGCATCTGCCGAAGGGCTGGAACTGGGGCTACCGCGGCATGACCACCGTATCCGGTCTGTTCACCGCTGGTGACGGCGTGGGCGCTTCCGGCCACAAGTTCTCCTCCGGTTCCCATGCCGAGGGTCGTATGGCCGCCAAGGCCATGGTCAAGTATGTCATGGACAACAAGGACCTCAAACCCGAGCTGGATACCGACGTGGATACCCTGATCGAAGAGATCTACCGTCCGGTCCGCACCTTCCTGGAGCACAAGGACTACAGCACCGCGATCGACGTCAATCCCAACTACATCACTCCGCGCATGCTGCAGTTCCGCCTGCAGAAGATCATGGACGAGTACGTGGCCGGTGTCGCCACCTACTACACCACCAACGAGCACATGCTGGCCCTGGCCGAGCAGAAGCTGGAAATGCTCAAGGAAGACGCGCTGAAGATGCGTGCGAAGGACCTCCACGAGCTGCTGCGTGCGTGGGAGAACTATCACCGCATCCTGACCGCCGAAGCTCACATGAAACACATCCAGTTCCGTGAGGAATCCCGTTATCCGGGCTTCTACTATCGGATGGACAAGAACTTCGTGGACGAAGAGAACTGGAAGTGCTTCGTGAACTCCATCTACGACAAAGAGACCAAGACCTACAAGTGCTTCAAGCGCGCACATGTCGACCTGGTTGACAAGTCCAAGCTGTTCAAGTAAGTCATACTTGACGGCCTGATGGCTTGAAAAGTCCGGGCGCCGCAAGGTGCCCGGACTTTTTGCTTTACATGAAATCTAAACGAATTACGGTTAATGCAGACGGCAGGCGCGTAATACAGCCAGAATGTTCAGCGGTAATTGAGATGCGTTTACGGTTTATAATTACAGGTCAATATGTGTAACGGGGAAGACCGATGAGTGAAAAATTCGACATACCCTTCAAGAGCGATCTGGTTCCGACGATTTTGGAACCGACGGCTGAAATCCAGTTCAGTTGTCACAAAGGTATCTCCTGTTTCAATGCATGCTGTCAACATGCCGACATCCAGCTGACGCCCTATGATATCATCCGTCTGAAGGACAGTCTGGGTATCACGGCCACCGAATTCCTCAAGAAACGCACGGTGCCGTTCGAGATGGATAAGGACGGTATGCCGGGTGTGAAACTGCGGACCGACGATAATGGCGCCTGCCTGTTCGTCACCGAAGCGGGCTGCAGCGTCTATGAGGACCGGCCAACCGCGTGCCGCTACTATCCAGTCGGCCACATGGCGGTGCATATGGCAGGAGCCAAGGATGACGAGGTGCGTTATTTTCTCGTGAAGGAGGATCACTGCAAAGGTCATGAAGAAGATCGTCCCATCACCATCAGCGAGTACCGTAAAGAACAACAGGTCGAGGTTTACGATCAGCTCAACCGGGAATATCTGCAGTTGATCTTGAAGAAGAAATCCGCAGGTCCTACCATCGGACGGCCATCGGATACCAGTTTGCAGTTCTTCTTTATGTGTGCCTATGATCTCGACCGTTTGCGTCGCTATGTGCTGAGTGATGCCTTCAAGGCAGCCTACGACCTGGAAGAGAGCTTTTACGCCACGGTCGAAAAGGAGGATATTGCCCTTATGCAGTTCGGCATCCGTTTGCTCAAGCAGGTGTTGTTTGGCGATCATACGATTCCCGAAAAACAGGGTGCTGCGGAAAAACGCCTTGAGCAGCGTAAAGAGATCCTGGAGATGCGGCGCAAGGCGGAAGCCGAACTCCACCGACAGAAAAAAGAGCAGGAGATGAAGGACGCCATCTCCTGATGAGTCCGCAGGCCGTCGGATGCAGAAAAAACTTGCGTAGTTAAGACGACTGTTTCATTGACAAATGACAAACCACGCCCCTTGAGGGCGTGTTTTCATTCTCTTACTGAATTACCTGGCAAATCTGAGCCGTGTTTCGGTTAAACTTAACGACAGCCGAGTAGTAGAGCTTGACCCTTGTAAAATGCGCGGAGGGATTTAGAGTATCGTGTGCCGGCTCGATTCGCGTCGACATGATCCGCTTGGGGTCGGCAGTCAACCGAGAGGCTTGCAGCGCATACCCGCCTTGGACGGAATCCCAATGAAATCTCAGTAGCTTGATGCAGATCAGAGTCAGCGAATTTATCGTCAGGTATCTGGAACGCTTGGGTATCAGAGTGTATCTTCGGCATGCCGGGCGCCCACATACTGCCTGTATATGACGCCCTCTATGATTCAGGCATCCATGCCGTGCTGGCCAAGCACGAGCAGGGCGCGGCCTTCATGGCCGGTGGTTACGCCAGGGCATCGGGAAAGCCGGCGGCCTGTATCGCTACGGCGGGTCCCGGCGCCACCAACCTGATTACCGGTATCGCCAATGCCTATGCCGACAAACAACCGGTATTGATCATCACCGGCGAGGCTCCGACCCATATCTTCGGCAAGGGCGGACTGCAGGAGAGCTCAGGTGAAGGGCGGCAGCTTCGACCAGGCCATGCTGTTCCGCAGCATCACCCGCTACAGCAAGACGCTGGAAAGAACCGACTACCTGCCGCAGGTCCTGCTGCAGGCCAGCAAGGCCCTGCTTGGCTCCCAACCCTGGGCCGGTGCTGTTGAGTATCCCCTTCAATGTGCAGAAGGAGCTGGTCGATGCGGAGCTGCTCGACGAACTCAGATTCAGACCCTTCGCAACGCCCGCCCGCAGGACACTCAGGGTACTGGAGCGAGGCTCTCCGAGCTCATTCTCGATGCCAGCCGTCCGGTGATCGTCGCCGGTTACGGCTGTATCCGCTCCGGCGCACAGCAGGTCGTCAGCGGAACTCAGCAACCTGCTGCAGATCCCGGTAGCCTCCAGCCTCAAGGGCAAGGGGGTCATCAGTGAGCATTCCGCCCTGTCGCTGGGCAGTCTCGGGGTCACCTCGAGCGGCCATGCCTACAAATACATCGTCGAAAAATCAGACCTGCTGATCGTGCTCGGGGCCGGCTTCAACGAACGCACCAGCTATCTGTGGGACCCGTCACTGCTGGCGGGCAGAAAGATCGTGCAGATCGACAATGACGCAAATCAGCTGGAGAAGGTCTTCGATGCCGAGTGGCGATTTGCGGCGATATCAAAACGAGTACTCCGGACACTGCTGGATGAGGATTCGATCGCGCAGCCGGGGATGACTATCGGCCATGGATGTCGCTGGAGGCATCGCTGATGAGAAAGAGTTGTCGAACGGCGACTATACGGTATTCATGTCGGGATTTGCCCTGGCGGAGGCATTTTTCAGCAAACTGGCGGCGCATTTCCCCAACAACTCGGTTGTATTCGACGACAACATCATTTTCGCGCAAAATTTTTTCAGTGTTTCCAGCGGCAACCACTACTATCCCAACTCCGGGATATCCTCTCTGGGCCATGCGATTCCCGCCGCCATCGGCGCCCAGTTTTGCACCCAGCGGCCAACCTTCGCGATCCTTGGCGATGGCGGTTTCCAGATGTGCTGCATGGAGATCATGACCGCGGTCAACTATCGCCAAGCCACTGAACATCGTGATGTTCAACAATGGCACCATGGGCCTGATCCGCAAAAACCAGCACCAGCTCTATCAGCGGCGCTTCATCAACTGCGACTTCATCAATCCCGACTACGGCCACCTGGCGCGTGCTCGTTCGGCATCAACTACAAGCAGGTGACAACCCTCGCCGACCTCGACGACCTGTTCGCACACTACGATCTGGAACAGGCGATCAATCTCGTGGATATCGCGTTGGACAAGGACACATTCCCGAATTATTCGTCCAAGCGCTAGCGGCAGGGCACCGAACGCGATGACAGCCATCGAGCACCCGGCACTGGGCGAATTTCTCGAACGATTTGCTGAGCATCCCGACGCGGGAACCATCGCGCAACGCTGGCAAAAGCTAGCGGCTGAAGGCCTAGGAGACGGAATCCGGAAAGCGACCGATCGAGCTCTATGAATCAGCCGCCAACGATGGCTGAGGAGGAGCTGTGGGCATCGGGTTGCCCGGACGATCTGCTCGAATCTGTACCAGCGGCTGTTTCGGGAGCTGGAGTTGCATATCGCCAGTTACGGCAATGATGGGCGTCATCGGTTTCGTGGTCGTTATCCCGCTGGCCGACAGACCGCGGCATCTGCAAAACTGTCTCGCCAGCCTGCTGACATTGTGCCAGCGATTCGGCTACGGTGGTGTCTCGCAGCACGCATACGACAAGATCAGCGTTCTTATCGCCGACGACAGCAAGGCACCGGAAAATATCAGGCAGCATCTGGAGCTGGTTGCGGATTTCAAGCAACAGGGACTCAAAACCTTCTATTTCGGTCAGGCAGAGCAGCTGCAACAGCTCGATCGATTGTCGCAGCAGCAGCGGCATGCGCTGTGCCGAGTGGTCGGCAGCAACTGGCGCACGGCCTTTTACCACAAGGGCGCCTCGATTACCCGTAACCTTGCTTACCTGAAGCTTGCTGAGTTGGCGGCAGACAGACCGCCACCGGCTGTTCTGGTTCATGGACAGCGATCAGGAATTCCGGGTCAACATTGGTGACACGGATAGAACCCTTTACGCCATAAACTATTTCCAGCGTCTCGACCAGATCTTCTCCAGCACTGATGTCCTTGTGTTGACGGGCAAGGTCGTCGGTGATCCACCGGTGTCGCCCGCCGTGATGGCAGGAAATTTCCTGGAAGACGTGCTGGCGTTCCTGGTCGAGATGGCGAGCCTGGATCCTCGAGAGGGCTGCGGATTTCATGCCGAAGTGCGCCAGCCGGGCGGCGACGATGCCGCTTACCATGATATGGCGGATCTGTTTGGATTCAAACCGGCAACCGCTGCCTCTCGATATGCATGCAGGATCACCGAAGACCACGATCATGCGCGTTGTTTTGCGGACTTTTCAATAAAACTGAACCGGTTTTTCGATGGAGAACACCCTACCAGACAGACACACTATATACATCAAGCACTCATGCGCAGCATGACACCGGCCAGAACGGTCTATACCGGGAACTATGTACTGACGGCCGAGGCACTCCAGTTTTTCATTCCCTTTGCGACCTTAAAGCTGCGTATGGCAGGGCCTGTCCTGGGCCGTATCCTGCAGGCCAGGCTGGGCCCACATTTCGTCTCCGCGAACCTGCCGCTGCTGCATAAGCGCACCCTCGAGCGACTCGGTCGCTCGGAGTTCAGGCCGGGCATCGCCAGAGTAGATCATCTGGTGGAACTGTCGGGTGAGTTTGTACGCCAGTTCTATGGAGATGTGATGTTGTTTACCATTGAAAGCCTGAGTCAGCGGGGTTATCCGTTCGAGCCTGTTTCAGAGGCGACTGTCGGACGATGCTGTCGAGCATCGAAGCCTCGATGCGCCAGAAATATGCCGCCAAGCAGGTGCAGATCCGGACAAGACTGCGGGTGCTGAAGGCCTTGTTCAACAACCCGAAGCACTGGTGGAACCAGGATCCAGAGCACCGATTCGTGAATGATAATTTTCACCATTTCATCCGCAACATGGAATACAACTTCGGCCAGGAGTCGCCGGCTTATCGGATGATCAATTCGACCAGCCACCGGCAGCAACGTCATCGGGAGATCCTCGAGGCCATCCTGCGGCTCCCGCAAGACAGAGCCATCTGGTTGAGTGTATTGGCAGATGATTGACCAGCAAAGCGATCAAACGGGTTGCCAATGAACGTCTTCATACTCAATGCCGGCAGGTGTGGTTCGACAACCTTTATCCAGGCCTGTCGGCACATCACCAACTACACGGCGTTGCATGAATCCCGCGCCACGTTCACCGGGGAGCAACGGCTTGCTATCCGCCCAACCATATCGAGGCGGACAACCGCCTGAGCTGGTTGTTGGGGCGTCTTGAGCGGAGATTCGGCAATGACGCCTTCTATGTGTATCTAATCAGAGATCTACGGGAGTCGGCGGAGAGTTTCAGTCGGCGTGCCCATTTCGGGATCATGCAGGCCTACAAGGAGGGTATCTTGCTGGGGGGGCAACAGCAAGCTGGCGAGGAGATCGCCCTAGACTACCTGGATACGGTTCAGTCGAATATAGCCCTGTTCCTGAAAGACAAGACCCGCAAGATGGAATTCCGTTTGCAGAACGCTACAACCGATTTTAACCGCTTCTGGGAAAAAATCGGCGCGCAAGGCGATTTTTCAAAGGCGCTTACCGAATGGCAGACCCGTTACAACGCCTCGTCATGAACCCCAGGGGATAGGGCTTGAAGCAAGCAACTTTCACTTGTTAATGGTCAAGATCGCACAACCCCGCGCATTTTCAACATATTCCAAGTCCATGTGCGGGAATTTTGCTAGCCACAAACCAACTATTTCCCGTTCGTCCGGCCTGGCGGCATCGTCCAGAAATACCCGGCAACCATTGGCAAGCCTTGGGTGCAGTATAGGTAGTGCAGGATAACGGGAGTTTTTCTGGATAAAGCTGGATGGACCGTCGATCACCAGCATCTCGATCTCCCCGTCGGGGATTGCTCGTGTAGCATACCAGGCATATGCGACTTCATCGATGATGATCTTCTGCAAAGGCGCATGAATGACAGAGGCATGCCGGTCTAGTCCATAGCGCTGAATATAGGACCGTGTGTTTGCCGCGTATTGCTCGCCATCTTCGAGGCTGACAACACGCCCCTTTGCATTTCTCTGGCAACTGCGAGCCAGCAACAGGCTGGTCAGGCCACTGCTGCATTCCAACACATACGATGGTTGTACCTGTAAACAGTAGTCCACGATGAGTTGCAGAAAATCAGCCGCGGCCGACCAATTTTGTGTATATGGGATGCCGTCCTTCAGGTTGAGTTGCGCCTGCAGGGAGCCGTAGTCTGCCAGTCCGCCGGCGCTGGATATTAAAGCGTCTTCCATTAAATTAAAATCGGCGATTGTATGTGCCATTCGGCACGTAGCGTAACTCACCCAATGGGTGAATCATCAAATTGAAACAAATTATCATCGTATCTGTACATTACTCTCAGAATAGAGCAGTCAACTGCTGTTTAAATCTTATGATCATCGAATCGTTGTTCACTATGTTATGGGTGAATTGTGATGAGTTCTAGCTCAGAGGCTGAATCCTAGCAGATTTCTTCAAACAACTGGTCGGTTTTTGCTGCCATAATGAAGTCATTGCGCAACAGGCCGCGATGGCTGTGGGTCCACCAGGTAATGGTGCATTTCCCCCATTCGGTAAGGATTGCCGGGTGGTGGTCCAGGGCCTCAGCCAGGGACCCGATTTTATTGGTAAATGTCAGTGCCATTGAGAAATCTTTGAAGCTAAATGTCTTCTCAAGTCGGGCGATATCATTGATTGTGATGATACACCAATCAGAAAGCTGTTCCGAAAGCGCAGCAATTTCTTCATCGGTTAGCTTGCTTGGGATGGTTTTTGGGGATTTTAAGGATTCCTTAGCGAGTAAATTCATTTAATTCATTCCTCTGCTTGGTTGGGTCGTTTATATTTAGACCCATTAACAAGGATTTTGACAGCGCCATTGTGTTGTTAAAGATGAGGTATTTCTGTCATTGGCAGGTGGTTTATGAGGAAGAAATGCGCCCTGATTGTGGATGATTCCCGCACGGCACGCGAGATGTTGGCGAAGCGACTCGCTGCCTATGACATTGACATCGTCAAGGTTGAATCGGCGGTCAATGCCATCGATTACCTATATTCGAATACGCCGGATGCGGTGTTCATGGATTATGAAATGCCTGGCATGGATGGATTTCAGGCCCTGCGGGTCATCAAATCGAATCCGAATACGGCGACTATCCCGGTTATGATGTATACCTCCAAGGAAGGCGGTCTGGCCTTGGGTGAGGCCCGAGCGCTGGGTGCCATCGGGGTGTTGCCCAAACAAATGGGCGCGCTGGATCTGGATGCAGTGGTAGAGCAACTCCATCTGTTGCCCGAACAGGTTTCGCTGGTCGAGACATTCCACGATCAAGGCGAACTGTATCAGGCTGGCGTACAGTTGGGTTATCCGCAGCAACCAACGACAAATGTGGAATATCTCAATGGTTCGAAACTAAAACATGAGCGGGTCGAATACCCGGGCGATGTCTATGACGAATCCGTGTTCGTCTTGAAACGCCAAACGCGAATTTTTCAGAAAGATCTGTTGGCGGCTGAACAGAGATTGACCAACCTATTCTCCCAGGAATTCACTAAATTGAGAGAGGATTTCTTTACCGCAGAGATGCGTTTTCAGGAACTCTCATCGCCTGCGAGATGGAAGCTCGGAATCTCATTGTTTGGCAATCTGTCCGCTGTGGTTCTGATCGTTGTTCTCTGGTGGAAGATGGAGGGAATCGATCTCTCTCCGCAGATCTCAGGATTGAGCGCAGACTTTAGAACAGAAATCTCGGACTTGAAACATAGTCTAGCTATTCTGGAGACGGGTCTGGAATCGAGCCAATCCTTGCATCATTCTGATCAAACCGATACCAGCGTGGCAGCCTCATTCCCTAGCAGGCATGCCGCAATCGAATTTTTACAGTGGGCGGCAAATCGCGGCACGGAATTCCAGTACGGTGAAAATCCTTATGATGATTTGCGCATCGTCTGGCTCTCGGAACTGGTCCAGCGACTGACTCAGGCAGGATTTCAGGGTGTGATCAATCTGCAGGCCCATTATGGTAACTTCTGTCTCACCAAAGGTGAAACGGGTACCTTGAACCTGGCCAGAGACCAACTGCCGTTCGGTGAATGTCTGTTTTCCGGTAAAATGGAAGACAAAGGCTTCACACAGTCCAGTTACCAGACCATCGGCTTCGCCAACTTCATCAATTCACTCACGACTGAAGAGGGTGGTTCGGTTGAGGTCTTTGTGGAAGGCGATGCCCAGGATGATCCTATCGTACCTTATCCGGAAACCTACTCTGTAAAGACGGCGGGGGAGTGGAACAGGGTGGCTGCGCAAAATCAACGAATTGAGGTCAGCCTGTTCCACAAAACAGGTATATAAACAAGGAAAAAGCCACTTAATGTGGCTTTTTCCTTGTGCAAAGGGGGCCTCGAATGGCCACCCTGTTCATTTCAGAGCATCATTTATTGGCGATCTCTTCCAGCTTTTTAGCGGGAATGACATGCCCGTTCAACGCGGCATCCTTGGCGCTGCGCCCAAAGGCCACACTCATCAGGGTCGAGTAATAGACGATCGGCATCTTGAATTTGGTGCCGTATTTCTCATTGATCTGATCCTGGTAGATCTCGGTATTGGCCTGGCATAGCGGGCAAGGAGTCACGATCATGTCGGCGCCGTTGTCATAGGCGGCCTCGATGATGCCCTTGATCATCTCTTGAGATTTTTCCGGTTCAGAGAAGGCGAGGGCACCGCCGCAGCACTGTACCTTCTTTTCGTAGGTCGGGATGGATTCAGCGCCAACACTCTCAACGATCTTGTCGAGATATTGCGGATTCTCGAATGACTCGCCGGCGATACCGAAGGGACGGTTGGTCTGGCAACCCACATAACCGGCGATCTTCAGGCCTTCAAGCGGTTTTTTGACCTTGGCCTTGATGCCGTCGAAACCGATATCCTCGACCAGAACTTCAACCATGTGGCGAACCTCAGCCTGGCCCTTGTAGCTGAGACCGGCTTCTGAGAGCGCGGTATTGGCGTCCTTGAACATCTGCTCGTCCTCGTGCAGGCGTTCCTTGGTCTCACGGGTGGAGAGCCAGCAGGCGGCACAGGTGGCGACGATCGCCTGATCTGGATTGTTCTGCTCGGACAGGGCAATGTTGCGGGCTGAGAGGGTCAGTCGCGGCAGTTCGCCGCCGCCGCCGTAACCGACGGAGGCGCCACAGCAGTTCCAGTCCGGAATCTCATTGAGTTGGATATCCAACTCCTCGCACATGGTTTGCGCCGAGACGAGGTAGTTGGATGAGGTTGCTCCTTTTTGTGAGGAACAGCCGGGGTAGAAGGATAGTTCTATTTTAGCCATTGCTATTCGTCCTCACTTACTTGAAGTCCTGGAGTTTGGCTTCTTCGATTTCCTGAGCCTTTTTGATGATTTTTTGCAATTCTCCAGGGTTTTTAATCCCATGGCCGCCAAAGAATTCCATCGCGTTCATGCGTTTGGTTTTCATCATCTGCTGACCCAGTTTCTGGTTGGCCAGGGCATTTTTGACGCCTTCACCGAAACCGTCCTTGAAGTAAATGGAAAGCCCAAGTTTCAGTTCATTGACACGGCCTTTCTTCATCAGGTTGTCCCAGAAGATCTGTGAGAACTCGGCAGTGGGCTGTTTCTTCGGGGTCAGACCCAGGCGTTTCGAGTAGACTGCGAGGCCATGCATGATGTGGGTGATCGGCAATCCCCGTGGGCAACGGGCGATGCAGTTGTAACAGGAGGTGCACATCCACATGGAGTCCGAGGAGAGGACCTCTTCCCGCTTGTTGGCGCGGATCATCATGAAGAGCTCCTGGGGTGGATGATCCCAGTGTTTGCCAAGTGGGCATGAACCGGAGCAGACACCGCATTGCATGCACATCTTGACCCATTCGCCTTCCTCGACGTTTGCCTCAACCTCCCTGAGGAAGCTGTTGCGGTACTTTTCAATCATTGACGTGTTTAAATCACTCATTTTCACTCCCCTTTGTAGGGTGCCTAGGGTGTTCGACCATTTCCACCCCACAAAAAGTAAAGTTGTACGGGTCGTTTACTGTGCTTCAGCGGAATGTTGCACCGCTGAAGCACCTGCGCCATTAGAATTTGAACGGGCTCAGACCGATTTTCTCAACCGTAGCCGCCATGTCGTTGATCAACTGTGGTGCGCGCTGGATATCGGTGATCGCAACCTCATAGAGTTCGACCCGCTCCGGTTCCAGATTGAGCGAAGAGAGGGTGTCGCCGACCTTGCTCATGCGTTCGGCCGCCATGGCGGAGCCTCGCACGAAATGGCACTGGTAGTCGTCGTCCCGACGGCAGCCCATCAGGACGATGCCGTCAAAGCCGCTGTTCAGTGCGTCGGTGACCCAGGAGAGACTAATGGAACCAAGGCAGCGCACCGGGATGACCCGAGCCCAGGGATTGATCTCTACGCCGGCTTGGGCGGCTTGATCGAGGGCCGGATAGGCGTCGTTCTCACAGGCCAGCACCAGGATACGCGGTTTTTCGTCCCACTCTTCCGGGATTTCGACGTTCTTGATTTGCTGGTTGACCGTCTCAACCGAGTAATTCTCAAAAGAGATCACGCGCACAGGACAGGCACCCATGCAGGTGCCGCAACGGCGGCAACGGGATTCGTTGTAGGTTGGATAGCCTTGAGCGTCCTCGTTGATGGCGCCGAAGGGGCACTCGACGGTACAGCGCTTGCATTGGGTGCAGCCTTCTTTGCGGAAGGTTGGGAATGACAGGTCGCCGGAACGCGGATGCGCCGCACGTCCAAGTCCTGCATTCTCGGCAGCCTGAATCGCCTTCATGGCGCCGCCGGTGGCGTCATCGCGGGCCTGCTGGATGTCCATGGGTCGACGCACCGGACCCACGGCATAGATACCGGTACGACGGGTCTCGTAGGGAAAGCAGATGAAGTGTGAATCGTTAAATCCGTTCTTCAGGTGCGGCAGGTCGGTGCCCTGACGGTATTGCAGATTGAGGATGGAAGGCGGGGCCACAGCCAGGTCCTGCTTCAGCTTCTCTTTCTCTTCAGAACCCTCTTCAGCCTCGTCAAAAGCAAGCTGGGCATAGGGGTCGGGGCCGGAGTTGGGCTCCATGCCGGTGGCCAGAACCACCAGGTCGCAATCCATTTCGGTATCTTCGTCGAGGATCATGTCCTTGAATTTGACCTTCAGGGTATTTCCGGGAACAACCTCGGAGGCTATACCCTTGGAGAAGGTTACCATCGCCTTTTGACCGGCGCGGTAGAAGTCCTCGCCCCCGGCGCCGGGAGTGCGCAGGTTGTTGAACAGGATCGTGGTATCGCAATCGCCGTTCAACTCCTTGAAATACATCGCCTGTTTGATGGAGACCAGGTCGGTGACGCCGGAGAAATAGGGAAGGTGGCCCTTCTGAGTGGAGCATTGGCCGGCGTTTTGAATAAAGCAGACACTGGTGACTTCTTTGCCGTCGGACGGGCGCTTAATGGGACCGCCTTTGGCCGCTATGGCGAGGGCCTCCAACTCGTGGTTGGTGACTACATCCTTGCTCTTGCCATAGGCGAACTCGGGCAGGTTGTTGGCATCATAGGGTTTCCAGCCCGAGGCCTGAATGATGGCGCCGATGGAGAGGGTCTGGCTGCTGCCTGACTCGGTGGCGACGTCTACATTGAAACGGCCGGGGGCACCTTCCGTCTTGGTAATACTGCTGTTCAGGTAGACAGTGATCTTCGGATTGTCCTCGATCGCTTTGATCAGCGCCGGTACCGGGTTCTCTGCCGGCTCCGCATAGGGTGAGCGGGTCGGGATGACTTTGTAGTAACCAGCGATAGCGCCACCGAGGGCGCCTGTCTTCTCGACCAGATGCACCGGATAGCCTGCAGTTGCGGTCTCCAGCGCAGCCGTTATGCCGGTGATGCCGCCACCCACGACTAGGATGTTCTTGTTGAGCGTTTGTTCACCGGAAGGGGCCGGTTTTTTCATCGACTTGAGTTCAGCGCAGGCCATCCGGATGTAGTCATTCGCCATCTCCTGGGTAGTCTCGGTGTTTTCGTCCGTAGCGGGACGAATCCAGATCACTCCCTCCCGCAGGTTGGCGCGGGTCAAGGCCACTTCGGTGAAGTTGAAGGCCTCGACCTTGGCGCGGCGAGAGCAGGCGCCGATCATGACATGGGTTACGCCATCTTTGGCGATGTCGTCTTGGATCAGCTTTACACCTTCGGCGCTGCACAGCATCTCGTGCTGCTTGCAGGACTGCATCTTGCCGTCACGGGTGGCGACCTGTTCCAGAGTGCTCGCGTCCAGGCGATCGCCGATACCGCATCCGGTGCAGATATAACCAGCAAATTTCTTATCGTCTGCCACTGTACTAACCCTCCGTTCCTGCTACGCGATTGACCACCTGAATGGCGCGAAGTGCGGCGCCGGTGGCATGCTGTACGGCCCGGTTGACGTCCAGTGCATCGGACGAGCAGCCGGCGGCGAAGACACCGCCATTTTCCGGAGCGGGCTCGATGAAGCCCTCTTCGTTGACGACGATCTCGACCGGGAAACTGGCCTTGTCGACACTGGGCTCCATGCCGATGGCAAGGACCACCAGGTCATGTTCATCGGCGTAGCGGTTATAGCCCTCGGTATCAACGCCATGCACGGTCGGATTGCCATTCGCCTTGTTTTCCACGATGGCGGCAGGCTTGGATTTGATGAACTTGACGTTGTTCTTGGCCTTGACCTTTTGATAGAAGTCCTCGAAGCGGTCGATGGCACGGATATCGATGTAGTAGATGGCGATGTCCACCTCGTCTGCCGGGTAGGTGGCCTGCTTCAGCGAGGCCATGCAGCAGATACGCGAGCAGTGCAGCAGGTGGTTCTTGTCGCGGGAACCCGCGCACTGGATGAAGGCGACCGATTTGACCTCCTTGCCATCCGAGGGGCGCAGCAGCTTGCCGCCGGTCGGACCGGTCGGATCCGCCAGGCGCTCGAATTCCACGCTGGTGATGACATTGGCGATACGGTCATAGCCGTATGGCTGAATCTTGTTGGCATCGTAGAGGCGCCAGCCGGTCGCCCAGATTACGGCGCCGGCTTTGAACTCGATGGTCTCTTCCTGCATGTCGAGATCCACCGCGTTGTATTTGCAGGCATCTTTGGCCTTCTGGGCATCGTCTGTTCCAATGATGGCCGGATCGATGACGTAACGCTGGGGATGGGCCATACTATACGGCAGATAGGCGCCTTTGCGCTTGCCCAGGTTATAGTTGTGCTCATCGTCGAATTCAGTCTCGACCGCTTTGGCGCAGTCCCCGCAGCCGGTACAGTTCTCGTTGATGTAACGGGGACTGATCTTTACGGTGGCAGTGTAATCGCCGGCCTCGCCCTTGATGTCTGTTACCTCGGCCATGGTGATGATGTTGAGGTTAGGGATTCATCTTCGCCCGGCGCTGGTTGATTTCCAGGCCACAGGTGGGGAAGCAGAGTTTGGGGAAATATTTGTAGAGTTGAGTGACGCGACCACCGACATAGGGTCGCTTTTCAACCAGCACGACCTGTTTCCCTGTTTCGGCGGCTTCTAGGGCAGCGGTCATGCCGCTGATACCGCCACCTACCACGAGAATAGTCTCATTGGTTGCGATTACTTCCGTCATGGATCTTCCTCCGTTGCGGAATGGCGTTCAAGGTTTCGAATAACCGATAGACAATAATAGTTGACTTGTGCACTTGGTTATTCCATGATCTGACGGCGCACATCTGCACCTGGAATCTGGACCCGTTACGATACTCGTCTTCTGGTTTTCCCGCCAGATAAAACCCGCCAATTATCCATCGAATTTTCAAATGCTTTCATAGAATTGGATTATAGATTATTAGCGAATGCTAATGTTTGGGGTTATATAAAGCGATTCTGGTCGGTATTACTGCGGCTTTGTCAGGCACCTTTGCTGTATCCGCGCCTGTGTAAAAAAATCAGATTGCTACAGCCTTATCGGTAAATCTGAGTATGCGATATCACTTATAGTTCCTGACCCAATCTTAGCAAACACATCGTAAACAATCGATTGTGCCAGGTCATGAGTGCAGCATCCTGTAGTTCGGCGCCTCAGGCACTGAACAGGTAACTGCCGCTGGGTTGCTTGTATCCCCTGATCAGCTTTTTCTCAAAGGCTTCCGCCGAGATCGGTTTCCCGTAGAGATACCCCTGTACTTCCTGACAACCCATGATCTTGAGTAGGTTTTGTTGGGCTTCGGTTTCCACGCCTTCCGCGATAATTTCTAGGCCAAGATTCTGGCCTAACGAGATGATGGCCTGGGTGATGGCCACATCATCCTTGTTGTCCGGCATATCCTTGATGAAAGTGCGATCTATCTTGAGTTTGTCGATAGGTAGTTGTTTCAGGTAGGCACAGGGAAGAGAAGCCGGTGCCGAAATCGTCAATCGCAATGGTCAGTCCCAACTGTTTGAAAACCTCCAGATACAGGGATCGATAATTCTTTCTGTCGCATGAAAATGCCTTCGGTTACCTCAAGCTGAAGTTGTTGCGGGGGCAGCCGGATTTGTCGATGATCTCCTCAAAATGCAGGATCAGATCCGTCATCATGAGTTGGCGGACTGACAGGTTGAGTGCCATGCGTCCATTGAATAGACCCTTTTCAGACCAAATCCGGGTCTGTTGGCAGGCTTTTTCCAGGACCCACAAGCCGATTTCATGGATCAGTCCCGTCTCTTCCGCCAGGGGAATGAATTGAGCCGGTGAGATGACCCCCATTCTTGGGTGCTGCCAGCGCAACAGGGCCTCAATGCCGGTCATTTTCCCGCTTAGGATGGAAAATTGCGGTTGATAGTAGAGAAGCAATTGGCGTTCCTTTATCGCGGTGCGGAGTTCAGTCTCCATCAGCAGGCGCTCGAAAGCGCTATGGGTAAGCTCCGAGGTATAGAAACGATAGTTGTTGCGGCCGTTCTCCTTGGCTTGGTACATGGCGGCATCGGCATTTTTGGTGAGATTGCCGACATCCCTGCCGTCCTCCGGGTACAGACTGATGCCTATGCTCGCGGTGATGTGGAGTTTGCGTCCAAAGATGTCAAACGGTTTCTTGAGTTGGTTTTGGATCTTGGTGGCGATGACGGCGGCATAGCTGGGATCTTCCAGATTCTCTACCAGGATGGTGAATTCGTCGCCTCCCAGGCGGGCGGCGGTATCGTTTTCCCTTAACAGGTTGAGCAGTCGATGGGCAACCTGTACGAGCAGTGCATCACCTACCGCATGTCCGAGCGAATCATTGATGTTCTTAAAGCGATCCAGGTCAAGAAACAGCACGGCAAGGTGGTTGTTTTCACGCTTTGCGTTGCTTATGGCATGCTCCAGCCGGTCCTGGAACAAGAGTCGATTGGGTAAATCGGTCAGTGGGTCATGATGCGCCAGATGTTCCAGTTGCGACTGAGACTGTATGATACTGGTGATGTCAGAAAAAACCGCAACGTATTGAGGTTTGCCACTCGGGTCTTCCTGTATGGTCGTGATATTGAGCCATTCCGGGTAGATCTCGCCGTTCTTGCGTCGATTCCAGATTTCTCCTTGCCAGGAATGCTGCTGTATAAGGCTGTTCCAGAGCTTGGTAAAGAAATGCTTGTCGTGTCTGCCAGATTGCAGAAATCTGGGATTGCGGCCAACGGCCTCTTGCTCGGTAAAGCCCGTGATCTCCGTAAAGGCGGGATTTACCGTTATGATATTGGCATTTTCATCAGTAACAATGACGCCTTCGGTGGTATGTTCGAAAACCCTGGCGGCTTGTTGCAACCGTTTTTGTGTAGAAATACGTTGGGTGATATCAATGAAGATCAATTGAGTGGCGGGTCTGTCTAGATAGTCGGTGCGACTGAGCCAGACTTCAACTTCGATCTGTTTGCCGTCAGATCTTCGCAAACAGGTTTCAATCGGTGCTTCAGTGGAGAATTGCTCATTGATGGGGGGAGGCGTTAAGATTTTCTCGAGGGTATTGGCGTTGGTCAGGTTTTCCAGAGCAATTTTTGTAATTGGTGTGTCTACAGAGATCCCCAGGGCTTTTCTCGCTGCTTGGTTGAGGTAAACGATGCGTCTGCTGCAGATGATCAGCACGGGGACAGGGGCATTGTCTTGCAGGGCCTGATAGCGTTTTTCGCTTTGCTGTGAGGTTGACTTGCTGGTTATCTGCTGGCGTTGCGCTACGGACACATCCAGTTCATGCTGAATCGTTGGAACGAGCAGATAGAGGTTGTCTATGTCGATGTAACTGTCCGCCCCGGCCCGATAGAGTTTGGCTAACTTGTCTTTACTGATGGTGTGTGTGGCAAGTATGAAGGGGATAGCTAAGTCGGTTTCCTGAATAAGTTTCAAGACATCTTCCGCGGGGCACCCAGGTAGTTGGTGGTTGGCAAGTATCAGGTCCCAAGATGCTTGATCCAAAACCTGTTTGACCGATGCCATGTTTTCGGCCTGTGTACATTCGAACTCCACGCCGTTACGCTGCAATGCCTGTGTTAATCGCTCGGAGTCGTGTGGGTTCTGAATGAGAAGTATACGCAATGGATCTGGCATTGCAGCACCTCAAAACCGAATATAATGGGGTTGATTCTGCATGAAGATTAATTTTGCTGAAACATTGGCATATTCCCAATTAAATATAAATAAAACAAATATGTTTGTTGCTGACTGGCTTCCGGTGGTCGGTTTATGGTTTATTGGGGATAATTACCCCATATTCTAAGTTATTTTATTACTTATCCTGCATTCTATTCATTTGCTGGAAATCTTGTAACCTTCGAATATGCTTCGAGCGCATCAGTGACAATATCCTTCATGCGCATCTTCTGGTTAATAACTGAATTTGAGGTCTGTTTTGGAAGCCCGTACCCTAAAACCCGAAACCCACTACATTGAAGATGAACCCTACTATGAGCCGGTTGGAGACGAGATAGATGTTTTCAAGGCGGCTTATCAAAACCAACTACCCATCATGCTAAAAGGCCCCACAGGTTGTGGGAAAACGCGCTTTATGGAGCACATGGCCTGGCGTCTGAAGCGTCCCTTGATCACGGTTTCCTGCCATGACGATCTGACCGCTTCAGATCTGGTCGGGCGATTTCTGGTCAAGGGAGGAGAAACGATCTGGATGGATGGGCCCTTGGCGGCCGCGGTGCGTGCGAATGGAATCTGTTATCTCGACGAGATCGTCGAGGCCCGTAAGGACACCACGGTCGTGATACATCCGCTCGCCGACGACCGCAGAGCCCTGCCGATGGAGAAACTGGGTGTGATGTTAGAAGCGACGCCGGAGTTCTGTCTGACGATCTCCTACAATCCAGGGTACCAAAGTGTCCTGAAGGATCTCAAACAGAGCACACGACAGCGTTTCGTGGCGCTGGAGTTTGATTACCCTGAGGCCGGACTCGAACAAAAGATCGTTCAGAATGAGTCAGCGGTAAGTGAAGAAATAGCCGCGCGTCTGGTTAAATTCGCTCATATGACCCGCAACCTGAAAGGCAGTGGCCTTGACGAGGGGGCGTCCACCCGCCTTTTGGTGCATGCGGCGAAATTGATTCACAGTGGTGTCGATCCGGTTGTGGCCTGCCGCTCCGCGATCGCTCAGACCTTGACGGATGATATGGATATGCTGGTTGCAGTGAATGAACTCAGCGCCGCACTTTTTTGACTAAGCGGGTATGACCCCATTAATTTATGTGGCGGGAAAACCTATCCTGTCATACCTGATTCTGGTCTGTAGGGAGATTTTTAAATGGCAGTTAAATTGCTGACAAAAAAACAGATTCAGGAAAGACTGGATGCCTATCTTGAAGTTGAATTCAGTTATCGCAACACGGATGCTTTGTCAGTCGTGTTAGCGGACCTGCCGGCTGATACGCAAGCATTCATCATCGACTGGGTGAAGCGCATCGCCAGCACCAATATCGAAATTGCCTATCAATTTGCCAGGCATTCGACCCGTGCGCTGGAACTGATGGATGAGCATATGATAGAGGCTTGGGTCCTGCAGGCCATGGATGTCTATGATCGTTCAGGGCTGCATTCGGCAGTGAATGCCATCAAAGAGATTGATCTTTTCGTGCGGCAGGGAAGGGAACGGGCCTCCGGATGCGTGTTCGAGGAGGAGATCGGTGTCCTGTTGCCATTTATACACGGACTATCCGGGCGCAAATTGAAATTAGCCCAGGCAGACGAATTGTATACCGACAGCGAAGTGATCTTTTTGCCTGCCGTGATGGCCCATCTACCTGACAAAAGAGATAATTTTCTGCTATACAAAGCAGCGGTAGTGCATCATTGGGCGCAAGTCCGTTTTGGCACCTTCCGGATCGATATGGAGGCCTATCTGCAGGATCATCCAAGACCGGGCAAGGCGTTACGGTGTTTTCATGCACTGGAGATTGTACGACTGGAAGCCTGTATTAAGCGGGAATTGCCCGGCCTCTATCGTGAAATTCGTATGCTCAAGGAGAAATTGCAGGCCGCTGAACCGTCTGAACGGTGGGGTGCGTTAACCGTCAAGCTGCAACGCCGTCAGGCAGTCGCCGAAGATTCTCTGGAGTTAATCAACCATATCCTCACAATGCAGATCCCGGAAGTCAGTTGTTTTCAGGGTCAATTGAAACCGCAAGCGGTGGCTCAGGTCATGGCAAAGCGTGTGCCGCGTGAAAAGGCCAGCCTGCGCGTCGCATTGAAACTGATCGCGGATGAATTGAACGAGGGGAAGGCGGAATGCGAGCCGCGGGTCGAACGATTTGAGGCCGTTAAAGAGCAAGATCCATCGATACCTGAAGGCTTCAAGATCGAAATACAGGTGAATGGCAAGTCGGCGCCGATTCCTGACGGAGTGAAGTCCACCATGAACTCGATCCTGCAGGATCTGGGTGATGTGCCCAACGATTATCTTGTCCCGGCAGGTCCGGGAGAATATGACCTGAGTGAATTCGAAGATAAGATCCTGAAACCGGAAGACGTCTGGAGCGGCGCTTATCATGAGGAAGGGGCTTTTTTATACAAAGAGTGGGATTATCGCCGTAAACACTATCGCAAGGACTGGTGTGTGTTGCGGGAGATGTCTGTGAAGCCGGAGTATGACGGTTTCGTCGATCAGGTGTTGCGCAAATACCGTCGTCTAATCATCAATCTGCGCAAGACTTTCGAGGCAATGCGTGACGAAGACAAGTTGCTGAAGCGCCAGGTCTATGGGGATGGGGTGGACATCGATGCCTTTGTCGAGGCTTGGGCCGATGTGCATACCGGTCTGGAGATGACCGATCGCCTGTTCACCCGTATGCATCGGGATGAGCGCAATATTGCGGTGATGTTCATGGTAGATATGTCCGGTTCCACCCAGGGGTGGGTCAACCAGGCCGAACGGGAGGCGCTGGTGTTGCTGGCCGAGTCTCTGGAGACCCTGGGCGACCGTTATGCCATATACGGATTCACAGGCATGAGCCGAAAACGTTGCGAGGTGTTTCCGGTGAAAAATTTTGATGAGCCCTATGATGATGAGGTCAAGGCGCGGATCAGCGGCATGCGCGCAGGGGACTATACCCGGATGGGTGTAGCGATTAGACATCTATCCCAACGGCTCGTAGAAGTCGAAGCCAGAACCAAACTATTGATCACGTTGTCCGATGGTAAGCCGGATGATTACCTGGGAGACTATCGGGGCGATTATGGTATCGAGGATACTCGACAGGCACTGTTCGAAGCGCGCCGCAACGGTATCCATGCCTTCTGCATCACCATCGATGAAGAGGGGCAGGAATATCTGCCCCATATGTACGGTGCAGCAAATTACGCTGTGATCAGCGAAGTGGAGAAACTGCCCCTGAAGGTCTCGGATATCTATAAAAAAATAACCAGTTGATACTCAGACACTCTGTGAATTAGTCATCTCTTATCAAGCTTGATTTTCACTGTTGCTACAGGCAACCTCTCATCGTGTGTTGAGATGAGTTAAATTACAGTTCACAGGAGAAGATATGAAGATAAAGTTAATTGCCTTTTCGATTTTGCTGTTGTTTACCTTGCAGATTCAAGGGTCGCCTGGCTATCGCTATCCGTATCAGAGTTCACCGTTGCAGCAACAGGAGTCAGGTCCCGGTGAGGTTCTGCACGAAGGTGTGGGAAAATTGTTAAAATTTATGCGCCAGCAGGGAAGTTCCAATCCCGAATCGATGGCGGCTTTTCTGGAGACCGAAATCGCGCCTTATTTCGATTTTGCCTATATGGCGAAATGGACAGCCGGCCCAACATACCGCAATATGAGTGAGCAACAGAGGAGCCAGTTGGAGCAGGATATCAAGTCCATGTTGCTGGCTAGCTTGAGTCAACGATTAGGCAGATATGACAATCAAGATGTGCGTTTTTTCAAACCCCGCAGGGTTGCTCAGAATGAGGTCAAGGTCAGAGTAGGCATCCTTCAGGCAGGTGGTTATCCTACAAAAATTGATTTTCGTTTCTATCGGAGCGAATCAGGTTGGAAGGTCTTCGATGTCTCCGCCAACGGTGCCAGTGCACTATCGTTCTATCGGCAATATTTTGCCCGGCAAGCGAGCCTGCCTAATGGCAGCTTTGCGTACCAGCGTTAAGTCACGCTGAGTCTGGTGGCCTGTCCATCGGGGCGGCTTCAGTATGAGTGTCTGCTAGAAGCCGCCCTCCTCACATGAGAACTCCGTCTCCCGATCCCAAAGACAAGAACTGGATAAGTTTTCGGGAAATGATCGGCCGTTGGATGATCTACAGCGCCTGGATTCTGATCCTGTTGTTGTTTACTGTCCTGTTTTCCAATTGGCTCGAGCATCGACAGAATCCGAATCGTATCCTGCAGATTAAAACGGGTCTCGATGGAAATGCCGCGATCATTCTAAAGAGAAATGACTTAGGGCATTATGTGGCGCCGGGTTTGATCAATGACGAACCGGTGGTTTTTCTTGTGGACACGGGGGCTACACATGTGGCGCTTTCAGAAGAGTTGGCGAACCGAATCGGTTTGCAACGGGGGATGAAGACTATTAGTTTGACAGCAAACGGGCTCGCGAGCAGTCGACTGACCAAGCTGGATCAGGTGCAGTTGGGCCACATAGTCATGCAAGATGTGCAAGCCTTGATCATGCCGTCCATGCCGGTAAGCGAAGTTTTACTCGGCATGAGTTTCTTGAAACATCTAGAACTGATTCAAAAGGGAAACCAACTGATTGTGCGAGTTCCCCGGTTGCACTGAATTCGGGAGGTAACTTTACTGAGAGCTTAAGCTGCCAACTGGATCTGAGTTGGCAGCAGAATGTCGTGAGGTCAGCCGATCTTGTCTTTCAAGGCCTTGAGTGCTGAGACTTTGACCACCGTGGTGGCTGGTTTGGCAGCAATCTTAATGGCTTCACCGGTAGCTGGGTTACGACCCATGCGCGCTTTAGTGCGGGGTTTCTTCACGCGGCGAATTTTGACGCCACTGTCGGGAATGATGAATTCACCTGATCCTCGACGCTGTAGATGACGTGTTATGAGATCGCTCAAGGATGAAAATACGGCCGTTACATCTTTTCGGTTGAGTCCCGTTTCTTCGGTAATTGCAGTGATGATCTGTAATTTCGTCTGTTTTGTTGGTATGGCAGTGAGGCGTGATAAGTTGGTGGATTTTTTTGTGGTTACTTTTTGCTTAGTACTTTTCTTTGCAGTCTTTTTAGTAACGACCATATATCTCTCCTGGAGTAACGAGGTAATGCATTAGATAAAATAACACATTGTTAAAAGAAAAAACTCTTGATAAAACGATCAACAGTTGGTTTTACAAGGAGGTAGCGCTATGCCAATTATAATCTTTAATTTTTTATCTATCACTGATCTTCTGCAGTTATTGGGTGGAAAGTTATAAGTAACATGTCAGTCATTTAGGGATTTTGCTAGGTAGAGTGATGTTCCTTGTATCCGTGTAAATGCATAAATGAGTGCTCATAGGCCGGTGTCTTTTCAAGACACATGAGTCAGTACCGGCCATGTTTCAGTATGACGAAGTTATGGATTAGCTTCGTGAGTTCTTGGAAGACGCGAATGATAGAGGGTGGATCGTTGCGTAGACTTTTTCTATGCGAAAAACCAGTGTTTGAGTGATTTGTAACAGTAACAGCATATCTTTAACTGGTCTTGGCTACCCCTCCTCTGCGGGTATCCCCAACACCGGAAATATTTCCCTGAGAATCTACTTTAACCGTGTGAGCTCCGCCAAAGAATAGATTTTTGGCATCCCAGAGTTGCTGATTGGGGAAGTCTTTTTGGAACTCTTGAGGGTTGCGTGACTGACTTCGGGTTCCAGGCTCAGGAGGTTGCCTTCGTAATGAATGCGAGGGTGATCGATGGCCTCTTCCAGTGGCATGGCAAAGTCAACCAGATTCGAAACGAGCTGAAGGATCGCACTGCGAATACGGTTTGAGCCCCCGGAACCGGTGACAATAACGCTTCCGTCATCCACAAATACCAAGGTCGGGGACATCATCGAGGCAATGCGCTGATTTGTTGGCCATTGATGAAATCCATGAGGATTGAGGTCTTGCTCTCCAAGCATGTTGTTCAGCATGATGCCACTACCAGGGATCACGTAACCAGAACCCTCGCCATTCGAAAGCGTCATGCTCGCAAGATTGCCGGCGCGGTCGGCAATGCTGATCTGGGTCGTTCCTCGTGTGCAGACCCAGCTTTTTTGCTGCAGGTTAACATAGTGCTCGCGGATCTCGGGTTGCAGTATCTGGCTCAAATCATCTTGTTCTTTGTTGCGTATGTGCTGCGTAAGGCAGATGACTCTGGCTAATTTGCGTAAATGCTCCACACTCCCAGGGTGCAAGCCATCAAGTGATTCCGATGCCAACAATCCAAGGGCGAAGGCAATCAATGTTCCGCCCAGTGAGGGGAGTGGATTGGTACTCAATCTGGCATGGCGATAGTTAAAAGTCAGTGGCTGGCGCTTCACTGCCGCATATTGCATCAAATCACTCAAACGCAGATGCCCGCCGTGATGAAGGCAGTCATCGACCAGCGACTTTCCCGCTTCCCCGCGATAGAACCAGTCTTCCCTTTCGATACACAACGACTCGATAAAATCCGCCAGTTGCGGCTGACGATGGAGTTCGCCCTCTTTTATCAGTTGACCATGGTTGGATGGTGAACAGTTCAGTGAAAAGGCGGCTGGAGTGGAGGTTAGGATCGGCGCGACTATGTGCGCGATGAGGTGCTGGAAGCTGTTGATTCTGACGCCATCCTTGGCAAGCTGAATGGCCGGTTCCGCCAGCACCCGCAGTGGTAGCTTGCAGAGATCCCGATGGATCGCGAAGAGTCCGCGGACAAAACCTGGAGTGGCGATGGAGCCCATGCCGATATGGAAGATTTGAGTGGTAGTGCCAAAATCCGCCTCGATGGGATAGAAGTCAATGGCTGCGACCGCCTGCTTTTGTGCGGGCGTGTGGGCAAAAAAGTCGTAAACCACGGGCTTGGCATTGAACGGTTTTGCTGTAAGGAAGCCGCCGCCGCCAAGAGAAGCCAGCACGGGTTCCGCTACACAGGCGGTCAGCATCGCGGCTATGGCAGCATCGAAGGCATTGCCTCCATCGCTCAGGATGAGGTCTGCCGCCTGCGCGGTGTCCGGGTGTCCAGCGGCGACGACACCTCCTTTGATTGGCGAATGTTGCATGTCAATACGACCCATAGCCTCACATGGATTGGGAATTTTGAGGTGGTTGGGTGGAGAAATGCAATCCGTTTCAATATTCACATTCTAATCGGCTGGATATCCTCTGTTCAGTATTTCTCGTTTCCGCCGATATTTTTGTTTACTGAGGATCTAGGTTCCCGAGCAATTAGACATGGCTGCGCCCAAAAGTAAGATCGAAGATATCCAGCTAAAAAATCTTATACCCCTGAACGCCCTTACTGACGAACAACTAGGCCTGCTACAGAGCCGGGTTGTGATAAAAAAGGCAAGAAAAGGGGACTACCTGTTCAGAGAAGGCGATACGGACCATCAGAATATCTATCTGCTAGCAGGTACGGTTGCCCTGCTGTCCGGTCAAAAAGAGCTTGATGTGGTGACCAGCGGTACCCAAACCGCCCGATTTGCCCTCGCGCACCAGCTGCCGCGCAAGCATTCGGCCAGGGCTAAATGTCCCGTCACCTATGTGCGAATCGACAGTCGTCTATTGAGTGATCTGCTGGCACGCAGCCAGAGTGACAGCTATGAGGTCAATGAAACGGGTGTTTCGAGCAAAGAGGATTGGATGAGTCAATTACTCCAGTCACCTATTTTCCAGCAGATTCCCCCAGCCAATCTGCAGCGGGTCATGATGCGCATGCGAGAGATACCGGTTGCTGCCGATGAGGTGATCATCCAGCAGGGGGATGAGGGCGACTATTTTTATCTGATTAGCAGAGGCCAATGCAGAGTCACTCACCAGCCTGACCCGGATCAGCCGCCCGTAGAACTGGCTTTATTAAACGCGGGACAGGGCTTTGGCGAGGAGGCTCTGCTCTCGGACAAGCCGCGTAGCAGCACGGTCATCATGCTGACCGACGGGGAACTGGTACGGTTGAGTAAAAAGGATTTTGTGGAACTGGTTAAAGCAGCCGGTCTCGAATTATATCGACTATACCCAGGCATGTGGCTTGGTGGAAGCGGGTGCGTTATGGGTCGATGTCCGCACGCCTGAGGAATATGAAGCTGCCCATCTGCCGGGTGCCATTAATCTGCCTTTATTTTCCTTGCGTTTTCAGGCCCCCAGCCTCGCTGAAGAGCGGACTTATTTGGTCTATGGCGCCGAGGTTGGACAGATTGCAACAGCCTCCTATCTATTGATGGAACGGGGTAATGAAGTCTCGGTGGTGACTGAGATTTGGCAGGAGATTTCGCTGCATGCAGGATTGGATGCATTAGTCGTTGAGCCATCGAATGAAGGTGTTATCGAACTTGACCAGGATGAGGATACTGGGCCGGAATCTCGTCCGCCCCAGAACGAGCGCAGACAGAACGAACCTCAAATTGAGTCACAAGAAAAGCGGATCGATAACAGTCAGGCATTGGAGGTAGAGCTCGGCCAGTACAGACTGAGCAGAAGCTGCTAAAGCAGGCATTGTCGGTTGCCAAACGAAAAATAGAGTTGGGCGAGCAGGAGCGGGTAACCCATAAAAACGAGTTGGACCAGGAGCTGCAAAAACTTCGAAATGCCTTGGCTGTCGCAGAAGGCGAGCGTGACAAACACGAGGCATCCAATGTAAGTGAGCGCAAACTTAAACTGCAAACTCAAGGACTTCCAAGAGAAACTGGATCAGCTGCAGGATGAATTGAAAACAAGTCGGGCTGATGCGGAAAAGGCGCGTAAGGCGCAATCCCAGCTTGAAAAGGCTTTGGATTCCTCGCGGCAGCAAAGTAAACAGGCGGAGGACCAGTTCCAAGAGGAACGCAAAAGGCTGACTCAGCAGGTCGAGTTGTCGACAAATTCACTGAAGAGACTGGAACAGCAGGTGTCGAACCAGGACCAGACTCATACCGAGACACTTGCCGTGTTTGAGGCGCAACTCAAGTCAGCTCAGGAGGAGACTGAGTTGGTTCGTCAGCAGGCCGCAGGTGATCTTGCAAAATTGGCAGGGCAACGGGATGAATTGGACCGCAAGTTGTTCAGTACATTGGCCGACGACGAAATTGCCAGGCTACAGACAAATAAGACCGTAACCGCTCTCAAACAGGAACTGTCCTCCCTGCAGGAGCGCCATTCCAAATTGCAAGAGGAGATGTCGGGGCTTCGTCAATCGAATGATGTGGCAGACATTCAGCACCTCGCAGCGGTCGACAACCTGGTAGCGGAATTGTCACAGGCCCGTGAATCGCTAGAAGAAATGGTGTGCTTACAGCAACAGTTCGAGAGCGAAAGAGACAACCTGCTGTCTGTACATGATGAGGCACTGGCTGAAGCAAACCAGAGGACCCGTCAGGTCGAGGAAGAACTCAGGGTTCTGCAGGAGATGCAGAATACCAGGCAAGGAGATTACAAAGAGAATCTAATTGGGCTTCAGAGCCGGTTGGATGAAGCCGGCAATCAATTGCTGCGGCGGGACAAGGAACTTCACTCTTTGAATGAAAGGCTTGAGATACTCCAGCGGGAATCTGCAGAAGCGGCTCAAGAAAGGGAATCATTGGCTCAGTCTCTGGAGGTAGCCAAGCAAACGCATCAGGCTTTAGAGCAGGATTATGAAGTCAGCAGGGTTGAACTGGGGCAGGCGCAACAAAAAGCGGGTGAACTTGAACAAGCTTTACAAGCGTCGGATGAACGCTGTGATGATCTCGAAAAAGAGTTCAAAGCGCAGGGTAAGGCAAGAGAATCTCTTGAGCAGGAACACCGACAGTCAGTGGCCGAGCTTGATACAGAAATGACTCAGGTAAAGCAGACTGTTGATGAATTACAGCGGTCCAATCAGCAACTGGTGCTGGAAAATCAGGCACTGCAAGAGAAATTGATTGCGCTAGAAGAGGTCCTGGGAAATGAGCAACAGGAGAAGTTGGATCTGGGAAAGGAAATCCACGAGTTGCTTGCCCGGATAGAGGATTTACAGGAAAAAAAGACCGTTGCCGAAGTCCAGGAACAACTAAATCTCAGTTCTTTCGAGTGTGCACTGGAGGAGTCTAGGGCGGAAACCGAAACCAGCCTGGAGGCATTGAACGAGACGAGGATCGAATTGAAAAAGCTTGATGAGCAACGACTTAAATTACATGCGTTGTTTGAACAAGAACACGATACGGTAGAGTTTTTAAGACGATCTCTTGAAACAGCCGAGGAAGCTGTAGACATCTCTGATAGGACAATTGAAAATAACCTTCAGGAAATCGACAAGGGTAAGCGGCGACTGACTGAACTACGAACCGATATGGAAAGGTTGGAGACCCAAAAAAACGAGCTGGAACAGGCTCATAATCATGGGCTTCAGGAACAGGAAAACGAACGCGCGAGACTGAGCAGGAACTCGCGCAGATCTTCGCCGAGCAGCGTGAACATAGAAGATCGAGACAGCTTGAGATGGAACGACTGCAGACAGAAAAGGCGCATATGGAAATCCAGCTGGCCCAAGACCAGAAAGACCTGCAAACTAATCAGCAGGCTTTCGACGCTGCAGCCGCTGATCAACAGCATGCGATCGACCGACTAGAAAAGGAGTTGAATGATACGCGAGCTAGGCTTGAATTGAATGATCGAGAGCAAGCAATAAATCACGAACGAGCAACAGGCCATGCAACTTGCGCAACAGGAAATTGCCCAACTGAAAAAGACTATAGAGGGATTGCGCGAGGTTCAGCTGGAAATGGAAAGTCATATTTCTGAGGATTCCGAGGAAGAGTTACAAGGGTTACACGCTGCCTTGAAAGATGAAGCAGAAAAAACGTCAGCATGCCGAAGAACTGGCCAGACAGGTCGATGTGTTGCGCCGAGAACGTGAGGTGCAGGAAACGGCAGTCGATATGTTAGGTGAGGATATCGAGGAGTTGTCCCGGAAAAATGCGCAATTACTTGCGGAAAAGGATGCATTGACACAGCAATTGACTGAATATCGCGGGCTATCGGTTGATTCGAGTCGAGTTGACGATCCATGGGAGCAACTTGAAATGTGGCATGCCAGAGCTGACAGTGCCGCACAGGAACGGGATCAGGCGCATAGCCGATCTGGCCAGGATGCAGGGAGAGATAAAAGAATTACGCAGTGTCATGCAAACCTATGTGACGCAGATCCGGAATAATGAATCCATGGATTCCAGTGATGAGTTGCATGCCCTGAGTACCGAACTGGAGATGGTGAGAATGCAGGCCGCAGAGGACCTGAAGCAGGTGCGCAGTCAAGTTGCCACGGCCGAAACGAGGGTCGAGCGTCAAGTTGACCGAGACGTGGATATCGTCGCTTCCCTACAGGCCTTAAGGCAGGAGATCGATTCCAATCAAATCGCATTGAGCGAAAAGGAGCAGTTGCTGCGTATGTCACATTCTCAATGCCGCACGCTTGGAAGATGCGATAGAAGATCGTGACAAGGAAATCGATCATCTCCGGCGAAAACTCGAATCGCTGTTGCGAAAAACGGGGGGACCGGGGGAGTTCTCCGAAATGCTGAATTCCTCGATGACCGAACTTTCGCATCGGCTGTTCGATGAGTCAGGTACCTTAACCAGCCAGCACATGGAGCAGTTGTCGAAAGAGACCCAGGGCGACGCAACAGACAACCAGCGGACTTCGCTGGGCAGGTTGTTCAGAAAGCGATAATTCTTTCTGGTTCAGACCGGGCCCGCCAGCTCCCGATTCCCTGCTTTGACTGGTGCTTCAAATTATTACCGCAGATTTAATCTGGAAGTCTATCGAAACGATAGGAACGACAAATCATGTTTTCCTTGGCATGTTGTAGAAACTTCCATGGGATGGTTTTACAATGTCGTCCCAATGACTGGATGTACTGCTTTCTTATCGGATCTGGGTGAATGTTTTGGTACCGCAGGAAAAAGCACCGCTGGGCTTTGTCAACGACTATGCCCCGGCTTAACGGTGGTATGTGTAGCTCAATACACCGTTTTTTCTTTGGACATATTCACTTATAAATGCACATTCTTGCCGTTGGTATCGCAACGCTTGACATCATCAATCATGTGGTTGTCTATCCCCATGAGGATACTGAGGTTCGAGCCATAGGGCAAAGTATCCGCAGAGGGGGCAATGCTACCAATTCATTGGTGGTCCTCAGCCAGTTCGGCCATGACTGCAGTTGGGCGGGCACAATCGCCGATGAATCCGACAACCGGAAAATACTCGAGGATTTGGCTCAGTATAACATCGATATCAGCCGTATTCGTTACTATCCAGGGGGCAAGGTTCCTACATCTTATGTGTTACTGAGTGAGGAGACAGGTTCACGCACGATTGTGCATTATCGGGATCTGCCGGAATATCAAGCCACGGACTTCTTTCACGATCGATAGCGACGTGTATGACTGGATTCATTTCGAAGGACGTAATGTGCCGGAAACCCAGCAGATGCTACAGCATCTCAAACAAAGCGATCCGCTAAGTCCTGTCTCTCTGGAAGTCGAGAAGCCTCGTAATGCAATTGAGTGCCTCTATCCTTATGCCGATGTCCTGATGTTTTCTCGGGATTTCGCGCTTAGGCAGGGTTATAAACATCCGTCGATCTGTTTACGTCGATCCGTCCTACCAATCAACAGGCCCTTCTGTGTTGTGCCTGGGGAGAACAGGGCGCATGGATGCAGACCACGACAGGTGAGATCATGCATGAAAACGCGACGACGCAAGAAGTCTTGGATACCTTGGCGGCCGGAGATGTTTTCAATGCAGGTGTGATCCATGGTCTGCTGCAGAAGCAGTCGCCGCGGGACAGCTTGAAGTTGGCGGTGCGGCTTGCGGGTGACAAGTGTTCCCAATTCGGTTTGGCCGGTCTGGTGAAAACTGCATGGCTGAACAAAACAAGATATTGCTCTGTTCACTGAATGATCTCGGTGATACGCCGGAAGTCGAGGGATTACAATGGAAACGCGGCAAGGTCCACTGGAGATCTATTCTGGTGCGTAAAGGGAAACAGGTTTACGGTTATATTAATAGGTGCCCTCACACCGGAGTGAATCTCGAATGGTTACCGGATCAGTTTTTGGATATCAGCGGCAGCTTCATCCAGTGCGCTACCCATGGGGCATTGTTCGGTATCGAGGATGGTGTTTGTGTACGCGGGCCCTGTGCAGGTGACAAGTTACAGGCAATCGAGTTGCTGATAGCGCGGGGAGAGGTGTTTTTGTATCAGCAGGAAGGGGAATATGAAACCGGGTGACTAGCACCCGGAGGGTCGGCGAAGAAGTCGCTTGAAGCCTTAGCTCATCTGTTTGAGAAATGCATTTAGGTCCGCAATGGCCAGCTCCGGTGGGATTCGCTTTGCTTCGCGGGAGTGAACGGGGTGGCAAGACTTCCCGTTGATTCAGTTCCAGTCGCAGGTAATCGGTAGTCCAGACTGAATTGGTTGACGCGCTTTTATCTTGCCTCGATTCGATTAATCTGACTCGTGTTCATGTCGTATATGTGATCATGTAACACCTCCTGCACCCTATGGAAGTTGCTGTTACCCGGTGTAGCGGCGTGCCTATCTCATGCTTTAGTTTTGTATGATTCAGATTCACTCTACAAAATAATGAGGGTACAAGACAACCTTACATGGCAAGGCATTGGATTTCAATCCTGATCTTCCAGATGATCCAGAGGATTGATGTGACTGTCACCGGCAGGTCGGTCGAGATCTACACCATAATCGTCTGAAGCCACGTCATAGGAACCGGCCCAATCTTCTGGTGGGGCAATAGGTCTTGCCTGCAATTCTTCCCAATCGTCCAGGTCATATTCTTCTATGGTGCCATCATAGAATTGGACTTCGATGCCCCCCTCGTCAGGGTCATAGGCAACGACTTTTAGGTTGTCCCCATCAATGGTGCTAAACCAGGATCCGACACGTATCATTCGGTTTACTCATTGTTTCTGATTCTCCGCTTGATTCTGCTCTTCTATCGCAATTATGGCACCGATGTGCAGACTTACCATTGCGGAAGATCAGTTTCATGAGTTGATGATTTCAGTGGATGGTCACTCAAGGATGAGGGAGTTTTTGTTTTTGATTTAGCATCATGGGCATGGATTGGGTTGTTGCTGGTGGATCGTCTTCGATGCTCTGCCAGCAAGGAGGGTGGCAGTTGCAGTTCGAGGCTAGTAGATTGTTTTCGAGTTGTCGGAGCGTAGTCGCACCAATGATCGTACTGGTGACGAACGATTGACAGGATACCCAGGCTAGGGCCATCTGCGCCGGGTCGAACCCATACTCTCGAGCCAGGTTCGACATAGTCTTGGGTTGCCTTTTCAGCGTGCGGATTGCTATAACGGTCAAAACGTGCATAAAGGGTGAGTCTCGCACCTGCAGGACGGGCGCTATTCAGGTATTTTCCGGAAAGTACTCCAAAGCCCAGAGGGCGAGTAGGCCAGGAGGCCACATGCTTCACGATGGGCAATTTCCGCCAATCCGATTTCAAACGTTCGATTGAGCAGATTGTAGGGGTTCTGGATCGAGACAGGGCGCGGTAGGTCATGATGTTCAGCCAGTTGCAGGTACTTCATCAGGCCCCACGGCGTTTCGTTGGATACGCCGATATGGCGCACTTTGCCTGTTTTGATCAGATCTCTCAATACCTGCAGGGTTTCGAGAATCGGGGTTTCCACATCGCCGGAGAATGTTGATATCCCAGCCGACCGAAGAAATTTGTCTGACGATCCGGCCAGTGCAGCTGATAGAGGTCAATGTAATCAGTCTGCAGCCGCTGCAGACTTTGTTTCAGTGCCGCCTCAATATTTTTCCGGTCTAGGTGCAGGTTTCCGTCGCGTAGGTAAGGTAGCCAATCCGCCGCCCCGGCGACTTTGGTTGCGATAATGAGTTGCTCCCGATGGCCGTGCTTTGCCAGCCAGCTGCCGATATATTGCTCTGTCAGGCCCTGGGTCTCGGCCTTGGGAGGAACAGGATATATTTCAGCTGTGTCTATAAAGTTGATGCCGGCGGCAATCGCTCGATCGAGTTGGTCATGAGCCTCACGCTCGGTGTTCTGTTCACCAAAGGTCATGGTCCCGAGGCAGAGAGAACTGACTTCAATAGGGGTTTGGCCCAGTGTTCTATATTGCATGTTGGCTCCGCATTCTGATCAAGGTGCATGGTCTGCGACTCAAACTATCTTATCATTATCGAATAGCGATGGTTGATTCAGTCTGACTATGGAAATTGACGGAAAACTCTTGTCGGGCACCCAACTTTGGTGGCTGGGTGCGGTGTATGCGGTGGCGATGTTTAATGCATTTCGCCTGGCGCCCTGGCGGCGCTTGCTGCACAAAGATCAGTTGAACGTCTTCCTGGGTGTGGTCGTAGCGCTCATCGTGCTCTGGCATCTGCGTGGTCAAATCCAGCCTGGCCTCTCATTTCATCTGTTGGGAGTGACTACTGTTACCTTGATGCTCGGCTGGTCGATGGCGCTGGTGGCGGCCAGTCTGGCCCTGGTGGCGGTCAGTCTGAATGCCGGATATGGTTGGCCTGGCTTTGTCGCCAGCGTACCTGCGGTGATCCTGATACCTATCACCTTGACCCAGGTATGTCTGGTGCTGGCCCGCAGCTGGTTGCCGAAGCATTTTTTCATCTATGTGCTGGGCAACGGTTTTTTTACCGCCTGGTTGGTGGCTTATGTGAGCGGTTACGTCAGTATCGCGTTGTTGGTGATGAGCGGTGCCTATCGCATGGCGGACCTTGAGGCCACGATCGTGCCTTTTTTCCCGATGATGTTTTTTCCAGAGGCGATTATCAACGGTTGGATTATCACAATACTCGTACTTTTTTGTCCGGCGTGGGTACATTCTTTCAGCGATGAGCAATACATCAATGGCAAGTGAGCACACAACAAAAGCTGGCAGTGCGGTTGTATGAGCCCCGATTCTGGCACGAAATTCAAGATACAATAATCTATCGGCACAGTTGATTGGTATAGACAGATACGCCGATAAGCGCGGCACGACGGATGATATATTCATATAAAACGATTAGTTACTCGTCTTTATCCGCTATCGAGAGGTGGGGAATGATCGAGTCGATAACAGGACCAAGCGATTTCAACAAAATAATTTCTGGGACGGGAGGCTGATCTTGAGCTGGTGGGGCAAACTGGTAGGCGGTGCGTTCGGTTTTATGCTGGGTGGACCCTTGGGCGCCCTGTTGGGCGCGGCGTTGGGCCACAAATTCGACAAAGGTCTCGAGGGACTGCCGGAAGATGCGATCGAGTGGGAAGCGGGAGATCGGGAGCGGATCCAGACAGCTTTCTTTACCGCCACCTTCCTGGTGATGGGGCGGGTCGCCAAGGAGGATGGCCAGGTATCACAGAATGAGATTCGATTAGCGGAACAGGTGATGGCGCAGATGTCGCTTTCGGGAGAGATGCGACGCACCGCGATCCGTTTGTTCAACGAAGGGAAGGCGGACGGTTTCCCTCTGGATGACGTGTTGGAACAGTTCCGGCAGGAGTGCCATCGACGCCAGAATCTGATTCAGATGTTTATGGAGATTCAACTTCAGGCAGCCTATGCCGATGGTCAGATGGACGTGGCGGAAGAATCCTTGTTGCTGCATATCTGCGACCGGCTGAATGTATCGGAATTTACTTTTCGGCGACTGGAACAGATGATTCGTGCTGAGCGCCATTACACGGGGGCAGATGCAGGGGCCGGCGGCGGACGGCAGCGGGTTCAGCACGGAGCCGTTCTCTGTCAAGGATGCCTATGCGATTCTCGATGTCAGCGCGGATGCAACTGACAAGGAGGTAAAAAAGAGTTATCGACGCCTGATGAGCCAGCACCATCCGGATAAACTGGTCGCAAAGGGACTGCCGGAAGAGATGATGAAGTTGGCGGCGCAGAAGACCGATGAGATTCGCAAGGCCTATGAACAAATCAAGAAGACCCGAGGTATGCGCTGAAAAGGTATAGAAAATATTTATGTCAAAAGAGCGGTTTTTGGCATGGGGGTGGCGGAGCCTATCCGACTGCTGTGCTCTTGCGGTCAGTGTTCGTGGAGTCAAGCGGATTAGCGATCGAGCAGACACCTTATGCGGGATGAATTTTGGAATTAAGCTGGGACAGAATTAGACTAACTCGAGTCTTTGGGAGGCGAAAAATGACCGAAAATCTTGATCCGATCATTCTTAATTTTCTCTATGCCATCTTTGGCGGCCTATTAACCATTTTTTTTATGTGGTTTAGTTGCAAGGTTTTCAGCCACATCGTCAATTTCAGTATCCCGGACGAGCTGCGTAAAGGCAACATTGCAGTGGGTGTGATGATCATGGGGATCTTTGTGGGGATAGGCATTGCTTTGGGGTTGGTGATCGGGCTCGGCCTTAACTAGGACTGGGTTTGGCGGCATGCAGGTTGCTCGTGTTGGTTTCTGATTCGGCGCTGCTACCCGCATTAGCGCTGGCTCAGGGGGGGGTAAACATGTTAAGCACGAGCACTGGACCAACGACTACGATCACCATTTTAGAAAATATACCAAACACTATTTTGGTCCGCACGTCGACTGGCATTGGTTCAAGGCCCAGGGCATAGCGGAGTCGGGGCTAAATCCGCAGGCCAGCAGTCCTGTTGGGGCGGTGGGGATCATGCAGGTCCTGCCCGACACCTATGCTGAAATAAGACAGAAGAATCCCCATTTCACCCATATCAAAGAACCCCGCTGGAATATTGCCGCGGGGATCTTTTATGACCGGATGCTGTATCGTAAATGGCAGAAAGGGTTGCCAACGGAGCAACGTTTGAGCTTCGCCCTGGCCAGTTATAATGCAGGTTATGGGAGTATTAATAAGGCTTTTCGCAAGGCGCAAAACAAGCTGGGAGAGATCAAGGATTGGCAACAGGTCGCCCCCTTCGCACCAAATCAAACCCGTCATTATATACGGCGCATCAGGGGCTTGATGACAATAGACTATTGATCTCATGCGCCTGACCACACAGGGTGAAGGGGGCGTTCTGCCTACACCTCTGAAAGCCCGCCACTGGGTTCTGGTCTCATGAATAGAGAAGATGTGCCGAGGCTTATGCGCCGATCCTTGCTCTTTCACCAACTGCGCTGATCCCTTACATGCCAAGATTTTTTGCCTGCATCTTGAGATCTCAAACCCTTCCTATAGACGCTGCCTTGGGTATCCACAAACCAATCGAAAAGCTGATTTATTTCGTAATCGCCTGAATACAACCCCAGGGCGGAAAGGCCACTGCGGTGGGTTGGTATGAGCGTTGAGGCCAATAGTCCAGGCGGCAGTTTTTCAAGTCTTCCTTTTTTAGGTTGCTAGGATGCTCTCCCCGCGCCGCTGGCAGTGTCATCATGGCTGCAAAAAATCCCTCTTTGGGTTAAAGTGTCGCGGCTACCGATGTTGGAACCATAGGGTTCCAGCCCCCTAAACAGCAGGAGAGAGAATCATGGCTCGTCAACCCGATCAGATCGCACCGTCCATCCTGTCGGCGGACTTCGCCAAACTGGGCGAAGAAGTGGATAGTGTGTTGGCTTCCGGCGCAAAGATTGTTCATTTTGATGTAATGGACAACCATTATGTGCCCAACCTGACCATCGGACCGTTGGTCTGCGAAGCGCTACGCAAGCACGGCGTGACAGCTGATATCGACGTGCACTTGATGGTCAAGCCGGTGGATCGCATCATCCCCGACTTCGCGAAGGCGGGCGCCACCTATATCACCTTCCATCCGGAGGCCTCCGAACATGTCGATCGCAGCCTACAGCTGATTCGCGCTGAAGGTTGCAAGGCAGGTCTGGTGTTCAATCCGGCGACTTCACTCTCCTATCTCGACTATGTGCTGGACAAGGTGGATATGGTCCTTTTGATGTCGGTCAATCCCGGTTTCGGCGGGCAGAGCTTCATCCCTGCAACCCTGGACAAGCTGCGTGCCTGCCGCAAACTGATCGACGACTCCGGCCTGGATATCCGTCTGGAGATCGACGGGGGCGTGAAGGTCGACAATATTGGCGAGATCAAGGCCGCCGGTGCCGACACCTTCGTGGCGGGATCGGGTATCTTCGGTTTTCCGCAAACGCACCGATCCAAACCGTTACGACACCATCGTAGGCAAGATGATGGCAGCGTTGGCGAAGGTCTGAAGTCCCCGATCAAGTAGCCCGCCGGGGGCGACTCAAGTTGTCCCTGGGTGTTTTATCGAAGAAGAGTTACCTGTGAGTATCAAGAAACCCGAAATGATCCTGATCGACGTGGACGGCACCCTGGTGGACAGTGTGCCGGATCTGGCCTACTGCGTGGATGAGATGATGAAACGGTTAGGTCGTCCGGTGTATGGCGAGGATCGGGTGCGAAATTGGGTGGGAAATGGTGTGGAACGTCTAGTGCGACGTGCCCTGACCGGTCAGTTGGAAGGTGAACCCGAGGATGCGGAATTCGCACAGGCCTATCCCATCTTCCTCGAGTTGTACGCGGAAAACACCTCGAAGCGCTCCCTGCTCTACCCCGGCATACGCGAAGGCCTGGACTATCTGAAGGCGTCCGGTTATCGCTTGGGTTGCGTCACCAACAAGGCGGCTCAGTTCACCCTGCCGTTGCTGCAGGACCTGGGAGTGCATGACGACTTCGAGCTGATCGTGTCCGGTGACTGCCTGCCGAAAAAGAAGCCTGATCCATTGCCCCTGGTGCATGCCGCGGAACATTTTGGTGTCGCACCGAGTCATGCATTGATGATCGGTGATTCGACAGAGTGACGTTAAGGCGGCGCGGGCGGCTGGCTTTCAGATCGTCTGTATGACTTATGGCTACAATCACGGCGAGGATATCCGCGCATTACCACCCGGATGCGGTGATCGATTCATTGGTTGAAATCAAGGGGCTGATTTGATTTGCCCCTTGAGTCGAACGTCGGGTTTTTCGATTATCGTTAGCCACAGGCCTAGAAAAACTACTGCGGAAATGTACTTGTTTTCACACAACAAGCCCCTGAAGACCGGCACGCGATGGCGTTGGTGAACATGCCAAATAATCGATTCCGTCGTTTTGTCTGTTGTGTGGAGAGGATCATGACCCCTCAAGAATTTTCTAGCCCTGGAGGCCCAGGGTTTTAACCGCATCCCCGTTGTGTGTGAGGTTCTGGCGGACCTGGAAACTCCGCTCAGCGTCTATCTCAAGCTGGCGTATGGCCCCTATTCTTATCTGTTCGAATCGGTTCATGGCGGTGAAAAATGGGGGCGCTACTCCATCATCGGGTTACCCTGTAAGACCTTTCTGCGGGTCAGTGGCCGACAGGTGGAACTGGTAAGTTCGGGGCAGGTGATCGAGTCCGATCAGGTGGCCGATCCACTGGCCTGGATTGAAAAATTCAAACAGCGTTACAAAGCGGCCGAACTGGATGGCTTACCCCGTTTCAATGGTGGTCTGGTCGGTTATTTCGGCTATGATATCGTGCGCTACATCGAACCGAAGCTGGGCGAATGTCCCAATCCCGACCAGCTGCACAACCCGGACATTCTGCTGATGGTGTCCGATGAGGTGGTGGTGTTCGACAATCTGAGTGGCCGTATGTACGTGATCGTGCATGTGGACCCCACGACTGGCGGCACCCTGGATTCGGCCCAAGGCGCGGATTCGAGCGTTGCTTCAGACGATGAAGCAGGGCGCCCCCCGGGGCGGCTACTGTTCCGATCGTCAGGTGGACGAGACGGATTTTGTGTCCGGTTTCACCGAAGCAGGCTTCAAGCAGGCGGTGGAACGGATCAAGCAGTATATCCTGGAGGGGGACTGCATGCAGGTGGTGATCTCGCAGCGCCTGTCGATACCCTTTACTGCGCCACCTCTCGACCTCTACCGGGCTTTGCGCGGGCTTAATCCGTCACCCTACATGTACTGTCTGAATCTGGGCGATTTTCATGTAGTGGGTTCCTCGCCCGAGATTCTGACCCGGCTCGAAGATGGCGTGGTGACGGTGCGACCCATCGCCGGGACCCGCCGTCGCGGTTACAGCGAGGAAGAGGATCGGGCGTTGGAGGCGGAGCTGCTGGCCGATCCGAAAGAGCTGGCGGAACACCTGATGCTCATTGACCTGGGGCGTAACGACACCGGCCGGGTCGCCAAGGTAGGCAGTGTTCAACTGACCGAAAAGATGATCGTGGAGCGCTATTCCCATGTCATGCACATCGTTTCGAACGTTACCGGCGAATTGCGGGACGGTATGACCGCCATCGACGTGCTGCGTGCGACCTTTCCGGCCGGTACCGTCAGCGGCGCGCCCAAGATCCGCGCCATGGAGATTATCGATGAACTGGAGCCGGTGAAGCGGGGTGTCTATTCCGGGGCCGTGGGCTATCTCTCCTGGAATGGCAATATGGATACCGCGATTGCCATCCGCACCGCGGTGATCAAGGACGAGACCCTGCACATCCAGGCTGGCGCCGGGGTGGTGGCGGACTCGATCCCGGAGCTGGAATGGAAGGAGACCATGAATAAGGGTCGGGCCATGTTCCGCGCCGTGGCGATGGCGGAGGCCGGTATCGACCGCCATGCCTGCGAAGTGAATGGAGCCTAGTCATGTTGTTGATGATCGATAACTATGACTCCTTCACCTACAATCTGGTCCAATATCTCGGGGAATTGGGGGCCGACGTGCGGGTCTTTCGAAACGACGAAATCGGCGTCGCCGGGATCGAGGCTCTGGCGCCCGAGCAGATCGTCATTTCACCGGGTCCTTGCACCCCCAATGAAGCGGGTATTTCGGTGGCGGCGATCCAGCATTTTGCGGGAAGCATCCCGTTGCTCGGGGTTTGTCTCGGCCACCAATCCATCGGCCAGGCCTTCGGCGGGCGGATCGTGCATGCTCGGGAGGTGATGCACGGTAAGACATCGCCGATCCATCATGGGGACACAGGGGTCTTCTCGGGACTTGACCAACCCCTTCCAGGCGACGCGTTATCATTCTCTGGTAATCGAAAAGGCCAGCCTGCCCGCTTGCCTGGAGATTACCGCCTGGACCGAACAGGACGGGCGCCTGGACGAGATCATGGGGCTGCGACATCGAGAGTTCAATGTGCAGGGGGTTCAGTTTCATCCGGAATCGATCCTCACCCAGCAGGGCCATGATTTGCTGAAAAATTTCGTTACCGGGAAATAATCGGCGTGATGCCCCCCGGGTTGGCTGAAAGCTGGCCACACTGATCATGCAAAGCACACATTTAGCTTTCCATGTTCGAGACTTTGACAGATCCGCAGAGATACGGGGAATACACCCATGCAGATGCAACAGGCGATAAACCGGGTACTGGTTCATCAGGACCTGAGTTCAGAAGACATGGAAAGCGTGATGCGAGCGATCATGACCGGTGGTGCAACGGCAGCCCAGATCGGCGGTTTTCTCGTTGGTTTACGCATGAAGGGGGAGACGGTGACCGAGATTGCGGCAGCAGCGTCTGTCATGCGCGAGCTGGCATCGGGGGTTTCCATTGCCGGCCTCAAGCATACCGTGGATATCGTCGGTACCGGTGGTGATGCATCCGCGACCTTCAATGTCTCCACTGCTAGTATGTTCGTGGCGGCGGCGGCGGGCTGCCACGTAGCCAAGCATGGAAATCGTTCCGTATCCAGTAAATCAGGTAGTGCCGATGTGCTGGAAGCAGCCGGAATTCGTCTCGATCTGACCCCGCAACAGGTCGAGCGCTGCGTGCGTGAGGTCGGTGTCGGTTTCATGTTCGCGCCGGGTCACCATAGCGCCATGAAGCACGCGATAGGGCCGCGCAAGGAGATGGGGGTACGCACCATCTTCAACGTGCTGGGTCCGTTGACCAATCCTGCGGGAGTGCCGAATCAACTCTTGGGTGTATTCAGTGAGGAACTGCTTCAGACTATTGCCGAGGTGTTGCAAAGGCTGGGCAGCCATCATGTGATGGTAGTGCATTCCCGGGATGGTCTGGACGAGATCAGCTGTGGCGCCGCCACCGATGTGGCGGAGTTGCGTGATGGCCAGATTCGCCGGTATTCTATACGGCCGGAGGATTTTGGTGTGCGGCGTTCTCCCCTCGGCGCGCTGAAAGTGAAGGATGCCCAGCACAGCCTGGCGATCATCCGGGGTGTGCTGGAAGATGAATCAGGGCCGGCGCGAGATATCGTGATGCTCAATGCCGGTGCTGCCATCTATACGGCCGGTCTTGCCGACAATCTGCAGCGCGGCATGGAAAAGGCGGATCGGGCAATTGCCAGTGGCGAGGCGCGCAACCGCCTGGATAAGCTGATCATCCTTTCACAGAATTTCGATTGATAGAACTGCCGGGATGCATGGTGTGGTGCGTGATTTGTTTCAAACTCCCTGGCGATCAGATTGGGCGGCGCGGCAAACGCGCACGCGAGCACGGCCGCGATGGTGGTGCGGCATTTCATGACGGGATCTCCTCTGGCCGGTGGGTCACCGGGGGCGGCCGCCCTCGGCCACGGCGTTCTCGGTCAGCCGGACGCGGGCCCCGTGCGTCAGTGAGCGGTGCCCGCCCACGAGCACGATCTCGCCCGCGGCGACCGTGCCGATCCCGGCCTCCGGTTCCGCCAGGATTTCGACGAAGCGGGAATTGCTGCGCCCGGGCGTCACATACCGCCATTCGGCGATGCCGTCCGTGCCCTGGCCGCTGAACACGAAGAGCATCGTCCGGCGGTCGACGTCGCGTTCCAGAACGGCCGAGACGGGGACGAGCAGCCGGTCGGGCAACCGGCGCGAGTCGAGGATCACTTCCGCGTACATGCCGGGCAGGATGCGGCCGTCCCGATTGGGGACGGTCACCGTGACCTTCGCCTGGCGTGTGACCTCGTCCACCTGCGGGTTGATGGTCTCGATGCGGCCGGTGAACGTCTCGCCCGGAAAGGCGGCGAACGTGATGGCGGCCGAGGCGCCCGCGCGCAGGTGCCCGACCTCGCTCTCGAGCACCTGGACCTCGACCCGGACGGGGTCGATGTCGAGCACGGTCAGCAACTCGTCGCCCGGGTTGACCTGATGGCCAGGTACGACCCTGACGCTGGCGATCCGGCCGCCGAACGGCGCCCTGACCCGGGTCCGGGCGAGCGCGAGTTCCATCCACCAACACACGGCTTCTTTGTATTTCGAATCAAGGCCGGGTCGCGATTCGGCCGCCAGGGACCTCAGCATGCTGAATCGTGCTCGCGCAAGTTCTCAGACGGGTGCTTCGCTCATCGAAGTGCTTGTGTCCATTGTCATAGCGTCCGTCGGCTTGCTCGGGCTGGCAGGTATGAATGCGGCCTCCATGCGCTACACAAAGATGTCGCAGTATCGTGCGACGGCGACTCAGCTGGTGAGCGATGTCGCGGAACGCATGAGAGCCAACAACACCAACGCTGCTGCTTTGGCCGGCTATGTGCTGGGGGCCGACTTCGCATCACAGTCCACCGTGCCGACAGTGCCTTCGCCCAGCTGTCGATTGGCATCTGACACCTGCACGGCGGCACAGATGGCCGCGGCGGACATGCAGCAATGGCGGTCAACGGTGCGCTCTAGGTTGCCCGAGGGGTCGGTTTCGATCCGGGCAGATGCTGCCACCGTGGGTGCTTACGATATCTGGATCGCCTGGCGCGATCCAGGGCTCGCGGCCAGTGATGAATCGGGTACGGCTGGTGCTGCTGAATGCAGCGCAGATCTGGACGTCAGCGCCGACGACTCGGTGCGTTGCCTGTATTTCCGGGTGCAACTATGAAGAGATATCTTGGATCGCGCAGGCACGTTCAGCGCGGCATGTCCATCGTCGAGATCATGGTGTCGCTGGTGATTGGCGCTGTGGTCGTTGCTGCCGTGCTCTTCAGTTATCTCGGTTCTGGTATCACCGGTAAGTCTCAGAGCGCTTTGGCGCAAATGAACGAGGACGCGACCGCCGCTTTCTCCATCATGGCGCGGGATATCCAGATGGCCGGTTACTCGGAGCCAAATGGAATTTCCGCGTCAGCGGCCGGCGGCACCGCCACGTTTGGGCGGCTGTTCACGGGCGCTGCGATTTTTGGGTGCGAGACGGCGGTCTCCGCTCCGAGCGCCACCGGCAACATGACTTGCAGCGTGGGTGGCGGCACAACGACCCATGCGATCGAGGTGAGCTTTCAGGCCACGCCAGTGAACTCCATTCCCAGTTCTGGCGGTACGCCAACTGACTGCCTGGGAAATTCGCTTGCAATCAGTGGCACCTTTTACGTCGCCACCAACCGCTACTACGTGACGCCGACTGTCGCTACGGCGCGGCCAGAGTTGCACTGCGCTAGCAGCGGCAATGCGGGTCAGCCGTTGGTTGAAAACGTCGAAGCGATGAAGCTATGGTTTGGCGAGGCAGACGCAGCGGATCCCAGACGTGCTGTTCGATACGTTTCAGCTGCTTCTGTGGTGGACTGGGGACGTGTGATCAGCGTGAGGATGTGTCTGCTCATGCGCAGTGTGGATCCCGTGCTGGATCCGGACGATCCGGTCGCAGCCAATTACACCGATTGCGACGGCGCGGTAGTGGCCATCACGGACCGGCGGTTGTACCAGTCGTTCTTTTCCACGGTTGCCTTGAGAAACCGAATGGGTCTTTGAACAGTCGCCATCCAATCATGCAACACCGTTTTTCAAATGCCTTTTCAAGCGCTGCCGGGTCTCAGCGCGGTGTCTCCTTGATCATCACCCTGATCATGCTGGTGATCATCGGGCTGACCGCGTCGGCGGCCATGCGCGGATCGATTTCCAGCGAACGCGTGGTCAACAACATGCGTGCTGAAGCGCTGGCACAGCAATATGCCGAGGCCGCGCTGCGGTATTGCGAGACGCAGATGAATTTGCCCAGCGCTGCGCGCATTCCTCAATTGGCCGATGCAAGCCTCACCACCGTGGCGGTGGGCGGGTCGCCGACCTGGCAGGTGAGCGGCACCTGGGTGGGTGGTGGGGCGTCCCAGATCACCGTGCCAGATACCTGGATAGAAAGCGTCGACAGCTCGTTCACACCACCAGCGCCCGAGTGTTTTGTCGAGTTCCAGCTGCTACCCGATACCCGGACGGCGGTGCTGGTCACCGCCAGGGGTTTCAGTCCCGATCACACAGCAGATGCGACGACCGGGCGCACGCTTTCGGGCTCCGTCGTGTGGCTTCAGTCAATGTTGGCTTTGAACTAGTGGAGGTCACCAGATGATCAAAGAGTTTGAATATGCGGTTGAGAAGCCGCGCAGGGAGCTCATGGGCCTGAGTAGTCGGGGTTGCTTGCGATTGTTCGCGCCGCTGGTTCTGTCAATGTTGGCAATGGGCACAATCGCGGCCGCTCAAGCTCAAACGCCTCCAGCTCAAGCGCCTTTGGTGAGCCGTGATGGTGGAGGCGTCAAGCCGAACGTGATGCTCACCATGGACGATTCCGGCTCCATGCTGTTTCAGCACATGCCTGAGAACCAAGCGGTGATTGGCGCGTTCACTCTGAATTCGCCAATTCAAACAAACTCAATCAATTTCGACCCTCGAGACAATGGCAGTCAGGCAGTCTTGCCGGGCTTTTTCGTAGGCACGATTGCAGCGACTCCTGGCAGCACCAATTGGCGACAGCGCTACATGCGATCTGCGGACGCCAACACCATCTACTACAACCCCGAGGTCCGGTACTTGCCCTGGATCAGGGCAGACGGGACTCGGTACGCGGCTGCCAGCGTCACAGCTGCACGGGTGGACCCGGATGCCGCTGGAGCACGCACGATAGACCTCACGGATGTGCGCAACCAGAACGCAGATTGGTGCTTCGATGGGACTAGAACGAACTGTGGCGGGACCGCAGACGTCTCCTACAACCCGGGGCTTCTACTACCGGTTGAATCGGGATGCAATGGGCGGTTTTAGGGATCCGCAGGCTGCTAACAACTACACCGAGTTCAATATCAATGCAGGGGCTGCGACGACCTTCACCAAGTACCCCGACCGCAGCGACTGCGCCGGAGCAACCTGCACTCGAGCAGAAGAGCGCCAGAACTTCGCCAACTGGTTTGTGTACTACCGGTCGCGCCTGTTGCTGGCCAAGGCATCGGTCGGCGAGGCCTTGCAAGACACCGAGGACAAATTCCGGTTTGGCTATGGGCGCATCAACAAGACCAACGCGACTGCCGTCGATGGATTCAACACCCGAACCATTGAGTCAGGTGTGCGCGACTACACGCCCGCCCGCAAGTCTGAGCTCTTGACCTGGCTCTACGGCATGTCCGCTTCCGGAGGTACCCCTCTGCGCCGCGCCACGCAGGACGTCGGCGAGTACTACTCGTCGGCGGGAACTGCAGGGCCCTGGAGCGACACGCCCGGAACGGCAACCACAGCCGCACAAAAGACCTGCAGACGGGCGTATCACATGCTGGTCACCGATGGTTACTGGAACGACACCACGGGAAGCGGTGGCTTGGCGGCGGTGGGCAACGTCGACAATACGGACGGCACGATCATCACGGGCGCGGGAGGCCGTTCCTACCAGTACCTCAGGCAGCGGCCCTATCTTGATGGCCGATCTGATACCTTGGCTGACTACGCCATGCAGTATTGGAAACGCGATCTTCGCCCGGACCTGGCCAACAAGGTGGTTCCCTCAGCGGCCGATCCGTCGTTCTGGCAGAGCATGACCAATTTCACCATTGGTCTGGGTGTGCGCGGATTGCTCAACCCCGCGACGTCGCTGCCGGCCTTGACCAGTGGCACCGTGGGCTGGGGGACTGACCAGATTGATGACCTGTGGCACGCTGCGTTGAACAGCCGCGGAGAGTATTTCAGCGCCAAGGACCCGGCTGAGTTGACCCGCGCCATCCGTGCAGCGGTTGGCAAGGCGGGGGACCGGGAACTGCGCGAGGCGGGCGTAGCGGCAGCGGCGGTTGTTCTGGAGGCTGGCAACCGGAAGTACATTCCGGTGTACAAGACGACGGAGTGGACGGGTGATATCGATGCATACGCGCTGGATGCGAACGGGCAGACTGGTGTCAAGGTGTGGTCCGCTTCGGAAAAACTGCCGACGGACTGGAGCGGTAGGCCCATCTACACTTGGGACCCCGGTCGCACCGTTCCTTCGGGTGTCACGTTCACCTGGAGTGACATCAGCGCGGCAAACCGCACCGCGATGGGCTCTGCAGGCACCCAGACCCTGGTAGATTTTCTCCGCGGCGACCGTTCCAATGAGAGCTCCACAGGCTATCGAGTGAGGGAAAGCATCCTTGGCGACTTTGTCAACGCCAATCCGGTGTTTGCGAAGGATGGCGTGAACGAAGGCTATGCGTCCCTGCCCACTGTTGGGGCAAGCTATGGAGCTTTTCTGGACGCCAAAAGGGCACGAAATGGCGTGTTGTACATCGGGGGCAATGGCGGCATGCTGCATGGCTTCCTCGACACCAAGGGGGCGTCGCCTGATGATGGCAAGGAGGTGTTCGCCTATGTGCCGCGCACGGTCTACCCATCCCTTTCGATTCTGACTTCCCAGACCTATGGGACGACGGCGAATTACCACAAGTATTTTGTTGACGGCCCCTTGAGGGAATTCGACGCCCACGTGCGGGCTCCTGGCGCCACGGCAGCGAGTTGGAGGAACTATCTCGTCGGCTCACTCGGTGCGGGTGGAAAGGCGGTCTACGCGCTGGATGTGACCAACCCCGGGGCGCTGGGCGCATCTGCGATTCGCTGGGAACTGACCGATGCCAACCTGGGCTACGTGACGGCACCCATTGTGGTCGGTGTGCTGCCGAACGGGAAGTGGGTGGCCATCTTTGGCAACGGCTATTCGGAAAGTGCAACCGCAAACGCATATCTTTTTGTCGTTGATCTCGAGACGGGTGTTGCTCAGAAGGTGCTGGTCGACTCCTCTGCAACGGGCAACGGACTGGGCGGTGTGGTGGTTCAGAAGAATGCCGTCGGCCAGATCGTCTCTGCCTACGCTGGAGACCTCAAAGGCAAGCTCTGGAAGTTTGACTACGATGCGCTGCAGGCGAGCAATTTTTCGATCGCCAATGGTGGAGCTGCCGTATTCTCAGCAGTGGATGCTTTGGGCAATGCACAGCCCATCACGCAGGCGCCGGTGTTGTTTGAACACAGCTTGGGCGGGCCCTTGATCGCGTTTGGTACAGGGCGTCTTTTGACCACGGCTGATGTCACAGACACGTCTGTCCAGTCCATTTATGCGGTCTGGCTGAAGCCGTCCGATTCGGTCGGTCCTCCCTATGCCCGATCCGATCTTGTGTCCCGCTCGGTCTCGGCAATCAACGCCGCAGATGGGGCCACCTATTTTGACGTGGCTGGCGTTGATGTGAACTACGTCACCAGGCGCGGTTGGTACATGGACTTGCAAATCACGGGTTATGAGGGACTCAGGACCCTTTACGCTCCCCAGCGTGTGGGTCAGACGCTCGTTCTGTTCAGCGCCGCAGCCCCCGCGCAAACGGTCATACCTTGCGACACCGCCGTCGGGCAAGGTGTGAATCTGCTGTTCCCTGCAGAGAGGGGAAAGAGTGCCGACTACTGCTTGTTCGATACCAATGGCGACGGTGTGTTTGGCGCTGGCGATCTCTGCAATATCGCGGGTTATGCGACGCCGGCTGATGGCCAGGATGCGGTACTGCGCAGTCCAACCACGACTTGTGATTCGGCCTTTTGTTTAACCAAATACAGCATCCAGAACACCACTGGGGGCCTGAATATTCAGGAACAGATAGCCGTGCCACCGCCCGTACCCGGTGGCGGAACGACCAAAGACAGGATTTGGCGTCGGATCATCAATCCGCCCATTCGGTAAGAGCCATGGAAAAGAAGGCGTTTCAACCCACGCGGCAGTTCGCGCAAGGCGCTCGTGGCTTCACCTTGATTGAGGTCATGATCGTCACGGCCATCGTCGCGATCCTTGCGACGGTTGCTTACCCCAGCTACACGCAGTTCATCGCCAAGGGCAACCGGGCCGATGCCCGCGCGACGCTGTTGGAGGCAGCTCAGTACATGGAGAGGCAGTATTCGTCTCGGAATCAGTACCAAAGCGCGCTGCCGGCAAGGTTGCAGGTTTCTCCTGCAGGGTCTGCAGCTGGACAGAACCGATACTCGGTGACTGTGACGGCGACTGTCTCCGCGTACACGTTGACTGCAGCACCAGTGAAGGGGGACGATTGCGGCAGCTTGACCTTGACCAATACTGGCCTGAAGGCGCGGACGGGGACTGCGTTGAGCGATGGAGCCTGTTGGCGGTAGCAGGGTCAGCGATGACCGTCTGAGTTAGAGGTGTGCTTACTCTGGAATTGCTCACCGCCTCACCTCATCCACCAGCGCCCGGAAATCGTCGATGTCTTCAAAGCTCCGGTAGACGCTGGCGAAGCGGATGTAGGCCACCTTGTCGAGCTTTTTGAGCTCGCGCATCACCATTTCGCCCAGGCGGGTGGCGGGCACCTCGCGGGCGCCCAGGTTCAGCAGCTTTTCTTCGATGCGTTCAATGGCGGTGTCGACCTGTTCGGTGCTGACGGGTCGCTTGCGCAGGGCGAGCGTGAAGGACGCGCGCAGTTTGCCCGGCACATAGTCCACCCGCCGGCCGTCCTTCTTGACCACGGCGGGAAAGGTGACGTCGGGGCGTTCGTAGGTGGTGAAGCGCTTTTCGCAGTGGCCGCACTGGCGGCGGCGGCGCACGAAATCGGCTTCTTCTGACACCCGGGTTTCCACGACCTGGGTTTCCAGGTGCCCGCAAAACGGGCACTTCATGACCGCGCTCCTGCGCTGGGAGCCAGCGACCCACGAGGGGCTGCGGTCGCTTTGCCTGCCGCTGAGCCGCTCTCAAAGCGGTCGGGCCCGTTGGACGGGCGGCGACCCGCGAAGCGGCGGCAGCGATGCGGTGCGTCACTTGTAGACCGGGAAGCGCGCCGTCAGCGCGTTGACTTTGGCCCGCACCGCGTCGATGTTCGCCGGGTCGCGCGGGTTGTCCAGCACGTCGGCGATCAGGTGGGCGGTGGCGCGGGCCTCTTCGTCCTTGAAGCCGCGGGTGGTCATGGCCGGGGTGCCGATGCGCACGCCGCTGGTGACCATGGGCTTTTCCGGGTCGTTCGGGATCGCGTTCTTGTTGATCGTCATGTGGGCGCTGCCCAGCACCGCCTCGGCTTCCTTGCCGGTGATGCCTTTGGCGCGCAGGTCGACCAGCATGACGTGGCTTTCGGTGCGCCCACTCACGATGCGCAGGCCGCGCTCGGTGAGCGTTTCGGCCACGATGCGCGCATTCGTCAGCACCTGCTGCTGGTAGGCCTTGAAGCCGGGCTGCAGGGCTTCCTTGAAGGCCACCGCCTTGGCGGCGATCACGTGCATCAGCGGGCCACCTTGCAGGCCGGGGAAGATGGCGCTGTTGATGGCTTTTTCGTGCTGCGCCTTCATCAGGATGATGCCGCCGCGCGGGCCGCGCAGGCTCTTGTGGGTGGTGGAGGTGACCACGTCGGCGTGGGGCACCGGGTTGGGGTAGACGCCGGCGGCGATCAGGCCGGCGTAGTGCGCCATGTCGACCAGAAAGATGGCGCCCACGTCCTTGGCCACCTTGGCAAAGCGCTCGAAGTCGATGCGCAGGCTGTAGGCGGAAGCGCCGGCGATGATCAGCTTGGGCTTGGACTCATGGGCCTTCTTCTCCATGGCGTCGTAGTCGATCGCTTCGTTGGCGTCGAGACCGTAGCTCACCACGTTGAACCACTTGCCGCTCATGTTCAGCGGCATGCCGTGGGTGAGGTGGCCGCCTTCGGCCAGGCTCATGCCCATGATGGTGTCGCCGGGCTTGAGGAAGGCCAGGAACACGGCCTCGTTGGCCGACGCGCCGCAATGGGGCTGCACGTTGGCGGCGTCGGCGCCAAAGATCTGCTTGGCGCGGTCGATGGCCAGTTGCTCGGCCACGTCGACGTGCTCGCAGCCACCGTAGTAGCGGCGGCCGGGATAGCCTTCGGCGTACTTGTTGGTGAGCTGGGTGCCTTGCGCGGCCATGACGGCGGGCGAGGCGTAGTTTTCGCTGGCGATCAGCTCGATGTGGTGTTCCTGGCGCGCGTTCTCGGCCTGGATGGCGGCGAACAGCTCGGGGTCGGTCTGCTCAATGAGGATCTTGCGGTCGTACATGCTGGTGGTTTTCGGTGGCGTGAAACCCTGGGCACGCACGGATGCGCGGCAGGGGCTGCCCAGGCGAACGGCTGAACGCTGCGGTTGCACTGGGCAAACGGCTGCAGCGGTGCGCTTCCCAGTGGTTGTCCCGGCCTGAATCGTTCAACCGTCGGCCGGGGGGCCACGTCAGCGAGCTTCGCACTCCCGGTCTCAGGACCGCAGCGGAAGACGCCTATCGCCAGTTGCGCACCCGCGGATTTTAGCCGAGGCCATGAAGCACTGGGGCCTGGTTGCGGTGCGACCCGAGGTCGCCATGGCTCAGGACTGCTGCAGCGCGGGCTGGGCGGGCATGGTGGGCTGCGGAGCGCGCCTCGGCTTCAATCGCCGGGTCGGTGGCCGCCGGCGGCGTTGCGGCTTCGGCCGGCGCTTTCACGGGGATCGCAGCCGCCTTGGGGAAGTTCACCGGCATGGGCTTGCCCAGCGCCACGCTCTGGATGCGCAGGTGCTCGGCCATCACGCGGTTCACGTACCAGCTGCCGTCGGTGGTCACCGCACCCACGTACAGGCGCAAGCCGCCTTCGATCGAACCGGCGCGGCGAATGCAGTCCTGCAGCACCTTCACGCCCACGCGCAGGTTGGTCACCGGGTCGAAGGCGGCGAGCTGGCCGCCAAAGTCTTCGTACTTGTCGGTGTGCACGCGCGTCATCACCTGCATCAGACCCTGGGCGCCCACGGGGCTCTGGGCGAACGGGTTGAAGCGCGATTCGATGGCCATGATGGCCAGGATCAGGGTGGGGTCGAGCTTGGCCTTTTCGCCAATCTCGAACGCTTCGGCCACCAGGGCGCCCACGGGCTCAGGCGCCACGCGGTACTTGCGGCTCAGCCAGAAGGCCACCTTGGCCTGCTGCTTGGGCAATTCATGGGGCAGGGCCGCGGTGACGCGGTCGACGGCGGTGGGCTCGGCTTCCAAGGTCAGCCCAGTCGGGTTGGCTTCTTCTTCGGCGGCGGCGATGGCTTCCTGGCGGTCCATCAGCCAGCCCAGCAACTTTTGCTCGCCGGCAAAGCGCCACTCGGTGTTGAGGCTGAGGGTGATCAGGCCGACCACCAGCACGGTGCCCAGCAGGGCCACGCTGTTGTGGGTCACGGCCATGAAGCCTTGGTAGGTGTCGACCACGGTGGCACGAGCCGCGCTCAACACGGAGCGCCTTCGTTCACGCAGGGCAGTAGTCAGATTGATCATCGGTGTTTCTCCTTGGGGCGCGGCAGACTCGAGGTCCACTGGGCGGATGCAGAACGACCTCTTGGTGGTCAGAGGGTGCCGCAGGGTTCCGCGGCGGCATACGGGTTTACC